>CAJQHZ010000035.1 GCA_905478295.1 uncultured Flavobacteriales bacterium | reverse complement strand
TAAATCTCGTCTAAACCAAAAAAGGCTAACTTTTTGACTCATTTATTGAACAGCGTTTAGAAAGTATTGACGCTGAAGTTCATCTTCAAAAGCTCCATGAAAGGCCATGGTAACCGTTGAACTGCCAGCATCCTCAATGCCTCTGGTCTTTACACACATGTGATCTGCTTCAAGATAAACGGCAACGCTAGGTGTTCCTAATCCTTCCATAAGTGCTTCAGCGATTTGACGGGTAAGGCGCTCTTGCACTTGTGGACGCTTCGAATAGTGACGTACAATTCTATTTAGTTTAGATAGACCAACCACCTGTCCATTAGGGATATATGCAATATGACAATTACCTAAAATGGGAACAAAATGATGCTCGCAATGTGAATGAACCGTGATGTTCTTTTCGATAAGCATGTCCGTATACTGATACTTATTATCGAACAGTTTAATCTCAGGCTTATTGCTCGGATTTAGACCTGCAAATGCTTCAGAAACATACATTTTTGCAACTCTTAATGGTGTACCGCGTAAGCTATCATCAGTTAGGTCTAAGCCTAATATCTGCATGATGTCTTCGAATTTTTCGGCGATTTGAGAAATCTTTTCTTCATCACTCAAGTTGAACGCATCTGGCCGTAGTGGTGTATCTATAGAACTACCCATGTGACTGTCGAATAATTCGGCAAGTTCTTCCGTTGTGTATTTTTGGTCGTGCTTTGTCATAATAAATTTATTCTCCGCAGTACTCAACAAAGTTTCTGGGGGTTTCATATAAAGTAACCTTTAAATCGAACGATGTGTTCAATTTCCCCCGTAATCTGTTCCAGATTACGTAAGCAATGTGCTCTGCTGTAGGATTTAACGTTTTAAACTCAGCTACCTGTTCATTAAGATTTTTATGATCCATGTAGTCTTCAACTTCTGCTTTAATGAGGTCGGCCAGAACCTTCATATCAATAAGATATCCGGTTTTGGGATCCACCTCACCAGTAACGCCTACGATTAATTCGTAGTTGTGTCCATGAAAATAAGGATTGTTACATTTACCAAAGAGTTCCTCATTTTCTTTTTCAGTGAGATTGGGTTCGTGTAAACGATGTGCAGCATTAAAGTGCGCTTTTCTATAGACCGTGATCCTCATTGTTCCAATAGTTTAAAAATCGATCGTAAATGATTTTAAACCACTCTGTATATCGATCAGGGTTATTTTTCATGTCATTAGCTACCCATTCAACCGATTGCCAGTCGAAAGACTCAACTTCATCAGGATTAACTTCAGGGGCATCATTCCAGCGTGCGATGAGTACATGATCTAGTTCGTGTTCGGTTAAATCATTATCAAGTTCAGCCTTGTAAATAAAGCTAAAGATGCGTTTGACATCGCATGTAAAGCCCATCTCTTCCATTAGCCTTCTTCTGGCAGCCTCTTCTACACTTTCACCGTCTCTAGGATGCGAACAACAGGTGTTTGTCCATAGCCCTCCGCTGTGGTATTTATGCAGAGCTCTACGCTGCAGTAAAATTTCATTCTTGTCATTCATGGCGAAAACAGAAAATGCACGATGCAATTTCGCCAATCGGTGCGCTTCCATTTTCTCCATCAGCCCTAGAGCATTGTCATGCTCGTCGACCAGGATAACTTGTTCAGCCATATTTTAGATCCAATTAATGGTGTGTCTTAGTAAACTTCTTAAGAATAATCCGTACTTCCTTTTGTTTGAGATTCTTACACGTTGACTTAAAATGATGTCGCAATGTGTTTTCTTAATCTTTTTGAAGAGGCTGTAGTAATAAACATAGGCGATATATACTCCAAAGCGCGCACCCTTCGGTAACTGCTTTATTCCTTCATATCCAGCGATAAAATCAATATCGATATCTGCTTCTATTTCCGTTTTTACGGCCTCATTAAAGTTGTTTAAGTCTACACCAGGAAAGTAGGTTCGACCTAATTTCATATAATCCGAATGTAAATCGCGAAGGAAATTAATCTTTTGGAATGCACTACCTAACTGCATCGCAGGCTTTTTTAGTATTTGGTAGCGTTCTTCACTTCCATCTACAAATACTTTCAAACACATAAGACCAACAACTTCTGCCGATCCTAATATGTATGCTTTATACCCTGCTTCATCGTAATCACTCTTATAAAGGTCCATTTCCATTGACTTTAAGAAGGTTTCAATCAAATCACGATCAATTTCGAAGGTATTGACAACTTGTTGGAAGCTATTTAGGATTGGGTTTAAACTGATTTTTTCGTCTAAAGCTAAATGGGTGTCTTTCCAGAACCTTTCTAAGAGCTCCTTTTGGGGATAACCTTCAAAAGAGTCAACGATTTCGTCTGCAAAACGCACAAATCCATAAATCGCATAGATCGGGTCGTGGTACTTTTTATCTAAACCTAGAATACCCAGCGAAAAGGAGGTAGAATACGACTTAGTGGTCAATCTACTAGCTTTGATACTTACGCTGTCGAATAGTGCCTTCATACCGCTTTCTTTAAAGAATAATCCTTGACTATTTCACCACAAACTACTTCCCCACTTATAAGTGAAGGTGGAACGCCGGGACCAGGTGTTGTCAATTGGCCAGCGAAATATAGGTTTGCTACTTTCTTGCTTTTTAGCCTTGGCTTAAAGATGGCGGTTTGGTCTAACGTATTCGCTAACCCGTATGCGTTGCCTTTAAAACTATTGTATTCACTTTTGAAATCACTGTAAGCGAAACTACGTTTAACGATGACTCTTTCTCTGATCGACTCTCCTGTGTACGCTTCAAGACGATCCATCATTAAATTATAATATTTCTCTCTCACTTCCTCACTATCACCTGCTAATCCTGGTGCAGTAGGCATTAACAAGAACATATTTTCGCATCCATCAGGTGCTATAGAAGAATCCGTTTTGGTGGGAGCGCTCGCGTAGAAAAGTGGCTTAGTCGGCCACGATGGGTCAGTGTAGATTTCATGAGCATGTTGCTCTAATTCATAATCGAAGAACAAATTATGATGCAACACATTTGACACTCTTCCTTTGACACCTAGATAAAATAAAAGTGAGGATGGTGCCATTTTACGTTTCTCCCAATATTGCGGAGTATATTCTCTATACTCGGGACTGCTTATTTTTTGATCGATATGATGATAATCAGCTCCTCCTACTACGATATCAGCCGTAAAACTTCCGCCTTTAGTCAGAACACTAATAATTTTGTCATTCGCATACTTAAAACCAGTTACTTCCGTGCCGGTTCTGAATTTAACGCCTTGCTCTTTTGCAACATTTACCATGCCTTCAATGATCTTGTTCATACCCCCCATAGGGTACCAAGTGCCAAGGGACATGTCGGCATAATTCATCAAACTATATAGTGCCGGTGTGTTTTGCGGTAATGCACCCAGAAACAATACAGGAAACTCAAGGATCGCTTTTAATTTAGGATGCGTACTGACCTCTGCAACATGTTTACGAATGTCCTTTAGCATATCCAATTGAAAAATACCTTTAACAATTCTGAAATCCATGAATTCTGTAAGTGAACGACCAGGTTTAAAAACTAAGTCTTGAATACCTACTTTATATTTGTATTCTGCTTGCTTGAGAAACTTACGTAAACGCATTCCTGATCCCGGATCAAGCTTGTCGAACATTGCTTCAAGCTCTTCCATATTTGGACTCTGATCTTCCTGATCGTTGGGGCCATAGACTACTCTATATGAAGGGTCTAAACGAACAAGATTATAAAGGTCGGAAACCTCTTTGCCGAATGAAGCAAAGTACCTTTCGAAAACATCGGGCATCCAGTACCAGCTGGGACCCATGTCAAATTTAAAGCCATCCTTTTCCCAACAACGGGCTCTTCCCCCTAATTGGTCATTTTTTTCAAGAATGGTTACATCATACCCTTCTTTGGCAAGGAAGGTTGCTGCACTAAGCCCGGCAAAGCCAGAACCTATTACTATTACTGATTTCATTAGAACGATTTAGGCGGTTTTAGGTCAGTGACGTTGGTCGGCAAGCTTTTCCATCATCTTTTTACGGGCCAAAAAGATACGAGATTTTACGGTGCCTAAGGGAATATTGAAGTGCTCAGCAATTTCCTCATATTTAAAGCCCTCGTAATGCATGAAAAACGCTTCAGTATAGTGCTTTTCTATAGTGCCAATTTGATCCATTATGTATTGGTTGTCGACGTTGGCATCTGTTAAGGTGGTTTTACCCGCCTCTCTAGAATTTAAAAAGAACTGTCCTTCCGTTTCGTCTACAAACGTGTTTTGTTGCTTCTTACGACGGTAGTTATTAATGAAGGTGTTCTTCATTATAGTGTATAACCATCCCTTTAAGTTTGTACCGGTGGCAAACTTGTCTTTATTCTTTAAGGCTTTGTAATACGTATCTTGAAGAAGATCGTCGGCATCATCGCGACGCTTGGTAAGCTTCATAGCTAGTTGACTAAGAAAGTCATGCTCGCGATCAATGAGTAATCCAAATTCAGAAGTTGACATAATACGGTTGTTTAACGTTTGTTCCGTAAAGTTAAACAAAGTGTTTGAACAATTTGTATAATCTTTTAAGAAATTTATTAAACAAAATGGATTTTTAAGACAAACCCGCGCTTAATTCCTTTAAAGTCCCGTAAATATTGATGTTGGTGAATTCACGCTCAGGCGTATACTCTGAAAAAATGTGCCCAGTTAGGTGTACTTGGATGCCTTTATGTATAATAAGCTCTTCTAACTCGTCTAAATAATTGCCTAATTCCGGTACTTCCGGATGTGTAGTAAAACAACTAATGAGGTGATCGACTGGTTGGTTGTCTAATAAATCGGTTAAATATTCTTTCGGTAAGCTCTGTCCTAAATAATATACCTGCTCTCCTCTTTCCTTGAGAATGTATGCCAGATACAACACACCAATCTCATGCAACTCATTCGCAGGAAGGAAAATAGCGTACTTTCCGTTGTTCTCGTTAGCTATAGCTGGAAGTGCATCAATCGCAGCATATATTTTTTGCCTTATTAATGACGAAACAAAATGTTCTTGTGAGATACCTACACTTCCTGAAAGCCAAAGCTTACCAAGCTCCTGTATGTAGTCACCAATGACCTCTCTGTAAGTAGCATGGACACCATATTTTTCTATGCAATGGTCCATTATTGCCTCAAACCTCTTGATATCAAAACCAAGCGTGGCAAACTTTAGCTCATTCAACTCATAAGTAAAATTACCCTCGTATGGACTAGCCTCTAAAGCAAGGTACGCTAGTTCATCTGGTGAGTGCTTCGAAACCTTCCCGATTTTCCACCCCGCACCAAGAAGTACGGATGTATTTAAAACAACACGTAAATCGTGATCACCATAATAACGAATGTTTGTTACTGTCCGTTTAGGCTCTATTAGCTTGTATCGCTGCTCCCATGCACGTATTGTATGGGCCTTGATACCGCTTAATTGTTCTAAATCTTTAATTGAATACTTACTTTCCACTTCTTGCTAACCTCAGAAAAGATATATTGTTTAACAAAAACAGCGCGAGTACAATAAATAACCACTAAATCCCCGAAGAATCCTTTGGTATATTTGCCGTTCAAAAATCTGATCATGGCCTTCGAGAAAGAAATTAGAAAACGCAGAACCTTCGGGATCATTTCCCACCCGGATGCTGGGAAGACTACTTTAACGGAAAAACTCTTGCTTTTTGGAGGTGCAATCCAGGAAGCGGGCGCTGTGAAAAGTAATAAAGTTAAAAAAGCAGCTACTTCTGATTTCATGGAGATTGAAAAGCAGCGCGGTATATCCGTTGCTACCTCCGTCATGGGATTTTTATATAAGGATAAGAAAATCAACATTCTTGATACACCGGGCCACCAAGATTTTGCTGAAGATACCTACCGCACTCTCACAGCCTGTGATAGCGTTATTGTTGTTATTGATGTGGCCAAAGGTGTGGAAGCACAAACAGAAAAATTGGTAAAGGTTTGTCGTATGCGCGACACTCCTATTATAGTTTTCATCAATAAACTTGACCGTGAAGGGAAAGACGGCTTCGATCTTATTGATGAAGTTGAGCAAAAATTAGGGTTAACCTTATGTCCACTTTCTTGGCCTGTTGGAATGGGTCAACGCTTTCAGGGGGTATACAATATGTGGGAGAAGAATCTTCATTTGTATTCAAGTGATAATAAACAGAAGATTTCCGAAGGTACATCAGTGGAGGACATTAATGACCCTTTACTAGAAGAGCGAGTTGGCGACGAAGCTGCGCTAGAGCTTAGAAACGATCTAGAATTACTCGAGGCCGTATATCCAGAGTTTGATCAGGACGCCTATTTAAAGGGAGCACAATGTCCTGTGTTTTTTGGTTCCGCATTGAACAACTTTGGTGTACGTGAACTTTTAGATTGTTTTCAAGAAATCGCTCCCGAACCTCAAGCGAAGGAAGCCGAAGAACGCATTGTGGAGCCTAACGAAAACCAATTTTCAGGTTTTGTTTTTAAAATACACGCTAATATTGATCCTAATCATCGCAATAGAATTGCCTTCTTAAAAGTAGTTAGCGGGAAATTTGAGCGAAATAAAACCTACGTACATACTAGAACGGGCAAGACTTTTAGAGTAAGTGCTCCTACTGCATTCATGGCCTCAAAGAAAAGTACCATAGAGGAAGCATTTCCTGGAGATATTATTGGCATCCCTGATAACGGCTCATTTAGGATAGGCGACACAGTGTCTGAAAAGGAGTCCTTACATTATATGGGTATTCCTTCATTTTCCCCAGAACACTTTAGGTTCATCAATAATGCCGATCCATTAAAGGCCAAGCAACTAAATAAGGGGGTTGACCAATTGATGGACGAGGGCGTTGCGCAACTTTTTACTTTGAAACAGAATAATCGAAAAATTATTGGGACTGTTGGCGCACTTCAATATGAGGTGATTCAGTATCGTTTAGAACACGAATACAACGCCAAATGTACCTATGAGAATTTCCCTGCCTTTAAAGCATGCTGGATTGAAAGTCACGATGAGGCGCAGCTTAAGGAGTTTAGCACGCTGAAACAACGTTATCTTGCAGAAGATAAATTTGGCAGACTCGTGTTTTTAGCGGATTCTCAATTCTCTCTTCAAATGGCTCAGGATAAATTTGATAAGATCACCTTTCATTTAAAGAGCGAGTTTTAAATGAGTCACATCATTAATTACCGGTTGAACCAATTTTCTTGGGCCATAGCTGCGGTACTCCTTTTGCCATTGCTCTTTACTCAAGGAATGTTTTTCGATGGATTAACCTTCGCTGCTATTGCAAGAAATTTAAATGAAGGTGTGGGTCAGTTTTGGTCACCTCAATACTCCCCTTTTGTTCATCCTGAATACTACGAACATCCCCCGTTCTCATTTGCGATACATTCTGTTTTCTATAGACTGTTTGGAGATCAAGCTTGGGTGGATCGCTTCTACGCATACACGCTCTACGGACTCAGTATTCTAATGATACGCCGAATCTGGGCTTTACTTATCCCATCGGCACATAGAAGCTGGATACCGCAGTTGCTCTGGACGCTCACACCTACAGTATTATGGGTACACCAAAACAACCTCCTGGAAGCACCTTTAAATGCTGCAGCGTTAGCTGTAGTATGGCTTCTCATTGAAGGTACATGGAAAAAGAATTACCTATGGAGTGCATTTGCTGGGGTATTATTCTTTCTTGCTTTGGGCATTAAAGGACCTGTGGCACTGTTTCCGCTAATCGTTCTGCCTCTTGTTGCAGTATTATTCAAAGAATTTAGGTGGAATGCACTGACTTCAATGGTTGTCATGGTTTTGAGTAGCAGCGTTCTTTTTAGCTATTTCTATACGTATGAGCCCGACTTTGCTAAATTCTTTGAAGGTTATTTAAATCAACAGTTACTGCCCTCATTGCGAGGACTTAGAGGGGCCGAGAGTTCGGTGCTTTTGAGTTTAGGTGAATTGGTAAAACAATTAACACTTCCAATACTGGTTTTAGTTCTTTTGGCTTGGAGACGAGGTAGTAGCTATCCTTTGCGGAGAGAAAGCATCTTAATGTTCTGTATTGCCATTTGCGCAACAATTCCCTTTCTGTTTTTACACCGCCAAGAGCACTACTATTTCATGCCTTCTATGGCATTTTGGATGCTTGCATTTGGTATGCTTTATGAACAAGCGCCATGGCCGTGGGGTATTAATCGTACGCGGTGGGTGAAGTATATTTCATTGATGAATCTGGGATTATGGTCTATTGCCATAATTCTTACCCTCTATTTCAGTAAGTCTCCATCACGAGATAAGCATACCATCAAGGCCTATAGCAGTATTGCGAACGACTTAGATCTGCAGGTCATTCAGGTATATGATTTGAATGAATTCTGGAAGGATAACGCAATTGCATCTAGATACCATAAGCTTTATCTAACTGAAAATGAGCAACCCTATCTCCTCACACGTTTAAACGATCCCGTTCCTGAAGGTTTTATTGTAGAGACGGTATTTGAGAAAGCAGAACTTGTGCTGTATAAAAAAGCCACCCCTAATTAAGAGTGGCTTTTAATATGAAATAACGAGAAGAATTTATTCTTCTGGCTCTCCTTCCATGAATTGAGCCATCACTAAGTCGCTAACACCCATGTTTGAGAAGCCTCCATCATTATATAAATTCTGCATTGTTACACGCTTCGTAAGATCAGAGAACATAGCAACAATGTAGTTCGCGCAATCTTCAGCAGTAGCGTTGCCTAGTGGCGACATTTTCTCTGCATAGGCTATAAACCCACCAAATCCCTTTACACCGGATCCCGCTGTAGTTGGCGTTGGGCTCTGAGATATCGTATTAACGCGTACATTATTACGAACGCCCCAATGGTAACCAAAGCTGCGTGCAATACTTTCTAGGTAGCTCTTGTTGTCCGCCATATCGTTATAGTCAGGGAATGTGCGCTGCGCTGCCATATAGGTTAACCCTAAAATAGAACCCCATTCGCTCATTGCATTGTGGTTCCAAGCGCTTTGCATCACTTTATGGAAACTAACAGCGCTTACGTCCCAACCTTTTTGAAGCCAATCGTAGTTCAATTCTGTGTAGTGTTTGCCTTTGCGAACGTTTACACTCATCCCTATACTATGGAGGATAAAATCAATTTTACCTCCGAAATGTTCCATAGCACCAGTGATTAACTTATCCAAGTCTTCCATACTGGTAGCATCAGCAGCTATTATAGGGGCGTCAATTGCTTCAGCTAGATTGTTTAATTCGCCCATGCGCATGGCTATAGGTGCATTTGTCAATACTACTTTACCACCCTGCGCGTGGATTGCTTCTGCTGCTTTCCAAGCAATAGAATCTGCATTTAAAGCGCCAAATACAATACCGCATTTGCCACTGAGTAATCCGTTTGACATATTCTTTTGTTTGTTATAGACTGCGAAAATAGGTTTTACCTAGCTTTCAACAATGCTTCTGCTTGATTCTTTGCTGCTTGAGTAATTTTCGCTCCGCTGAGCATTCGAGCAAGCTCCTCCACGCGTGCTTCGTCAGTCAGTACATTTACGCTACTTTCTGTGGTCGTTTCCGTTGATGACTTAGAAATCAGCCAATGTGTGTTGCCTTTTGACGCCACTTGAGGCAAGTGAGTAATGGTTATAATTTGCTGATTGTTGGCTAATTCAGACATGAGATTACCAACTTTTTCTGCGGTGGCACCACTTATGCCCGTATCTATTTCGTCAAAAATCTGACAACTCAAAGTGATGTGTTTACCTAAGGCTGCTTTCAGCGCTAATTTCACTCTACTTTGTTCTCCACCAGATGCAACTTTATTCAATGGCTCGAGCGGGCTACCAGGATTTGCACTAAACATGAATAAAGGCTTGTAAAGTCCTATCGATGCTGGGGACTGCTCCTGCCATATCAACTCTATTTTCGCCTTAGGTAAATCCACATCACTTAAATAACCGATGAGCGCATTTTGAATGAATTGGGTTGACTCCAATCGTTTGGCATGCAGTTTAGTCCCGGCAGTTTTTAATGAACCCTCAAGCTTAATTTGTTCGGATTTCAATTTCTTGAGTACGGAATCTTTATCCTTAATAGATTTTATCTGAGCACCTAGAGCATCAAATTTCACTACCAAAGCATCCGCATCTAAAACCCGATGTTTTCGTATTAAACCATCTATTTGATGTTTTCGATCGATCAATGCATCCACATCTACGGTGAGTTCAGCAGCTGCTATGCGGTCCAGTATATCACGTTCTATGGATTGCGTCTGTGAAATTATTTCAAGCAATTTCTCCAATAACGACTCTATAGAGGCTTCGTTTGTTGCTAGTCGAGCCATCTTAGACTCAACGTTAAACAATTGATCTAGAAGTTTTGAATTACCGCCTATGAGTTCTGCTAATTCAGTGTATTGCTCGTTAAAATCGCTTGCATTTTTATTTAAACGAACCAATTCTTCAATCTCCTCGTATTCACCTGGTTTTATATTCGCTTTATCTAGCTCGTGGTATAAAAATTCGAGGTAATCCAGGTCACTCGTATCGGCTTGTTCGATAAGAACCTTTTGTTCTTTAAGAACGGCCTTTAGAGCAGAGTAAATCCTGCTGTATTCCCCACGCTCCTCTTCTGGTTTTACGAAAGAATCAATCAATTCAATTTGTTTCGCAACATCCGTAAGTAAGCCAGAATCACTCTGGCTATTGATATCGATAAACTGGCCTGCGAAATAGGCTAAATCACTACTTTTTACAGGCGTATCGTTAATAAATGCTCTCGATTTACCATTAGGTAATAATTCGCGGCGAAAGACACTATGCGTATCAAAATCGATATCCTTTGAATGGAATTCAGCTTCTAGATGCCTCGGTAATACCAATTCAAGTTCAACAATTGCCTTAACGCTTTTGTCTTTTAGCACAGCCTTTGCGGAAAGTCTTTGGCCTAATGCAACACCCAGCGCCCCTAGTAGAATACTTTTACCGGCGCCTGTCTCACCTGTCATTGCAGTCATCCCAGAGAAAATGGGTAAGTCCAACTGATCAATCAGTATAAAGTTTTGTATTCTGAGTCGCTTTAGCATTACTTCCCTCCTATATCACTGTAACTGCTCGCGTGTGTGCGGTCCAATTCTTCTAAAGTCGTCTGCAGCGTTTTTGTATCGACGCCAAGCGCTGAAGCTTCCGAATAAAGCGATAAAATCTCCATATTCTTTGCGTCGAAGAACAGGTTCAAAAGGTAGCTATTGGGACGCTTTTGATTGGGGGCCTCCAATGCTTTCAAACTAGTTGCGATGGTCTCTAAAGATTGTTTATGATTCTCGGCTAGATACATAAGGTCTAATCCCTGTCTGTGGTACATATATATAGTGGTTTTCACAGGCTCAAAAACAGGACTCATCAACGCATCTGTAATCCAGAATCTGTTTTTAGTGCCGTCAAAACTTTTCCATCCACTTGCACCACCATTACTTTGAGCAGTCGTTACTATATTCTGCGCAATAGCAAATTCCGCATCTCCACCGTTTGCTTTAAAAGTGCAACGGTCTAGACCAATGATGGTGTAGGCATAAAATGCCAAAATGGAACTGAGATTTGTGGTATACGTATTTTGTTGAAAGTCTATAGGTTCATTTTCTTGGTAGCTAAAGACGACGTCTTTATCAAGCACTTTGAATACAGGAGAATTATAGTTGCTATTGTATACAGGTCTCGAATACTGTACTTGCAAAGTGGCATCAAATCTATTCCCGCTTAAACTATTTACGGTCATAATGTAGTTGCATTCAATCCGCTCTTCATCACTGTATTTGTGATCTGTAAAGGCATAGCCATTGAGGAAATTCTCCATGGATGTTTCGAGGGTTTGGAAAATGTCTTTGTTAGTCGCTTGTACTTCCGGGCTTAGAACTTTAACTGTAGCACGAAGCTCCTGCCCCTTACTTTGAAGGGAAATTAAAGTGAAAATGACAAGGGCGAAGATGCTCTTTTTCATACCCATTGAAATTTATTGAGTACTGCACTGAGCAGTTGTTGACCTAATTCACTTTTATCTAAAAGTGGAAAGGATTGCTGTTCTCCGTCTTGGTAGAATACTTCTACGGCATTGGTGTTTGATTCGAATCCAGTTTTCGAACTTAAAGTGTTTAACACAATCGCATCTGCATTTTTCTTCACCAACTTATCTTTCGCATACCCCACACCATCGTTTGTTTCTAAAGCAAAACCGACTAGTTTTTGATCTATTCTTTTCGTCTTACCTAAGCTTGCGAGAATATCTGCAGTTTCTTCAAGGTCAATGGTCATGGTACCCTTCAAAGTGCTCTTCTTTAGTTTCTTGTTGGCAGCAGCCTTTGGGACGAAATCGCTCACGGCTGCTGTACATATGGTTAAAACGGAAGAATGGTAATATTCTTGCATGGCTGTTAACATCTCTTTTGAGCTAACAACGCGAACCACATGTAGACCATTTAAGTCTAATGGATACTGTGTGGGGCCTAGAACTAGAGTGACAGCTGCACCTAAAGATCGTGCAGCATGGGCTAAGGCAACGCCCATTTGACCTGTACTATTATTTCCTAGGTACCGAACCGGATCGATGTGCTCGTGGGTGGGACCAGCATTAATGAGGACATTCTTACCGTATAAGGGAAGTTGTTTCAAAAGGTGCGCTGAAATGTATTGACATATAGCCTCAGGCTCAGCCATTCGTCCCTGTCCTACCAGACCACTGGCTAATTCACCATGCTCTGCAGGTATAACTGTCACGTCTCTAGCGATTAACTCTTCAAGGTTAGCTCGAGTAGCTTTATTTTTATACATGTCCAAATCCATAGCAGGAGCCACATAGACGGGACACTTTGCACTCATGTAAACTGCCGAGAGTAAATCGTCACAGGCACCAGTGACCAATTTTGATAGTGTATTGCTTGAAGCAGGTGCAATAATCATGAGGTCAGCCCATAGGCCGAGGTCTACATGGTTATTCCACACCCCATATTTCTTCTTTTCTTCGTGAAGAAAAGTACTATACACCGGACGTGTACTCAGGGTAGAAAGCGTTAATGGGGTGATGAAATCCTTCGCAGCAGTGGTCATCACTACCTGAACTTCAGCACCCCATTTTATGAGTTCACGAACTAAAAAAGCACTTTTGTAGGCTGCAATACTGCCGGATACACCAAGCAGCACCTTTCGCTGGTACAAAGGCCCCATTTCCACGTTCTATTTCTCTTCTTCGTTCTCTTTGCGGTAGTAGATACGATCTTCTAACCACTCTTGAAGAGCCATTGCAGTTGGCTTTGGCAAACTCTCATAGAACTTACTCACTTCAATTTGCTCCTTGTTTTCGAAAATCTCTTCAAGAGATTCTGTTGAGGAAGCAAACTCCTGAAGTTTTGCGTGTAACTCTTCGCGAGTAATATCATTGATTTGTTCCGCACGCTTTGAGATAATAGTCAACGCTTCGTAGATATTATCCGTAGGTGCATCAATTGCATTGGTGTTGTGCGTGCGGGTATTCTTGTCCGCTTGCATTTTTTTATAATCCATAGGAAATCAGGAATTTAATGTATCAATTTACGTAAATCTTCAATGCGCTCGCTGTTTGGGAACGCTTCTTCAAAATCATTTAATGCTGTTTTCGCTTCTGTGAATCTTTCGTCTTGAAGCGATGCCAGGCTATTATTTGCCAATTTAAATGCGGCTAAAGTCTTATAATATAGAGCGTCTTCGCGGTATGGTGTGTCAGGATATTCACTAACTGTTGTTGTGAAGGCAGTCATTGCCGCTTTGTACTGTCGGGTTTTAAAATATTGATAGGCTATTTCATAACTCTTTAGTTCCAGTTTACTTCTGAGCTCTTCCATGTATGAATTGCAATCCTCAAGCTTATCCGATTTTGGATGCGTATTGATGTATAGCTGTATTTCGTTGATGGCTTTAAAGGTATAGGCCTGATCGAGACTGTGTTTAGGTGCCTCTAAATAATAGCAATATGCCGTGAGGTATGCAGCTTCATCCGCTTGTTCATTCTGAGGGAACGTTTTGTAAAAATTCTTGAAATGGTAACCAGCGAGTATGTAATTCTTCTGTAAATACAACGTGTGTGCATAATAGAAATAGACCTCCTGCGCCTTGTGAGTACCGCGGTACAGTGAGATTAGTTCATCAAAGATTGGGTAGGCCTTATTATACTCCCCTGCATCGTAGTATTCCACGGCTTTCGAGAATTTATAATCAAGGTCTTTGCTCTTAAGAACCTCCTGGTATTCGCCACAATTTGTCAAAAACAGGGCGAACAGTACGTATGTAGCTAGTCTAATTAATTTCATGAACGCGCAAAGATACGGTTTTTAGTGAAGTTGTAGAGTGGAAATATCGTCCAAAGCTATACCTTTTTTAGCGTTGTATAAAATACACTCAACAAGCTGTTCTGCGAAGTTCGGCCAAGCTCTTTTAACAGAATTTTCCGATTTAAAAAAGAGCTCGAATACAGGACGAGCACTTTCGTCCAATTGTTTAAAAATCAAAGCTCCTTCTCTCTCTGCACAGATCGCATTGGCGGCCTGTTCGTATTGCCCTATTATGGGCGTAATCAGCAATTTTTTACCCAAATACATCGCCTCAGCGGGGCCTTCAAAACCAGCACTACAAATGAGGCCTTTAGAATCGCAAATGGAATTCATAAACAACTCATTATCAACTGATAAAAATGTACAATTTAAAGTGTTACTAACGTTTTTTTCTTTGGTAAAAACGGTAAACAACTCTTTGGGGAATTTTTTAAACCATTGTGCCAAGGTCGCAGCATTGTATGCAGGTAGATATACTGTATAATGTGCTCCATGTGTAGGCGTTAGCTTACGAACTTCGCTTCTTATAATGGGTGGTAAAATAAACGTATCGTAGGCATTAAAATGAAAGCCTATTTTATAATGACTCGGTGACATGTGCCTCAAGACGAATTCCCAATGCCATACGTGAGGCTCCGGTCGTGGTGTTAACTTTGACCAATATGCGGCTTGGTGACTTAATTGTAAACTCTTTACCCCACGCAACAGGCACGCATAAGAAGCAATAGCTTCAAAGTCTATAACCACTAGATCATATTCCTTAACCGGGAGTGAAAACACATCTTTTAAAAACCGCAAAGGCCTATTACCGAAGAAGCTCTTGAAATAGCTAACCCCACCACTTGTGTTGTACTTCATGGTAAGGCCAAACTTTTTGAATCGTACAGGAAAACCAAGATCAATCTGACTCTGGTTTCCGGCCACTAGAATGTCTATTTCACATGTTTGCGAAATAAGCGGCACAAGCTCTCTAGCACGGGCCACATGGCCGTTCCCCGTGCCTTGAAGCGCATATAAAACTTTCATGGACTATACAGCTTTTGTAAGCTCTTCCAATAGATCATCATCGAACGGTTCATCTTCAGTATCGTCGAAGCTAATGGTTTTACTCTGTGGAAAAGTGGATAGTTGCCATTTTTTATCCATGTATTCAAGTGATGTAAGGTTTTCGACCCAATCGCCACTATTCATATACATTGTACTGCCGTTAGCGCTTTGCACTTCGCGAATTTGAGGCTGATGGATGTGTCCGCATATAACCGCGTCATAACCTTTTTTGATCGCCAAATCTGCCGCTATTTGTTCAAAATCGCCAATGAACTTGACTGCTTGTTTTACTCGTTCCTTTACCATTTTCGAAAAACTGTACTTTTCGCGACCGATCGCTGTTAGTACATCATTTAGGAGTCGATTAAAAAGGATTAAGAAGTCATATCCCCAACCGCCTAGTTTTGCAATAATTTTAGCACCTTGGATACTTCGATCGAAAATATCACCGTGAAAAATCCACACTTTCTTGCCATCCAATTTGAGCACTAGTTTGTTTGACAATTGAATTTTACCAATGGTCGTGTTACTGAATCTACGCAGCGCTTCATCGTGGTTACCGGTTATGTAGTGTACATCTACGCCTGAAGCG
Organism: uncultured Flavobacteriales bacterium; assembly: GCA_905478295.1. Classification (GTDB taxonomy): domain Bacteria; phylum Bacteroidota; class Bacteroidia; order Flavobacteriales; family Schleiferiaceae; genus UBA10364. The sequence goes on along the minus strand of CAJQHZ010000035.1, from coordinate 102,499 downwards.
GCCATTTTTAAAATCGTTCGAACTACCTTGAGATGGTCCTTTGGGAAATAGCGTTTGCGAAAATTCCAAATATCAATGATATCACCATTAAGAATAAGGGTTTTAGGCTGGATGGATTTGAGATAGGGATTCAACTGCTTTGCATGGCATCCATAGGTACCCAAATGCAAGTCGCTTATAACGCAAACTTCTAACGGTCGTTTTGATTTCATTAGTGGCCATGTCTTTTAACAAACATGCTTAGAAAACCAAAAGGCTGTGTTTAAACTGACTTAGCTTAAGGTTAAGATTGTGTGCTTAATTAACAATGAATTAGGTCAGGTTAAGAATTTCTAAACTTGCAGCTAATGTATTCTTAAGATTGTCCGTAGCTTCTACTAGAGGCAGGCGGACGGTTGCCTGAGTGATGCCTCTGGTCTCCAATAATGCTTTTATACCTGCGGGGTTACCTTCCTCAAATAATTGGTTCGTTAAGTCGTAAATACTTAAATGAGCAGCCCGAGCTTGGGTCCACCGACCCTCCTTCATGTGCTTAGCCATAGCGCAAAAGACTTCAGGAACTCCTTGCCCACTTACTGAAATAACACCCTCTGCACCTAAGGCCATCATTGCAAACGTCAGGTTATCATCTCCAGATAACACTTGGAAACCCGCAGGTCTTTCGAGCAATATTTCCGTGATTTGATCCAGGTTGCCACTGGCCTCCTTAATAGCGACGATATTGCCAAAGTCCTTGGCAAGGCGAATCGTGGTCTGCGCACTGATATTGCTGCTGGTTCTTCCAGGAACATTATATACGATTAATGGTAGAGGGCTTGCAGCGCTAAGAGCGGCATAGTGCTGATAAATTCCTTCTTGGGATGGCTTGTTGTAGTATGGACTTGCACTGAGTATTGCCGAAACACCTTCCGTATCGAACACGTTTAACTCTTCAACTAAAGCATTGGTATTATTACCGCCGATACCGAAAACGACGGGAATTCTGCCTGCAGTAATTTTTAGTACAAACTGCAGAATACGTTGCTTTTCATCGGTAGTTAATACTGGATTTTCAGCAGTAGTACCGTTTACAACAAAGTAGGTTACACCATTAAAAATACAGTGCTCTAATAAACGTTCTAGCGCATCATAGTCCACGCTTTGGCTATCATCACGTTGAAAGGGAGTAACGAGTGCTACACCGACTCCAGATAGGTCTATTTTATTCATTTGTAGTCATTACATTAAGCATGTTTTTAAGCATTTCTAACTGTTCCTTGAGGGATACATTAGGATTAGCAATGCTCAAATCAGCGTTGTCATAGGTTCCACACAAATCTACCCTAATGTCGTAGTTTCTGGCATACCAATACCAAGTTAAATTTGCTGGATTTTGTTCAAGATTTAATAAGATGTGGTTATCACCCGGCTCCTGGATTAACCGCTTCGGTTCCCCTTTAAAATTAAAATCATCTCGGTATAAATGAAAAGTCTTCGTTACTTCATCTTTAGGCCTCTTCATGTTTTCGAAATAAACAAAATCTACGGCGGAAAAGTGTTCTTTTACCAAAGCGATAAGATCCATATCTGCAGTTAGCACGGTCACCTTCGGCGTAGCATTCTTCAGTAAGCGTTTACTGGCAGCGGCATTTCTCAGTCCACGCCTCCAGTAAAATTCTTTAATCCGTCTCATAAATTAAGTAAGGTACGAACCTCATTTTCGTTTAAAATCGGCACATTGAGATGCGTTGCCTTTTTAAGCTTTGCCGGACCCATCCCCTCGCCTGCGAAAACACAATCTGTTTTACTACTGATGCTGCTTACGTTCACACCCCCTAGTGTTTCGATAAGAGTTTTAAGTTCATTTCGGCTAATGCTATTAAAGACGCCACTAACCACAATTTTTTTTCCTGTTATAGCCGAATCCGTAGCCTGCTCTTGAATCTCAGCCTCGAATTGGAGTCCATAATATTGCATTCGCTGAATTTCAGAATGTCGTTCTGGTTTTTGAAAAGTAGTTAACAATTGGTCCGCAATAACTTCGCCAATCTCCTCTGCGGCCAATAGCTCCTCTTTATCCGCTGCCATGATTGCATCCATGGATCTAAAGTGACGAACAAGCTTCTTAGCTACGGTAGCCCCAACGTGACGAATACCAATCGCAAATAAAACGCGCTCAAACGGTTGCTGCTTAGAAGCTTCAATACCGTCAAGAATATTCAATACGCTCTTTTCTTTGAATCCATCCAATTGGATAAGGTCGTCAAAGGTTAGTTCATAAAGATCAGCAGGCCTTTTGACCAATCCTTTATTCACAAGTAACGCTACAGTTTCAGAGCCCATACCCATTATATCCATGGCCTTTCGAGAAATAAAATGGTCTATTCTACCGCTAATTTGGGGTTCACAACCGTCCTCATTAAGGCAATAATGCTGTACCTCTCCTTCATGTCTTGAAAGCGGTGAATGACATTCCGGACAGTTCGATATAAAAACAACCCGCTGGGAAGATTCCTCTCTTTGATCAACATTTACGCCGACCACTTTAGGTATAATTTCGCCGCCTTTCTCTACGTACACTTCATCCCAAATATGCAGATCTAGCGCGGCGATTTGATCTTCGTTGTGTAATGAAGCCCTTTTTACTGTCGTTCCACCTAACCAAACCGGTTTCAGATTTGCTACCGGTGTAATAGCGCCGGTTCTGCCCACTTGATACGTAACAGACTCGAGAATAGTTGGCATTCGTTCAGCCTTAAATTTAAATGCGGTAGCCCATCTCGGACTCTTCGCTGTAAAACCCAGGTCTTCTTGTGCCTTATAGCTATTCACTTTAATCACTACGCCGTCAATGTCAAACGGAAGATTCTTACGCGCAATGTCCCAGTATTCTACAAAGCTCATAATACTTTCAATACCGTCACAATTCGCAATGAATCGATCTTCTGTCTTCGGAATCTTAAAACCTAAATTCCCAGCAAGAGCTATACTTTCGCTGTGATTTGAAGCGAGAATTCCTTCAGGTAAAACATAATAGAGGTACGCATCTAATCCTCTTTTCGCAACTTCTCCGCTGTCTTGCAATTTTAAGGTACCAGACGCACAGTTTCTTGGGTTTGCAAAGAGTGGAAGTCCCTGGTTCTGTCGTTGTTTATTCAGATCCTCAAATCGGGCATGAGGAAGTACAATTTCGCCTCGAATTTCGAAATCTTCTGGGAACGGGGGGTTGAGCAGTAATGGTATGCTCTTTATCGTACGTACATTTGTCGTAATATCATCTCCTTGGGTACCGTCTCCCCTTGTAACAGCACGGGTTAAAGCACCATTTACGTATTGAATTCCTATGGCAACGCCGTCGTATTTTAATTCGCATACGAAAGTCGCTTCCGGTGCTAATTTTTGGACGCGGATGATCCACTCTTGCAATTCTTCTAGACTATAGGTGTTTCCGAGCGAGAGCATCGGAAACCTATGGTTCACAGTTTCAAAGTTTTTTGTCACCGATCCACCGACGCGAACCGTGGGACTGTTTGGATCGAAAAATTCCGGATAGGCAGCCTCTAATTGCTCTAGTTTCTTGAGCAATTGATCAAAATCGTAATCACTTATGACAGGAGTATCAAGGGTATAGTACCGATGGTTGTGCTCGTGTAATTCAGTGCGCAGGCGTTCTAATTCAATCTGTACGTCCATATCTAGCTAATAGCATTCGGTCTTTGCCCTGCAAATCCTCTATTAATTTAACTTCTTTTGCGCAATATTTGACACCAAGTTGCCGCATTTCTTCACCAAAAAGATGGTGGATTTCAAAAACCATCCAGCCCACACGATTCGTAAGGATCTTCTTACCTAATGCAAAAATAGCGTCGTAGAACAGGAGCGGCTGTTCATCAGAGACAAAGAGGGCGCCCCCCGGTTCATGCGCTAACACATGTTCCTCCATATCCTCACATTCGGAAATAGGGATGTAAGGAGGATTGCTTACAATTATATCGGCCGATTCAAAAGAATAGTCAAAAAGATCGGCAACAATAAAGTTTACATCCAATTCAAGCGTATCTGCATTTCTTCTTGCTTGGTCAATGGCATCGGGATTGTTGTCAAACCCTAATACTTCAGTATCAGGTCGAATACTTTTAATGGCCAGCGCTATACAGCCACTACCTGTTCCTAAATCAATAATTCTTTTTGCTTGCGTTGCATCAATTAATTTGACCACTTCACTGACTAATTCTTCGGTTTCTGGCCTTGGTATTAAGGTTGCCGAATTTAATCCTATTTTAAGTCCCTGGAAATAAGCGTGTCCTACAACGTATTGAATAGGTATCCTATCCTTAAGTTCTTGTAATTCTGCTTCGTACGAATCAAATTGGAATACCTCCTCTGCCCTTAAAACTTGATCCATACGTGTCAAACCTAAGCGCGCTTCTATCCAATAGTTGACAATATTGGCAGATTCACGAGCACCATAGATCGTAGAAAGAAGTGCGAGCGCATTTTGCTTATAAAAGGACAACGTTTTCATCTCTGCCGAAAATACGACTTGCACCACTACCTTTGCCCTATGTCTCACGCCAAGTTTCTCACACGTTGCTTACAATTGGCTAACTATGCCAAAGGCCGTACCGCACCTAATCCAATGGTTGGCGCGGTCATCGTGCATAATGGAGAAATAATCGGTGAAGGATACCACCACAAAGCTGGTGAACCACACGCAGAAGTCATGGCTATTAAAAGTGTGAAAGACCTATCTCTCCTCGCCTCTAGTACCTTGTATTGCAGTTTAGAACCTTGCGCCCATTATGGAAAAACGCCGCCTTGTAGCCTTTTAATAACGAACAGTCGTATTCCTAAGGTGGTCATAGGTTGCTCTGATACTAATGTTCTAGTAAATGGAAAAGGAGTCAAACACCTACAGTCGCACGGCGTAGAAGTATTGTTTTCTGCGGACCCCACTACATTTCGACAACTAAATCAAGTCTTCTTCTGCAACAAAGAAAACAATAGACCTTTTGTAACACTGAAGTGGGCGCAAACCTTAGATGGGTATCTGGATAGTAAGCGCACAATAAATGAAGAGGCGTCTTTAATATCTGGCCCATTAGCAGCAGTAAAATCCCATCAGTTACGTTCGGAAGTCGATGGTATCCTCATTTCTGCAAAAACTTTGAATTGGGATCGGCCATCGCTTACCACGCGCAATTACCATGGCACGAATCCACGACCAATAATACTAGTAAACAACACTTTGCCAAATTCATCCGCATTGGAAAATTTAGCAGTCGCTCCACTCTTTATCGGAAAAGTATCAGAGCTAGAAGGGGATAAAATCATTTGCGATCCATACGAAATTGTGCAGTGGCTTCCGGAACTCTTGAACTATGGTATACATCATGTTTTGGTCGAAGGTGGAGGTCGAGTGCTTCAATCGTTTGTTGATTCGGGCATTGTTGACCAGTGGCACCGTTTTACCTCAAACGCATCTATAAATGAGGGAATTACTGCACCAAATCTTCTCGTACCGCAGACAACCTACAAGCTAGGAACAGACCGTTATGAACGAGGATAGCGATCTTTATTACAGCGTTGAACGGCCATCAAAAGGCATTTTTAAATCAAAGGGAAGTAAATTCTACTGCTACCTTTTTCACTGTGAAGATGAGGACAGCTTTAAAGTCCAATTGGATTTTATTAAAACACAAGAATCTAGTGCTCGTCACTATTGTTGGGCCCTTCGGGTATATCCAGAAGCGATCATAGAGCGCAGCTCTGACGACGGAGAACCTGCGCACACCGCAGGAACTCCAATACTTCGCACATTAATAAGCCATGAATTAGTGAATGTTGGCTGTGTCGTAGTACGTTACTTTGGCGGTACGAAGCTTGGCGTGCCTGGGCTGATAGAAGCCTATGGTACAGCAGCGGAGGACGCGATTCGCGAAAACATTAGTATAAAAAATTGGGTCACTGGACAACTCAATCTTCAATTCTCTTATGACCAATTGTCTTTTGTAGAGCGAATAGTTAAACAAGCCGAACTCCACGTGGTTGAAAGAAAACAAGGATTATCTTTAACGTATACACTGGAGGTAGTGCAAAGTCAATATGAAGAAATAAAGGACCAATTTGAAAAGAATCATCACATTACTCTTCTTCCTAGTAGTTAACGCTACTTTTAGTCAGGAGCTTACCACGCGCTCGTTTTTTAAAACAACTACGCCTCATGCTATCTATGAGCGTTACCACTACCTTCTTGACGGAAATTTGCTCCTAGAAGAACAATTTTTACAAGTAAGAGATGCATCTGGAAAAGTGTTGAAATCACAATCTACCTTAGATTTTAATAAACGCACGAGATTGCCGGATGAAGTCACCTCTTCTTTGATTTATCATGACGACAAGTGGTTTGCAGTTGTACCCGATACACTCTTGGATGGAGCGCTCCATGCAATCCGGTACATTACTCCTGAAGGTACACTGCTACTCGAGCGAGACCTAACAGTTCACTTCAGTGACACGACAGTTCCGGTAAGAGTTTTTAGCCCGGATCCGCTCACCCCCTACAATTTAACGTATGGAGGTATTTATAAAGATCTTAACGATGCGAACGGTACCGTATTAGACTCATTAAGCATTATTGATACGCTAACGGTAGAAAGGATTGCTGACACCACCTTTCTTCGTAATGAGTATATAGAAATTGTGGATTTTGATGCCCCTTATATTTTACCCAGTACCTCACCTCAAGATTGGACCGGTGGTAGAACGGCTCCTGAATTTGAACAAGTAATGTGCGTATACCATGTTTCAGCACTCTCGAGATACCTAAATACCTTAGGGTATGGCGCAATTATGACTTATACTATCCAAGCAGATGCACAAGCATTGAATGGGCAAGACAACAGCATGTTTAATTACGGCTATTCCCCTCCCCGCCTGTATTTCGGAGAAGGCGGTGTTGATGATGCCGAAGATGCGGATGTCATTATTCACGAATTCGGTCACGCTCTATCCCACGGTGCGGCACCAGGAACAAATTTAGGAATGCAGCGAAGAAGTTTTGATGAAGCCTTTGGGGATTATTTGGCAGAACGATATGGCAGACGTTTGGGTGTATCGAGTATGCGAGTATTTGATTGGGACGGTAATAATGAATTTTGGAACGGCAGAAGCGTATCTTATGATGGTGTAAAGAACTACAATCAACTGGTTTTTAACTCCATCTACCAGCACACAGATATTATGTCTAGTGCAATGTTAGAATTTAGTGCAAATCCAAATGTAGGTGGAAGCGTTGCTGATAAAATTATTTTAGAAGGTGTTCATTCTATAATGCCGAATCAAACGTTGAGGCAAATCGCGATAAATTTCCTTTGGGCCGATTCTTTACTTTACAATGGATCGCACTATAATGCCCTTACTTTGGCCTTTGGTGCACCGAAGAATATTCTTGCCGCTACTGCATTAGGCGAATCTGCCTCTAGAGCTAAAAAGGAGCATATTGCTAGTAGCGAATTTGGAAGTTTTTTAAAAACTGCCGAAGGCATACCAGCTATGATTAATTGTTTTAATTGGACAGGGCAGCTTTTATGGTCGAAAGCTACTACAGGGGTACTAATGCTTCCGGACCGCACATCGGGCATATTAGAAATTCAGTATGGAACAGGTGAATGTGTCTTAATTAAGACACATTCGAAAATAACGAAGTGAGTTCCTCTGGACAGCTTTTCGGTTTAAATGTGATTTTATCTACAAACACAAGTACTACTTTACCCGAAACTAACGTCTTACCTTCTTTATCTTTTAAGATGTGGTAAAATGATATCTTCCTAGTGGGAAATTCATTTATAGATGTCTCTAATTGGACTTCTTCATCGTACTTCGCACCTCTTTTGAAATCGATACTCATGTGAACCACAGGCAGCATCGTTCCGTCTGCTTCAAGCTGTGCGTAAGAAACTCCCAATTTTCGTAATAATTCGACTCGACCTACCTCAAAATAAGCAGCGTAATTTCCATAATAGACTACACCCATTTGATCCGTCTCAGAATACCTCGGTCGAAACGTATGTGTGTCTTTAATTTCTACATGTTTCATAGTCACTAAATTAGATTGCTTAGTTTTGTTAACGTAGTGTAAACAAAGCACGACATTGAGATTTTTGAACAATTAGGGAGATACATGGTAATTTATACTCAAAATTTTTGGGCATTTATACTAAACACTGAAAATCAACATGTTACACATCTCCTTAAGCAAAACTTTTTATTAACACAATAGCAAATAAATTTTTTTCAATCAGATTTTATGAACACATTTGTTATGCAGTCAAAAAGATGATTACACTCTTCGATTGCCGCCAGAAAAGTTTACTAATACACACAACACTATCCCAAGTTTGAACAGCCTTGGGATAAGATAATATTTGACCATGGAGAAAAGCGTTAATGATGTCTGGAATGAAGCCTTGCAATTTATTCAAGACAACGTTGATGACCAGTGCTACCGCACCTGGTTTGAACCTATTAAACCAGTAAAACTTCAAACAAACATTATCACCGTTCAGGTACCTTCAAAGTTCTTTTACGAATATCTCGAGGAGCACTACATACAACTCTTGAAAGCTGCCATTACCAAATCCTTAAGCCAAGATGCAAAATTAGTATACAGCATCGTGCTTGAAAACGCATACGGTAACGCTCAAGCCCCAACAATGAAACTACCGAGCAGCGGTCGCAAAAAACACCCTCGTCAAAGCGTTAACATGCCGATGAAGATTGGGAACGATAAGGAAATTAAAAATCCTTTCGTCATACCTGGTTTGCAAAAACTGAATATTGATTCCCAATTAAATCCGAACTATAGCTTTGAAAACTTCATCGAGGGGGATTGCAATAGACTTGCTAGATCTGCAGGATATGCAGTGAGTAAGAATCCAGGTGGCACTTCATTTAACCCGCTAATGCTATACGGAGGAGTAGGTTTAGGGAAAACGCATCTTGCGCATGCCATAGGAGTTGAAATTAAAGACAACTACCCAGAGAAAACGGTACTCTATGTGAGTGCCGAAAAATTTACGCAGCAGTTTATTGATAGTATTCGAAACAATACAAAAAATGATTTCGTCCATTTCTATCAAATGATTGACGTATTAGTAATTGACGATGTACAAAGCTTCTCAGGTAAGGAGAAAACACAAGATGTATTCTTTGAGATTTTTAACCACCTCCATCAAAATGGCAAGCAGATCATTTTAAGTTCAGATCGTGCACCAGTTGAGCTACAGGGAATGGAACAACGCCTTTTAAGTCGCTTTAAGTGGGGCTTAAGTGCCGATCTTCAAAAACCTGGCCTTGAGACCCGTGTTGCTATTTTAGGCAAAAAGCTTTACAACGATGGCATTGAGGTTGAACAAGACATTATTGAATACATCGCCTACTCGATCAACTCCAACATAAGAGAACTCGAAGGCGCGCTCATTAGTATACTTGCACAAAGTAGCTTGAATAAAAAGCAGATTACCATGGAGTTGGTTAAATCCATGGTCGATAAATTCGTAAAAAGTACAACGCGTGAGATCTCAATTGATTTTATTCAGAAGGTGGTTTGCGATTATTTCGATATGCCATTAGAATTACTAAAATCAAAGACTCGTAAACGTGAAATTGTACAAGCGAGACAGCTCAGCATGTATTTCTCAAAACAGCTCACAAAAAATAGTCTTGCCAGTATTGGCCAACAGTGCGGTAATAAAGATCATGCTACTGTTCTTCATGCGTGTAGAACAGTGAATAATTTGAAAGAAACAGATAAACGTTTCCGTACGTATGTTGACGATTTACAAAAACGTCTCACACTCGCTTAAAAAAACAGTTTAACGAATGTTTTAGAGTCAGTATCTTAGGGTACTGACTTTTTTTATTTATGAAAATACTCATGGTTTGTTTGGGCAATATTTGCCGATCTCCCCTCGCCCAAGGCATAATGGAAAAGTACGCCCCTAATGAATGGACCATAGATTCCGCAGGCACATCGGGTTGGCATGCTTCTGAACGTCCAGATACAAGAAGTATTTTGATAGCTAAACAGCGTGGAATTACTATAGACCATCAACATTCGCGACAAGTGACGGCAGAAGATTTCGAATTCTTTGACATCATCTTCGCCATGGACAGTTCTAATCATTCGAATCTCATTCAATTGGCTCCTGAAGAATCAGTAAAAAATAAGGTCCGTTTAATTTTGAACGAGTCCTATCCCGGTGAAAATCGCCAAGTACCCGATCCCTACACTGGAGGACAAGAAGGCTTTTCTCATGTTTACGAGCTTCTCGAAGAAGCTATTCAATCTTTTTTAAGAGCGCACTAATGGCTGCTATATACTTACTCCCTAACACTTTAGGGAAAGATAATTTTGATTCAATTTTACCAAAAGATGTAGTAGCTATCATCAATAGCCTAACCTACTTCATTGTTGAAAATGAAAAAACCGCTCGTGCATACATCAAGCATTTATTGCCTGACAAAAACCAGCGCGAGTTGAGACTTGAAATTCTCGATAAGCAGACGGATCCTCTAGATCTACCAGGATTTTTAGATCCTGTCAAAAATGGACATTCCATTGGAATTCTTTCAGAGGCAGGAGTCCCTTGCGTAGCCGACCCCGGTGCGACGATTGTTAGCATTGCACATCGTAAAGGAATTGAGGTTCGTCCATGTGTAGGCCCTTCTTCAATTCTCTTAGCGTTAATGGCGAGTGGATTTAATGGGCAACAATTCGCCTTTAGAGGCTATTTGCCGCACGATCGACCTATTCGTAAGCGAGTGTTCCAAGCCATGCAAAAAGATATACGAGACGGGATTACACAGATTTTCATGGAAACACCTTATCGCAATGGGAAACTATTGGAAGAGTTGATCAACACCTTACATCCAGAAACGAAGCTTTGTATTGCTGTAGATATTACTTTAGATAGTGAGAATATTAAAACTCAAACGGTGGCGCAATGGAGTTTAGAATTGCCTGGTTTGCATAAGCGCCCCGCGATCTTTTTGATAGACTAAGTCGATATGACGACCAACGAGGATAAGGATAATAAGCTAGTAGAAAGTGTATTCAATGATCTGTTGAACAGTATTGAATATAAAACCGATGACGCTGATCAAAAATTGATACGGCGTGCATTCTCGTTGGCTAAAGATGCCCATAATGGCGTGCACCGTAAAAGTGGTGAGCCATACATCACACATCCAATTTCAGTCGCACAGATTGTAGCTACCGAAATAGGTCTAGGTCCTACAAGTATAGCCACCGCCTTAATGCACGATGTAGTCGAAGATTCGGACTATTCACTCGTGGATATTGAAGGTATGTTTAGTCCTAGCATAGCAAGACTCATTGACGGCCTTACCAAAATCTCAGGTGTAGTCAGCATGGAAAGTAGTATGCAGCTTGAAAATTATAGAAAGATGTTGCTCACTATATCTGATGATGTGAGGGTAATATTAATCAAGCTGGCAGACCGACTGCATAACATGCGCACTATGTCGGGTATGCCGGCTCATAAGCAGCTGAAGATAGCATCGGAAACACTATTTATTTATGCACCGCTGGCCCATCGATTAGGGTTGTTTAGTATAAAAACAGAATTAGAGGATATTTCTTTAAAGTACACAGAACCTGAGATTTTTGACGACATCAATAATCGAATGGAAAGTTTACAACGTGAAGATTTTTCTTATCTAAATAAATTCGAGAGCAAAGTTTTCGAAGAACTTTCTCAAGCGAATTTAACGTTCGATTTAAAGAAGCGAACAAAGAGCATCTATTCCATTCGACGAAAAATGAAAAATCAGAATGTCCGTTTTGAACAGGTGTATGATAAATATGCGATTCGCATCATTCTTGAGGCCGATAAAGACAAAGAAAAAGCCACGTGTTGGCAGGCCTACTCGATAGTAACGGAGAACTTCAGCCCAAACCCTGCTCGTTTACGAGACTGGATTAGCTCCCCCAAGAGTAACGGATATGAATCGTTGCACACCACCGTAATGGGACCAGATGGACACTGGATCGAGGTTCAGATAAGGACGCGACGTATGGATGATATTGCTGAGAACGGCTTCGCAGCGCATTGGAAATACAAGGAAGATAGCTCCGGTAGTAACCAATTGGATCGTTGGCTCCTCCGCATACGAGAATTTCTCGATGATCCTGAGAACGATAGCGAAGACTTCATCGATAACTTTAAGATGAATCTTTTTTCATCTGAAATATTCGTGTTTACACCGAAAGGTGAAATGCTTACTCTTCCGAAGGGAGCAACTGCACTAGATTTTGCTTTTGATATCCATACGGAGGTGGGGGCACATTGTCTGGGCACAAAGGTGAATGGTAAACTCATTCCTTTAAGTACCCCTCTTAAATCTGGTGATCAGATAGAGGTTTTGACTTCTGTAAAGCAAGAGCCAAAAGAAGATTGGCTGAGTTTTGTAAAAACAAGTAAAGCGAAACAACGCATTAAGCAAAGCTTAAAGAAAGAAAGGCAATTGATCACAGGTCAGGGACAATTCATTCTAGAACGCAAACTGAAAGTTCTCAAGCTAAAAGCAACAAACAGTAACATTCATAAGCTGGTCAATTTCTATGGCTTAAAGAATCCGGAGGAATTATACTACAAAGTCGGTCTTGGTGTTATTGACAACGGAAAACTGCGTGAATATGCGCGAGAAACCTCAGGTTTAGTCAACTACTTTAGGCAACGCATAGTAAAGAGCAACTATGCTAAGACGAAACTGGGTAATAAAACTGGTAAACCGTCGTCCGATCATTTAATGCTTGTCTTTGATACAGATGAGCATGAAATGGACTACACGCTTGCAAAATGTTGCAATCCATTACCTGGGGACAGAGTTTTTGGCTTTGTAACTACCGCCGATGGTCTAAAGGTGCACAGAGATGACTGTTCGAATGCAGTTTTACTGCAAAGTAGATTTGCAAATAGAACATTGAAAGCGAAATGGGTAGATCGAAAAGGTGCATTTTCAACTATTAATTTACTCATCAATGGGATGGATCGAATAGGAATCGTAAACGACGTAACAAAAGTGGTTTCGAACGAGCTTAGTATTAACATAAAGGCGATCTCTTTCAGCGTAGATGACGGGTTATTCACAGGCAAGCTAACCATCGAAGTCGCGGATAAATTGGGGTTAACGGACACTATTAACAATATCAAGAATTTAGAAGGGATTAGTAGTGTCTCTCGTGTAGGTAAATTCAATTGATACAACGTATTTTAGCGTTTTACTTCTCATGAGTACACAAGAAGCATACAATAAGGTAAAAGACGTATTTGGCCGCTATTTGGAAGAGCATAATCAACGCAAAACTCCAGAGCGGTTTGCTATTTTAAAGGAGATCTACGAAAATGACGACCACTTTGATGTGGAAACCTTGTACCTGAGTATGAAAAATAAGAACTATCGGGTTTCACGAGCAACCCTATACAATACCATAGAGTTGCTCCTAACTTGTGGATTGGTTAGTAAGCACCAGTTCGGTCAGAATCAAAGTTTTTATGAGAAGTCTTATTTCAATAAACAACACGATCATGTCATCTTAACAGATACCGGTGAGGTATTCGAATTTTGCGATCCACGCATTCAAAACATAAAACAAACCATCGAAGAAATTTTTGGTGTAGAAGTAGAAAGCCACAGTTTATACTTCTATGCAAAAAGAAAAGAGTCGAGCAAGAATTAATTATGGCAGTAGATGTGCTTTTAGGTCTCCAATGGGGAGATGAAGGAAAAGGTAAAATAGTCGATGTATTAACGCGCAAGTATGACATCATTGCGCGCTTTCAAGGAGGTCCTAATGCGGGTCATACACTAGAATTTGAAGGTAAAAAACATGTACTTCATACGATACCTTCTGGCGTCTTTCACGAAAACGTGATGAATGTTGTCGGCAATGGTGTAGTCATTGACCCCGTGATCTTTAAAGTGGAATTAGATAAACTCATTGATCAGGAGCCGCACGTCTTGAGTAGATTAAAAATTAGTCGTAAAGCGCACCTGATTCTACCAACTCATCGCTTATTAGATGCCGCGAGTGAAGCGGCTAAGGGTAAAAAGAAAATCGGTTCTACATTAAAAGGTATTGGCCCGACCTATATGGATAAAACAGGACGTAACGGTCTGCGCGTTGGCGATATTCAGTTAGACAATTTCAGTGATCTATACAACGCATTGGTTACCAAACATAAGCAGTTACTTGCTGGATATGAAGGGTTTGAATATGATTTAGCATCGCTTGAAGAAAACTGGTTCGCGGCTCTAGAATTCCTACGGTCTCTGGATATTATTGACAGTGAACCCTATTTCCATGATGCTATTGCAGAAGGTCAAACCATTCTGGCAGAAGGTGCGCAAGGTACATTGCTAGATATTGACTTTGGTACGTACCCCTTTGTTACCTCTTCAAACACAACTTGTGCGGGAGCTTGCACCGGTATGGGTATTGCGCCGAATAAGATTAAAAACGTCTACGGAATTTTCAAAGCGTATTGTACTAGAGTTGGCTCAGGGCCATTCCCGACAGAATTATTTGAAGAAGTTGGCGCTACTATACAAAAGAACGGACACGAGTTTGGCGCTACTACAGGTCGCCCACGAAGATGTGGTTGGTTGGATTTACCAGCATTGAAATACGCAATCAACGTTAATGGCGTTACAGAGTTAATGATGATGAAAGGTGATGTTTTAAGTGGAATAGGTCCGATCAAAGTTTGTACTGCGTACAAGTATAAGGGCGCGGTTATAAAGCACCTACCTTACAAACTACAGGAAGACCTCATTGAACCCATTTTCACGGAACTTCCTGGTTGGGATGAGGATCTAATGCAAATGACTTCTGAAGATGTCTTTCCGCAAAGCTTTAAAGACTACATTTCTTTTATAGAAGCGGAAGTTGGAGTCCCTATTACACTAGTAAGCGTGGGGCCAGATCGTGCCCAGACAATAATTAGAGACTAATGAAAAAGGCCATACTTATTTGTGTGGCTCTTTTTTTCTCTACCCCTAACACAGGGTGGGGTCAAACGAAAATTCAAATTATTCGAAGCGATACGACCGATTTTATCAAAGGTGATAACGGTGTGCAAACGTATTATTTGAAAGGAAATGTAACTCTTAAACAGGACGTTGCATTAATGTATTGCGATTCTGCGGTTTTATATCGTCCACAAAATACTTTCGAAGCATTTGGCAACGTACGGGTAAGACAAGCTGATACCGTGCTCATTACAGGGGAAGAATTAACGTACGAGGGAGATAAACGAACCTTTACTATTTCAGATAATGTGGTTTTAAAAACCCCGTCATCTAAACTTGCTACCAAAGTCTTGAAGTACGATAGAAATACGTCCACGGCATATTATCTCACTAGATCCACACTGGAACGAAAAGAACTACGAATAACATCTGATGTTGGGAATTACAATACCGAATACGAAGTCGTTCGGTTACGAGGAAATGTCATAGCCGTTGACTCTGCCTTTAAAATGACTACCGATACCTTATTGTATAGTCCTAACAAAAATATATACTCTTTCGCCGGACCAACAGAACTCATTAGAGATAGTACACAACTGTACTGCTCTCAGGGAACGTACTCCGCCGACTCCACCCTACTAGAATTGTATGACGGTGCAAAAATGATGGCCCCGAAACAGTACATCGAGGCAGACAGTCTATATTACTTTTTAAATTCCGAAGACGGGACATTGCATGGTAACGCAATGGTAGCGGACTCTGCGGAAGGATTTGTACTTAATAGTGATTTTATCAATTATAAAAAGAATCCTGTCTATGTAGAAGCATATCACCCGGTATTTTACAGGCAAAGCATGGACAATGATACGATTTATGCGAAGGGCGATAGCTTGGCTATACGGTCTCAATTAGACTCCAATAAAATCGTTCATTTATACGGTGAAACGTCTTTTTTTAGTTCCGATTTTCAAGGCATCAGCCCTAATTTTCTATTTCAAGAGGATGCAGAAGAATTGGCGCTCTACCCCTCTCCCACCTTATGGAGTGGAAATAGCGAATTTGGAGCCGACTCTACAGCATTGAAACTAAATGCAAATGAATTAGACAGTTTGTTCATGCTTAACAATGTGACTATAACCACAACAACAAAGGACTCCATATGCTTTGATCAAACCACCGGGAAGAAACTAAAAGGAAGCTTTATCGACAATGCTTTGAAAAGTGTTCGTATTGACGGAAATGCACAAGCATTGCTTCATAATGTGGGTGAAGATGGCAGCATTGAAGGAATGAACAAGAGCAGCTGCTCTTGGATGAAAATTGTATTTCAAGAAGATGCATTAAAGCGAATAAGGATGGCTCGTGATGTAGAGGCCACCTATATACCCATAAAATCAGCCGTTCCCGAATGGTTACCCGGTTGTCAGCCCACCTTTGAGCTACGGCCAAATAAATCGTCCCTTACTTCGCCTATTACTCCCGTTCCAGAACAGCTCTAATGTTTGGTTTAAAATAAGAAGGGCCTTTCATCACCTTACCATCTGCTCTGTAAATAGGTTTGCCATCCGCTCCCAGTTTACTCATATTGCTTGCTTGAATTTCTTCAAAAACTTCTTCGATGATGTGCTGCATACCGTGACTTAATATAGTCCCGCATAGGATGTACATCATATCACCTAAGGCATCTGCAACTTCCACCGTATCCCCTTGTGTCGCAGCTTCGAGATACTCCTCGTTTTCTTCCGCCATTAAGCGGTGTCTTAAAGCGATAATATCCATAGAAACGTCAGCTTTTGGAGCATATTCATTAGCTATTCCGAAGGTATCGTGGAACTTTTCTACATGTTTGATCTGTTTCTGCATGTCATGCTTATTTTGAACGATTGCATTGTAAATTTACAACATGGAAAACATTACAACAGGCCACTGGATATTTGCGGGAATATTTGCGATCGTATTTTTGATTTACCTTTTCATCAGTTACCGTCGAGACTTACAGTTACACAAGATTCATTACAAGAGTGGCGGTATTCAGGTCTTACTACTTATCGTCATTACCCTGTTCGTTTTGTTTGTCTTCAAGCGTCTGATGTAGCACCGATTCTGTCGTATATTTGCAAAGAGTTTAACTCAACCCTATCGCATGACAGAAAAGCAGAAAAAAGAAATCAGTTACCAGGAGTACAAGACCGAAGTACTCCAAGATTATAAAATCGCCGTTTTATCGCGTGAATGCTCGTTAATGGGGCGTCGCGAAGTGCTTACAGGTAAGGCTAAGTTTGGAATTTTTGGTGCTGGAAAAGAATTGGCTCAAATCGCATGGGCGAAAGCCTTTGAAAAAGGTGATTTCAGGAGCGGTTATTACAGGGATCAAACATTTATGATGGCATTAGGTGAAATGGATGCTAAACGCTTCTTCACCTCCCTTTACGCTGTAACTGATATCAAGGAAGAACCTATGGCAGGTGGTCGTCAAATGAACGGTCATTTTGCGACTAGATCTCTTGACGAAAACGGCGACTGGGTAAATCTTACTAAACAATACAACAGCTCCTCTGACATAAGCCCAACTGCCGGACAAATGCCGCGTTTGTTAGGGTTAGCACAAGCTTCTAAAGTTTACAAAGAGGTTTCTTTCGAGGGTAGTGATAAATTTTCGAATAAAGGATTGGAAGTAGCATGGGGGACTATAGGAAACGCCTCCACTTCTGAAGGTCTCTTTTTTGAAACTATTAATGCTGCAGGGGTTCTGCAGGTACCCATGGTCATCTCTGTTTGGGACGACGAATACGGAATTTCAGTAGGTGCGGAATATCAAACCACTAAGCAAGACATAAGCGAGATTCTCAAGGGATTCCAGCGCGATGAAAAAGGTAATGGCTATGATATTTTTGTAGTCGAAGCCTGGGACTACCCGGCCCTGATTAATACATTTTTACATGCTGGACGTGTGGCTCGTGAGGAGCATGTTCCAGTTATGATTCACGTAAAAGGTATGACACAGCCGCAAGGACACAGTACGTCTGGATCACACGAACGCTATAAAAGTGCAGAACGTTTACAGTGGGAGAAAGATTTCGACTGCATCCTGAAATTCGGCGAATGGATCATAGCACACGAGGTAGCCAGTCAAGAAGAATTGGACGCAGTAACTAAAGAAGCTAAGAAGCTCGCTCGTGAGGGCAAGAAAGAAGCTTGGAGCATTTACCAAAGTCACCCGATACAATTAAAAAACGAGGTCCTACCGCTATTAAAAGCCGTTCAAACACAAGGAGAAAAAGGAATCTTTATAACGAATACCGTCAAGGACCTTGAATCCCATGAGGATTTGGAGGTTGCACATTCTTTTAAAGCAGTACGCAAAGCATTGCGGACCGTTGCGGGAGACAGCAATATAGATGTTACTCCGCTCAAAAGCTGGTTAAAGAAAGAAGAAGCGGTACAACGCGAACGTTACAGTTCGCATCTCTACAGCGTACAATCTGAAGCCGCATTGCTTGACCATACACCAGTTGAATATGCTACTGAAGAGATGGTTGATGCCCGTATTATACTTAGAGATAATTTTGATGCACTCTTTGCTAAGTATCCTGAAGCAATGGTCTTCGGAGAAGATTCAGGTAAAATTGGTGATGTCAACCAAGGCCTAGAAGGAATGCAAGTTAAATATGGTGAGACAAGAGTCCAGGATGCTGGGATTCGTGAGGCAACGATTATGGGACAAGGCATTGGTTTGGCCATGCGTGGATTACGACCTATTGCTGAAATTCAGTATTTAGACTATTTACTCTATGCCCTTCAAATCATGTCTGATGATTTAGCAACAGTCCACTACCGCACCGTAGGTGGTCAGAAGGCACCAACCATTGTTCGTACACGTGGACATAGACTAGAAGGTATTTGGCATTCTGGATCGCCAATGGGTACGATCATTAATACAATCAAGGGAATGTATGTGCTCGTCCCGAGAAACATGACAAAAGCTGCTGGCTTCTACAATAAGTTAATGCAGCTTGATAATCCTGCCCTTGTCATTGAATGCTTAAATGGCTACCGAAGAAAAGAAGCACTACCCTCAAACATAGGTAAATTCACAGTCCCCATTGGCGAAGTTGAAATCATGCAAGAAGGTAACGATATTACACTGGTTACGTACGGTTCAAATTGCGCGATTGCAACCGCCGCGGCACAGGAACTTTCAACCATGGGCATAAGTGTTGAACTAATTGATATTCAATGTCTTATTCCATTCGACCTAAACCACGATGTAGCGAAAAGTTTAGCAAAAACTAATACTTTAGTGGTACTTGATGAAGATGTTCGTGGTGGTGCCTCTGCATTCTTATTACAGCACATTTTAGAGGATCAGAAAGGGTACCAATATCTGGACGGCGCTCCCGTGACTATTACCTCTAAAGATCACCGTCCGGCCTTTGCTTCGGATGGCGATTACTTTTCTAAACCGTCTCATGACGATATAGTGGAGCAATTATATGCCGTAATGCATGAAAAAAACCCTGAGCTATATCCTTCGATTTAATGGCTACACCTAAGCTTTTTCCGAATATAGTCGCAGGAGTATTAGAAGCACTTGAAATGTCATTTGGGAAAGGTCTCTATGCTGACAAGGTTGTAGAGCGCTTGTTGCGTCAAAATAAAAAGTGGGGTTCGCGTGACCGCAGTTTTGTTGCGGAACACACTTATGAAATGGTTCGCTGGTGGGCATTGCTTTGGGGTATTTTGGGAGAGGAGCCCACTACGAAACGAAAAGATCTTCAAAAACTTTTTGGTGTTTACTGGCTTTGGCGAGGCTTTGACCTTCCAGATTGGCCAAAGTTTGACGCTGTGCGAGGTATTGATGTCGAAGAACGTTTAAGTGCTTTAAGCGGAACAGCAACACTAGAAAGTTATGCCCATTGGTTTGATGAAGAGGCTCGAAAACAGCTGGGTACTAAATGGGATACGATAGCACGGGCAATGAATATTCCGAATGCGGTAAATCTCCGTGTAAATACCTTGAAATCCAGCGAGGAAAACGTACTCATCGAACTAAATAATGCAGGATTAGAGGTACAGCCTCATCCTGTCTTTGACAAAGCTTTAGTATTGAAAGGAAGACCCCGTCTCAATAACCTTGAAGGGTTTAAAACCGGTAGATTCGAAGTACAAGACGCTGGCTCTCAGTCAATAGCTCCTTTTCTAAATCCCAAACCGGGCTCTACTGTGATAGATGCCTGCGCAGGTGCAGGTGGTAAAACACTCCATCTCGGCGCATTGATGAAAAATGACGGAAAGCTCATCGCAATGGACGTAGAGGGTCGTAAGTTAGGTGAACTATTAAAGCGAACCCAACGCAGCGGATTGACGATAGTTCAAACTAGAGCATGGGAAGAACCTGGTGTATTAGACGAATTGTCGAACAGTGCGGATTATGTATTACTAGATGTACCATGTTCTGGTTCTGGTGTCATCAAGCGCGAGCCGGATACGAAATGGAAGCTGCAACCGGAGCATTTAGATCGATTAGAATCTGTCCAATTCAGTATAATCCGTGATTATTCCCGCTTATTAAAAATAGACGGAATTATGGTTTATGCTACTTGTAGTATTCTTCCTAAAGAAAACCGCCTTCAAGTCGATGCTTTTTTAGCACATCCTGCTGGTGCTCAATTTGAGTTATTAGAAGACTGTACCGTGAATCCATCCCATCATAATGACGGCTTTTACATGGCCAGATTAAGAAAACTTGCATGAAAACCACCGAATCCAACTCACTTTACGACGGCCTTGAGCAAATGAGTGCCTTAGAATTGGCTCAAGGAATCAATGCAGAGGATGCTAAAGTTGCAGCGGCAGTCGCCTCTAAGCTATCAGAAATCAGTTCGTTTGTGGAGGCCCTCGTTGATCGCATGAAGGATGGAGGTCGATTATTTTACATCGGTGCAGGAACGTCGGGTAGATTGGGCATATTGGATGCAAGTGAGTGTCCGCCTACCTTTGGAGTTGACCACGAAACAGTGATCGGTCTTATCGCTGGAGGGGATTCAGCCATTCGTAAAGCTGTTGAGCATGCCGAAGATGATTGGGACGGTGCCTGGAAAGATTTGATGCCTTATGCGCTATCAGAAAAAGATACGATTGTTGGCATCGCTGCGAGCGGAACTACTCCCTACGTGATTGGCGGAGTTATACGAGCCCGACAAGAAGGATTACTTACCGCTTGTATGACATGTAATACTGGTTCTTCCCTTGCAGAGGCCGCAGATCATCCTATTGAAGTAGTTGTTGGGCCTGAGTTTGTTACAGGTTCTACTCGTCTGAAGAGTGGTACCGCACAGAAGATGGTGTTAAACATGATTTCTACTTCTGCAATGATTTTATTAGGTAAGGTGGAAGGAAATAAAATGGTAGATATGCAGCTTTCCAATGCCAAACTAGTAGAGCGTGGTACCCGAATGATTGTCGAATCTACTTCGGTTACACTAGAATACGCTGAAATGATGCTGTTAAAATATGGAAGTGTGCGTGCAGCAGTACATGCAATACAAACTACTCATGAGTAAGAGTAATCAAGATCATATCGTAGCGGGCTTATTTAAAATGGCTTGGTCTTTTCCGTTTATTTTCGCTGGTCCAGCTTTATTTATAGGAAAAGGAACATCAGGTGCCTGGTACTGGACCGCCTTGTCTATACTATTGATGCTGAGCGGTATTACTCTAGTAGTGCTAGGATTGCGTCAAATCCTTCGCGGGTTCTTCGGAGACTAATTACAACAGTTTAATCACACGTTGCATTTGTGTGCGACCTCCCCTTTCAATATATAGGATGTACATTCCCGCTGCGATATTATCGCCCGGTGACCAAAGCGCTTTGTAACGCTTAGATTCTAGTGTGGTGGCAGCAACCGTACGCTGGTTAAGATCTCTCAATTCTAAATGAATGTCTAACGCTTCTCCATCAGGGAGAAACAAAGAAACGTAATCCGGGAATGGATTGGGATAAACGACTATTTCCGGGAGCTTTCCCTCTACAACGCTAGAAAGGTAACGGCGTGCAAAACCTAGATTTGGAATGCCATACCCTATACGTGGATTGTGCTGGTAATAATGTGATGCACTTATTTCTAGCGCCTCTATGACCTCTTGTGCTGTAGCATCAGGCACTGTACTCCATAAGCATGCGGCAGCGCCAGCCATTATCGGGGAACTGAAGCTCGTACCATTTGCATAGGCTAGTGTGCCGTCGGGACGATAAACCACAGCACCTTCACCCCTAGCGCAAACATTGGGTTTTACTCGTCCATCCAACGTATACCCGCGGGAACTAAAACTACTCGCTACACCGTACTGGTTCACACTGCCAACGGTGAGTATACTGTCTGCATCTGCAGGGAAAGTGAGTTTATCCCAACTACTGCCACCCGCATTTCCTGCGCTTGTTACCACCAGCATACCAGTGCGCGCTGCAGCCAAGGCACCCAACGAGATGATACTGGTCCTTCCATCAAGATCTGTAACTGAATAATCGTCCGCCGGGTCGTCAAAAGTGCTGTAACCAAGAGAAGAATTAATGATATCTGCCCCTATTGAATCGGCATATTCTGCGCCAGCAATCCAATTCAACATTTCTTCTGGAGTTTCACTCAATTCTTTTTCAGTCTTGATTAAAGCATAAGACGCCTGAGGCGCGGTTCCCATGTATTGTGCATTCTGAGTAGCCATCGTACTCAATACGCTGAAACCATGCGACGAGCCTTGGTAGACGTTACTACCTCCTTCTACGAAGTTTTTTGTTGCTGTAGTATTTAATTGGTCGTTAATAACAACGGTATTAGCCCCAACGAATCCTGCATCAAGCACTGCGATTAGCATACCCTCGCCCAAAGCGACTGTTTCGTCATAACCGTTAACCGAATGTATATGTAGGCTGTGCAAAGAAATCTGCTTCGTCTGACTTTCTGAAAAGCCATATGAAAATTCTGACGTCTCCAGTTTCGACATACCACCTCTCAAAGGAACAATGCGTTCTACGCACTGTAAAGACTGAATACGTTGAAGTTCACCTGGAGTAGCCTCTACGTAGATCAAATTCAACCACTTACTAGTTACTCCAGTATAGCTTGCAATCGACTTTATTGCTGTGATATGCGCTTTAGCAACAGGTACATCTGCAGTAGAAAAGGTGATGCCTTGTCGAGCACGTCTGTCCAGCGCTCTTTGTGATAAACACGAACTGAAGTTGAGGGTGTCGAGAGTGACAGATTTCGCAGAGAAGTATACAGCGTGAGGAGAAGCACTCTCCTGTGCTAGCAATCCTTTCACACTGAAAAGAAATAGAACAATTGCTATGTAGAAGGATTTTCTCATTCAGATATGGTTCCAGAACCGATCAATTCTTCTCCGCTGTACCAAGCCGCAAATTGTCCCGGGGTGATGGCCTTTTCAGGAGAATTAAATACTATATATGCACCCTCCTCCATTCGGTGTACTGTGGCTTTCACCAAAGGTTGACGGTAACGAATACGCACATCATAGGTAGAAGATTCGCCTGTGGATAAGGTTAAATCTTTTCGAACCCAGTGTAGTTCAGATGCTTTAATAAACAATGCATCGCGGTACAACCCTGGATGATCTTCTCCCTGACCTACAAAGATCGCGTTGTAGGCTGTATTAACTTCTAAAATAAATAACGGCAATGGACTTCCACCGATGCTTAATCCTTTGCGCTGACCTGTCGTATAATAATGCGCGCCATTGTGCTTGCCACGCTTAAATCCATGCTTTGGATGAAAGTTAAAGGGCGCAGCTTTTTCAGCTAGAGTTGTTCTAGGTAAAGACAGAACATCCGCATCTCGTGGAATTTCCCAAACAGTTCCAGATTTAGGCTCTAATTTTTGTTGGAGAAAGTCAGGCAATCGGACTTTTCCAATGAAGCAAAGTCCTTGTGAGTCCTTCTTTTCCGCAGTTACTAGTCCAGCCGTTTTAGCAATTTCTCTTACTTCTGATTTTTGAAGATGTCCTATAGGAAAGAGTGCTTTGGCCAATTGGTCCTGAGATAATTGGCACAGAAAGTAGCTCTGATCTTTGTTGGAATCTAAGCCACTTAAGAGATGGTGCACTTCAGTCCCAGATATCGTTGAGGTCGATTTTCTCACGTAATGTCCAGTAGCGACATAATCTGCACCAATAGACACGGCGGTTTTCAGAAAGAGATCAAACTTAATCTCACGATTGCAAAGTACATCTGGATTCGGTGTACGTCCACGTTCATATTCGCTGAACATGTAGTCTACAATACGTTCTTGATACGCCGCACTCATGTCAATCACCTGAAATGGAATACCTAATTTATCCGCAACCTGCATGGCATCATTACTATCCTCCACCCACGGGCATTCGTCATGAATAGTGACCGATTCATCCACCCAATTACGCATGAATAGTCCTATGACATTGTACCCTTCTTCTTTGAGTAAATGCGCTGTAACGGAACTGTCAACACCGCCGCTAAGACCGACTACAACCGTAGTTTTACTCTTTTTCTTCTGCGTCATAAGTGGTTTCACTTTCCAATTGTCCGTATCTGTACTCTTCTTTAAGTATTACTTTATTCTTCTCGAAATAATACCAAGCCCCATGCTTCTTGTCATTTTTATAGGACCCTTTTGCTAATAGCTTTCCTACTTCATCGTAATACGTGCATTCGCCGTTGAGTTTATCGTTTTCATACAAACCCTTTGTGCGCAATTTACCGTCTTCCCATTTCCTGAGCCAAACGCCCTCTTGAGCGCCGCTTTCAAATATCTTCTTTTCTGCTAATTTCCCACTCTCGTAATAGGTCACTTGAGCTCCTTGTAAAACACCGGCCGCATATTCTTCACTTTGAGTAAGCGTGCCCTGTTTGTCGTAATAGCGCCAAGTACTGTCTCGAAATTGATTTTTATAGAGCCCTTCAGCCTGAATAATCCCATTAGTATGATACGCTTTTGCAAATCCCACCCCGGTCTCGCCGCGGTAAACGATTTCGGACATGATACCTCCCTCGCGCTCGAAGTAGTAAATAAAAGTTCCTACGGGTATGTTGTTTTTGAAGTATCCCTCATAACGTTTCTTGCCCGATTCATACTTTTTTACCCATTTCCCCTGCTTTAGGCCTTTCGTGTCAGAGTGGTTCACTTGCGCCAGAGCAGCTAAGCCCGTGAAAAGTGCGAAGAGTAGTAAAAGTTTTTTCATAGTACAAATTTAAGTACTTACCACAACTGAACAGGCAAGGATTGAATTAGTTCCACACCAAAGTATACCGGTTGGTACGTTCCTCCTGGGAAGTATTTCTGCCTGATGTTCATTTTAAGGTGCGATAAAGGTCCAATTTTACTTTCCACCTGCACCCCAGGTGCAATCATTAGGCCAGAACCCACATCTATACCACCGCCTCCTGCAATTCCAGAAGTCAAATCCAAACCGTATCTGAAGATATCGCCGTTTTTAAGAAACGCTGCACTGAATAACCCCTCTGCATAGGCACCGTAACCGCCACTGGCCGCCCAGAACGTATGACCATAGGCATCCAATGAATAGTTCTCATTGCTCCAAGTCTCAATGCCAA
Organism: uncultured Flavobacteriales bacterium; assembly: GCA_905478295.1. Taxonomy (GTDB): domain Bacteria; phylum Bacteroidota; class Bacteroidia; order Flavobacteriales; family Schleiferiaceae; genus UBA10364. The sequence continues at coordinate 76,857 of CAJQHZ010000035.1, read as the reverse complement.
GCCCCATAGCTATTCCTGACATAGGATTATAAGGATTGTCGTTTCGATCTATACCTGAAGATCGCTGTTGACCTACTCCAGCCATCACTTTTAATGCCACCTCAAGTGGGTCATTATAACTATAGTCTACTCCTCCATAATGAAAGCCCAATGAGCTTTTGAAATCAAAATGTCGACTGTACGAAAAGCAGGGAATCGAAGCTTCATCGCTTAGTGCCGTCCATTGTCCTACGCTGAATTGATGCCCACCGACCTGGGCTCCGGCGCTTACCATAGTGGATAACCCTCCACCTGTGTATACGCCGCCGCCACCGCCAGATCCGAGATACGTGCGTAAGAATAGGCGTTGTGAAGGCGTATTGAATCGTAGTCCCATGGAGTAATTCATATATCCGTCAATATTGCCAATGGCACCAGCTCCTAGTTGAAGCTCCCCTCCAACGGTATGATTGGTATTTAAATATTGTCCTACACGTACACCTGCATAGGCACTTTGCACCTGTTCACTATTGCGACTAGCATCTTCCGGACCCAAGAACCAAAGTCCTGTTACTATTTCAAAATAGGTTGGATAATAGCTGTTATGACCGCTATATTCTATTCGATACGGCAGTACATGAGTGAATCCCAAGGTTAAATGATTAGAGGTTATAGATCCTGAAGGAAAATTGATGTGGTTGCAGGCTAGATCAATAATCCCGGTTTTGTGCTTAAAACTCAGACCCGCATACCCTCGGTACATTAATCCATCACCATCAGGCGCACCTGCACCGCCTCCAGAGGCTATCGATCCGCCTATATGAGCAAATACCCAAGGGCGAATGTTTTGATAAATACCTCCTGTAAATCCGAAGGCATAAAAACCACCATAATTACCAAATACGGCACTTTGGGTCTCTAGACCGGCCGTAATGGAAGTATTAGTCTTTGTATAATCCTTGACCAACTCAAAGCGCTGCGTCACCCACATCATATCATTGGAAGACTCCAGCGGCTCAAACATGAGTGTCATGGAAGTCCCTTGTCCAACACTGTAAAGATTGGCGATGATAAAGAGCAAAAGCAATAACCGGCGCATCAGAATTGGGTATTAAAAGGAATATTAAAGCTCATCCCTAATTGCCAACCGTATGTAGGAAATGCCTGAGAGGAATACACGTTGTAAATACCGCGGCCTGTTACATCCCAATAATCGTTTACGGGTATTTCAAATCCTACATTTACAAATGCTAATGCAGCAGCGCCCCAAAGGTTAATTCCTCCACCGGCTCCAGCGCCTACTTGGGTTTCAATAAACCAAAAATTGGGCTGCACGCGAAGGCCAAATAATCCTTCGGCATAGGCACCTCTACCATCTGTGAAGGCCCAATAGCTTTCGCCTCGCAATTGGATCATACCATATTTATACAACCTAAATGCCACACCTAAATTGGAAAACCCAGAGGCACCGATATAGGTGCGAATACCATTTTCTATACTCAGGTTCATTGGTAAAAATCCATTCTCGTTTTGTGTAGAAGTATAATTGAAGTCTATTCCGGTATGCAAACCGGTAAAGCCAAAGTAAAATGGCCCATCAACCCATTTTAGAACACCAGAACTGAGCCCTACGAACTTTCCATTGTGATGCCATTGCAACTCTCCTTGTAACCCTGTTAAAACGCCACCACCAGAAGGAGCACGACCGCCACCGCCCGTTCCTAAGTTGATTTCTGCTAATGCTCTGAACTTCCCGATGTCTTGATATAACCCATAACCGCCATACACATCCATGTAGCCGCCTAAGTCAGTAACCGCAGCAGTTAGATAGACACTTTTATATGTGAGGTTATCGAATAGCCTGCCGCCGACACCTACGAATCCCGTATTCCTGTTGTGTTCATTCCAAACAGAATACATGGCATTGGTGAAAATTTGTGCCTTACCTATCGTGTACGGCTTGCGACTAAAGTCTTGCCCAAAACTTAAACTCACTATAGGGCTCCATCCTTGAATGATACCTGTACTAACGTAGCTGTATTGTCCCCCGCAACCTAAGTTGAATCGGTCTATAGAATAATCAAGCATCAGCGCTGTAGTTAAAAATCCACCGGATCCATCGTTACTTTCCGCCCCACCACCTGTGGTGAACATAAGCTTAGGATGCAAACTCAGAGATTCCGAAACTAAAAGTCGAGTACCGGCTTGATAACCAAAGGTGTAATACCCTGCTCTACTGCCCACGGCAGCATTGTTCAAACGAATTCCGAAATAGGAAGATCCTCCGTTAATATGAAAATTTGCCGAGGTACCGATAAAACCTATGGGGCCTCTAGGCGCCTCTATCACTTGTAAATAATCAAAATCAATACTAGTGGATTGAGAGAATCCGGTCAAAAATTCGCAGGCAAAAAACAGAATGAATAGCTTTGCTCTTATGAAGTTTCGAAGAATCATAGGGATTTTAGTCTTGCTTAATTTATTGAGCATTAAAGTTAAGGCGCAAGAGGCTAGTGATTCCGTTGTTGTAGAAGAAATCGTTGTTTTCTCCACTCGGGGTATCAATCCATCTGGCGCACGATACCACGTGGACGGCTGTAGGTATTTAAAAAATGGGCAAATTAAGATCGATGAGCGCCAAGCACTGAACAGAGGCCTCCTGCCCTGTTCTGTCTGTTTACCGGATCGCGCAAGTGCGCTACCGTTCCTGCGCACTAAAAGTGTTGAATCTAGGCCTAAGGCTTTTCGAAAATGCGTTTTCAAAACAAAAACGGGGGCAAAATGCGAGCGAGAGGCCCTTCCGGACCATCGTTATTGTGAATTGCACAAAAGCCGAGGAAAAAAAACGAAAAGAAAACGATGAACGATTTTTAAGGAAAAAGAAAAGCCCTTAGAGTAATGCTCTAAGGGCTTTTCTTGTTGGCGATCCGGACGAGACTCGAACTCGCGACCCCAAGCGTGACAGGCTTGTATTCTAACCAACTGAACTACCGGACCGTGTTCCTCAATGGGTTGCAAATGTAATAGCGTTTTTGAAATCTACAACACCTTTGAGCAAAAAAAAACTTGTCTTTTAGAATCTTTCTGAATCTTTCGAAAAAAGCCCAATGTAGTTTCTTAGGTTTGAGGCAAATATGATAAAATGAAAACAGCCGTAATTCTTGCAGGAGGAAAGGGAACTCGACTTGCAGAGATTCGATCAGATGTGCCTAAGCCCATGATGCCTGTTTTAGACAAGCCGCTTTTAGCCTATCAGATAGAATTACTCAAGGCACATGGCTTTACCAAGGTATGGCTTATCGTGAACCACCTTTATGAACATATAGAGGACTATTTTGCTAATGGTGAGCATTTCGGTATTGAAATCAACTATTACATTGAAGATAAACCGCTTGGCACTGTTGGCGGACTAAAAGCTATAGCACAACACCTGACTGATCCGTTTCTAGTGCTCTATGGCGATGTTATGATGAATATGGATCTCAATCGTCTTATCGCCTTCCATGAAAACAAGAACGCGGATGCCACTTTAGTAGTGCATCCCAATGATCACCCGTACGACAGCGATTTATTAGCAGTGGATCAAGAGGATCGGGTAACTGCTTTCTATGCCAAACCGCATCCTGATGGCTTGCGCTACAGAAATCTCGTGAATGCAGCGGCGTACGTTTTCAACCCTGTTGTGCTTGAACATCTGGAATCGGGAGTAAAAGCAGACTTTGGAAAAGACATCTTCCCTACCCTTCATGCAAAATTAAATGTGTTCGCTTATAACACACCTGAATACCTAAAAGACATGGGTACGCCGGACCGATTAAAAAAGGTTGAAGAGGCCTTGAAAAGCGGTAACGTTTCCGCACGAAACCTAAACAATAAGCAACGTTGCGTTTTTCTTGATCGTGATGGCGTCATTAATATCGACACTGACCTTATTGACCGTCCAGAAGACCTAGAATTGTACCCCTATGCTGCTTCAAGCATTCGAAGATTGAATAAAATGGGCTTCTTAGTGGTCGTGGTGACCAATCAAAGTGTGATTGCAAGAGGACTTTGCACCATCGCTACGCTTGATGAAATCCATAAAAAAATGGAGACAGAGTTAGGACAGGAAGGTGCATTTGTTGAGGCCATTTATTTTTGCCCTCACCACCCTCACAGCGGTTATGAAGGTGAGGTTAAAGAGTACAAGGTCGAATGCAGCTGTCGAAAACCAAAGCCTGGGATGCTTCTCGAGGCCGCGGAACGATTCAATATTGACTTGACCAAAAGTTACCTTGTGGGTGATAGTGCAAGAGATATAGAGGCCGGGGCTCGCGCAGGCGTGGAAACCATTCGTGTCAAAACAGGTCATGGCCTAAAACCGCATACTGAGGTACCAATGCACTACGTCGCGGATTTAGTAGCCGCCGTTGACCTTATTGAAGGTCAGTCTTAGAAGATTTAATTACACGATCAAAATCCTTTTTGAATTGGATACCGACACCCTGCGTGTAAGGACCTGTGGTTTGGAGCAAAGGATCATTTCTATTACTTCTATTGAACGCTTTAAGTACAACGGTACCTTGTTTCGATACGTCTAAGGATACTTCTGTATCGCCGAGCAATAAAGTCGAAGCCTGCTCTTGTCCTATAGGTACGTCAAAGGAAGACTTCAATTTTAATTTACCGTCGAAGAAATTCTTTGATACGCCTAGATTTAGGTTGTCGCCTTGGTTACCGAAATTGGCAATCGGATTGGCTCCTGTGGTATAATCAAAATCTACGGTCACATAATCTCCTATACCTGCGGCCAACCAACTACCAAACTCACTAACCAATAATTCAGATGTAGTATTTCCTAAGGAGGATTCGAAGTTAATGCTCTCTTGAATACCTAAGTTTTGCTGAAAGAAATCGCCCAGCATGAGCAATGAAAATGCTTGATAATGTAAGGCCTCTTCATTTAAAAAGTGACGGTTCAGTTCCTGTTGATAGGAAGACGGACTTTCTGGTAAATCGATTGCAAAACCTATTTCAGGCGAGAGAAGCGGACCAGTAAGCGAAATGATGAGATCTACAGGAACCTTTTCATTGTTGTAATTCGCACTACTGACTAACCCTGTGAGATCCGTTTGAACACGGTATACGGCCTTTAAATCTAGTTCAGCTTGATATACATCGCCGCTCCATGCTATTGTCCCGCCAGGCAATAGATTAAACTGCTTATTAATAATGTTTTGTAGCGTAAATAGGTAATCCCCTTCTGTAACAGTGTAGACGCCATATAGCTCAACACTTTCATCTTCTAGTATTTTTAGCCGCATAGAGCCACTTCCTTGCGCACGAATAATGTCTCCGAGTACTTCATCTAAGACCAATTCAATTTTAGCCGCTGGGGTTACCTCTATTCCCAAATCCGCGCCGAAATAATCATGTTCACCTTCAATCGATTCTACAGTTACACGCGGTAATTCAGAATCAACAAATCGAATAAATCCAGGTAATTCAACAGCTGTGGGATTGTCAAGAGGTATTTTAAGTAGTGTTCCCTTCTTCGTCGTTGCTTGTACACTTAGTTGCAATTGTTCTACAGGTCCTATCAAATGCATCTCGCCAGCTGCAACCGCGCTCCCATAGAACATATCATCTGCACTTCGTTCTTTATTCATGGCGAGTAAGCTATCCGAAGACAAACGTAGATCTAAACGAAAATCTTTCAATTGGTGATGCTCTATACCTCCCCAAGTCAATGCCTTCGTCTGATCGTCCATAGAAATTAGTGCTATGGAATCCAATTCGAACCCGTTATCTGAAATAGAGATTAAAGACTGTTCGGCTACAGAAAAGTGAGAACCTAAAAGGGGGATTTCAACGGCTCCATTGTTCCAGAAAACCTCTCCTCGAGCATTCCAACCTTTCAGCGGACCATAAATTTGTATGCCCCCTACTAAACCGCCTTCCAGACCTGCTATGGATTCATGAAAAAATGGATTTAACGAAGCTACATTTAGCGCATCTACACTCAGACTGAGGTCTAAATCATCAATAGCTGTATTGTAATGTCCTCTGATCAATGAATAGGACTGCTCTTCGTCAAATAGTTGTCCTTGAATGAAAACATCTGACTTTGAAGATTCATATCCGACGGTACCACTGAAAGTGCCGTAAGAAATATTGTTCAAAGATAAATCGGTAACCGAAGCCACTGCAGACCAATTCACAATAGTATCGTCGTCGAATGCTAAATCAATAGAATAGGAGCCTCCGAGAATTGCTTCCGGAGCACGAATTAAATAATTCAGCGGTCTGGCATTCAAATTCGCTTTGATATTTGCCTGATGCTTTAATGGACGTACTAATGAAAAGCGGCCATTTACCAGTAATGCGCCAGCGTCCCCTTTAAATTCCAATTCTTCGGTCATTAGGGATTTTGCATCCCAATTTATTGGCATACTCTTGTTTAGCGCGAATGTATCTAAACCAACATTAAAGCTTGTATTTGCTAGAGTTGCACAACCGGATGTATAATTTAATGCTCCAGTAACGACACTTGGGATACTGTCTTCGAGAGTAGCTGTAAAATGTACGTCTCGACTTACACCACTCCCATGAGACTCAACTTTAAGTGAATGTAAGGCAGTTTGATCTATAAGCATTTTATCTAATGTGGCGTTGGCATTAAAATTATTGCCGGCATGATTCATGACCAAATCTAAATCTTCGAGAACATACGCTCCATAGGCACAGAATGGAATATACCCTTTCATTGACCAATATTTTTTAGAATTGGTGTACTCCCATTGTATGGCGCTACCGGACTCAATGGTTAAAGGCAGGTGCATTAGGTCGGCGAACCAATTCACCTCACCAAGCTTTAGATACCCTTCCATGTCCGCCTTTGGCCACATCTTTACTGTACCATCATTGTATGAAGAAGCTAGTAGTACATCCATAATTTTCGGAAGCGATTGAAAATCCCAATCTCCTTGTAGCCTGCCATCGGCCGCGTCGCTATGAATAACAAGGGTTCTAACACCTTCTTTGAGACTGTGCTCAGCAACCAATGAATCCAAGAAAACAGAATCATTGGGGCGTTGCAGTAATAGCTCATTAACTTCTATTTTGCCAGTAGAACTGGACCTAATGTCTACAGCAAACGAACCGCTAATTACTTGACCCGTATCTAATGGATCGAAAAGATCTAAACCAACCGCGTTCAAATCGAGTACCGAGGTATAATCTTCACCAACTTTAAGCACATATCCTTCAAGATCCAGAAGTGTATCTAAACAAGTCAACCAAACTGAGTCCTTAAACCCGTCGTGGTAGAGATCAAAACTCAAGCCCTTACTCGTGTGAGTGGAAAATTGAAGCTTTGGAAAGACCCCTGTTGCATTCCAATCCTCTTTAAAAATCGAGCTAATATTTGGCTTTATAGCCGTCCTAACTACCAGTGCTTCTAAGTTCTGTAAATTTGTTTTCTCTATTGTAGCATTGATATATGCAGGCGATTCTAAATCATTGAAATCCAAACTGTAACTAGCAGAATTTGATTCAGCTGTGACACGAACATCATTGCTTTTCCAATCATCGATTCGCCCTATTACATTGAACCTAATTGGTCTTAAGTCTATTGGAATTTCTTCGGGTATGTATTTATAGGCTGGATCAAGAAGGTCAAGATTCAATTCGACAGCCAATTGTTGTTTTAATCGACCTGTACACAACATTTCACCTTCGATTGTGGGACTCTTAAATGCAATCGAACTTTTAATTGAGTCAAGTTCATGGCAGAAGACTTCAACATCATAAATGAGTGGTAAATCGTATTCCCCAATTTGAGCGGGTAGCATTTGACTATTTTCCTTTAGTCTGAGCAGTGCCTTCACGTTTAGGTTTTCGAGTGCACCCGATACACCCCCTTCTAATTGGCCAAAGTTCAATACATCAAGCTTAAATAAGCCGCGCATAAAAGCTTCACCATAGCCTATCTGCTGCCCACTGAATAGGAAGGGTATCGTATCCCACTGCGCTTTTAAGTCAATACTGTCAACAGTAAGTTTTCCATCATATTGTAAACCTCCACAATTCAATTGAAATTCAGATAAAAGTGTATCTCCTATCAACTTTAGACGCGGCACTCGTAACTCACTTACGAAAAATCTAAAATCTTGAGATGATTCTGCAGCTTCTTGTTTACTAATAAACGATTGTACAGCAAGAACGTCGATTTGTAAACCTAATAACTCGAGGGTGGTAAGCCGCCATCCCTTTGAAAACGAAAGTTCAGCTAATTCTATTTTTTCACTGGTAAGAAGGGTGTCTTCTTCTGTGTAGAATAGTAGCGGATTAAATTCAATAGAATTTGGAAAATCATATTTAAACCCTTGAAAATCAGAGATTAAGCCAATCTCAGTAAGTCGAGGTTCCACAAAACTTCGCCAAAGACTTCGTTGAACGCTTAGAGAATTTAACAGCAGAATTGCAGGAAAAACTATCAACAGTAGAAACAGCAGAAGGCCTAACCGGATATTTTTACCCAGTGCACGTGATCTTTGCTGTATTTTTGACTCATTCATGCAAAACGCACCTTACATATTAGCGATCGAAAGTTCTTGCGACGATACGAGTGCTTCAATCCTTTTAGGCACTAAAGTATTGTCTAATGAGGTGGCCTCTCAAGCAGTGCATGAATCTTTCGGAGGAGTGGTTCCTGAATTAGCTTCTAGGGCACACCAACAGAATATCGTGCCGGTCATTGATCGTGCGTTAAAGGTAGCAAATATCAGTCCTCAAGAACTGGACGCCATAGCTTTTACTAACGGTCCCGGACTTTTAGGTAGTTTACTTGTTGGCACTTCCTTCGCAAAGAGTATGGCATTGGCATTGGACGTTCCACTCATACCGGTCCACCACATGCATGCGCATGTTTTAGCGCATCTAATAGACGACGCACATCCAAAACCCATTGGATTCCCCTATCTCTGTTTAACTGTGAGCGGAGGGCATACGCAACTTATAGAGGTACGTTCGCCTAGCGCAATGACTGTGTTGGGTGAGACTATTGATGATGCGGTTGGCGAGGCATTCGATAAGGCTGCTAAAATCCTGGGACTGCCTTACCCTGGCGGCCCACATATTGACCAATTAAGCGCTACAGGTGATTCAACTTTCATGTCTTTTAATGAAAGTAACTTACCGGATTATAACTTTAGTTTTTCGGGTATGAAAACCAGCTTTCTTTATTCCTTGCAGAAAGAAATGAAGGCCAATCCTAGTTTTATCAAGGATCATTTGAACGATATCTGTGCTAGTTATCAGGCGGCACTTATAAAAGTCTTGATGAAAAAGGTAAAAGCTGCTCAGAAATCTACGGGCATTAAGAATATCGCAATTGCAGGTGGCGTAAGTGCAAATAGCGGATTAAGAGCGGCCTTAAATCAATGGGGAGCACAATCAAAACTTTCCATCTATCTCCCTCCTTTTCAATACACTACGGATAACGCTGCGATGATTGGAATCGCTGGTTATTTTCAATTTCTAGATGGTGTAAATGCACCATTAAGTACGAGTGCTGAGGCTAAAATAGCATTTTGATGCAGCTCTTTTATGGACAAATAAACCAGGATCGATTTAAGTTACACGAAAGTGAAATCAATCATTGCGTACGAGTTCTTAGAAAGAATGCAGGTGATACTATACACTTCATCACGGGGGACGGAAATTTATATTCTGGAACTATTGAAATCGCTTCGAAACGTGAGATAGAAGGATCTTATACGCTTAAGGAGAAGCAATGGGGCGACGTTCCCTATGACCTTACTATTGCCGTCGCGCCTACAAAAAACATGGATCGATTCGAATGGCTTATTGAAAAGTCAATCGAATTAGGCGTGTCGCGCATAATTCCACTACGTTGTGATCGCAGTGAACGGAAGGTTATCAAAGACGAACGCTTATTCAAGGTAGCATTAAGCGCTACTAAACAAAGTTTGAAAGGGCGTCTTCCTATAATCGATCCTCTAACTTCGTTTGAAGACTTTGTTGCAGGGAATTTAGAAGGTACCCGTTGTATCGCCCATTGCGAGGATACTGAACGAACGGCTTTCACAGAAATTGCTCCATCAGAATCCTTGATTGTTCTTATCGGACCTGAAGGTGATTTCACGCCGGCTGAAGTTCAATCTGCCCAGCAAGCGGGTTTTACACCCATTCATCTGGGGCAGAGCCGTCTTCGTACCGAAACTGCTGCGTTGACTGCGGTTTCGATGGTCTATGCTGCACACCTTTAACTTCTTCAAAGTCTACTTCCCTATCCATTGGATCTTTCCAGTCCTCCCAGGCGACCTCCTCGTGTTGAATGGGATCATCACGTAACTCCTCAATAGGTTCAATCTGACGATAGTAGAGTGCTAAGATGAGTCCAGCTATAGCTCCGCTAAGGTGTCCTTCCCAACTGATGGTGGGATCGTGCGGTAATACCCCCCAAACAAATGAACCGTAGAGAAATACCATTAACATGCTTTGTGCAAGCAGTTTAACGTGGAACCGAAGAATGCCACTAAAAAATATAAAACTCACCAGCGCATAAAGCCAAGCACTTGCACCGATATGAAAATTAGGTCTTCCGATAAACCAAAGTCCTATACCTGGTAAAAGAAAAGCAAGCATCCAAACGCGATCAAATATTTTAGGAAAAGAATAACGCAGTAATGTGCCTACGAAAAACAGACTGATAGTGTTAGAGAATAAGTGGTTAAAATCACCGTGTACCAGCGGAAACGTAAGAATATGCCACGCACCTGAAAGTTGACCAGGATAGAGACCGAGCGCAGCGAAATTGGCATTAAGGGCGTGTTCTAAACCAAAACTAAATACGGTTACTGCAACCCAGATGCTCGGCCATAAAAACAGCCCTTTGTGAATTCCATATTTTGACCAACCTGACATAGCGAAAAGATAGTTACTTTCGAGTAATGAAACCGCTTGCAGAACAGCTCCGACCACAAACGTTAGACCAATATCTAGGCCAAGACCATTTAGTAGGTCAAAATGGCGCCTTACGCAAAAGTCTAGAGGTAGGAAGACTGCCATCTATAGTGCTTTGGGGTCCTCCCGGAGTAGGAAAAACCACTTTAGCATTGCTCTTAGCAAAAGAATTAGATGCCCCGTTATATCAGTTAAGCGCAGTAAATGCGGGCGTTAAGGATGTACGAGAAGTTCTGGCGAATGCTGAAAAGAAGAATCTCTTTGAAACGAAACGTCCCATTTTATTTATCGACGAAATCCATCGATTCAACAAGGGACAACAAGACAGCCTGTTGCATGCGGTAGAACGCGGTTGGATCACATTGATCGGAGCAACAACAGAGAACCCTTCATTTGAGATTAACGCAGCCCTGCTCTCCAGGATGCAGGTATATGTATTGAATTCGCATGCAAAACAGGATTTATCGAAAATGATAGATCTTGCTAATGCAACAGAATTCGCGGTGAGTAAGCAGTTAAGCATCACAGCGCACGACTTTCTTATCCGCCAAAGTATGGGGGATGCAAGAAAATTGTATAATCTTATCGAACTCTGCTTTCAGCAAGGAAAATCAGGTGTTCGTATTGATGAGGAATTCGCTCAAAGCGTACTTACGAATGCTCAAATTCGTTACGATAAAGGTGGTGATGAGCATTATAATATTATCTCAGCTTTCATTAAATCTATACGCGGTTCGGACCCGCAAGCCGCCGTTTATTATCTAGCACGCATGATCGAGGGAGGTGAGGATGTGAAATTCATTGCGCGCAGATTAATTATTTCAGCCTCTGAAGATATAGGATTAGCGAATCCAAATGCTTTGATGCTTGCAAATGAAACCTTTAGTGCAGTGGAACGCGTAGGCTGGCCCGAAAGTCGTATTATTCTTAGTCAGTGCGTAATCTACCTAGCTACCTCTCCGAAGTCTAGCAGTGCATACGATGCTATTGGTGCTGCTCAGAAACTCGTAGAGCAGACTGGGAATTTAGAGACCCCAGACCATCTTAAAAACGCCTCCAGTGCTTTAGCAAAGGATTTAGGGCACGGTAAAGGCTACCTCTACCCGCACGATTACCCAAATAGCTTTATACATCAAGAATACTTACCTAAAGAGATTTCAGGAACAACGCTTTGGAAGGCTTCTGGAAATTTAAAAGAACAACAACTGAGCGCGCAGCAGTTAGCACTTTGGAAGGAGAAATACGAAAATTAACGGAGTATTATTTCTGTTCTTCTATTGAGCGCTCTACCCCTTTCCGTATCGTTTGAAGAAATAGGTTCATCCATGCCACGCCCTTCAGATTGTAATCGTGAATCAGGTATTCCTTTCGCTACCAACCATTTCAGAACTGCCTCTGCCCTGGCCTCACTGAGCGATTGGTTGTAGGATTGACTGCCCTGATCATCTGTATGACCGATGATTGTCGCATGCAATTTTGGCTCATCCATTAACAATCTAAAAAGCATCATCAATTCCTTCTTACTCTCCGGCTTCAACGTGCTTTCGTCCAGTTCAAATAGAATGTTTTTTAAAGCGAATCGACTACCTGTTCTTACAGGTACCAATTTTATGTAGGCTACTTTTGGTCCATGCAGTGGTGCTGCAATGTAATCCAGACGTGAAATACCTCCAGAATAAGGCACATAACCTTTTTTATAGGCCGTAACCCTTATAGCGGAACCATCTGTCATGAGACGCACCCTTCCGGTGTTTTGGCTGCTGGTACCATTGTAAAATTGGACTCCATCATCATTGTACAGCTGAACAGTAGCATTTCCGATGGCACTATTGCTTAAGCTGTCCACAATAATGATATCATAATTCTCGCGGGCTTCGGGTTGTAAATGTTCCGGTAAGTCAAATCTATAAAGATCCAGCGCGGTCATAGTACTGTAATCCGGTAAGATCTCATATCCACGATCGGAAGCGAGGTAACCAAAGGTCCCGGACTTATCGATGACCATTGAAAACTCTTCTCCAAAACTGTTTAATGGAAATCCAAGATTAACCGCTTCAGACCAGGTAGAATCGGTCAGTCGAGTACACTTGAAAAAATCAGAGCCGCCTAAAGATGGACTACGTTCCGATCTAAAATAAAGGGTTTTACCATCAAAATGAATGAAAGGGCTGCTCTCGCGATCCGGACTGTTAATAGATTTCGGTAATTTTTTTCCTTTACTCCAATTTCCATCTAATCCCATGCTGGATACGAATATATCCATATCAGCACTCATGCTGTTCTCACCACGTACAAAGTAAATGGTTTGTCCATCTGGGCCCATACTGGGCTGACTTTCCCATCTTCCCGTATTAATATCCCCTGGCAATGGCTTAGGAATTTCCCAACCATCATTGGGATTCCAGTAACTGTAATACAAATCGCATTTACCTTTACCGTTCGGACGATTACAGACAGTAAGCACCATGAATTGGCCATCTGCACTAACACTTGCAGCGCCTTCATTGAGCACTGAATTTAAATTTCCCTCTAAAGGTTGTCCATATCGTGCCATTCCATCTAGGGTTCCCATGAATAGGTTTTCATCCGTTGGCCTGCTACCACTAATGTCTCTATGCGTATAAACGAGATACTCCGAATCTCCCGAAATAGTCGGAAAATATTCGAGTTCATCCGTTGAAAAACTTAATTTTTGAATGTTGTAATTAACGTTGTGCGCTAGGTATGCCTCGTGTGCTTTCTGCGTAAACTTTAGATTGTCCAATTCATTCTGAGCCATGGCCATTCGTTCTCGAGATAATCTTGCGGTATTGATATAAAGTTCCATCGAACGAATACTCTGCTTCCATTGGAATAAATATTTAAATACAATACTCATTTTTAAATGGATGCTTGAAAGCTCTTGTATCTCTAAGGCTTCTTCATAATACTCAAGCGCGGAATTGTACGCTCCATTTCGAAAAGATTGATCGCCAGCATAGATATAGGCCTGGTAATAAATGCCTTTCCCTTTGCTCATACTTTTATTAAGATGTTTCCATCCTTGGTCTACAGCACCGTTCCTAAAAGCCTCTTGGGCTTTTTGAAATTGTTCAATTGCCGCTCTACTTTGTCCGTTTGTGGAAAAGCTTAGTAGAATAAGTGGCAACAAGACAAAAAGAAATCGGCGCATTAGAAGTATTTTTGAGGTTCTACGAAGATATCTCATTCCTATTGAAAACGAAGAGAATTGCAATAACGGGTGCGCCCGCCACTGGAAAAACAACACTTAGTGCGTCTTTGGAGGCATTAGGATATCCTGTTTTTCATGAACAGGCGCGTGAGATTATTCAACAAAGTCTGGATAATGGCACAGATATTTTGCCTTGGAAGGACTTAAATGCCTTTACTGAGGTCGTTTGGCATTTGCGCAATCAACAATATTCAAGTGCAGTGTTAGGAAAAATTAATTTCTATGATCGTACTAACCTCGATGCATACGCGTATCTTATAAAAGGTGAAACGCAGTTGACAGAACAATGGTCGGAGGAATTGGAGCAAATGCATTTTGATGCGGTGTTCTTTTTACCGGTTTGGCCAGAGATTCATAGCCTGGATAAACAGCGTATGGAAACGTTAGAGGATTGTATCGAAGTGGAAGGTTACCTAAAACGAGCCTACCGCGAAAAAGGATATCATTTGATTGAAGTACCTATGGTCAGTGTCGAAGAGCGTGTCGCCTTTATTGAGGCACATATATGAGTAAAGAAAAGGCACTTGATGTACTAAAAACGTATTGGGGCTACCCCGGGTTTCGTGGATTGCAAGCCGATATCATTGCGCAAATCTTAAGCGGCCATGATACTATAGGACTGCTACCTACAGGTGGCGGAAAATCTATATGTTATCAAGTTCCAGGTTTAGTACTACCGGGTGTTACTCTTGTTATTAGTCCGTTAGTAGCTCTAATGAGTGACCAACAAAAAGGTCTTGAGGACCGTGGAATTAAAAGCTATCATTTTAAAGGTTCTTACACTCCACGTAAACTAGACGAAGCTTTTAGAAACATACGGTTTGGCCAGTATAAGTTTGCTTTTGTTGCTCCCGAGCGACTGAACAGTGAATTGTTCCAGGAATACATAAAGCATGCAGATATTGGCTTAATAGCTATAGATGAAGCTCATTGTATTTCGCAATGGGGTTTCGACTTTCGACCATCGTACCTAAACGTAAATATTCTTAGAACATTGAAGCCTGATGTTCCCGTTCTAGCCTTAACTGCATCAGCGACTCCTAAAGTAAAAAAAGATTTAGCCGAGGCTTTACTTATACCGAATGCAAAGGTGTTTGAAGACTCTATTCGAAGAGCTAATCTTAATCTGCACATAAAATTCACTCCTAATAAAGAGCGACAACTGTTTCGACTACTCGCGCGTTTAGAGGGTACAGGTATTATTTACGCTAAAACTAGACGAAGTTGCGAATCTTTAGCAGAACTACTTAAGAACAATGGTCAGTCCGCAGACTACTATCATGCTGGTTTATTACCAGACGAAAAAGAACAGCTACAAAATGACTGGCTTTCGAATCACCTTAGAATGATAGTTAGTACCACGGCTTTCGGCATGGGTATCGATAAAAGCGATGTCAACTGGGTTGTGCATTGGGACGTACCCGATACTTTAGAAGGATACTACCAAGAAGTTGGCAGAGGTGGTCGCGGAGGTCAAGAAGCTTTGGCGTACCTACTTTTTCATCAGCAAGATGTAGCAAGGTTACAGAAACAAATAACGGATTTACCGAATCCCGTGAATGCTCTGGAGTTCTACAATCGATTTTGTAGTAGGTTTCAAATTGCGGTAGGTACAGGTGAGGACACTACTTATCCCTTTAGTATTGTTGCTATGGCAAATGATTTTAGAATGAGTGTACCTGAGGCCTTATCCTACATAAAATTACTTCAACATAGAGGCTATTGGCAATTTCAAGAAAGTAGTCAAGTTTGGCCGGCCTTAGAGTTTACTAGCAAACCCCTGCAATGGGAAAAATTAGAACGACAAGAGGGAGAACTGCTCATACAACTACTGCGCTTATATCCGCACGCCATACACCAACCCGCTCGTATTCATCTCAAGAAATGTGCGGCTATCGCTATGCTTACCCCTGAGCAGTTTGAACGGAGGCTTTCATACTTCGAAGAGAAAGGTCTTATAAAGTACCTCCCCGAAACATCCGGTAGTTCTATCACCCTTATGGATCCTAGGCCCCATAAGAAGCACCTGCATTTTCCAAAATCATTTTTAGACAGTTGGCTTCAAAGTAAGGTTGAAAGAGCTCAAGCCATGCTGTCATTATTGGAAAGCGAAGAATGCATCTTTATTGAATTATCAAAGTACTTTGGCCAGGATACTCATGTGCAACCTTGCGGGAAATGCAGTAGGTGTTTACATGACCATTATCCCGATGAGCACAAAGTAAAACAGCTCCTTTCCAAAGGGAATACAATTGACGATATTTGGTTTGATTTAAATTGTTCAGTAGATGAGCTTAGAAAATTTGGATAAAAGCGTAATATATATGGGAACGCCGGAGTTCGCGGTAGCTCCATTGAAGGCATTGATTCAAGCCAACATCTCTGTAGTTGCTGTGGTCACTGTGGCGGATAAACCGGCCGGGCGTGGTAGGAAACTGAATGAGAGTGCCGTGAAGAAAGCGGCGAATGACTTTGGTATTCCTGTACTTCAACCAACATCGCTAAAGGATACGGCGTTCCTCGCTGAATTGGCTGCTTTTAATGCGGATCTATTTATAGTAGTCGCATTCAGGATGTTACCGGAAGCGGTTTGGAATATGCCTCCGTTTGGTACGTTTAATCTTCATGGTTCATTGCTACCTGCGTACAGAGGGGCCGCGCCTATTAATTGGGCCATCATTAATGGAGAAACGAAAACCGGTGTAACCACCTTTTTTCTAGATAAGGATATAGATACTGGTTCTATCATCCGACAATCAGATATACATATAGAAGACAAATGGACTGCAGGGGAACTTCATGATGCAATGATGCCTTTAGGAGCCGACTTAGTAGTGGATACGGTTCATTCAATTTTTAAGGGACAATGTACACTTCAATCCCAAAGCAGTGAACTTGCCACACACGCTCCCAAATTAAATAGGGAAAACTGTCGTCTAGACTTTACCAAATCTCCCAGTCAAATCATAAGTCAAATTAAAGGTTTGAGTCCGTTTCCGGGTGCCTATTTTGGAGATTATAAATTCATTAATGCCGCAGTATGTGCAGCCGAAATAAGCAGTATTAATCCAGTATTATTTCGATTAAAGGGCGGTTTATTCCTTAAATATTCCAAAGGAAATATCGAAATCACGTCTATTAAAGCTGCTGGAAAGCGCCAAATGTCAGGAAAAGACTTTGCTAATGGCATGCAAATAGATGAATTACCACTGATTTAATAAGTTTTTAATCTCAGTTTTTTAGCTGATTGTGAATAATTTCGCTTAGTTATTAACTTTTTTTGGCTGAAGGCCCGAAAACACTTGCATAGAAGCAATTTTCGGCTATATTTGATAAGCATTCGTATTAATAACAACTAAAAACTAATTGCAATGAACAAAGCACAATTGATCGACGCAATGGCAGCAGACGCTGGCATCTCTAAAGCACAAGCTAAATCAGCTTTGGATTCTTTTACTGGTAACGTAGGTTCTACACTAGCAGGCGGTGGCCGTGTATCTCTAGTAGGTTTCGGTTCTTTCTCTGTATCTGCACGTGCAGCTCGTGATGGTCGTAACCCACAAACTGGTGCAGTAATCAAAATCGCTGCTAAGAATGTAGCTAAGTTTAAGGCTGGTGCTGACCTAAACGGTAAGCTCTAATCTTAGGACTTATACCTTATCAAAATGCCTTCCTTCGGGAAGGCATTTTTTTTTGCCCATACGCTAAGGCTGTAACCGTTTGGTGGACCATTCCCCATCCATAACCGTGTAGATGATTCGATCGTGGAGCCTACCAGACCTACCCTGCCAAAACTCAAAAGTTTCAGGAGAAATTAAGAACCCACCCCAAGATTCCGGCTTAGGAACAGCACTTCCCTCAGGATAATGTTGCTGAAATTCATTAAACTTCGCTTCTAGCGCATTCCTATCTTCTATCGGCTTGCTTTGGTCAGAAGCGGCCGCACCTATTTGACTAAGCCAGGGTCTCGTCTTGAAATACTTCTCGTTCTCTTGCTCATCAAGTTTACTTACCGTTCCTGTAATACGTATTTGACGCTCTTGTTCGCGCCAATAGAAAAGCGAACTGATATTTGGATTCTCAATAAGTTGTTGCCCCTTGTTTGATGCATAGTTCGTATAAAATACCAAACCATCTTTACGCACCTCTTTCAACAACACAATTCTATTCTGGGGTATACCGTTTCCATCTACAGTAGCAATTGCCATCGCATTGGCATCTTTTACTCTTAAAAGTTGATAACTCTCAAACCAATCTTTAAATTGATCAATAGGGTTTTTCTGTAGATTCGCTTCAAGCAATGAATCGAACTTATAATCTTCGCGAATGTTATGTAAATCCATGCTACTAAATTAGTGTAATGCAAAACAAAAACCGTCCACAAAAAGGCGTACTCTTAATTTCTAAACCGCTTATCGGTGATGGCTTTTTTGAGCAATCGGTTGTATACCTAACAGCTCACGGTAAAGACGGTTCGCTTGGATTCACTCTTAATAAGAACTCTTCCCTCCTTGCACAAGACTTTATGAATCAACTTCCTGGCGAGGACCCTATCTATTACGGTGGACCTGTAGAGCAAGATGCGCTCTTTTATTTACATACGATGGATACGCTAAACGGTGCAAAGCAAGCCGGGAATGGCCTGTATTTAGGTGGAGATTATACGGTTTTACAAGAAGCCATTAGAACTGCTCGAGAGTTGAATCTTGAATCGGTACGATGCAAGTTTTTCTTAGGTTATAGTGGTTGGGCCGCTGGTCAACTTGAGGAAGAAATTAGTCAAGGGACTTGGATTGTACTGAAACCTCCATTTGAAATAGAACCACTAGAGCTTACTAGTGAGGCGTGGCGTAAATACATGAAGACATTGGGTGGCGAGTTCGCACTATGGGCTAATGCACCAGAAGATCCTTGGATGAATTAAAGGGCACCTAAGACATTGAGCTTCCGGTTGATCATATCAATCATCTCTTTCGCTTTGCTTGCACCAAATGTCTTTTTACGGTACTGCTCAACCCACTGAATACCGCGAATTGTATTTGTGATCCAAACTTCATCCGCTTTTTGTAAGTCAAATGGGTTAATTGAGGCCTCTTGTACTTCGAGTCCTATTTCCTTCGCCCAATCGAGTACATTCTTCCTAAAAATGCCTCGTAATGCGCCATCTTCTAAAGGGGCGGTGCGTAGAATGTCGCCTTGAACTAGAAAAACATTCCCGTAATTCGCTTCGACCAATCGCTTAGCATCATTAACTAAAAGAACCGCATCGAATTGATTCTCTTGGGCATAAATGCTTCCTAAAACATAGGGCAAGGCATTGCTACTTTTTAATGTAGATAGTAGCCCTGGTTGTACGTAATGATCTTTAAAAAGCTCCACTTTCAAGCCTACGTTATTTAAAACGTAGTCCTTCGTCTCGAGCGGGTCCAACTCCATCCACCAATCAATCGTATTACTATTTGGCGTATAAGTACCACCTCCGCTGCGAACGATTTGTAATCGCAAGCGACCGTTTTCAAATCCGCGTTCCTCAGCAAGCCTCAATGATTGATCCACAATGAATTCTGGAGTAAACTCCATAGGGATTGCCATGCGTAGAATACGCATACTGGCCATCAATCGGAAATAGTGATCTTCTATGAAGAGCAATTTACCCTCACGCATCCTGATGGTCTCAAAGACACCATCGCCATAACGTGCTGCACGAGCTAAAGCTGTAATGGGTAGTTTCTCGAGTTCTTGAAGTTGCGTATTGAAATTAATCATTTGGGTTTCCTTTATCGTGGGCAAATCTATGGCAAAAAAAAGTCCCCATACGTTCGTATGAGGACTCTATTAACATTAAGCGCGGTCGTTTAGTTTACGACGATGCGTTTGACTTGGACACCATTTTCGGTAGCTATTTGCACCAAATAGATTCCATTATTCCAATTCGACACATCAATGCTTAAACTGTTGCCAGTGGCATCCGAAGCGTACACTACTCTACCGGTTATGTCGAAAGCTTGTACACTTGTAAACGTGCTGCCATTCGTTCCTTTAATGGCCACAACATCAGAGGCTGGGTTTGGATAAACCTTGAACGTTTGCGTCGTTTCAACGATACCTGCCGGTACCCCTTCTGCTTGAAGTACAGTAGCCATACGTGGTACTATGAATGACATAACCGTATCCATCCAAGCTATTGAAGTACTCTTCACATTTGGATTTGCATCAGTTGATGTAATATTCGGATCATTTGGATCATACCAATTCCAAGGAGAAGTATGAACAATCCATGGAGTTGCTGCTTGCGCCGGAGGAATTTCAACAGTATATAGACACTCTTCACCTGTAGGATTAGTTGCTTGTTGGTCTACCCAAACTGCATCGGTATAGTTTTCGTCTAAGAATACATCATTATTCCCGAATGCGTTGGCCGCTTTAATTGCTCCGTATGATCCAGTAACGCTAACTACTGCAAAGAATTGAGCACCGATTGGTACGTAAACCATACCTGTATCATATGGTGCAAAGAAATCAAATTTGCTATGGATACTCAGCATCGGAACATCACCTTGTTCCAACCAAGCACCATCTCCCATAGCGCCTCCCATATTGATAGTCATAAGAATATCATCCGGCATACCTGGATGATTAATATAGTTACGACCAGGAGAGCTATAGTCCATTGTTGGTAAGCCTAAGGTATTCTGACCGGTAATTACTACCTCTGCACCAAAGCCGTCGATATCACCTACGATAGACGTATCTACGTAAGGGTCGCCTGGAAGTACAGGCTGACCGAAGATGCCGGTTGAATCCTGATACTTAAATTTATTTGGCCCTGCGACTTCTGAATGTTTGTCTATAGTCGCATATGCAAATGTCAAATATCCACCTGAACCTTGACCCACCATAATAGTTTTGCTAGCATCAATACCGAAAGGATTATTCATCCCTCCTGTTAAGTTCAAAAAGCGAACTAAAGCTTTCGCATCTTGGATAGAGTAATACACAGCTAATAAGTTACTACCGCGGCGTACATCTAAATTGGTACTGTTTGCCAACCAACCTAAGCGGTAAGAGGCTGCAATACTTACATATCCCATCTTAGCAAATCGGCTACACATTTCGACAACCGCACTGTCTTGACGCGTTCCAAGTGGTGAGCCGTTTATCCCTTTTGGTAGGAATGAACCTGTATGCCATACAATAACAACTGGACGATTCGTCACTGTATCTACAGCAGGAGAAGGCATATAAAAGTCTGCTTGTAACGGTTGAAGATTCGTTCCTCCAAGCAATGCAGAATCTATGTAAGGGTTGAAATTGACACCATAACTGACATCTGAGGATACAATAATTTCATTGTCATTGAATATTTCAGTGGTGTAGCGTTGTGCTACTACGGTTACTGAAAACAGCAATGTACAGAGTAAAAAAGTAATCTTTTTCATAGGCATGTTCTTAAAAGAGAGGTTAATTAATTTGAATACTTAGATAGGCCAACCTCCCAACTAAAGGCCCCCCAAATACTTGATATACTTTATTGTTTAGGACGTTACTAGCGCCTAATTTATATGTAATGGTACGCTTTTTATCTGAGTTTTCTTTTATTCGCGTCAGTGATACTTGTGCGTCACATAAGCCGTAAGAGGGTATAGAGCCTGTAAATTGGGGCGATCCTTCAAATATAAAACCCTCAACCCATTTGTAATTCACACCAGCACCAATAAGCTTTGAATTATCATTCTTCCATGGGTAATTACGAATATTCCATCCTAGATTGAACTTGTGCTCTGGTGTATTAAAGGCCGGTACTATAGGATCTGTAACTGCAGAGGTAAGTTTATTCCAGCTGTAATTACCAGTTAAAGTCTGATAATCACCGACAAATGTGTTCATACCAATACTAAAGCCTTGAGTCGTTACTTGCTCGGTTGCATTCGCAGCAACGCGATAGACCTGCAATGACTTTAGTCTGTCAATCGCAGTTGTACCTTCTTCAATATCCGCTCCTATAATGTAACCTATAAAATCATCATAAAGACTGTAATAGTAATTTGCATCCACAAAAATGCGTGTCCCTATAGTCGCTCGGTAACCCGCCTCAGCAGTTTTTACCTTTTCTGGGCGAATAGCGTCAACGTTGAAATAACCAAAATCATGTGAAAGTCTTTCATTCGCAGGTTTACCTAGATAGTCGGCAATGTTATCTAGTGTAACTAAAGAGTCAAAACCATTTAGATTGCCTAGAAGTACGGCTCTACCTACGTTGTAATTTAAATATTGATCAGCTAATGTTGGATTACGAATGGCACTTGAAAAACTTACACGAAAAGTTTGATTCTCAGTGGCTTTGTAAACAGAAGAAACTGCCGGAGAAACCAACGCTTTAAAATTCTGATTTTTATCGACCCTTCCCGTAGCACTTAATTTGAGTCGCTCATCCAAAAAGGATTGTTCCCATCCACCATATATACCCGCTTCTCTATTGGTAATTATGGTACCCGCTGTATCTGAGAATATGGTTCCTGCGGATTTTGGAGTGTACAAGCGGAAGTTTCCGCCTACTCTTAACACTGCACCATTGTCGTATGTAAAGGTGCGCTCACCTTGTGTATGGTACAAGGCTGATTTATCGTAAAACCTGCTGCCCCCTTCTGTGAAAAGAGTCGAGGTAATGTGGTTTTTCAAGTTGTTAAACTCCGATGTACCGGGAATTAGTTGATTTGCGAAACTTTCAAGTTCCTCAATCGTAACTGCACCTAATGCGTCAGATGCTGTAGCTATCGATACATTATTTCTGTTGTCTTCGTGTAGTTGGTTGAAAAAATCCGGGTTACTTGCTATCAATGAATCCATTATAGACTGATACTGACTCATAGGAAGGCTGTTTGCCGGAGCCCCGGGCATGGCACGAACTTGTGGTCTATTAAAGATATTCCAAAGGCCCGTGTAATACAGATTGTAGGATTGATTCGATACTACGCTGTCTTGCATTCTTAGCGCTGTAAAGTAGGCGTCGTAACTATTACCAGCATCTTCATGGGTCGAATAAGCGCGCCAAAACCACTTGTCTTTTTTTTGCAGCTCCACCCTATTCTGAAGAAATAATATGTCTTTGAGACTGTATCTATTATCCCCTTGATAAACAGTTGTACCTGAACCAAAATTGACCGCATAAATAGCGGTTAAATCCTCCTTGATTTTATAGTGTAGTGCAGTGGTCAACTTGATGTTTTCAGTATCATAATCCACTAAATACTTTTCTTCAATGCCAGGACGATAAAATCTACCTAATCCAGGAAAAGTCTTTGTATCTCCACCATCGTCCCACCAATCTTCATCACCGTAACGATTTACTGCATCATATCCTCCTGGGTTTGTGGCATCATCTCGACTTACTTCAGTAGGATCCATATTATTTGCCTGCCAATCGTCCGCCTTTAAAGCAAATACGTTGATTTTATATGCAAACTTTTCATTTACTTTTGCCGCCCAACGTGCGGAAAACTCGGTGAGATTTCGCTCCCCTGCTTTTAAGCTTGCGCTCAATCCAGTAAACTGAAATGGATCTTTCGTTTGCATGGCTATTACTCCGTTAAAAGCACTGGGACCATAAAAGGCTGTGCTCGCACCTGCGATAACATCAACAGTTACGATATCTAGATCCGGTGCACCTAGGAAATTACCTAAACTAAAATTCAATCCTGGACTTTGATTGTCCACTCCATCTATAAGTTGCAGCGACCTAACGGGAGAAGTACTGTTGAAACCTCTCGTATTGATGATTTTAAACCCTATACTCGCGCTCGTCAAATCGACGCCTTTTAATGTGCCTAAATGATCGTAAAAACTGACACTGGGACTTTCTTTAATGGCCAATGCATCCATACTTTCAACGGTAAGGGCACTTTTTTCTTGCTGCGCACTCAAACGCTGTTGCACCACGCTAACTTCTTTAAGCAGGTTTTGATCCGGTTGTAAAACGATTCTATTATCAGTCGTTCCTATGGTTTTGAAATCTAATGATTGAAATCCCATACTTTGAACGCGAACGGCCGCGCTCTCAGCATTCTTCCCATAGATATTTAAGGACCAATTCCCGTCAAAATCAGTCACTGTGCCAATGTTTGTGGGTGTTGATTGATTCAACAATAGGACGCTTGCTCCAACAATAGGCTCTCCACGAGGATCAACAACTGTTCCGCTAAGTTGTGCGTACACTGAACTGCCGCACAAAAGTGCTAGAAAAAGAAGGGTTTTGTTCATTCCCTTAAAGTAGAAAGATTTTCGATTAAAAAACGTGCCTATACCTCTTATTCTAACTTATTTGTTAGCAGCACGTTGAAGACGGTCATTCACAGCTCGACCTAAACCGTATTCCGGTAATAAGTGTACATAGATATTTGTTACCGGAGCCCTACCTAATAATCGCAATCCTTTAAATAGATTACAAGCAGCTTCCGAATCTGATTTTAGCTCACTCAAATTAAAGCTGCTACCATGGGCTATTGTTTCACCCCAATAGAGTATTCCTATTCCATTTGGATTACTATTTGACTTTAAAGCAGTCAAAAGTGCATCTCTATCATCGAACAGCTCAAGAGGAGTACCAGGATTGTAATGCGATGTAAGCATTCCAGGTGCACTGGGGTTAGAAGAACTTAACTCAGTAGTAATGCCACCCAGAACACGTTCCAATTGTTCCAACGCCATACCTCCTAAGCGCAATACTTTAGGTGCATCACTACTCATATCGACTATGGTACTTTCAATACCTACACTACAGGGACCTCCATCCACTACGCCGGAAATTATGGAACCTAACTGGTCCAATACATGTTGTGCCGTTGTCGGTGAAGCAAAACCAAACGGATTTGCGCTTGGCGCAGCAATGTAAAGACCACTAGATTGCAGTACCTCTAACATCACAGGGTGTGCCGGAATTCTAACTGCCACGGTATTATGTCCGCTCGTTACAAGATCTGGAATCGTATTCTTTTTAGGTAACACCACCGTTAATGGTCCCGGGCTAAAAGCAAGGAAAAGTTGTTCTGCTGCTTCTGACAATTCTGCAATCTCTTTAACAGCATCTAATGTAGGAACGTGAACAATCAGCGGATCAAAACTAGGCCTGTTCTTAGCCTTAAAAACCTCTGCTATTGCTGCCTCATTGGTAGCATCAGCACCCAATCCATAAACTGTCTCTGTAGGTAAGCCTACTATTTGCCCCTTTAGCAAAACATTAACCGCTTCTGTAACTGAAAGTACCTTACCCATAGCTTAAGGAATATGCATGTATTTGTGGGTCTGTAAGCTAACCTTCCACTTCGGATTGGTCATCACATAATCAACAATAAAAGGCATCATTTCATCACGCTTACTCCATTCAGGTTGCAAAAACAATTCGCAGCCTTCATGCATCTTAGCAGCATGCTCTTCTGCCCACTTAAAGTCGTTTTGATTGTAGATGATTACCTTTAATTCGTTTGCAGCATTGTAGTAGGTTTCCTTAGGTTTAGCTGTTTTCTTTGGACTTAAACAAATCCAATCCCAATCTCCTGTTAGCTCGTACGCTCCCGACGTTTCAACATACACTTGCATACCCTTCGCTTTCAATGAGGAAACTAAGGGTTCCATATTCCAGGTCAACGGCTCACCTCCTGTGACAACGACCGTTGAACTGTACTTCTTTGCATTTTCTACAATGGCCTCGATAGGCGTTGGCGGATGACTATCTGGGTTCCAACTTTCTTTTACATCGCACCAATGGCAACCTACATCACAGCCACCTATTCGTATAAAATAAGCGGCTTTACCGGTATGAAAACCTTCACCTTGTATAGTATAAAATTCTTCCATAAGAGGAACCACTAGTCCATCTCTTATGTCCGACTGCTGATAGCTGGATGAGGTTTGAATATCTTTCACTTAGTCTGCAAGCTCTGTTACCTTCATCGTATTCATCATCAAAGCGGCGCGGGTCATAGGTCCTACACCACCTGGTACAGGCGTGATAAAGCTACATTTCGGTGCCACCGCATCATAGTCAACATCACCCAGCAATCTAAAGCCGCTTCTTTTGCTACTATCGTCTACTCTCGTGATCCCTACATCAATCACACATGCACCTTCCTTAACCATGTCCGCCGTTACAAATCCGGGCCGACCCAGTGCTGCAACGATAATATCTGCATTTAGGCAAATTTCCTCAAGGTTTTGAGTACGACTGTGGCAAAGTGTTACTGTACAATTTCCGGGGTAATTATGCTGACTCAATAAAATTGACATAGGCGAACCTACAATGTGTGAGCGACCAATTACGACACAATTCTTACCCTCAGTAGGAACTTCATAGCGACGTAATAATTCCACAATTCCTTGCGGAGTGGCAGGAATATATGTGGGAAGATTCAGTGTCATTTTACCGACATTTTGCGGATGAAATCCGTCCACATCTTTTTTCGGATCTACGGCTAACAATACTTTAGTTTCATCAATATGCTTGGGTAATGGGAGCTGAACAATATACCCGTCAATGTCCTCGTCATTATTCAGCTTACCTATGGCTTTAAGAAGCTCATCCTCCGTGGTTTCCGAAGGAAGCTTAATCAACGTTGAACCGAACCCGACCTCTTCACAATC
This sequence comes from uncultured Flavobacteriales bacterium, assembly GCA_905478295.1. GTDB lineage: Bacteria > Bacteroidota > Bacteroidia > Flavobacteriales > Schleiferiaceae > UBA10364. Next base: position 50,045 of record CAJQHZ010000035.1, on the reverse strand, counting down.
ACGTACTTTGGCATTTACATAGGTTCGTGAAGCTCCGTCCTCCCCCACTAAAATTGCAGCAAGATGAGGGATTTTTTTGCCTTGTGCCTTTAACTCTTTGACCTTTAAGGCCAATTCTTGTCTGATTTTGGCTGAGGTTACTTTTCCGTCTAAAACTACCATAGCTTATTTTTTAGCGCATTCCGCGCATCATATTCATCATTCCACGTTTACCACCGCCACTTTGCATCATCTTCATGACTTTGCGCATGTCTGTAAACTGCTTTAATAAGTTATTTACATCCTGAACGGTACGACCAGAACCTGACGCAATACGTTTTCTTCGAGATCCATTAATGGTATCTGGCTGCTGACGTTCGACTGGAGTCATGGAATTAATCATTGCTTCAATATGCTTGAAAGCATCATCATCTATATCCACATTCTTTAAGGCTTTTCCCATACCAGGAATCATTCCCATTAAATCTTTCATGTTCCCCATCTTCTTGATCTGCTGAATCTGCTCCATAAAATCATCGAAACCGAAGGCGTCTTGAGAGATTTTCTTGCTCATTTTCCGAGCACTCTCTTCATCAAATTGTTCCTGTGCTTTTTCCACAAGACTTACTACGTCGCCCATCCCTAAGATACGGTCTGCCATACGGTCCGGATGGAAGACATCTAAAGCTTCCATTTTCTCGCCTGTACCGATAAACTTTATTGGCTTGTTGACTATAGATTTAATCGTTAATGCCGCACCTCCTCTTGTATCACCGTCGAGTTTAGTGAGAATAACACCTTCAAAATCTAAAACATCGTTAAATGCTTTTGCCGTGTTAACAGCATCTTGGCCCGTCATTGCATCAACAACAAACAGGGTTTCCTGAGGCGCTACAGCTTTGTGTATCTGGCCAATTTCATCCATCATCGCAGTGTCAACAGCCAAACGACCCGCAGTATCCACGATGACCGTGTTGTACCCTTTGCTTTTGGCGTGCTTTACCGCGTTCTTTGCGATACTAACGGGATCCTGATTCCCAACTTCAGCGTAGACCTCAATGCCTAGTTGCTCTCCCAATACCTGCAATTGATTGATTGCGGCAGGTCTATAGACATCACAAGCTACCAATAATGGCTTACGCGATTTCTTACGTAGTAAATAATTGGCCAATTTCGCACTATGTGTCGTCTTCCCAGAACCCTGAAGACCCGCCATTAGTATAATCGAAGGTGATGCTGTGAGACTCAAATCTTCTGCCTGACCGCCCATCAATTCGGCCATCTCATCGCGAACGATCTTCACCATAGCTTGGCCTGGCTTAACCGCAGTAATAACGCCTTGACCTAAGGCTTTTTCTTTAACCGTGTTGGTAAAGTCTTTTGCAATTTTAAAACTAACATCAGCCTCTACTAAAGCGCGACGGATTTGCTTAACGCTATCCGCGATGTTTAATTCAGTTATCTTATTGTTCCCTTTGAGAATATCAAAGGCACCTTCTAAACGGTCACTTAAACTTTCAAACATGTGCTTAAACGTTTGGTATATTTTCTAAAGTCGCTAAAAAGAACTTCCAGCTCTTCTGAACTGAACTGATCTGGCATTTTTCATCGGGCGAATGTGCTCCACGAATATTTGGGCCGAATGAAATCAGTTCCATTTCAGGATAGTTGGTTCCTAAAATTCCACATTCTAGTCCAGCATGACATGCTTGAATCTTCGGTTCGGCTTTGAAAAGATCGCGGTACAACCCGCTCATGGTGGTAAGAATATTGCTTTTAGGATTCGGTGCCCAACCCGGGTAATCACCGCTTAAATCAACAGCACATCCTACAGTTTCAAAAATCCGCTGAATACCACGTGCTAGATCCATCTTCTCGGTCTCAACCGCACTTCGCGTAAGACACATGACGGTAAAATCACCGTCCTTTAAAGCTACTCGAGCGAGGTTATTTGACGTCTGAACTAAGCCAGCAATATCTGGAGACATGCGATAAATCCCGTTTGGACAGGCATAAATTGCACTAATGATTGATTGGCTTGCTGCCATAGAAAGCGCCGCATCTGGACGGTCTATGGATTCGCAACTGATCTCAATATCTGAATCAGTGGTTGCGTGTTCATCTATAAATTCTTCTCCAACACTTGTAATTACCTCTTCGAAAGATTCTTCACTACCGTTCCATAGAACGTGAGCAACACTCTCTCTTGGAATAGCATTGCGTAGACTTCCTCCATCTAAGGCGACCAATTGGACCCCATCGCCCAAACGATCAAGCAAACGGTTCATCAGTTTATTTGCATTACCCAAACCTTTATGAATATCCATACCACTGTGACCACCATTCAATCCCTTGATGGTAACCTCGTAAGCTAGGGCATCATTTTGTACAGGTTCCATGTCAAAAGAATTGGAAGCGGTCACATCAATACCGCCTGCACAACCAATGGTCAATTCGTCATCATCCTCTGTATCGATATTCAAAAGAATCTTGCCATTTAGCATTCCTCCATTGAGTTCCAGAGCTCCAGTCATTCCTGTTTCTTCGTCAATAGTAAAAAGAGCGTCAATAGCGGGATGTGCGATGGTGTCTGATGACAATACAGCCATTATGAAGGCCACACCCATACCGTTATCTGATCCAAGGGTAGTACCTTGCGCCTTTACCCAATCTCCTTCTACCAACATCTTAATTCCTTCCGTATCAAAGTCAAAAGTTGTGTCATTATTCTTTTGGTGAACCATGTCAAGATGTGCCTGTAAGACCACAGGAGTTTTGTCTTCCATTCCAGTAGACGCTGGTTTACGAATGAATACGTTACCAATATGGTCTACCTCAGTGGGTAGGTTCAGTTTGTGGCCGAAATCGACCATGAATTGGATCACACGCTCTTCCTTTTTAGATGGACGCGGAACTGCATTTAAATCTGCAAAGTGATTCCAAACGTTATTTGGCGCTAAGGCTCTTACTTCATTATTCATCTTACATTCTATTTGGCACTTGGATACCCAAGCAATTCATCGAAGCCTTGATTACTTCGCCTACTTTCTTACTCAACAACAAACGGAAGACAATGCTTTGTTCAGTTTCCGCTTTCAAAATGCTGTTGTTTTGATAAAATCCATTGTATTTCTTAACCAATTCATAGGTATAGTTGGCTAAAACTGCCGGAGAAAAGTTTCTAGCCCCTTGGTCAACTACATCTGGAAATTGTAGCAGCGCTTTAATAACTAACGTTTCATCCTCATTCGGTGTCAAAGCTGTCCAATCCAATACTTCTCCTTGTGGCGCCTTGCGCTGCAGACTTTGGATGCGTGCATATGCGTATTGAATAAAGGGGCCTGTATGTCCGTTAAAATCAATGCTTTCCGCTGGATTGAATAACATTCGCTTTTTAGGGTCGACTTTTAAAATAAAGTATTTTAATGCGCCCAAGCCTAGTGTAGTAAAGAGTTCTTGTTGTTCCGCCTTCTCAAGACCGTCTAATTTGCCGAGCTCTTTTGAAATACTTTCAGCATCTGCGATCATTCCATCTATCAAATCATCCGCATCTACTACCGTACCTTCCCTACTTTTCATTTTACCTGAAGGAAGATCGACCATTCCATAGCTTAAATGATGCAGTTGATCCGCCCATGAATAGCCCAATTTCGACAGTATCAAAAAGAGCACTTTAAAGTGGTAATCCTGCTCATTTCCAACGACATAGGTCATTCCCTTCGCCTCAAAATCCTTGAAACGTTGAATGGCCGTACCGATGTCCTGCGTCATGTAAACGCTAGTACCATCACTTCGAAGGACCAATTTGTGATCTAAACCATCACTCTCAAGATCAATCCAAACAGAGCCGTCTTCTTTCTTATGGAAAATACCCGATTTCAGCCCCTTAGCGACATCGTCTTTACCAAGAACATACGTTTGGCTTTCGTAATAATTCTTATCAAAATCTACTCCCAATTTGGTGTACGTAGTATAAAAGCCACTGTACACCCACTCGTTCATCGTTTTCCAGAGCGTTACTACATCGGCATCACCTTGCTCCCATTTCAAAAGCATCTCTTGCGCTTTCAATAGTGATGGTGCTTGTTTTTTAGCTTCCTCTTCCGTTTTGCCTCGGGCAATTAATACTTTTATCTCGTCTTTATAAACCTGGTCAAATTTGACATAGTACTTACCCACTAAATGATCCCCTTTTAATCCTGAGGAATCTGGTGTTTCGCCATTTCCATATTCTTGCCAAGCCAGCATAGACTTGCATATATGAATGCCTCGGTCATTTATAATCTGAACCTTAGTTACGTCAACGCCATTGGCCTTTAAAATCTCAGCAACCGAATAGCCAAGAAGATTATTACGTATATGCCCCAGGTGCAAAGGTTTGTTCGTGTTTGGCGAGCTGTATTCTACAATATAGGATCCTTTTGATCCCGGCGCTGGAAGACCAAAGTGAGGGTCTGAAGCGAAAGTTTTGAATTGGTCTACATACACCCCGCGATCTAAACTTAAGTTTAAGAACCCTTTTACTACGTTGTAACCAGCCACAGCAGACATTTCTAACAGCTTCACCCCCAATTCTTCTGCTACTTCTTCAGGTTTCTTTTTAGCCGCACGAACGAATGGGAAAACTACCAGAGTAACATCACCATCGAATTCTTTTCGCGTTTCTTGAAGCTCCGGCTGTACCTGAACACCATAGAGCTCATTGAGCGCTTTACTTATGTTTTGTTCTAAACTCATTTATGCCGTTTTTGTCAAATATATTTCAGCCAACATGCAACGTGCACTGCCTCCACCAAGCGTTTCAATGGTATGCAAATCGCTGTGAAGGATGGTGTGGTATTGCTGTATAAAGTCAATTTGTTCTGCAGTTAGTGAGCTGTAAGCACTTGAACTCATCACTAAAATTAGTTGGTTCGCAGTTCCTTTGACAAGCAGCATGTTTCCGGCAAAATTACTTTTTTGTGCCACGCTTATTTCTAGAACCTGTTTTCCGCTATTACGTATGGCAGTCTCTACTCCAGCCCGCTCAATTGAATCATGAATAGTATCCAAACAAACCAATACATATTTGTCCGTTACGCACATCATCACATTCGTATGATAAATCTTCCCTATACCATCCGGAGTATTTTGATATGCAGTAAAAACAACGGGTGTGTAGTCAAAATCCGTACAAAATATTCGGAATAATCCTTCATCTGCGCGCTGCGACTTCGCTAAGTAGGCAATTTTAGCATCGTGATCCAGCACCATAGAACCGGTACCTTCTAAGAAAATATCTTCGCTCTCCGATGATGTATAGTCTACAGTCGAGCCAATTTTATAGCCCCGACGTTTCAGTTCATCAAAAATATCAGGTCTCCGCTCCAGTCTTCTGTTTTCTGCTTTCATTGGGTACAAGGCAATGCGCCCATCCTCGTGCATACTGATCCAATTGTTTGGAAAGATACTGTCGGGTGTATGCGGTTTTAGCGTGTCTTCTAAAACTTCGACCAAAACACCTTGAGCCCGTAAATTTTTGACGAATCCATCGAATTCCTCACCAGCCAATTTTTGAGCATTTTGTTCGCTTGTCCCCTTCTTTTGATAGAAGTTGTCTACGGCCGTTTGTTCATTCAGAGTGAACGCAACGGGTCGTACCATCATCAATGTGTTCGTCGCATTTTTAGTCATTACACGCGCTTTATAGGCATGGTTGTACAACGCAGTAAACCACCCATTTTTACTATTTCATCGTACACGATACTGTGTACATTTAATCCTCGTTCCTTTAGCCAGTGTTGCATGGCCTGGCATTTTGCCGAAACAATAATATCCTTTGGACTAAAACTAAATACATTAGTCGCAAGTGAGTAGGCCTCTTCGGGCGAACAACAGTAGACGTTCGTTGCCCCATACCGCTCAATTAACCACTGCACATCCGATTCGTTTTTAAACAAATGCGGTGCGATAAGCGCTCCACCGCCAATAGGCTGAAAGGCACAATCTAGATGCAAGGACCCCTTCAGAGGATCATGATCGTCCTTGTGCAGCTCAAACCCTTTGAATTCTTTGGCAGGAAATTCATCCGCCAAATAATCCATTCCCATCATATTAGTCCGTGCCGTTTTATAGCGGTCAAACGTTTCATCATTGCTTACTCCTAGAAATACATGGTCATTATCAACAATGACATCTCCTCCCTCTGCAAAGCAATCTTTAGGCATCATGATAATATTACACGACGGAATGGCTTCTTCAATTTCAGCCATCGCGTCGCACTCTTTTGCGCGGTCAGCGATGACGTTTGGGATAATGTATTGATCTTCGATTACAAAGGCAATATCTCTTGAAAACACTTGATTTAATGAATGAATCAATGAGGGATGCAAGACTTTTACACCATTTTCTTCTAAAATAGCAATCAAACGCTCAAGTTGCGAACTACATGCTTCTTCTTTTGGAAACACACCTAACTTAACAGACTCATAACTGCGTGCATCATAGCATTCCTCCAATTCTGGCATTCCACCCATTTGAGCGGCTAAACCAACAACTACAGTGTCTAAGCGCCCATATTCGTTTTGAATTTCTGGTAGAATTTGCATGAAAAACTGTTTGAAAGGCGAAAATAAGGCTTTAATGTGTTGATAACGCTATTGAAAGGCCCGAGTTTACTAACCACTACAAGCTTATTTTTGAATACACAACACACCGACACCCATGGCAAAAAATTCCACTAAAAAAGCACGAAAAGAACCGTCAAAGTTCTCTGTTCAAATCAAGCAGCTAACTGCTGATACTAAGGAAATTACAGATGATCCTACAACGAAAATTTTCGGTTCGCTCTTAGTAGTGATGATTGGTTTCTTTGCCGGTATTGCGATTCTTAGTTATTACCAAAATTGGACACAAGACTTCAGTTTGTCCACAACTTCAAATGGAACATTCACCAATCCAGGCTATGTAGGGAACATTTTCGGAAGACTTGGAAATGCGGTCGGAACGCTCCTGGTTCTTAAAGGTTTCGGTCTAACCGGGTTACTTCTTCCGCTTTGGTTAATGTTTTATGGACTTAAACATGCTTTCGCATTAAAACGTATCAAACCATGGGTGCTCTTTAACCACTTCTTAGTAATTACTCTGCTGATTTCTATGTTTTTTGGATGGTTGGCAAGCGAACATCCTACCCTTCTATCCGGACTTTCGGGCTTTTATATTTATTTGAAACTTGCTCTTTATTTGGGTCGAATGGGCGTGCTTCTGGTCCTCTTTACAGTTATGATTCTTTATATCGTTGTTGCGCTTAAAATAAGATCGCTCACATTTAATTGGCGCGCACCAAAACCTATGCAATCAACAGGTGACCAGCCTGTCGAAACCAATCTTGATGCCTCCGGTGAAATTACTCTGGAGCCTGAAGAGTATTCGGCAAGCAAAAGCATAAAATTGGCACCGGAACCAGAAGAAGAAGAAGAATTACTTCCTGAACCTGCACTAGTTTCAAAGTCGAATGTTGTGAGTAGAGCGATGCTCGATGATGCGAATAATGAGGAACCTTCGGAAATCGATGTAGTAGTTGCTGTACATCAAGAAGCCATTGAAGACGACAAGTCTATTAACAAGAAAGTCAAGGATTTCGGTGAATACGACCCTACCCTTGATTTAAGTAAGTTTCAATTGCCTAAAATAGAGTTATTGCAACCCTACGGTGATGGGAAAATTACATTTGACAAAGAAGAAATTGAGGCCAATAAAAATCGAATTGTAGATACCCTAAAGAACTACAATATTGAGATTAAGGAAATCAAAGCTACCATAGGTCCAACCGTTACACTCTATGAAATAGTACCGGCTGCAGGTATTCGCATTTCGAAGATCAAAAATCTTGAAGACGACATTGCATTAAGTTTAGCCGCATTGGGTATTCGAATAATAGCACCCATTCCAGGAAAAGGAACCATAGGAATCGAAGTGCCTAACGCAAATCCACAAGTCGTAAGTATGCGACAGGTTATTGCCAGCAAGAAATTCCAAGAATCTAATATGGAACTGCCAGTAGCGATGGGACGCACCATTACCAATGAAAATTTCATTTTTGACTTGGCAAAAATGCCACACCTTCTCATGGCAGGTGCTACAGGACAAGGAAAATCAGTCGGTTTAAATGCAATATTGACCTCCCTTTTGTATAAAAAGCATCCTAGTCAGTTAAAGTTTGTATTAGTAGATCCAAAGAAGGTAGAATTAACCCTCTACAACAAAATTGAACGCCATTATCTCGCGGTACTTCCAGATACTGACGAGGCCATTATAACAGATACTGCAAAGGTGATTAACACGCTCAATTCATTATGTATTGAAATGGATAACCGTTATGAGCTGCTGAAAGGCGCAATGGTTAGAAACATAAAAGAATACAATGCCAAATTCATCGCACGGCGCCTAAATCCTGAAGAAGGACATAAATTTTTACCCTACATCGTTTTGGTGATTGATGAATTCGCAGATCTTATCATGACTGCTGGAAAAGAAGTTGAAATGCCCATTGCTCGCTTAGCACAACTTGCCAGAGCCATTGGAATCCACTTAATCGTGGCAACACAGCGTCCTTCTGTCAATGTGATTACAGGAATAATAAAAGCGAACTTCCCTGCAAGAGCAGCCTTTAGGGTGACCTCAAAAATAGATTCCCGCACCATTCTTGATGCCGGGGGTGCGGATCAGCTGATAGGTAAGGGAGATATGTTATTTTCTCAAGGTTCAAACTTAGTACGACTTCAATGTGCTTTTGTGGACACTCCTGAAGTTGAAGAAATATGCGATTTTATAGGTAATCAACAGGCGTATCCTACGGCATATCAATTGCCAGAATACGTAAGTGAAGAAGGTGGTGGTATCGGCGATATAGATCCTTCTGACCGTGATTCTTTATTCATGGATGCTGCTCGGTTAGTCGTGCAAAGCCAACAAGGGTCGACTTCGATGATCCAAAGAAAGTTAAAGTTAGGCTACAATAGAGCGGGTCGTATTGTTGACCAGTTAGAAGCTGCTGGTATCTTGGGACCGTTTGAAGGATCGAAAGCTAGACAAGTTTTAGTGCCCGATGAAATCGCTTTGGAACAAAAATTGAAAGGAGATGCGTAAATTCGCCGATATGAAATTATTCGCTTTACTTCTTTTCCCCTTTTTAGTCCAGGCTCAAACCCACAATACTGCAAAGGATTTGCTCAATGAGGTTTACGAGCATACCCTTGCGCTCGAAACGCAACATATCGCTTTTACCAATACTATTGGTGCACCAAGCAATGGCGGCATGAAAGAGCGTTCGTCTATGGGTGAGCTCTTCGCCATGGGAGAGAAAGTACGAGTTAAAACTGACGCCTTTGAATTCCTATCTGACGGATCAAAAGCATATTTAATCTATCCTGAAGATGAAGAAATTGAAACCACAGCTTCGGATGAGGAAACATCACTGAGTCCTGCGGATATCTTAAAAAATTATCAAAGCGGTTACAGCTATAAAATGGCGGGTAAAACAATTGGAAATAATGGTACAACCATACAATATGTTGCTCTCCGTCCCGTTGCTAGTGAAGAAGTGAAAGAAATACTCATTGGTATCGACGTTAAAAGTCTCCTCTTAGAAATCTATACCCAGTATGGCACCAACGGTGTGAAAACAGTGTTCAGCGTTGACTCCTACGAGATAAACGTTCCTTTAGATAAAGAGATGTTTAATATCAATTCCAGTGAATTTGAAGGCTTTTATCGTCTGTAAAAACGAATGAAAAAACTAGACCTTTACGTCTTAAGAAGTTTTATCAGACCATTGATCCCTACGCTAGGCATCATGGTCTTTTTCTTTTTGATGCAAATGGTTTGGAAATATGTAGATGACCTAGCGGGAAAAGGAATCGAATGGTACGTTTTACTAGAACTATTGTTTTACTGGGCTGCGAGCGTCGTTCCATTTGCACTCCCTGTAAGCGTTTTATTCGCGTCGCTTCTAACGTTTGGTAACTTTGGTGAGCATTATGAGCTCGCGGCAATGAAAAGTTCAGGTATTTCTCTATTTCGCGGGATTCGTTCGCTGATTATACTGAACATTGCAATTGCCTTTGGAGCGTTTTATTTCTACAATAACGTGATACCAGTCGCTAACCTCAAAGGCCAAAGCCTCCTGATCAATATCTCTAAGAGTAAGCCCGCGTTTCATATAACCCCTGGTATCTTTTACAACGGTTTTCAAGGCTACAGTATTAAAATCGGAAGCAAAGAGGGCGACGGTGAGCAATTGCTTAACGACATTTATATCTATGATCATAAGGAGGCCAAAAAAGGCAACCTAAAGGTATTAACAGCTGCCACTGGAATGATGCGTCCAGTCGCCGACAATCAATATCTTGAAATTGAACTCCACAACGGCGCCACCTACGAGGATATTGATAAGAAATTTCGTGAAGAGCGGCAGAAAATGCCTTGGGCACGAAGCGCCTTCGACACCGCCTACCTCCGCTTCCCGCTCACAAATTTTAGCAATGCCGATTTATACAAGACGCGCCGCAAAGATTTTATGATGATGAATACGCTGCAGTTGAAAGAAACTGCGGACACCCTCGCTCTACAGATTGTAGAACGTCAGCAAAACTTCACTAAAAATTTGAAAGGAAAATATAAATTTGATTACATCGATGTGGCTAGTGGCGTATCCACAGATATTCCAAAGGAGAATGTTATGGGCAACTTACTTAGCGGTATGAGACTCAGAGCCTCTCAAAATGCCATTAGGCTTGCACGAAGTAATCTTGATTACTTAAAGCAAATGCAGCGCGAGATGAATTGGCGCAGAGAAACGAGAATACGTCATTACCTCGAATACTACAAGAAATTTGCACTTGGCGCTAGTGTCTTGATCATGTTCTTCATTGGAGCTCCACTTGGCAGTATTATTCGCAAAGGCGGGATCGGCTTACCTTTAGTTATATCCACTATCGCCTTCTTAATATTTCACATTTTAAATACCACATTTGAAAAAATGGGTAGAGAGCTTTTGCTAGATCCTGCTATAGCCATTTGGTTACCCTCTCTAATTCTTGCTCCTATCGCGCTTTGGCTTACGAAAAGTGCTTCGAGCGATACTGCCCTTGTCTCTGGCGAATGGTTCAGTAAAATAATGGCTCGATTAAACTCTAAAAAATCATAGTGAAGAAGCTTCTAATACTTTCAAATAAGGTGCCCTATCCGTCTCAAGACGGCAGCTCTATTGCCATGGCAAGACTTCTCGAAAATATATTAGCGTTACAGACTTTTGAAATCACTTACGGTGCATTGAATACTAAAAAACACTTTAAAGACCCTAAGGATTTCCCTGCACCTATAGCCCAAGCCATCAATTTAGAGGTATTTAATGTGAATACGTCTCCTTCTATTTCCTCTGCCCTAAACAATCTTTGCTTCTCCCGTGCACCTTACCATTCAATCCGTTTCTTCGTGAGGCCCATGATTGAATGGTTGCGTGGATTTGAGGACAATCAATTCGACTTTGTTCTTTTAGAAGGTGCTTTTATGGGCGATTACTTAAACGAAGCAAAAAGAATAGGAAATCATTGCACATTACGGGCGCACAACTTAGAACATAGAATCTGGGAAAGAACCAGTGAAGCCGGTGTAAATCCCGTCAAAAATTGGTATTTGACGCTTCAAAGTAAGCGGTTAAAAAAATTTGAAATTGGATTGGTTGAAAATGTAAATTCTGTCTGGAGCATTAGCGAGGAAGACAAAAAGTGGTTTGAGAAGTTTAACCGAAAAACTACTGCCATAACCGTTTCCATACAGCAACAAGAACCAGTATCAAATTTAACCCCTTTGGCTTGCTTTCACCTCGGCGCATTAGACTGGGAACCCAATCTGCAAGGTTTAAATTGGTTTTTAACTTCGGTATGGCCTACTGTTCTCGAAAAAATTCCGAATGCTACATTTCACATTGCAGGCAACAATCCACCGCAACACCTCCAAAGCGAAGAAAGAAAGAACTACATTGTGCACGGCCGAGTGCCTGATGCAGAAGAATTTGCTAAATCTCATGGAGTTGCAGTTGTACCGCTATTAGCAGGTTCTGGGATTCGAATCAAAATGATAATGAATGCTTCATGGGCCATTCCGATGGTGAGCACAAGAATTGGCGCTGAAGGACTCTTCAATGAAAACAATCAGGGGGTTTTACTCGCAGATTCAGCGGAAGAATTTGCTTCTGCTCTTATCGAACTCTTGACATCTCCTGAGATTGCAACAACACTTGGCATGCAAGCTAATCGTCATATACTTAGTAGTTTTGGCCCAAAATCTATCCAGGAAAATATAGCATCAGCATGGTCAGTTTAGCAGTTATAATTTCCCTAGCAGCACTGAGCTTGATTGCGTTGACCTATGTTGTTTATCCGGTATGGCAATTAATCTTTCCAGGAAAGCCCATGGACTTCACCGGAGAATTCACTCCTCCTTTAGTGAGTGTTGTTTTTGCTGCATACAATGAATCATCAATTATTGAGGCTAAGATTCGGAGTATCTATAACACCAACTACCCTATTGATAAACTTTCAGTTTGGATTGGCAGTGACTTAAGTAATGACGGAACTGATGAAATCATACGTAATCTACAAAGCGAGTTCCCGCAACTCAATCTTCATGTTAACGACGTTCGTTCAGGTAAATCGGCAACTATTAATTCTTTAATTGAACAGACTACTGCTGAGGTTATCATTGCTACAGATGCTAACATTTTATTCAAAGAGACCACCATCGAAGAGCTGGTACGCCCAATCGCGCTTCAAAAAGCAACAGCTGTTGCAGGTACATTGGCCTATGAAGCTGGCGGCGTCATTAATAGCACAGCGACCAATGAGAAGGTCTACTTATCGCTTGAAAATGCCATTCGTCGTGCCGAAAGCAGAAAGCACGGTATTTGCTTTGGGATGGAGGGTGGACTATACAGCATGAGAAAATCCTTCTGGAAGCCTATTCCTCCCAATACGTTCATGGAAGATTTCTTTCAAACTGTACAGCTTATAGCAAGTGACCAAAAGGTGTTGTTTAATGAAGCTGCCATTGGATTAGAAGATGTAAGCACCTCACTACGTGAAGAGTATAAGCGAAAGATTCGTATTAGCATTGGAAATTGGCAGAACTTAATTCGATTCTATCCTCTGCTGTTCAAACATCCCTACCCGTTTGGCATTCTTTTTTTAATGCATAAAGTGTTGCGGTGGTTGACCCCGCATCTTTATCTCATAGCCCTTATCGCCGGACTCTTTACTTCGCAGTGGATGATCATAAGTATTGTACTTATTGGTCTTCCCGTTTCACAGTTTATTCTAATGTCCTTCGGATTGGCCACACCTTTAGCTTATTTTTACGTAATGAATACAGCGCTTTTTGTTGGCTTCCTTAGGTATTTGAAAGGAGTGAAATCAAGTGTTTGGCAACCCACTAAAAGAAATCAGCATGAGTCTTAACTCCATAGAAGAAGCATTAGAAGATATTGCCAAGGGTAAAGTTGTTATTGTCGTTGATGACGAGGACCGTGAAAATGAAGGCGATTTCGTTGCAGCAGCAGAACTGGTCTCTCCAGAAATGATCAACTTCATGGCTACTGAAGGTCGTGGATTGATTTGCACCCCTATTTTAAATGGTAGAGCTAACGAACTCGACCTGCCGCCTATGGTATCAAAAAATACCGATCCAAACAATACAGCTTTCACAGTGAGTATAGACCGCATAGGTGCAGGTTGTACCACTGGAATAAGCGCTTATGATCGTTACATGACTGTGAAGGCATTGGCAGATCCTGCAATAACTCCAGACCAATTAGCAAGACCAGGACACATATTTCCACTTATTGCTAAAGACGGTGGTGTACTACGTCGCGTAGGACACACTGAAGCGGCTGTAGATTTAGCAAGACTCGCAGGTTTAGCTCCTGCAGGTGTGATTGTCGAGATCATGAATGAAGACGGAACTATGGCTCGATTGCCGCAACTCAGAGAAATCGCGGTTAAACACGACCTTAAGATTATCACTATTGAAGATCTTGTCGCCTATCGAATGTCTAAAGAGAGTCTTATTGAACCGGAAGAAAAGGTCCAAATAAGTACGCCGCATGGTGTATTTACGCTTCATGCATTTGAACAAAAAACGAACCATCAGGTCCATTTAGCACTAACCATGGGTGAATGGGAGCTCGATGATGTGGTGCCGGTTCGCATTCACAGTGCAGGTGTTGCAAATGATATTTTCCACCTACTTACGAGTAATGAGAGTTCGCGGTTAGAAAAGGCATTAAAAGGTATAGCTTCGAAGAAACGTGGCGCGATAATTTACATGAATCAAGAACCGAATGGTGACCGATTATTAAATAGAATTCGCTCCTTCAAAAAGGATGCAGACACAACAAAACCGAGCTTTACTAAGGACACTCGTGACTTTGGTATAGGTGCTCAAATCATTCATTATCTCGGTATCAGAAAGGTCGACTTACTAACGAACAACCCAATCAAACGTATCGGTGTTAGTGGTTACGGTATTGAAATTGTGAAAAATTCCAATTTAGAATGATTAACTCAAACAGCATAGCACTAGCGATAAAGTTTTATCGTCAACGACAGAATACACCTTCGCTGGGATGGGTATTTGCTATTACGGGAATTAGCGGCATCCTCGAAACGCTTCCTATTCTCCTTTCACTTCCGTTAATCAAAACCTTGTTTTTAAGTAGTGGCTATGTTGCATTGGGCAATACGAAGATTGAACTGAGCTACTATGTTGTTGCCTTAATGCTTCTTTTACTGGTTCGATTGCTCATTGGAATCTATAGCCAATACGTTAACGCTTCAACGCGTATACGCTTGTTAGCGGATTTTAGAGCTCATTCCACTGCCTCGGAGCGAGAGAAGATGAAGACTGTCTTTGGCAAAAGTGTCCAAAGCATCAATTTTTTACTCGTCGGTTGGTCGCAGCTCTTGCCTGGTATACTATTCACCCTAGCCGGTATCGCGCTGTTCCCTTCATTCGGGATCATAATACTAAGTATTTTACTCCTTTGGTTCATTCCAATGCGCATTCTTAAAAAGCAACAAGATGAATCGCACGAAAAAGTCAGTGCGCTACAAGCAAACCTAGAAGAAAACACAGCTACAACAGTACTATGGCGTGATGCACGCTTTAAAGCAGCCAAGCTAGATAGTTTCAATAAAAATCTTAGAGAATTCATCATAGTCAGTACACTTATCATCGGTTTATTCGTAGCACATGCTTTAGGTTTATCCTTTGCAGGCAATTCTCTTTTGGTCGTATTAATGTTGTTGAGAGGCTTGCAGCAATTATTCACGGGTTATATTATGGCTCAACAAGTCGCTGCGTTAAAAGGATATTTGACGGAATTTTCATCCTGACCATTACGCGCTGTGGTGGTAATTCTTAACTTGAACAAAATTTTAAACCCAACCAATGAAGAAGCTATTTGTATCAGCGTTTGTGTCTATAATGGCCTTAAGTAGCTGTCAATCGGACGTAGTTGACCCTACATCCATTGACATCACTGCTGCACCCGTAGTCGCACTTCCATTAGGGGGGATTGGTCTAACCATGGATCATTTACTCATCCCTGATAGTTCACTCATTTTTGATGACAACACCACCTATAAAGTCATAGTAGCGCAGGACAGCGTTTTTGGTATCGATGTTAATGACCTCATAAGTATACCGACACAATCCCCGTCCAATAGTAGTATATCTATGGGTACGATTGCCGTTACTAATGTTTCATTGACTCAAGACATCGCACTAGGTGCTGTTGCCGCAGATGCTGGCTTATCACCTATTTCATCTGCTCACGGTAGCAATTCACTATTTCCACCGTTGAGCGAAACAAATGTGGGCACGTATGGCGGTAGTGGATTTGGAACATTCACAAGTGCATCCTTTTCAAATGGAACATTAACCTTAGGCTTAACTAATGGCTGGCCAGTGCCTGTTAGTATGGGGATCGATTTGGTTAACTCATCCACTGGAGCTACCATTTTAACGTATGCGTTAAATAACATCGCTGCAAATGGCGGTACGGGTAGTGATACAGAATCATTAGTAAACATTACACTACCAAACAGCATTGGCTTTAAAATAACGTCACTTACCTCACCCGGTTCTGGAACGAGTCTCGTTGCAATTGATACTACTGATAATTTAGAACTGGTCATTTCTTCTGCTGATCTCGAGGTATACAATGCGGTCACACAAATCAGTACACAAGATATTAGTTCAGATACGCAATATGTAGATCTTAGTACGGGCGGATCAGAAGAGCTTAGGGAATTAATGTTTAGTACTGCGAGCTTTGACTATGAATTCGTTTCAACACTAGCCGAGGACTTAGAATTAAATTTAAATTTTCCAGGATCAGATCAGAACGGAATTGAAGTCGATACTACTATTACCATCGCTGCTGGTGCTACTACAACTGGATCTATTAACCTCAATGGTACGGTCCTTGACTTGACTCAAGACCCTAGTCAGAATCACAGTAAACTTCCAATCGCCGTGGCTGCCACGCTTGTGGGGTCCGGTAACCTAGTGAATATAGATAGTTCGGACGCATTGGATATGACATTCGAAATGACCAACTTACAATTTGGTCACATTAAGGGGTACTTTGGTTCACAACAAATTACGATTGATCCAGGAGCAGTAGATTTGGCCATCGATTTCTTAGAAAACTTTGATGGTGAAATTTCTTTCGCTGAACCTAGTATAGCTATGTCAATTACAAACTCTATTGGCCTACCTATCCAACTTGTCTTAGATTTTAATAGTTATAAAGACGGTACGGCTTATGGCTTAAACGGCCCTGATTATGTTCTACCCTATCCTACGACCGTAGGCAATACATCAACTGGAACTTTATCCTTCGATAACACTAATTCCAGCATAGTCGACGTATTTACTTTGCCCAAAGACTCCATTACCTATGGTGGTTCTGTCAATGTTAATCACGATACCGCAACTTTTGGAACGGAAAACTTTGTGACCAATTCTAGCAGTATTTCTGGAGACTTATTAATGGAAATGCCATTCTTTTTCACGGCTACCGGCTTAGGGTTCTATGATACACTTGCCACCGATCAGAATAATTCAGGTATCCTTCCAGATGGATCAGAACTTGAATCTGCTAAAATAGTACTACAGACTGCAAGCACACTGCCGCTTGATGCTTCTTTAACACTGTCATTTTACGATGCAAATTGGAATACACTACTGGTCAAGAATCTGGGCTTAGTGGAAAGCGGCATTCCTGATGCTAATGGTATTGTAGTAACTCCAAACACTTTAGATGCAGAGCTTGAATTGGATGCCAATGAGGCGAACGCAGTGCTCGATGCTGTCCACATTACGGTAGAAGCTACAATGTCCACTTACAATGCCGGATCTGACCCTGTAAAACTTAGAACAGACGCAACGCTAAATTTAAACCTAGGCGCGCAGTTCAAAGTAAATGTTACCCTTTAACCGCTCAGTTATCATGAAAAAGACACTTACATTATTCTTTGGTTTGGTTACTGTTATCGGTAACGCACAAGATTTTTCGACATTTGGATTGGCAGCAAACCCAGGGAATCTGGCTCAAAATGCCGGGGCAGATCCTATGACCAAATTTCACTTGCAATATTTCGGAGTTCAGAACAACTTAAATATGAGTGAAACTGCAGGTAGCCTTTTAGCCAGCAGCGATATTTTACAGAACTTCCACGACCTCTCATCAGATGTATTTTCGTTAGGGAATGAAACACAAATCGATGCACTACAAGTTGGAATTAAAATCGGTGATAATTTTTTATTCGCAGGAAATTCCACGAATGTTGGAATGGAGTTTACACTCGATAATGACCTTGCTAGTTTTATTAAAAATGGGATGGCCGATGCCAATGGTGACTTAGATCTAAATTATTCGGGCAACTTTGATGCGTTAGCCATGCGTTTTCAATTGATCAACTCTACTTACTTTGGTTTTCAACGTAGCATCTTAGAAGAGAAGCTTCGTGTCGGTATTACCTACCACAGGAACAGTTTTGTCGCAGGCGCTAATATATTAACAAACGCCTTTAGTATCGCAAGTTCGGAAAATACCGCAACTGGAATGAATACTGTAAACGTAGATTATGACTTTGCTTTGGCAGCAACCGGCGTATTTAATGCCGGGACAACGCTGGATAGTTTAAACCAGTTGTCGGCAGATGCTATTACGCCTTATTCTCTGCTGAAAGAGGGGGATATCGGAGGCTTAGTGAACTATGCTACATCTGGTAGTACGTCAAATGGAACCATTGGATTTGGATTAACCTACAGCCCTATCAAGAAATTGGATATACAACTTTCTATGAGTGGTTTGGCTGCAAGCGAAATGAATTTTGCTAGTGCCCTAGGAAAGCGTCTTTACGGCAATGCGAACATAGATGGGTTTACATACAATAGTGCAGTAGGAGATACATTAGGAAGTGCAGTCTCAGCGTCCATTAATGATTACACAGAAACTATTCAAAACGGTATTAGCACTGCGTTATTAGATGCTTCTCAATCATTATCATACCGTACTCCTCAGGTGACGAATGTTGCACTTAACTATAAATTCTCTAAATACAGTTATTTAGGCGTACACTACGTAGATCGCAAAAACTCGTGGAACGATTATACCTATATGGGTATTAATACCATGCTTTGGCTTGGTCGCAATGTTCAGCTAAAAGGTGGTTACTATATGGCAATGGATGAACTCCATAATGATCGAGTTAATGCCGCAGTACAGTTAAGGTTAACACCTGTAGTCCAATTTTATATAGGAACGACAACGGTTGGTGATGTAGCAACTATATCTAAAGAGCTGATAAATGGTCGTATGGGAATCGGAGCTTCTACGAGCTCAATAAATATAAGCACTGGGGTCAGCATGGCCTTTTTTGACAATCGTTTCAAAAAGAACGAGAAAGTGAAAAAAGTGGAAGCAGTTCAATATTTGTCGCCAGCTAATCAAGAAAAAGTTGATGCTGCGCGCAAAACCAGCGCGACGGCTAAGGATAAAAAATAATTATTTCCCCTTATTTAATAATGGCTCAGCTTAACGCTGGGCCTTTTTTTACGCTAATAATTCACGCAATAGGTACATAGGCTCACGACTTGCATCGAGTATCTTACAATTCAAATTCAGATTTCTACTTAAAGTAATTGCCCACTCTTTTTGAGCTTCAACGAAGGAGACATATCTCTTTGCATCATTTTGGTTGATATATGCTTTTGTACCCGTCTCAATGTCAATAACCTGTTTACCCGCAAAATATTCTTCGTTTAATTCCAATTCAGCGTGCGATATAAATGTACATCGTACCGAATGTCCTTCGAACGCCAATAAAGCTGCCGCATCTAGTATTTTCTCTAAGTTTTCTTGGAAAAGATCTATAAACAATATAATCTGACTCCGACGCGGGATTTTGGCCATCAACGCTTCTATTTCGAAAGCAATATTTGCGTTTTTCTTGGTTTCTCCGTCTTTTTTGGACAAATGATTCAGCATCTGCTTAATCCATACACTCGTGGCTTTTGACTCAAAGAAATGACTGCCCATTTCATTAATCTCAAGCATTCCCATGGCATCGCGTTGCTTTTGAAGTAAAGTGCCAATGAGCGTTAGCAACTGAACCAGTGTGTTCCATTTTGAGTTAGGTAATGGCAAATGCATACTAGAACTGGAGTCCACTACGAAATAGGTTCTTAGATTCGATTCTGCCTCGTATTGTTTCAGCAAGTATTTGTCTGTTTTAGCTAAAACAGACCAATCTATATGTTTAGGGGAATCACCAGGTACGTAGGCTCTGTGTTGTGCGAATTCAACACTGTATCCAAAATCCGGGCTTTTATGCAAACCTGTCATAAATCCCCGGACTCTTTCCTCTGCCCACCAAACCAGCGATGCTATCTCATGCTCATTCACAATTCCTACCTATGTATGGGTTAACTTCTTTCTTGCCCAGTTAGAAAGGTTAAGATAATCCAATGGTACTTCGCTGCGAAACAACTCTAGCATTAAAACCAATTTCATTTTTAACAACTCAATCCGTGCAATAAGTTCTTCGGGAAAACCGCCGCGAATCATGTGAACTCTATTCGCTATTCTTATATGATCAAGTAGTGTATCCGACTCTTTCAGGGCTTTCGTATAATATTCTTCGAAGGTATGTTCAAATCTTGCACTGACCCCCATATCTAGAAGATTACAAACATTAATTATGTCGTCCTTAATCTTAAAAGCGAGATTGAACGTACCATTACTGAAGTACCCTTTGGTTATGGATTGTATGTTCCTGTTAATTGCTAATGCCTCTTGATAAATGGGCTGACTTACTTTTGTATCCATGATTAATTGGGTTTACGATTCGCGTTAATTTGAATAAGATGTACTTCCTTTCGAGTTAGTTCTCGGAGTAAATCGAAATACAGCTGTTTTACACGTTCAACCATCTCTTCTAATCCAGGCAGATAAATCTCTTTGGGCCATTGACCGAGCAAGCTCCATAATTCAGCTACTCTGAGGACGAAGTTTTTATACATCACTATCTGCATTTGAATGGAAAATGAATCTTGATAATTAACAATGGTTTCAGATAAATGGTAGTTGCACCTTTGCATTGCTGCATGCAAGTAAGGTCTGTGGCGCTCATCTAAACGCTTGAGGGCATTGTACGTTAGTTGCTGTACTTCGAATGAATATTTACTCTGAATGATACTTTTGGACTCATACATAAGGTGATAATTTTTTATTGTTTCTGGTAATAGCCCACTATTTTATAATTGTCGCTCCCAATTTAAATGGACATGATAGGTCGTAGTAAGCGAAATAGAATTAATAAAAAGTCATAGGATTCAATTGGTTTTATTCATAACGTTTTAAATCTACGCTCAAAACATGTCATTATTATTCATTATTGATAACTCTACTTTATCAACATTAGCTACTTTAGGCGCATGATTATTACAAAGACCCCTTTTAGAATTTCATTTGTTGGCGGAGGTAGTGACCTTTCCGCATATTTCGAAAAGCAGCGCGGTGCAGTGTTGAGCACGAGTATCGACAAATACATGTATATCAGTACCCATGCTTTTTTTGAAAAGGATAAAATCCGTTGTAAATACTCTCAAACAGAAACAGTTGATGATGTAAGAAACTTACAGCATCCAATCTTGCGAACTGTATTAAAAGACTTCAATTTGAACGGCATTGAAGTGAGTTCTATTGCTGATATACCTGGTGGAACGGGGATGGGAAGTAGTTCCAGTTTTACGGTAGGTTTACTTCACAATCTAAGTACCTATACTGGACGTTCGTATGGTAAAAAGGAATTGGGCGCTGGCGCATGTCGTGTAGAAATCGACTTACTGAAAGAACCCATAGGAAAGCAAGATCAATATGCCGCGGCTTTTGGAGGCTTGAATGTTATTGAGTTTAACACTGATGGCTCGGTGTCTGTGCATCCTGTTCGTGTTTCTGACGAAACTAGAATGACATTAAATACCAATTTAAAACTCTATTACATCGGCAATCAGCGCTCTGCAAGTGCAATTTTAGCAGAACAAAAAGAAAACACCTCGCAAGAGTCAAAGTTTCAAGCATTGACCACTATGGTAAGTCTGGTTTACAAATTACGTGATGCATTAGAAGCGGGCAATCTCGATGATTTCGGTACGTTATTGCACGAAAATTGGCTTTTGAAACAGCAACTAGCCTCCGGAATTACCAATCCTAGGATTTCTGAGGCATATGCCGCTGGTCGAAAAGCAGGTGCACTGGGTGGTAAACTGCTCGGTGCTGGCGGAGGCGGATTTATGCTGTTTTACACCCCTACTGCTGCACACGCGTCGTTGAATCAGGCTATGAAGAAAATTAATGCTGAGCCTTTTGACTTTAATATGGAGACAGAAGGATCGAAAATCATTCATGTCGAAAGATAAATTGACAGGAATACAACATATCGATTAATTCGCTACTTTTGCGCCTCAATTATTCATTAATTAACGGGGTTTCGGACCCTTTTAAAACAATTAATTATGTCAACTAAGATTCGTTTGCAAAGAGGTGGTCGTAAAGGTCGTCCAGTTTATTCAATCGTTGTAGCGGATGCTCGCGCCAAGCGTGATGGTCGTTTCATCGAGAAATTGGGTACTTACAACCCGAACACAAATCCAGCAACAATCGATTTGAACTTCGACTCTACTTTATCTTGGGTCATGAAAGGTGCTCAGCCCACTGATACTGCACGTGCTATTTTATCTTACCGTGGTGTGATGATGAAAAAACACTTGCTCGAAGGTGTTCGTAAAGGTGCTTTGACTGAAGAACAAGCAGAGGCCAAATTCGAAGCTTGGGTTTCTGAAAAAGAGAACAAGATTGAAGGAAAAGTTAAGTCTTTAAATGAAGCCGCACAGGTGAGTAAATCAGCACGTCTTGCTGCTGAAGCCGAAGTAAACAATGCACGTAAAGCTGCTATTGAGGCAGCTAACGCTCCAGTTGTAGAAGAAGCTCCAGTTGCTGAAGCGACAGAAGAAGCTCCTGCTGAAGATGCAACGGAAGAAGCTCCAGCTGCGGAAGCAACAGAAGAAGCTCCTGCTGAAGAGGCAACGGAAGAAGCTCCAGGTGCTGAAGCAACAGAAGAAGCTCCAGCGGAAGAGGCAACGGAAGAAGTTCCAGCTGCTGAAGCAACAGAAGAAGCTCCAGCTGAAGAGGCAACGGAAGAAGCTCCAGCTGCTGAAGCAACAGAAGAAGCTCCAGCGGAAGAAAGCGCAGAGTAATTGTGCAGAAGGAGCAGTGTTTTTCACTCGGTAAAATCACGAAACTTCACGGATACAAAGGAGCTGTGGTTCTCCACATAGACTCTTCTACTCCACAATACTTTAAAGAATTGGAATCAGTGCTCCTGGAAATTAACCAGGAACTGGTTCCTTTTTTTGTTTCATCACGTGGTACGTTAAATGGGAAAAAGTTGGTGCTCTCTTTTGAGGATGTAGGTCCTAACGAAGCGAAAGGAATAGTAAATGCATCCGTTTATCTTCCAAACAATATGCTGCCTAATCCGAAAAAGGACAATAGCTTCTACGATAAAGCCATAGAAGGGTTTACAGCAGTTAATCAAGGTGAAAATATTGGACAGATTGCTGAAATTATCGAGCAATCGGCACAGAACCTATTCCTTATTCAATCGGACGATAATCAGTATTTGATTCCGGTTGTTGAACCGTTCATTGAACGTATAGATCACAAGAAAAAATTCATTTATTTTGATTTACCCGAAGGTTTATTAGACCTTTAAATCAAGATGAAAAAGCCAATTCCTTACGATCCTAGGTCATTGCACCTGATCTATTCGTCGCTATTGCTCCTGCAACTGGTCGTGACTTCCGTGGTTCTGTACACGGCCCAAGAAAATGCAGTGATAACTTTCGATATTCAGCGCTTGACAAATACGGCTGCCCCTGTAGTTGCTGGTATAAATGCTTTCTTCGGAAAGTGGATCTGGGCGAGAGGAATGCAGCAATTGAGTACCGAAGAGGAATTAGAAGATAAGCTTCGGACCTTAACCAAGGTACATATATGGCAATGGGTTATTGTCCAATTTGCAACAATTCTCCTCCTCTCCTATACGCTTATCGAAGCCAATTTCTTTTACTTCATTTTTGCTTTGGTGAATATTATCTATTTCATCACCTTGCGACCTAAGATTTTTACTTTTAACGAAGGCATATGAATTATATGAAGCCTTTTAAAATGAAGGAGTTTGAAGTAGCGCACGACCAATGTGCTATGCGTGTAAACACAGACGGTTGTTTATTAGGTGCCTTAGCTGCTTCAAGCACAGCTGTTAATGACGTTCAACGGGTGTTGGACATAGGTACAGGTAGCGGGGTCATTGCCCTTCAACTGGCCCAACGTTTTACAGATGCTTTTGTAGATGGAATTGAAATTCATGGCCCTAGTGCGAAACAGGCGATGGATAATTTCAGGAACAGCCCTTATCATTCCAGAATGGTCTGTTATCATCAGCCTATTCAGGAATTTGAGATGAACACCTATTACGATATCATCGTTTCTAACCCGCCCTATTTCGAAGAAGGGCCAACAAAAAGTGACCACGGAGTTGCTTCTGCCAGACATGCACTTACGTTAGATTTTAAGAGTTTAGTGATGAGTGTTTCTGGGCTTTTAAAGCCAAATGGTAGTTTTTGGGCTATTCTTCCTTGTGACAGAAAAGATCGCTTTCTTGACGCCGCATTGGATGAAGGATTATTTCTAAATGAGGTCATTCATATCAAACCGAAGGAAAAACGAGACGCGAATAGGTGTGTTTTCGGCTTAAGCAAGAGCAATACTGGAGATGCAAAGCATAGAACCATTACTATCTATGCCGATGACCAGTCTTATACTTCTGAAACACATGAAGTTTTAAGCCCATTCTACGATAGCCTCTAATAGCCTTTGTAGGGAATCGCTTTCTCGTGAAAATTCACATCAAAATCACTCGCTAATTCGTCTAAAATCGGATTGTACCATTGTGCAGTTATAGGCATTTGAACACCGGATTCAATGCTTTTACCCGCAAGAATAAGCTTGGTCGCAATTCCTAAAGGCAACCCCACCGTAGAAGCCATGGCCGTTTGGCTAGCACTCTTTCCTTCTACTCCCATTGAACTCTCTATCATGCCAAATTGGTCCCCATTTTTCCAACCAATTTTATGATACATTACAATCAGGTCGCGGTCCTCTTCGTTTAGCGTCCATACCTGTTTGAGTATATATTCCAAGCATTGCGCGGGTGTCCCTGAGGAAAATGGAAAAACTTGATCTGAGAATAATCCCGCCCATTGAAGTTTTGTGAAAATATCGGAATCTTGAGGAATGCCTAAATAATACTTTAATTTAAGTTCTACGGAGTCGTGTGGATTGTATGCTAGAAACAGATTTGTGAACTCCCTGAAGGACATTGTATCTGTCTTTTCTATAGTGTAGGAGTCGTCCGTCATCCCTAGTTTCACAAAACTGTCCCATGCCCTTGCGAACCCGGGACGTCTTAATGTACCTCTGTAAAGCGTAGCTGCATGTTCTAGATTATAAGCTTTGCGGTATTTTAAACTATCTCTATTTGCTAAACCTTCGAATCGCCCATAGCCTTCAACATTCATAAATTCGGTACGGCGAAATACCATATGTGGTGGTATGTATTTGTACTTCCCCTCTTGCATAAATTTAACCGCTCCACCTTGACCAGCTAGAACAACGTTTCTCGGGTTCCAAGTGAATTTATATCTCCAAGGGTTATCCCCTTCAGAATCAGGGCTCAATAGGCCTCCGGTAAAACTTTCAAATAGGATAATTTCGCCACCATCACCCCGAATACCATCTAGTAATCTCGCGGCACTCATATGATCGATTCCAGGATCAAGCCCGCATTCGTTTAAGAATACTAAGCCATTTGCTCGTGCCTCATTATCCAAAGCTCGCATTTCCGGCGTTAAATAACTGGCAGTTACCAAATGCGCTTTATGCTTTATACAGGCCTTTGCTACATTTAAGTGCATGTGCGCAGGTACCATTGATATTACCAGATGAGCTTCACTCAGCGCTGAATCTAAAGCAGCGCTGTCTGTAATGTCTAGACCGCCTGCCGTGCAACGAGAATTCGTCTCGCCCAATCTCTGGATTGCTGTAGCAGCATTCCTGTCTAAAACGTTTAAATTCCAATCGTACTCATCAAGTTTTGATTTCAAATACGGAACTAAACTTTGTGTGCTTAATCCAGCACCAATAAGTATGATTTGCTTTGTCATTTGTTCATTTTGAAGTTGTTTTAAAAATAACAATAGTTATGGTATAGTTATAATAATAACAGCAAGAAGTTGCTTTGAAGGGTGTATTTTTAATCCATGAAATATCTCATTGCATTTTTCGGCGCAAGTGCTGTACTATTAGGGGCCTTAGGCGCACATACTTTAGCACCATACATGGAGGCTTCTGCCTTGAATTCTTTTAAAACGGGGGTGCTGTACCAATTGGTCCATACCATAGCACTTTTGGCTTCATCAAAAAGTGCTATTCCTAATTGGGCACGCTACAGCTGGTGTGCGGGCATTGTACTTTTTAGCTTTAGTATTTATTTACTTTCTACAGATGAGTTATTAGGAATTAATCTTAGTTTTTTAGGCCCCATTACTCCTTTAGGCGGGCTCGCTTTCGTCGCCGGATGGGTCGGAGTGGCCTTCCCTAATCGTCTTTAAATCAGTTTTTGAGGATAAAATATGGATTAGGGCGGTTAATTTTCGACAATTCGGAGGGCTCAATTCAATAGCATTTCTACTTTTGTAAAACCTATTATAGAACCAACCACTTATTGTTATGAACCACCAGGAACACCTAAGCTCCTTGAGCATAGGGCCTAAGACTATTTTTAGCAACCTTGACCCGGATGCATTAGAGCAACACAGTCTTTCAAAGAATATGGCCGTGCGTACATCACACGGAGCCATTGCGCTGAATACTGGGAAATTTACCGGACGATCCCCTGAAGATCGTTTCATTGTTAAAGATTCATTGACAAGCGACGCCGTTTGGTGGGGGCCGATCAATAAACCCTTTGACGCTGGTAAATTTCAACAGCTCAAGAAAAAAATGTGCAATTACCTCGATGGAAAAGATGTCTATGTAAGAGATGCCTTCGCTGGCGCACATCCCGAATACCGCATAAATGTTCGAGTGATCAATGAATATCCTTGGTCAAATCAGTTCGCATACAATATGTTCTTGCGTCCGTCTAAGGAGGAATTGGGCCAATTCAAACACGATTGGACCGTTATCAATGCGCCTGGTTTTTTAGCCGATCCTGAATTCGATGGTACTCGTCAAGAAAACTTCGCAATACTAGATTTTAAGGATAAAACCATATTGATTGGTGGCACAGGATATACCGGTGAGATTAAGAAGGGAATTTTCAGTGCTCTGAACTTCATTCTTCCTTTTGAAAAGAATGTTTTGAGCATGCATTGTTCAGCTAATGTCGGTAAAGATGGGGATACTGCGATATTCTTTGGTCTATCTGGAACAGGAAAAACTACATTGAGCGCTGACCCATTGCGTAAGTTGATCGGTGATGACGAACACGGATGGTGCAAGGACGATACCATCTTTAATTTTGAGGGGGGTTGCTATGCAAAAGTTATTGACTTAAGTCCTGAAAAAGAACCAGATATCTTCAATGCCATAAAGCCACACGCTATTCTAGAAAATGTGATTCTTAACGCAGATGGTAGTGTCAATTTTGCAGATACATCCATAACTCAAAATACGCGTGTGAGTTATCCAATAGATCACATCGAAGGTATTCAACCCGGTTCTTTGGCAGGCAACCCGAAGAATATTTTCTTTCTTACGGCCGATGCATACGGCGTGCTCCCTCCTATTTCGAAATTAACCCCGGCACAAGCGGCATACCATTTCATTAGTGGGTATACCGCCAAAGTTGCCGGTACTGAAGAAGGCGTTACCGAACCTAAAGCAGTGTTTTCAGCTTGTTTTGGGGCTCCGTTTATGCCGTTACACCCCACGGCTTATGGAGATATGCTCGCTCAAAAAATGAAAGCGGCAGACACCAATGTATGGTTGATCAATACAGGCTGGTCCGGGGGAGCATATGGAGTCGGAAAACGGATGAAATTAATTTATACGCGCGCTATGATTACAGCGGCAATGAATGGTCATCTTGATGCTGCTAGTTATACCGAACATCCAGTGTTTGGATTAGCTATGCCTACCGCTGTCCCAGGGGTTCCTTCGCTCTTACTGAATCCAGTGTCAACGTGGAATTCTGAAGAACAATATGACAAGACCGCTTTAGTTTTAGCGCATAAGTTCATTGCTAATTTTAAAGAATTCGCTGATCAAGCCAGCGACGAAGTACGCTCTGCTGCACCCAGAGTGTATTCGAATGCGCGTTAGTGCAAAATTTGAATTGATGTGTGTGTAAAAGAGCGGCTTAACGGCCGCTCTTTTCGTTTCTCTGAAAGGGATTGCACGGATATCAACATAGCGCAGTTAAAAACTTCGGGCAAGGTCAATCTCTGAGGCACATCTATACTGCTCGTAAAGAGTATTTTAATGGAACTAATCTATGATATCTATATGGCTGCTAAAAAGAAAGCGCAAAAACCACGTAAGATCTTCGTTCTTGATACTTCCGTAATTCTTTATGACCACAATGCGATTCATTGTTTTGACGAACACGATGTGGTTTTACCCATATCCGTCCTCGAAGAATTGGACGAATTCAAAAAAGGACATGATTCTAAGAATTATGAAGCACGTGAGTTCATTAGAACACTAGATAAAATAACTGAGGGTAAAGATTTTACGAATTGGATTCCCCTGAATGGTGTTGAAACTGGTTCGATCAAGGTAATCATGGATACCAGTAGAACTGGCGTCGATGCCGAGCGAGTTTTAGGTCGAAAGATGGATCATAAAATCATTAATGCCGCTCTAAATATTCGGGAGGAAGCTCCGGATCGAAAAACAATCCTAGTGACAAAGGATATTAATCTTCGATTAAAAGCGAAAGCACTTGATCTAGCATCTGAGGATTACTTAACGGGGAAAGTGAAAGATGTTGACTCCTTATTTCGTGGAAAAGCCACGGTCGAAAATTTCAGCGCAACAACGTTGGGGAAATTATACGAGAAAAAGGCGCTCGACATTGACATCGTACTAGAAGAAAATCCAGAATTCAGCCCCTTCCCTAACACATTTTATATTCTTAAGAGTGATAATAGCAGTGGCCTCGCCTTCTATAATGTGGCGAATCAAACGTTAGACCACGTGGAGAAGCGTGGCGTTTATGGCATAAAACCTAGAAATGCCGAGCAAGCTTTTGCCATTCATGCAGTCCTTAACCCGGATATCAAATTAGTCAGTCTAACGGGAGTTGCAGGTACAGGAAAAACACTAATTGCTTTGGCGGCATCTCTTGAGCAGCGTCGCGATTTTAAGCAGGTTTATCTCGCACGGCCCATCGTGCCTTTATCTAACAAGGATCTCGGATATCTTCCAGGTGATGCAAAAGAGAAGATTAACCCATATATGCAACCGCTGTGGGATAATCTGAAATTAATTAAAAACTCTTTTAGTGATCGCGACAAGGAATACAAGCAATTGGATGAGATGGTTGAAAAAGAAAAAATCGTCATTACCCCTCTAGCTTACATTCGTGGAAGATCGCTTGCGAACATCATTTTCATAGTTGATGAAAGTCAAAACCTCACACCACACGAAGTAAAAACGATTATTACTCGAGCCGGCGACGGTACAAAATTCATTTTTACCGGGGACGTCAAACAAATTGACTCTCCTTATCTAGACGAGCAAAGTAATGGGTTAAGCTATTTAATTGATCGCGTAAAAGGTCATGATATGTATGCGCACATCACATTAGAAAAAGGTGAGCGTTCGGCATTAGCAAATTTGGCAAACGATTTGCTATAGAATTCATGTATCTAAAAATCACCAACCATGCCAAAAGCCATTCTTTACACTGCAGTAACTCTTGACGGTTACATTGCCGATACCAACGGTGGAATTGATTTCCTAGACCACCCATTATTTCGTCTTCCCGACGAAGATTATGGATACAACGTGTTCTATGAGAATATTGATGCGATTATCATGGGACACAATACCTTTGAAAAGATCAAATCATTCGAAGGTTCTTACCCCTATTCCGATAAGCATTCGGTTATACTCAGCAGTAAAGAGACGTTGGCTGATGGAGTCTCTGACGGGATTGAAGTGAATAATGATTCTGCTGAAGTTGCATTGACTAATTTAATGTCAAGGTTTGAAACAGTATGGATCGTTGGCGGAGGAGCAACAAATGCCAAACTGCATGGTGCGGGGCTCATCGACGAAATGATACTGACCTACATCCCAACTACACTGGGAGCTGGGATTCCTTTATTCAGATCGAATGAAAGCATGTCAAATTGGAAAAATATTGCGACTAAAACCTATCCGAACGGATTGGTTCAAATGCATTTAGCCAAAGCTTGATCTAAGGATTTTTTCAGAGTTTCTAAAGAACCTGAATTATCAATGAGTATTGCGCCACTATTGCGACGTTGAACGTCTGTAAGCTGATGGTCAAACCGAGCCTGAATCTCTGAATTAGACCAATCTGGATTACGTTGTTTTACACGCTGAAAACGCGTGCTTACGGGACAATCAACTAGCAACACGGTCGTGCAACTGTTATCTTCTATTTCGAGGGTAAGAGCACTTTCTTTAAAGACTACAGGCCCCTTTGCTTGCTCAAGCCAGTGTTCAAAATCTACCCGCACGGCAGGATGCACTATGGCTTCCAAAGCGCTCTTCTTTTTTGGGTACGTGAAAATTTGATCAGCGAGAAACTGCCTGTTCAGCGCTCCATTATTTAAATAGACGGAGGGTCCTAAAAGATGTTCGATTTGACCACGTACAGGTTCTTCGAGCATCAGTTCTTTAGCCCGAGTATCACTGTTGTAAACGGCAAAATCCGCTTCCAAAAGAAAACGCGCGACAGTGCTTTTACCGGACCCCATTCCACCTGTTATGCAAACAATTTTTTTCATTGTTGTGAATGTACCAAAATCTTTGGGGTATAGGACAATACTGTTACGAGCGGACTTTTCGAATCAACATCTAAGCCTACACCTTCTTCAACCGCATGAAGAGCGACGTTCACATATTGCCCCCATTCTTCTGCCTTAAGTAATGTAAATGGTCCGCTTAGCCATACCTGAACATCGTGTTTACGACCATCCCATTCCACCTCGGTAGTAAATCTATCCTCTACCCATAAATCAGAATGTGCTGTAATCACTGTCTTATTTTCAGATTGCGTCAGTCGAGTTCCAAACCCCTGTAGTCTAATATTTTCTCTTTTACGTCCTTTCCATTCTATTTGAGGTACATCTAATCCTATTGAACCCGAAGGAATAGCCCATTTCGGACCTGTGATTTCAATTTCTTTCGGAGAAATTGTCGGGGGTGTAATCCATCTGTAACCTTCCGGCAACTTTACACTTTGTGCATCAAAATTGATAGGTAGACTTTTAGTAATCAATGCCGAAGTAGAAAAATAAAAGGTGTCGGACTGTGCAGAAAAACTAAAATCATAATCTCCACCGAATCGCTCGACTAGAATTCTATCGATATCATCGGGTAGCATGAAGAGTCCTGTTCTATTAGAGCGAATAGAGTTCTTAGCTGAAAACGGCAACTCGAGCCCGTTGAACTGACGCATAAATAGCACACTTAGCCCTTGCGAACGCACCGTAACCTGTGTGGTTAATGTGCTGTCTTGCATCCAGTAAGAGTTAACTATGGAAGCGTCAGCAGTAAAACTCATGGTATACTGCCGCTCGATCGTTGTCGCAGAAACCGTCATAACGAACCATATCAAAGCGGCAAATACTAAGAATAGTAATGCTTCGATACGGATATGTTGCAGCAGTTTACGCATAAAAAAACCGGCTTAAGCCGGTTTCTAAATTACTTCTCAGCAGCGGAATATTGTGCACTTAGCTCTTTGCTTATTGCACTTTTTTCCAATTTTAATCTGCTGTTTTCGGATTCTAGAATGATGTAGTTCTCGGCAACTTCAAGTATTTTACCATGAATACCGCTCGTTGTCACCACGCGGCTGCCTTTTTTAACTTCGGTTCTAAATATTTTCTCTTCTTTCTGCCTTTTCATTTGTGGTCGGAAGAAGAAAAGGTACATGACCGAAACGATCATAATCAATGGCAAGAAACCGAATAGTTCGTTGCCCGCGGATGCTTGTAATATTAGATTCATCATTTGTTTTCGCTAGATAATACGGTTGATGTGATATTTAAAACCTTCGTCTGTGGGACCGCATTTGTGGTCAATGTGACACGTTTGTCTTGACGACCGGCGCGACCTTTACTATTAAAGCTCACTTTAATTACACCAGTTTCTCCTGGTGCTATGGGATTGCGAGGCCAATCAGGCACAGTACAACCGCAAGAACCTTGGGCATTGGAAATAATTAATGGCCCATCCCCTTCATTTTTAAAGGTAAACGTGTGCTCCGCAACTATGCCCTCTTGTATTTCACCAAAATCATGAAAGTCCGATTCAAAAGCAATGGTGGGTAACGCCTCCATCATTGACTCTCCAGAGGATACCTCATTAGACGATTCAATTCTACTGGTAGCGTCATTACACGCAGTAGCAAAAAACAATACCGATACTAGAAGTACTACATTTTTCATATTTATTCTTTTATTATTCAATCATTCCACGGCCGACTTTGTTCATCAAGCCTTCCTCCCGCAAATTAGCAACGATTTTATCAAGTACTCCATTGATGAACGAAGAACTTTTCGGCGTGCTGTATTCTTTCGCTAAATCTAAACACTCATTTAGACTTACCTTCACTGGAATTTCGTCAAAACCGCGCCATTCTGCAATACAGAGTTTCATCAGTAATACATCCATTTTTGCGATTCGATCGCTTTCCCAGTTTTTACTTTTTTCTTCAATACGACGGATGCTATCGTCGTTAAATTCGAAGTATTTGCGAACGAGTAACGAACCGAACAAAGCGTCACTTTCATCTTTAAAAAGCTTTGGTATAATGAGTGCTTTATCTTCTTCTTTCCAGCTGGAAAGCACTTTAGCAGTCATCATCTGAGCTGCGTCTAAATCATCACTCCATTGAGCGTGTTGATCTTCGTAGAGGTCATGAATGAACTCATTCTCTGCAATATGTTGCTGGTATATTTCGCGTAAGAATCGCTTATCACCGGCATGCGTAGGCGTTTGTGAGAAAAACTCTTCATACCGCTCGGAAGCATATATCGCCTCCCATAAATTCCGGAAATGATGAGAGTAATCGGACCAATTTACATGAGAACCTTCAATTAATACTGAAAGTGCACTGCTCTGTTCACATTTTGTGAAAAAGGAAATACTTGTAAAACGTGCAATACGGTCTAATGCAGCCTGGTCTGGTTTAGAGCGTTGAGCGATACGCTCATAATGTGCCTGAGCTTCTTTATTCAAACGTAAAAAGGCGCTAATATCCCATGCGAAGAGATCGTGAACTTCGTCAAGGGATTTATCCAAATTACGTAAAAGCACTGCTGCGCCCATATCTAAATCAGTAGATTGGGCATATAGGTGGTGCATCACCTTAATTCTGATGTGACGTCTAGTTATCATATGCGGTATAAGATTGTATACGGATGCTTCTTTTCGAGAACCGAATTCACTAAAGAGGTGTTATTTTTGTCGAACCGCATGCAAAGGACTTTTTATCTGCGGCAAATATACAGCGGTACAGACGCTCTTCAACCTATGAATGCATTAAAAAAACTAAACCCCTATTTTCTTAAGCACAAATGGCTATTGCTCACTGGCGGGGCATTCGTCATTGTATCGGTGGTTTTTAAGCTTTTTCCTGCGCTTATGATTCGTAATAGTTTCGATACCATCGCACGTGTAATCGAAGAGTACAAGAACGGTGCGGTAAGAGATGAAACAGTCCGGTGGGAATTGATTCGTTACGGCTTGTTTATAATAGCTTCCGCAATGCTACAAGGGATTTTCATGTATTTCATGCGTCAAACTATCATTGTAATGTCTCGTCACATTGAATACGACCTTAAAAATGTTGTTTTTGATCACTACCAACGGCTGACACAGCGTTTTTTCAAGAGAAATAATACCGGAGATTTGATGAACCGGATTTCTGAGGATGTCGGTAAGGTTCGAATGTATGTGGGGCCAGCTATCATGTATGCACTCAATACAGGATTTACGATTATTTTGGTCATCTCCATTATGATCAGCGTAAGTCCGAAGTTGACGCTTTTAACGCTCATTCCCCTACCCTTTTTAGCCTATTTAATCTATCGGGTTGCCAATTTGATCCAGGAACGATCACACGCAGTGCAAACGCAGCTGTCTAACCTCAGTACGTTTGCACAAGAATCCTTCTCGGGTACACGCGTGATCAAATCGTATCACAAAACCCCTTGGTTCTTCAAGAAGTTCAAAGAGCAAGCATTAGAATACCGAAGTGTCAATGAACGATTGTTCCGCGTAAACGCAGTATTTCAACCCCTAATGATTTTCATGGTTGGACTCAGTACTTTAATTACCATTTTCGTGGGCGGTAAATTATACATGGCTGGAGAAGTTAGCGCCGGGAATATTACTGAATTCATTTACTATGTGAATTTACTAACGTGGCCCATTGCATCCATCGGATGGGTGACTGCTTTAGTACAAAGTGCTTCGGCTTCAATGGAGCGGCTTGATGAATTCTTAAATGAAACACCCGACTTTGCAGGTGGCCAATTCACTCCAACTGAATTTCAAGGTCATATCGTATTTGACAAGGTATCCTTCACGTATCCCAATAGCGGTGTACAAGCCTTAAAAGAAATTAGCTTTGAGCTTAAGTCGGGACAAAGCATAGGCGTTTTAGGTAAAACAGGATCTGGAAAAAGTACCATCGCAGCACTTATTGTGCGTCAGTATGATCCAACCTCGGGTTCAATTTCTATTGATGGTGTAGACTTAAAAGAATGGAATCTACCAGCGTTAAAAGCACACCTTGGCTGGGTACCACAAGAGGCTTTTTTATTCAGCGACACTATCGCCAACAACATTGCCTTCGGAATGGACCACACGGAATTAAAAGAGGTTGTTGCTGCGGCAGAATCTGCAGGCGTGCACGAGAACATAATTGAATTCCCAAATAAATACGACACGCGTGTTGGTGAGCGTGGCGTGACGCTATCAGGCGGTCAAAAACAACGAGTAAGTATTGCTAGGGCGTTAATTAAAAAGCCGGAAATCATGATATTCGATGACTGTTTGAGCGCCGTAGATACTGAAACGGAAGAAATTATATTGAACAACATTAAAGCGGCTACGCAAGATGTTTCCTCGTTAATTATTGCGCATAGAATTTCGTCGGTAAAACATTGTGATCAGATCGTATGTCTTGAAGATGGATGTGTAATTGAACGCGGTACGGCTGATGAACTTGAGCGAGCCGGTGGTCACTTTGCGGAATTGGTCGCCTTACAATTGGACCCCTCCAAAGAAGAAAATTAAGAACAATCTGTTCATTACTTTTTTAGCATTTCGCAACGGGTTCGCTTACATTTGAGGTACAATGTAACGCACCAGATATGTCACGAGTAATAGCCATTGCCAATCAAAAAGGCGGTGTGGGAAAAACCACAACCGCGGTGAATCTTAGCGCCGCATTAGGCGCACTAGAAAAAAATGTACTACTGATAGATGCTGATCCTCAGGCTAATGCGACGAGCGGCTTGGGTTTGCAGCCTGAGGAAGCTGGTGAAGGGACGTACGAATTGATCGAAGGTGCTAAGAATGCGGAAGACTTGGTACAAGTTACCAGTACGCCCGGGGTATCAATCATTCCAGCACATCTGGATCTTGTTGCTGTGGAGTTGGAAAT
Organism: uncultured Flavobacteriales bacterium; assembly: GCA_905478295.1. Taxonomy (GTDB): domain Bacteria; phylum Bacteroidota; class Bacteroidia; order Flavobacteriales; family Schleiferiaceae; genus UBA10364. Next base: position 14,457 of record CAJQHZ010000035.1, on the reverse strand, counting down.
TATTGACCAGCCGAAACGAGAGTTTTTCTTAGCGAAAGCATTGGAAGATGTAAGAAACACGTACGACTACATTATTATCGACTGTGCTCCTTCTCTGGGCTTGATTACATTAAACGCGCTCACTGCCGCTGATGCCGTTTTAGTCCCTATTCAGTGCGAATACTATGCATTGGAAGGATTAGGTAAATTGCTTAATACGATCAAAAAAGTACAAGAGTTACACAACGAAAACCTTGATGTAGAGGGGCTATTACTTACCATGTTTGACGGTCGATTAAGACTTTCGAACCAGGTTGCAGATGAAGTGCGTAGTCATTTTGAAGGTCTTGTCTTTGAAACGGTAATTCACAGGAATGTCAAGCTTAGTGAGGCGCCGAGCCATGGAGAGAACATTATTGCTTACGATGCAGGAAGTAAAGGCGCAGAGAATTATCTTACTTTAGCGCAGGAGTTAATCGCAAAAGCAAGCTAGAGCATGGCAAAAAGAGCAATGGGAAAAGGTTTGTCAGCCATTTTAGGCGACGAAGCTGCAAAGGTGAATAAAGTTACGGACCGCGGAGCTGAAAAGCTCGTAGGCTCTATTGCAATGATTCCGTTGAGCAGCATCACTACAAATCCTTTTCAACCGCGCTCAAATTTTGATAATGATGCGCTAGTAGAACTCGCACAGAGCATCAGTGAAGTAGGGATCATACAACCCATTACCGTTCGCAAGAACGGCATGCAATTCGAACTCATCAGCGGTGAACGTAGATTTCGGGCATCTCAAATTGCCGGACTAGAAGAAATTCCCGCATATGTTCGATTAGCAGACGATCGACACATGTTAGAGCTGGCCATTGTAGAGAATTTGCAACGCGAGGATTTAGATCCTATCGAAATGGCCTATTCATGCAAGCGCATGATGGATGAGTTAGGTCTAACCCAAGAGGAGGTTGCAAGCAGACTTGGTAAGGGTCGTTCAACCATTACAAACTTTTTGCGACTTCTTAAATTACCCGCAATCATTCAGGCCGAGCTTCGAGATTTAAATCGAAACGAAAGCCACGACGAAAATGCCGAGGGAGTCTCAACCGTAGTCTTTACAATGGGTCATGCACGTGCACTGCTTAACTTACCAGGTGAGAACGAACAGATTGAACTGTATAAACGCATCCTAAAAAATGGACTAAGCGTTCGTCAAACGGAGGCCTTCGCAAAAGAGGTGAAACAGCCAAAAACGAAGCAAAGTGAGCCTAAGCAGCCCGGTGTTGTTGATTTAGAATCTCAACTGAGAGGCTATTTTGATGCACCTGTTGCCATTCAACTCAACGAAAAGGGTAAAGGGAAAATTCAAATTTCTTTTGATTCCGATGAGGATTTACAGCGTATAATTTCTAAACTCAATGATTAAAACGACGCTCATAGCGTTGTTTATCTTATTCTCTGTTGGTTCTAAAGCACAGATAAAGGATACTTTGGTGCATAGCCATAGTGTCGCAGCAGCACACAATATTAAATTAGCCACTACCCTAGCTTTACTTCCTGGAGCGGGTCAGATATATAATAAGAAGTACTGGAAAGCACCATTAGTTTGGGGCGCTCTGGGTGGAGTCACCTATTACTATGTCGACTTGACTCAAGATTTCAATAATTACGAATCTGTCCTTCAACTTATCATCGATGAGCCGTCATTACAAACCAGGACGGAATTAGAAACTTTTGCACCAGAGGTGTTTGATGATTTACCTGCGCCATTTTATCAGAATTCAGTAAACGGTGTAGCTCAAGAAGCTATGGGATACATGGAAGCATTGCGGACGCAACGCGAATATGCATTGTTCGGTCTTTTGGGCGTTTATCTATTGAATATTTTAGATGCGAACATCGATGCTCATTTGTATGATTTTGACGTAAGCGATGATTTGTCCTTACATCCTTCACTGAATACTAATACTTTAGCCACCAGGCCGGCAGAATTGGCCCCAGGATTCACCTTAGTTCTTGCACTTTAAATGAAAATAGCACTCATAGGTTACGGTAGAATGGGTAAAACCATTGAACGCATCGCAAAGGATCGAGGTCATACTATTGTGTACATCAATAATGACGGTAGCCTCAATGTCGAGCAAGCGAAGTTAGCTGATGTAGCGATCGAGTTTACGCAGCCCGATGCAGCCGCAGATAATATTACAGAACTATTAACCGCTGGAGTACCGGTCGTCTCCGGGACGACAGGATGGCTTGAAGCTAAAAATAAGGTCGATCAAATAGCTTCATCTCAAGCCGTTGGTTTCGTATATGCCTCTAATTTTTCACTTGGCGTAAATTTATTTTTCGCGTTCAATGAAAAATTAGCCAGCATGATGAATGAGTATAAGGATTATCAGCCTCGAATTCATGAAATTCATCACACGGGTAAGAAAGATGAACCTTCCGGCACTGCTATTACCGCGGCTGAAGGCATTTTAAAAGCGTATCCCGCCCTTGATGGATGGACCATGGATTCGGAGTCGAAAGGACTGACTATCAGTGCAGAACGTATGGACCCTTACTTTGGGACGCATATTGTTTCGTACGATAGCTCTATTGACACTATAGAATTAAAACATGAAGCGCACAGTAGAGACGGCTTTGCTTTGGGCGCGGTGATCGCCGCAGAATGGTTACCTGGTAAGAAAGGCCCTCACAACATGAAAGATGTTTTAGGCCTTTAATTTTCACAATACACTAACTTATCGTTAGCGATTAATAAAGTAGTTTCCCCGAATGGAATTTATAATTTTCACCTTAGTACAAGCGCTGTGGTTCGGCGTTATATCATGGAAGTTTTATGTTGCCGCAGATCGCAAGGCCTGGGAAGCATTTGTACCCGTTTACAATACCTACGTATTAGTAAAAATAGCCCATCGCCCTAAGTTTTGGGTATTGTTGTATTGTATCCCAGTAGTAGGGGTTGTCATGGGTATCATTATGATTTACGAACTGCTACACGTTTTTAAGTTTCGTAAAACTTGGCAGACCGCAGCCGTTATGGGTAGTTTAGGACTCTATTTAGGTTACCTGAACTATAAAGAGAAACTCAAATACTGGGGCCGCGACGACGCCTATATAAAAAAGAACTTAGGCGAAGGTATTAACAGCATATTCTTTGCGATTGTAGTTGCAACGGTTATTCGTTCTACCACATTTGAGGCATATACCATTCCTACGAGCTCCATGGAGAAAAGCCTGATGGTAGGTGATTTCTTGTTTGTCTCTAAAATGCATTACGGCGTTCGTGTACCAATGACCCAGCTCAGTCTTCCTTTAGTTCATAATCGTATTCCGTTCCTAGGGACTCCCTCTTATGTGAGTTGGCCGCAGATTCCTTATTTGCGTTTACCTGCTCTGGAAGATGTCCAGGCAGGTGATCCAGTAGTCTTTAACTACCCAATGGATGCCATGCCTGTGGATAAGAAAGAAAACTACGTAAAGCGTTGCGTAGGTACTCCTGGCGATACTTTGACCATTGTGGACAGAACCGTATTTCTAAATGGCAATGCCTTTAAATTTCCTGATAACAGCTATCCGCAATTCCTATATTACATTAAGACCGATGGAACGAGCTTCAATAAAGATTGGCTAAAGAAGAAGTTTGACATCAATTATTTGACATCGGATGAGCAACGTAAGTATCCAACAGATCAAGACGTTTATCAACGCAGTCAAAACGAATACATCATGTTCCTTCAAGAGCGTCATGTGGATGCCATAAAATCATTACCCGCTATTAAATCCCTTTGGCCGATCAGTGCAGAACGACCAGGTACGGCTATAGACAGTACTTTGCCCCCTGGACTTATACAAATACAAGCGGGTCAAGCAGAAGAAATTTTATTCCCCAACCCCGATACTGGTCATGGTGAACGTCCGTACAATGATACTTGGGACAACTTTGGACCGATATACATTCCACAAGGGGGCGCGACCATTAAATTAACAGCGAAGAACCTGCATAGTTATAGAAGAGTAATCGCAGAATACGAAGGACACGATTTGAAAATCACTAAAGACAGAAAGGTCTATATCGATGGTATTGAATCAACTACGTATACATTTGAGAAAGACTATTACTGGATGATGGGAGACAACAGGCACAATTCATTAGACAGTCGCAAATGGGGTTATGTTCCTTCCGATCACATCGTAGGGAAACCGGTTTTTATATGGATGAGCTATGATAAGCATGGCGAAGGACTTTCGAAGATTCGAACCGATCGTGTATTCACTCTCGTGAATGCAAATGGCGAGCGTACCAGCTATTTCTGGTATTTCATTGCGTTTGTAGTGCTCTATCAAATCGTAGTTACTGTTCGCAGAAAGCGTAAAGCCGCCTAATGCACGTTCTGCTTAGCACGGCCTACTTCCCCCCTATTGCATGGATGGCTTATGCTGTTCAATCAAATGGTGCTGTGCTTGAGGCAAATGAACATTTTCAAAAACAGTCCTACAGATCTAGAATGCATATTGCAGGTCCTAACGGAATACAGCGGCTTAGTGTCCCTGTAGAGCGCAAATCGAAAGAAATAAAGAGTATTCGAATCAGTTACAGCGAAAATTGGATCAAGGATCATATCAAGGCGATTGAAAGCGCTTATGCAAATGCGCCTTACTTTGAGGTGCTTTACCCCGATGTAAAGACACTTTTAAACCAACGCTTCGAAACACTTTGGGAATTAAATGCAGCAAGTATTGCATTGTTTTCACAGTGGCTTGAATTAGATCTGCTGAAGCGAGAAACTTCAGAATATGCTGTTGTTACTGGAATGAAGGACCTCAGAGGCATCCACCCAAAGACACAAACTGACATGAATTTCCCGTCATACGGACAAGTTTTTCAGCATAAAATTGGTTTTCAAAACAACTTGAGTGCCTTAGATCTGTTCTTTAACTTAGGGCGTAGCAGTTGGGATTACCTCAAAACGCTCAAATAACGATCACAGCAGTAAGAACCACAGCAACCTATGGACCTAACGTATAACAAAAATGAAGACGCCTTAAAACTCTTACTGAGTGAAGTAAAGCGTCGCGAAGCGATCTTAGCCAAAGGCGGCGGCGAGAAAAAACTTCAAAAACAGCGTGATCAGGGCAAACTAACAGCACGAGAACGCTTGAAAGCGCTTGTCGATGCTAAGAAACCCTGTTTAGAGCTGGGTATTTTCGCTGGTGACGGCATGTACGAAGAATACGGTGGTTGTCCTGCAGGAGGGGTTGTTGTCGTTTTAGCCTATATCAAAGGAACGCAGTGTATCATTGTTGCTAATGATGCTACTGTTAAAGCGGGGGCTTGGTTCCCAATTACTGGAAAGAAAAACTTACGTGCGCAGCAGATTGCACTTGAAAACCATACGCCCATTATCTATTTAGTAGATAGCGCAGGTGTATTCCTTCCATTACAAGATGAAATTTTTCCGGATCGTGAGCACTTTGGTCGCATATTCCGAAACAATGCGGTAATGAGTAGTTTGGGGATTCCACAAATCTCAGCCATCATGGGGAGTTGCGTAGCTGGTGGTGCCTATTTGCCCATCATGAGCGACGAAAGCTTGATTGTCAAAGGCTCTGGCAGTATTTTCCTCGCTGGATCTTATTTAGTTAAGGCGGCTATTGGAGAGTCCGTAGATAATGAGACTCTAGGCGGAGCCGATACACATTGTGATATAAGTGGCGTGACCGATTACAAATGTGAAGACGATCATGAAGCCATCACTACAATTCGGGGATTAGTCGACAAAATGGGCGCTTTTCCTAAAGCAGGCTTCGATCGTACCACTCCCCTAGCTCCTGAACATGCAACCACTGACATTTATGGCTTTGTACCTAGAGACGGGAAACCGTTTGAAAGCCTACGGATTATTGAATGTATTGTAGATAAAGAGAGTTGGCAGCCGTATAAAGAAACTTACGGACAGACTATTCTATGCGGATATGCTAGAATAGATGGATGGGCGGTAGGAATTGTGGCCAACAATAGAGCTATTGTAAAAAACGCAAAGGGTGAAATGCAATTTGGCGGTGTTATCTATTCCGATAGTGCAGATAAAGCAGCTCGTTTTGTAGCCAATTGCAATCAAAAGCGTATTCCGCTCGTTTTTCTTCAAGATGTCACTGGCTTTATGGTCGGCAGCAAGAGTGAACACGGAGGCATCATCAAAGACGGCGCGAAAATGGTCAATGCAGTTGCAAATTCTGTAGTGCCTAAATTCACGGTCATCGTTGGTAACAGCTTTGGTGCTGGAAATTACGCGATGAATGGAACGGCTTACGATCCTCGTCTGATTGTAGCTTGGCCCAATGCGAAATTAGCCGTCATGGGTGGACAGCAAGCGGCAAAGGTATTGCTCCAAATAGAGAAGTCCCGCCTAAAAGGCAGTGGAAAAGAACTTACACCAGGGGAATTAGATGCCTTACAGAAGGAGATAGAGGAACGCTATGAACGTCAAACCAGTCCCTATTATGCTGCTTCTCGATTATGGGTTGATGCAATCATCGATCCTGCGAAAACCCGGGAATGGCTCAGTTACGGTATAGAAATGTCGAATAATAATCCGGAAATGAAACGTTACAATCCGGGTGTAATACAGACCTAATGAGAAATTGGATTTTTGTTTTCCTTATTGCAACTACCACCGCTTTTAGTCAGGGTTTTGTGCAAAAAACGGTAGAAGCGAACTATGAGGGTACGTTTGACCCAAAGTCAGCGCAAACCGAAGTCATATCTTTTCTCTATCCCACGGGCGCACCGGTGCCCGGTGGAGACCAGTACAAAAGCTTTCTTGCAGAACAGAAAGCACTCCAGAACTACAAAAATTTCCCAGCAGCGAATCAAACTACGAAAACCACCACGTCACCTGATCCGGTTGCAGGTTTCGGAACCTCAATATATCGCCTAACTCCACAAGGTAACCCCTTTGATTTCACAGGTGGAATACCCAATGATAATGCCATGGCCATCAGTAAAGATGGAATTCTCTGCGCGGCTGTGAACAGCGTTTTCTGGGCGATGGACACAAAGACTGGCGAACTCATCATGCCTTCTCCGGTAGGACTTTTCAGCTTGCAACAAATGGCGAACGGATCTAGCTTTTCAAATTATTACGATCCAAAACTTATTTACGATCCCACCGCGGATCGATTTATTCTTGTATTTCTCAAGGATAATAACGCTGCAAACAGCCGTATTATCGTTTGTTTCTCCTCCACAAATGATCCAACAGATCCGTGGAATATTTATAGTTTAACGGGCAATCCACTCAATAACAACCGCTGGACTGATTTTCCGGCAATTGCTCTTAGCGAAACGGGTTTAGTAATTACCGCCAACCTAATCATTCCAAATGTTAGTTGGCAGGTGGGTTTTGATGGTTCCGTTATTTGGCACTTAAATAAAAGTGAGGGTTTTGCCGGGGGCGACGTAGATGCCTCTGTTTACACTCAAATCTCTCATAATGGGAAATTCGTCCGTAACCTCCACCCTGTTCGAGGGCACGACAACATTAGCGATCAACTTCAGTTTATTAGCAATAGAAACTTCGACCTTCAAAACGATACGATATTCTTGATCACTCTAACTGAAGGCACTTCAGATACTACTATCACCGCACAAGCCTTAAAAAGTAATCTACCCTACGGAGTGCCACCAAACGGAAAACAAAGCGATACAGACACTACAGATGCTACTAAAGGACTTCAAACCAACGATGGTCGAGTTTTGGGTGCGATACAAAAAGACGACTGGATTCAGTTTGTAAGCACTACAGCGCACGGTTCGAACGTGAATGCTGGTGTCTATCATGGGTTCATTTCGAATGCGCAAAATGCTGCGCCTAAAGTTACAGCTCGAGTTTTTGCCCATCCAGTGCGTGATTATGGATATCCAAACATTACCTGGAGCGGTGTACACCCTAATCAAATTCAATGTTTGATTGGATTCAACTTTACCTCTATCGATGGGCACCCAGGTATGGGTGCGGTGCAACTCGGTAATGATACGACCTTTTCCAACCCAGTAGACCTTATTAACGGTACGACTCATGTTGATCGTCATAGCGATAGCTACGAACGCTGGGGAGATTATTTTGCGGTTCAACCGATGTTCGATGAAAATGGGATGTTAATTCCGTCAGAAGCCTGGATGGCTGGTTTTTATGGAGACGGTGCGCAGCAAAATAGAACCTTTATTTCGCAAGTCTTTAGCACAGATACACTGGTTCCTCCCCATGCAAACGGTGGCCAATTGTATCCGAACCCCGCCTATGATCAAGACATGGTTACCATTACCTTTAATCTCGATCAGGACCAACGCGTAGAAGCTAGACTTTATGATATCAGTGGTGCCCTTATACAGGAACTCACTGGGAGAGATCTACCCGCTGGACCTGCTGAACTATATATACATCTTGGAACGTTGGCTGCCGGAAATTACATCGTACGACTCGAAGGAAATGAAGGATTCTCAAAGACGGAGCGCCTGGTCAAACTATAAGTTTAATTGTTAATAAAGGGTGAATATTTGTTGAAAACCCTGATTTTCAGGATATAATTGGTATATTTATACCATTACCAAACCTAAAAGTTATGTTCAACAAAGAATTACTACGTGAGCGTCCTATCACGATTATAGAGGGACTGCCACACACGCAACTCGAAGAAGTTACAGACACACAGGTGGAAGAGCTCTTCACTTAAACGAAACAAGGCCCGAAAGGGTCTTTTTTTTGCTCCCTACCCTACCGTATGCTTATTCTTGCGCGAGAAAAAGCTAATGCCATACACAATAGATGACGTACCGATACTCACGAAGGCAATAGCTGGATTGATTTTACCTTGAGCAGACATCATATATATACTGACTCCAAGGGACACTATAGTCATCACCAGTAGAGACCAAACAACGCTTCGCCTATCGTGCTTTCCTGCCCAATCGTAAAAGATTACAGGGGCAATGCCTATTCCCAATGCTTTGAACGTAACTACAATATCTTCGATACGTTGAAAAAAGAGCGCGATCAATAGCGCAAAGAAACCTACTCCGACGAGTGCCCAACGAATACGCTTAATTCCGGCACCTGCTGTTTCAGACTTCCTAGGGAATAAGTCATTCGTCACGTTTAAACTAAGTAAGAAAAGATACGTGTCAGAGGTGCTCAAAATGGCTGCAAAGAAGGCAATCAGTACCGCGACTTGAAATTCTGGGGGGACCAATTCAGTGAAGGTACGAAGCACCATCATTTCGGCATGTTCGTTTGAAACGCCTGCGCCAGCCGGGAATTGGGCACGTGCGATGAGTCCAACGTAAGTCAACGCCACCGTCAGTAAAATATTCACGCCTGCTCCTACACCAAAGCTCTGCTTGACTACTTTTTCATTCTTCATCGCAAAGACCTTTTGCCAATAGTCTTGTGTGGCGAACGGCGTTAGTATCCCAAGAAGTAAAAAGGCAACAATATTGACAGGTCCAGCATTAAACGGTGCATACATTTCAGGCGGTACATCCCCTCCTTTTTGTAGCGTAAGTGTAACCAGTATGAGGACTAAGAATATGACCAAGAATTGAAACATATCCGTCTTCACTACAGACCCAAAGCCGCCCACCAATAAATAGACCATAACACATAGTAACATTCCTAGTTTGGCCCAATTCACCGCGATTCCACCCAATTCATTCAGCAAATTCGATCCAACCAGCAACTGCGTGCTTAATAATCCTACGTACCAAACGAAAATGACACCGATCACCCAACGCGCTGTTTTACGTCCATAACGGAACACAAAATAGTCTGTAAGTGTGAAAAACTTATGTTCTATACTTAGTCTGTATAGCTTTAATGCAAAGGGTATAAACAAAAGAAAACCAAGAGTATATCCTATAAATATCCATGCTGCAGAGATGCCGTAGATGTAAACGAAACTCGTGTAAACCATCAACGTAACAGCGCTAACGAATGTACCACTCAAGGTCATTAATGAAGGAAAAAAACCTAGTGACCTTCCGCCCAAGGCAAAATCATCGACGCTATCCTTCGATGTCATTCTACCCAGAATAATTCCGAGCAATGTAAATCCTACTAGAACTCCTATTAGAGTTGTTGATTCAATCATGAACTACAGTTTGGATGAAAGATAGGACAGAAAGAATAAATGTTAATCATTAGATGCGTTTAATAGTTAGGACTGTCGCCCTACACATTTAGATCTGAATCAGGTGGTTTATATCTGTATATTATACCAACAAAGTATTAAAAGGTATCTTGTATAGAGTGCCATTGGTATTCATAATGCTTGAACAAATACATATCCTATGTCTATTAAATCAGCCCACCTGGAACACATTTTCTCCTGGCTAGAAAAAAAGACACAACTATCCTCTACGTTAAAAGCAGATATTCAAAAAATAGCGAGACTAAGACATATCGAAAAAGGTGAATTACTTTTTGAGCAGGGAAAAAATATAACGGAAATTTTTTACGTTGTGTCTGGCTGCATGCGCGCATTTCAAACTGATGAAAAGGGCAAAGAACATACGATGAGCTTCAACACACAAAACTTTTGGCTATGCGATTATAAGGGGCTTTATCTAGAATCTACGGGATCTATTTCTTCGGATGCTCTTGAAGATTCACAAGTTTTAGCATTTAATATGCTGGATTTGGAGTGCCTTTATGTTAAGCACCCTGAATTAGCAACTGTCGGAAGAGGGTTTCTTCAAAGACACGTTGCAACGCTCCACGATAGAATACTTGACCAGCTTAGGCTAACAGCTAAAGAGAGGTATGATTTATTTCTTAAAAAGTATGCACATATAGAACAAATCGCCGCTAATCGTTACATCGCCTCATATCTCGGTATTACCCAGCAGAGTCTAAGCAGGTTACGTGCTACCTAGGAAAGCGTTAAGCATTCTACCGCTATGCTTAGAATTTAACATTTGGTAAGTGATATCAAACTTTAATTTCATTTTTTTGTTTAACTATTTTTACTAGACGGTAAACAATAATGATTTCATTCCGAGTAATTAAGCAATTCCTTTTGGCTTTAATGTTAGGGCTAAACTTCAGCGCAACTTCGCAATGCAGTTATACGCTTACACTTCTCGATTCCTATGGTGACGGATGGAATGGGAATTCAATGTATGTCCAGACCTCTGGATACAGTCCCAGTACCCTTACGCTTTCTACGGGATCTTCCATTTCTTACCAGATTTCAATAACTACAGGAGATACTTTAACTTTTGGTTGGCTAGGAGGTGGCACATATCAAGACGAATGCACCTTCACCGTTACAGATAACGCTACTGGAACTACGGTATATACTTCTCCCGCTGGCAATTTAATGTCCACCACTTCGCCTCAGTACACCACAGTCTGCACCTTAACCTCAAATTCAACGCCTTGTCTTTACAACACGCCTTACACCGAATCATTCTCTGGTACAGGGGGCGGTTGGGTCGCCCCAACGAATCAGTTCAATATTGGATCGATCAATGGTTGTTGGGACCGTGGAGTTTACACCACGTATAATTGGATCAAAGCGCCATCTCCCTCTTCATCTCTGGCGAATGCCACAGGACCGTCCGGAGATCATACGAATGGAGGTTCTGGCTATCTTAGTTGTGATCCCTATTTCTTCGCTGCAGCAGCCGATTCGTCGACGCTGATTACACCTTACATTTCTTTGGCTAACGATTCCGCCCCGCAAGTATCATTTTGGTACCATCTCTTTGGTTCTGATATTAAGAGGTTGGAAGTAGCCATTACTACGGACACAGCAAGCAATTGGACGGTGATTGACTCCTTATTCCCCAATACAGGTGCCTTCGTTTCCTCAAGTAGTCCATGGCACCAAGCAATTTATTCCATAGCCGATTATATTAATGATACCGTTGCCTTTAAATTCACAGCATTCCGTGATTTGGCGGGCTTGAACCAAGGTAGTAACTCTCGAATCAGTATTGATGATTTTGCCATCACCGAAGATACCCTTGGTTGTAAAAAACCAATCAAAGTTCGCCTCACTGCCTTAAGTCTTGGAAATGCTCAAATCACCTGGGATACCACTAGTGCAACCTATTACCAAGTTCAATGGTCACAGGGAACAACAGCGCCGAATACTGGTAACATCGCATTAGTCACCAATAATCAATATAACTTAAATGGACTTGCGCCAAATTCCTCTTACACCCTTAGAGTTCGTTCCTTGTGCGGGACTAGTGATACATCCGCTTGGTCAGAATTCATTACCATCGAAACGCTTTGTGGCTATTTTATAGCTCCCTGGTCCGAAGACTTTGAAGGGAATGATTGGATCGCACCTTTGAGTTGGTTCGATCAAGGAGACTTTGGTGACTGTTTTTTGGATTCGGGAAGTTTAGGTTTTTATTGGAAAGTCGCACGTGGTCCAAAGAGTACAGATGAGGGGCCAAATACCGACCATACACCTACGGGAAACGGGAAATTTTTAGCTACTAACTACCGATATGGATCTACAGCACCAGATAATCTTTCCTTTACCACGCCGTGGATTACATTAAATTTATTGACCAATCCTGAACTTAAATTCTGGTTACACGCCTTCTCCAATGCACAACCCACTAATGGGTTTCCTGTCCAATTCGGAAAATTCACAGCTACTGTAGAGCAACTTAATGGATCTAAAACTGCCGTATTTGATACGAGTGGTGCTCTTCAGGGTTCGCAGACTTCCCCTTGGAAAGAAATAGTAATACCCCTTAGCTACAGCTCTAGTGATACCATTCGCATCACTTTTTCCTACGACGGTGTATCGCTCGTACAAGGACAACCATTCTCTATTGATGATATCTCTGTAGCATCCGCTCCCAGTTGCCCTAGACCTAGGTTTCCTAAGGTACTTTCAGTGAGTACTACAGATGCACTTTTAAAATGGAATTCAGGTGGGGCTAACTACCATCAATTACGATACAAAAAAGTAAATGCCAACAATTGGAATGTCGTAAGTACTTCAAATACGCAATTCCTATTGACGGCCTTAGACCCAAACACAAAATACCGTTGGGAAGTTAGAGACAGCTGCAGCAGTACTGACAAAAGTGTCTGGATCAAAGGTCCGTCCTTTTTTACAAGTTGCACCGTTTTCACGGCTCCTTACACGAATAGCTTTAGCAACAATCAATGGCAAGGTCCCTCCTCTTTTAGGCCTTCAGGACAGATCGGAAATTGTTTTACCCGATTCGAAGATGATAATGACGGCTACTTTTGGACTGGAGCACGGTCCGGTTTCGATCACTTTGCATTCACAGGACCCCAAACGGATCATACAGGAGGTTCTAGTGGTTATTTATTTGCCAGAGCGAACAGCGCTACGTCAGACACCGCCAATATTGAATTACCACCAGTTTTTCTTGGGCAATTGCTCAGTCCCGAATTTTCGTTCTGGTACCACATGTATGGCAACAGCATCGGAGGATTAAATGTGTATGCAAGAAGCCCCGGGGGAAGCGACACCTTGTTAAGCTCGTTCACTGGTGCGCAACAATCCAACAGCGGCTCTGCTTGGCTTAAAAATACAGTAGCACTTTCCACTTTTTTAGGTGATACCGTCGTTATAACACTACAGGCAATAAAGGCATCAGGAAGTTCGTTTTTCACCTATTCCTCCGCCATTTGTGTCGATGATATCGCTTTTGAAGGAACCTTGAATTGTCCTGCGCCGACGCTATTAACAGCATCTAGCATCACTGCTAATATGGCAACATTGACTTGGCAGGGTACTTCTTCCGTTAGTATTATCGAATATGGACCTACAGGATTTACCTTAGGCACAGGTCAACTCATTAATCCGGCAACTTCACCCTACACCCTCACGGGTCTAATTCCAAACACCTCCTACAGCGTATTTGTCAAAGACAGTTGTGGCGTTAATCTGCTCAGTTCAAATGCAACAATTAACTTTAATACACCCAACTGTCCAGCAGTCACTGCCCAAGGAAGCGTTACCCTAACGGGGAGCACCGTAAGTGCTCTAAATACAGGTAGTCCTTCAGATTCGATTCTTTGGTTATGGGGAAATGGAGCTAACAGTGCCGGAAGTTCCTCTACCTACACGTATTCGACACCTGGCATTTATACAGTTCAACAAGTCGCATCAAACTATTGTGGAAACGCAGATACACTTACATATACTTTAACCGTTTGTGGATCAGTAGTAAGCCAATTTGCAGTTGCGGGCAACGGACAAACTAGGGTATTCAATGCAGGGGCCTCTATTGGGGCTGGATTAAGCTACAGTTGGAGTTTCGGTGATGGTTTTACGGCAACTGGCAGCAATCCTACACATTCTTTTGCTAATCCAGGAGTATATGTTATTAGCCTAGTTGTTACAGATGCCTGTGGCACTGTGGCGAGCTCAAGTCAAAATGTTTCCATTTGTACTACCGTTCAACCAAGTTTTACGAGCAGC
>CAJQHZ010000034.1 GCA_905478295.1 uncultured Flavobacteriales bacterium | reverse complement strand
ATGGCGAAAGAGATTAGGCCGGGTATATAAAATGCTGCTTGCCAACCTAATAGATTGGCTAAGCCAGCAGCAACAATAGTTGAAAAGGCGACACCGAGGTTTCCCCATACTCCATTAAAAGCCAAACGGCGTCCCATTGTTTCTGGTTTTCCTTCAGCTAGCATAGCTATGCCAACAGGGTGATAAATAGACGCAAATATCCCTAATAAGAATAATGCTAACGCAATTTGAGTATAATTTTGAGAAATCGCAATTAAGAAGCATGATAGACCTGACCCAAAAAAGAAAATACTCATCATACTATGCCTGTTCCAGCGGTCTGCTAACCAGCCAGCTGGAAGGGCGCCCAAGCCAAACGCTACCCAACTCCCAGTTGTAAGCATTATAAGTGTACTATAGTCAGCGTCGAAAAATGTTGCAGCAAGTGCTGCGACGACTGGAAATAGTAACATTAAAAGGTGAACCAATCCGTGCCCAATATTTATTAAAAAGATTTGTATTAGTGACAATTTTATTGATCCTATAAATAATGTTTAATAAATAAGTGATATTTACATAGTGTAAAATTTATATTCGATGGCGATACCTTTCAAAGTGGTTTTTTAGGCAACGATTATGGTGCGAAGAATAGTAAGAAGTTTAACAGGTATTAGCCTGACGTATCTTTGAATTTATCACAACAAAAAACTCTATTACTGGAACTAATACCACACTAGACCCTTTGATTTTGATTGACTAGAGTTAGATACATTGATGAGGTATTATTTGAATTGAATGCAACAGAGAGTACTCATAATCTTAAGGGGTGACAAATCTTTCTAGCCTCTAATTAAGATATATAGGGGTTACAGTTCATAAACTGTTGTTATGGTCTGCTCAGGTATAATTTAACAAAGCAAAAGGAACACACGATGAAAAAACTATCTATTATTCGGTTTAAACCAAAGCCGGAATGTTTCGATGAATTTCTAGCTTCTATGAAAGCGTATGCTAAAGACAGAGCAATATCCAATCCACCTACTCACCTCCTTATGACAACGAAAGACGAAGTGATAGGAGTGGTTATTAGGGATGATGATGCTATAAGTGAAAGCATGAAAACTGGAGTAAACTGGTTAGATCAGCAAAGACATCTGCTTCAAGAATATAATGAAGTTGATAGACACACTATGCCAGTAACTGGTGATTTAGTTGAATATTGAAAGATAACTAGAACTTAGCCAAATAAATGAACACTTATTGGGAAAACTAGTATCAATAAATATCATTGCTCTAATAGTTGCTATCTTTATGGTGTTTTTTGTTTAATCAACTACCACGGAGTAGCCACATGACCATGTTACGAGCAGCTCTAGTTTTGGGGCTGTTGTCCGCAGTTGGACCCTTTGCAATTGATATGTATTTGCCGGCGATGCCATTGATTGCAACCGCTCTTGATGCAGAAGTTTCATCTGTTCAATTTACACTTACAGCCTATTTTATATCTTTTGGCGTGGCGCAGCTTTTCTATGGTCTATGGTCAGATCAAATTGGGCGTAAAGTCCCGCTCTACGGGGGGATTGGTATTTTTATAGTGGCCTCCATTGGCTGTGCGCTGGCCCCTACAATTGGATGGTTAATCGCTTTCCGGATATTACAGGGGGCAGGGGGTGCGGCGCTGATGGTAGTACCACGCGCAATAATCCGAGACATGCACACCGGAACGCAGGCGACCAAGTTATTGGCAATGGTTATACTTGTGATTTCTGTTTCGCCTATGCTGGCTCCGCTGGTAGGGAGCGGCTTAATAGTGATTGGAGACTGGCGTCTAATTTTTTGGACACTTTGTCTGACGGCTGTACTCAGCCTCATTCTTACAGTTACTGCTTTGCCAGAAACGTCTTTACCCAGTGAACGGGTTCCAGTTAATCTTCGCAATTTTGTGAGGGGTAGTAATACTTTGATTAGAGACCCTGTCTTCATGGGTTTGACGTTTATCGGTGGATTTGGTTTTGCTAGCTTCATGGTGTTCATCGCCAGTGCGGCCTTTGTGTATTCTGGACAATTTGGACTTAGTCCAGCTGGCTTTAGCCTTGCCTTTGCAGTTAACGCAATTGGGTTTGTTGCTGCTTCGCAAGTTGCTGGACCACTTGGTGAGAATTTTGGTATTCTGCCGGTGATGCGATGGGCCGTTATCGGATTTTCAGGGTTTTCGGCAGCATTGCTAGCTGTCAGTTTATTTGATTTAGCAACCTTGCCAGTTATTATTGTTGGGCTATTTTTTGTAAACGCATGTCTTGGCCTTGTTATTCCAACCACTATGGTTGTAGCACTAGATCCCCATGGTGAAATTGCTGGGCTAGCTGCCTCTCTTAGTGGAACGTTGCAGACTGTAACGGGTGGCGTGATGGTCGTAGTTGCGGGACTGTTTTTTGACGGCACTGCTGTTACAATGATCGGTGCAATCGCGTTTTGCGCGGTCTCTGCATTGATGATTACCTTGAAAACCTTAGGAATCATGGAGCGTAGGCATAGCTCTAATTAAGATTACTAGAAACCAGAGACTAACATTCCTTTGGCTTCGCCGCAATATCGCCAACGACGCGGACTCGGGCGCGAATGGCATGACCAGGTAAGTAGGCAATCGGTAGATCTTCCATTTCGATGATTTTAATTGATTGCCGATCTGCCCCAGACTTGACAGCATTTTCTATCGCTATTTCCAGCGCTGCTGCTAAAGCGTCGTCTCGCGTGAAATCTTGAAATACTTGATCAGCTTCACCGCTAATCTGCGCAATTGCTGCACCGACGGCATTAGCTACACCGTGAAAGGGAACCCGATGAACTTCAGAAATACCTGGAATTTTTTCTGGGATCAAAGGGGCACCACCACCGACAGCAATCATTGGCACATCTTGAGAGTCTGTTTTTATTTGGTCAATAGTCAGGGAGATTTTTTGGTGTGCCGTCGCCAGAGCGGCTGTGAAGAGAGTTTCAGGAAGATCACTAATTTGGGTTTTATCACCAACATCCATCAAACCACTAGCTACGGCAACATCCGTCAGAGTTAATTGAGATCCACCAAAAACCCGAGCTTCTTCAAGGAGTCGGAATCCAACGCTTTCTGGCCCAACGCCTAAAGGGTTCTCGCGCACCATGGTGCCACCGCCAATGCCAATACTGATAAGATCAGGCATGCGGAACAATGTGCGTACACCACCAATCTCGACTACATTGTTGGCTTCTCTAGGAAAGCCGTTGACCAGGCAACCGATATCTGCAGTTGTACCGCCAACATCACAAACAATGGCGTCCTGAAGTCCCGATAGAAAAGCAGCACCTCGCATAGAATTTGTGGGGCCAGATGCAAAACAGTAAACAGGAAATTTCCGAGCTAATTCAGAGCTGGTGACAGTACCATCATTAAGAGTGATATAAAGTGGTGCGGTAATTCCAACGTCATCAAGTGCCTTGCGAAAGGCATCAGTGGTATTGGTGGCTAAATCAAGTAAAGACGCATTTAGTAAAGTAGCATTTTCGCGTTCCAGTAATCCAATGCGGCCCAGCGCATGAGAGCAGGTGATGCGAATTCCTGGACATTCATGCGAAATAATTTCAGCGACACGATCCTCACATGCTGAACTAAGTGGTGAGAAAGAAGCTGTAATACCTACTGATGTAATGCCAGAGTCTCGGATTGATTGTGCCGCTTTAACGACAGCATCTTCATCCAGAGGCACAACCTGTTGACCATCAAATTCATTGCCACCTGAAATAAAATAGCTACCTCCATTGACTACCCTGGCCAGATCTTTTGGCCAGTCTACTAGCGGTGGGAGGCTTGCAGAACCGGGTAAGGTAACACGTAAGGCCGCGATCTTGTTCAAATCCTTACGCTGGACGACAGCATTAACAAAATGCGTTGTGCCGATCATGACGCTATCTACCTGCTTGGCACTTGGTCCAATACTATTGATAAGTTCCGTAAGAGCCCCACGTACACCACTGGTGACATCCACTGTTGTAGGTGATTTAATGGCACCAACGACACCGTTCGCGTCTACGAGTACAGCGTCTGTATTAGTGCCTCCAACATCAATACCAATACGTTGATTCATTTTTGATCCTTAAAATAAGATTGGTAATCAAAATCAAACCCAAAAGCGCGCGGTCCTACCAGTTCTAGTCCGCGGGGGGAGAGAAAGATCTCCGGCGCGGGTAAAACCAA
The DNA here is from genome assembly GCA_905478295.1 of uncultured Flavobacteriales bacterium. Taxonomy (GTDB): domain Bacteria; phylum Bacteroidota; class Bacteroidia; order Flavobacteriales; family Schleiferiaceae; genus UBA10364. The sequence continues at coordinate 25,270 of CAJQHZ010000034.1, read as the reverse complement.
AACATCAACCCGTTGACCATAGCGAATGGACTCAGTCCCAATACCTTCGCCACTGATACTATCAACGACACATATCAGATCAGGTGTCATAACTATGGCTTCCCCATTTTGTGAACCAACTGAAAATTCGTTTTGAAAATCAAGACTAAATTTTTCTTTAGTATTCGTTCCTAAGCCTTCTAGGACTGTGCGACCACGCAAAAAACCACCTGTTGTACGCCGCTCAACATCTGTTACCTTTCCGGTAAATATTCGACTTCCTTGGCATTCATCTAGAATTGCATCGACTGGATTAGTATGTTTCTTACGAGCTTTCAGTACCGCTTCGCCAAGTGAGATTGCTTTGTTACAAGTATAGAGAATTCCATGATCGCGAACTTCTTTTCCTGATCTTGGTGCCTTGCAGGTTGAGGCCTGAGAACCGAATTCAGTACAAACCTTACGACTGGCCCGCTCCATCCATTTCCAGCTATGTGCTTTGTGAATGATTACTTCATTGTCCCGAATATCGCTGATGGCGAGGGGATAGCATTGCAGGTTAGCAACAGCAAAACTAGTCATCTGTGCCTCAGGGTAGGCCCGCCCCATCGCATCTGCGTCAATAGCGGGAAGTCCTGTTGCAGCCGCAACCATAATTGCGTGCAAACCATTTCCACCACCAATTTCGACTGGCATGAGCGCATCAAATTTACGGCCCAGATATTCTTCCATAATGCGTAGGGGCTTTAGCGCCATGGCAGAATCAGCTAAGCGTTCTTGTCCAATTAGAGGTGCCCCTTGTGAGGACAAGACAGCAACCAAAGCATCGTCTGGCAAGGTCATAGGATCTTTTAGCGTTACCCGACGACCAGCCGCGTACAACTCACGAATATTCAATAGGTTCAGATAAGGCGATCCGCCTCCGCCTGTTCCGAGAATCCATGTGCCAACAGCCATAGCTTCGATATCATCGATTTGTAGAACCTGTTCTTTTACTTCGCTCAATGAGCCTCTCCATTCTTATTATTCTAACTGTTCATCATAATAATTAATAAAAAATTTATAATATTTATAATACTGCGTTGAGCTGTTCAATTGGTTTATAATCAAAATCATAACCAAAGTATCTTGGTCCAACGAGTTCTAGACCCTGTTTGCTCCTCCATAGTGGATCGCATGGCAATCCGAACACTATAACCCTAAAACCATATCTTATTTGTTCAGTCGTTATAGGTTGCCCTGTTTCCAAATCCAACAGACAGATCAAGTCTGGTGTTAATGCTTTAGGTATACCATCTTGAGTTTGAGCTATTAAAAACTCATTCTGAAACTCTAGTTTAATTTGTGTGCCAGAACAGTCACCTAGGCCTTGAACAATACAATTACCTCGAGCAAATCCGCCCTCAGTACGACGATCTACATCAAGCACACGTCCTTCAAACAAACGAATTCCTTTTAGATCATGGGCTAATCTATCAGCTGGGTTACGATTTGCGGCTTGTTCTGAATGTATAATGCTACCGATCGAATTTATTAGTGAAAGTGAACCGCGTAGAATACTTTTTTTTGCCTCAGCACCAGTCATTGGATAAAGTGCAATAAGGCCCGCTCCACCCATTTCGACTGTAATCACACGCGCAAATTTCTCTGTAGACAGGTTGTCGACCGTATTAAGAATTATCGAGTTGCCTTTTTCATCAGCCATGGCCATGGGACACGCAGATATTCCACCCATCGTCATTGACACCATTTGTAATTCTGGAAACGCTCGACCCATCCCATCGCCATCTACTATTGGTAATTGAGTGGTAGCGGCAACAGCAATTGGAATGGTTGAGTTTAAACCACCAGCTTCCAAACAAAATATGGCTGTTGCTTTCTTCCCTAGGAAGTTCTGTAAGGTTTCAACAGCTGAGATAGCTTCAGTACCTCGTGGTAATTTTTCCAACATCACTGTTGGTGCGCCCATCATTGCCACAGGAATAATTAAAGCATCATCTTCGATATCTCCTACGTCAAGAACTGGTACTGGTCCATTTTTAGAGATAGCCTCCTCTGCCATTAGTCGTCCAATGTAAGGGTCGCCCCCTCCACCTGTTCCCAAAAATGAACCGCCAAGCGCTATATTTTTCATATCACTGATTTCTATTGATTTTAATTCAGAAACAGTCATCTCTTTCCCTCTTTATTCTTGGAACTGGGCATTGGTGTAAATGTAACCTCTGGGTATCCGAAAGCCGCGGGTCCAACTACCTTCAAAGCTTCTGGAGTCCGAAGTAAATCATCGCAGGGCAACGCTAAAACGGCAATCCGTTGACCGTAACGCAGCACCTCAGTTGTAATTGGTAGCCCTGTATCCACATCAAGGACCACGATTAAATCAGGGACACAAATTTCCACTTGATTATTGCGATGGAAAACTAAAAACTCGTTTTGGATGTCAATCTGTCCCTTGTCCCCAGAAAAATCACCAAAACCTTGAATAAATATATGTCCAACAGCAAAACCGCCCTTGAGGTGACGTTCCAGGTCAATAATCTTTCCAGTCATCAACAAACGCCCATCTTCATGTGCTAAAACCGCAGCTATTGGATCTGTATTATCACGTTGAGCCTTCAAAACCGAATTCCCTAAAGAAAGTGCCTGTGTAATGGTACTTCTAATCGCTACTTTTTTAACATAACTGCCTTTCATTGGGGCCATAGCAATGCCTGCTGCTGCTCCCATTGCAACAACGTTAGCTCGTGCAAGTGTCTCTACCCAAACTTCATTTCTTGTATTTTTTATGATTACAATATTGCCCTTTTCATCGGCCATAGCAGAAGGCGTTGATCGATGCCCGTAGATTGACCATGTGCACATCTGCATTTCTGGAAACGCACGCCCCATCCCATCTCCATCCACAACTGGTATACCTGCCTGCGCAGCTGTAAGCATCGGTTCCATTGAATTAGCTCCACCAATTTCAGATGAGATTAGTGCGTCGACTTTACAACCGAGATCATCCTCAAGAGCATGCACAGCCCTCAGACATTCTTCGCCTTGTTCTATCTTTTCGACTCCAACCACAGGTGCTCCGATACCGCCTAGTGATACTACCAAAGCATCATCTCGAAGTTCGTCTATCGGAATTACTTTAATTCGGCGTCCTTGTTGCAATTGTAACCTACAACGCAACTTGCCAATATAAGGGTTCCCACCACCACCAGTACCAAGAATAGCAGCACCAATTTCGATGGCATCAAGATCTGTGTCAAATACTTCAAACAACTTATCCATTCAAATCACCGACGACCTTTAGTCGAATACGCGTTGCGTTACCGGGAAGATAAGCCAGTGGTACGTCTTCCTGATCAAGTATTTCTATAGAGTCTGGTTTAGCACCAGCAGCAATAGCTTTTTTTGTTGCTTCCTTGCGAGCTGTTTCGAGCGCCTCTTCACGGCTTATACTTGTTAAACTGAATATTCTGTCCACTTCGCCACTAATTTGGCCGATAGCAGCCCCAACAGCATTAGCAACAGCAAAATAATTTGGTTTTACAACTGGAAGATCCCCGACTGTGTCTGGGATTAAAATAGATCCTCCTCCAACTGCTAACACTGGAATTCGATCCGATGATACGCGCATTCTTTCAGCAGCATTCACAATCATTTCATCAATCTTCGACTTTATTATTTGTAATCTCTCTGAGCCAAGTTTTTTTGCTGGTTCAGGGTCACCTATATCTGCAATGCCAAGCCCAACGGCTACATCTGTTGCGGTAAGTATATCTCCACCAAATAATAGACCGTCCTCATGGATGCGATAGCCTACTGAGCGTGGCCCTATACTGATAGGGTCCTCAGGATTAATAATTGTGCCACCACCAAGTGCAATTGAATACACATCGGGCATACGAAAATTCGTACGCACTCCGCCCACATCAACAGATGTGCTAGCTGGTCTTGGAAAACCGTTAACGAGGGCCCCAACATCTGTAGATGTACCCCCCACATCAATCACAATGGCATTCTTTTCGCCTGTAAGAAATGATGCCCCACGCATAGAATTAGTAGGGCCACTAGCAAAGGTTAAAACTGGGTATTCTTGAACAAATTTGGCACTCATTAAGGTGCCATCATTTTGCGTAACGTAATAAGGACAGCTCAAACCCACAGACTTCAAAGCTTTTCCAAAAGCACCGACAGTATGAGAGCTAAGTTTTCTGAGGGATGCGTTCATGATTGCTGCGTTTTCTCGTTCTAGTATTCCTAAACGACCAATTTCACTTGATAGGGTAAAGTTAGCTTTAGGTAGGCGTTTTTTCATTATCGCCATAGCTTCTTTTTCCATACTGTCATTAACTGGACTAAAAACTGAACAAAGAGCCACTGTGTCAATTCCAAGAGCATCGATCTCATCTGCAATCTTTGTAAGTTGAATGTCATTTAGTGATGAAATTTCGCGACCATCAAACTCGTTACCACCATCAGCCATCCAATAATGCCCTCCAACGGCCTGCTTTATGTCGTCTGGCCAATCTACCATTGGGGGAAGGCATTGTGCCGCGGGTAGACAAAGACGCACAGCTGCGGTCAAAGAAAGACTGCGGCGTTCAACGACCGCATTAGTGAAATGGGTCGTACCAATCATAACTGCAGACACAGTTGAATTTTTAACACCTGTTTCTGCTAAGACTTTTTTTAAGCTATCCACGACCCCAGACATCACATCGGAGGTAGTTGCCGATTTGACTCCTGCTAAAATTTTATCACCTTGCATAATCACTGCGTCTGTATTGGTTCCACCAACATCGATTCCAATTCGATACATCTTTACCTCTTTCATTTTAGGGCAGTGGACGAGGCAAGAACAGCCTGTCTTTCTGCATCTGTGACTTTTGGTTTTTGCTGTTCTTCTTGCTCGGAAATAACTGGAATCGAGCTTAACAACGCTCTAGTATAGGCATGCTGAGGGTCTGTAAAAATCTCTCGAGTTTCACCCTGTTCGCAAATTTGACCGCGAAACATAATTGCGACCCTGTTACAGAAATTTCTCATCAGACTTAAATCATGGGAAATAAAAACATATGTCAGGTTAAGCTCTTCACGTAAACGCAAAAGAAGTTCAATAACGGTATTTTGAATAAGAACGTCCAAAGCAGATGTGGGTTCATCTAAAACCAAAATTTTTGGATTTACGGACAGAGCCCGTGCGATTGCTACGCGTTGTTTTTGACCACCAGACAATTCATGAGGATACATTGAAGCGTAAGATTTTGGTAAATCAACCATATCCAGAAGTTCTGATATTCGTGATTTAATTTGAGTAGAATCGTATCCACAAAATTTTAATGGAACTGTCAAAGCCTGAGTTACGGTTCGCTTGGGGTTTAGGGAAGAACCGGGGTTCTGATAAACAATTTGAATAAGCCTACGAAACTCACGCGAGTTAGAAAAGTTACTTAACGGCCTACCATCTATCTTGATTTGACCATCGGTGGGTGAGTGCAATGCTAATAACATTTTGGCCAAAGTAGTTTTCCCTGACCCACTTTCGCCAGCAATACCAAAAATATCACCATTTTCAATTTGTAAATTTACATTATCAACTGCTCGAACAACACGATACTTCTTTGAAAAAAAACTAACTTTGCCACGGAATTCTTTTGTGACCCCTTGGATTTCAATTTTTGGATCACTCTGACGGTTGTTCTCAAAATTTCTAACACGCTTACCGTAAAGGGGAAGCACACTTGTCATCAGTTTTTTTGTGTAGGCGTGGCGAGGTTGTTCAAAGATATCCTTGCGAGTGGCTTCCTCAACAATATGTCCATTTTCCATTACATAAACTCTATCAGAAATCTCACGAACTACACCAAGATTATGCGTAATGAGTAAAAGTGATAAATTTTCTTCTTTTACAAGTTGATTTAACAGTTTTAAAATCTCTTTTTGAGTAGTAACGTCTAGTGCGGTTCCCGGCTCATCAGCTATTAGTAAACGTGGTTTGTTTAAAAGTGCCATGGCTATTAGCACTCTTTGACGCATGCCACCAGAAAGCATCATTGGGTAGGCGTCATAGATTTGCGCACCATCAGGTAAACGAACCTTTTGTAGCGTGTCTAGGATAGTTGCCTTTCGTAAACCAGAATTTCGTTTGCTACCAAGTCTTACATCAGCATATCGAACGATATCATCCATTTGACGACCAATTGTAAGGACTGGATTAAACGATAAAAGTGGGTCTTGCATAATGATAGAAATCCCAGTTCCTTTTAAGCGATTTCTTTCCACTTTGGCCATTTGCAAAAGATCCCGACCTTCAAATTGTATAACACCACCCTCTATTTTTGCTGGTGGTATAGGTAGTGTTCCAATAATCGCACGCATTGTTACAGTTTTTCCTGAACCAGATTGACCTATCAGGGCAACCCTCTCTCCCTTACCAACTCTTAAGGAGACATCATGTAAAACTTGAGTTCTCTTACCATACGTGGTGAAGCTAAGGTTAAGCCCCGAAATGTCCAGTATAGGTTCCATCATACTATACCTCTACATCCATCATATCACGCAATCCGTCGCCCAACAGATTGAAGCCCAATATTGCGTATAGAATTGCAAGACCTGGCATCAAGGCCTCCCACCAAAACTCAGGCAAGTATTCTGATCCAGTACTGACCATCGTTCCAAGATCTGGGGTTGGCGGGTGAACACCAAGGCCTAAGAAGGATAGGGCAGCACCAAACAGAATAACAAACCCAGCATCTAATGAGATTTTAACAGAGATTGCCGAAATACAGTTTGGGAGTAGTTCTTTGAACATGATATGTGCATGACTGGCTCCAGCCACCTTTGCTGCCTCGACATAATCCTCACTCATTTGAGCTTTGACTATTCTAAAAATTAGGCGCGTATGCCAGGTCCACCAAAGCATAGTGATAGCTATCATTGCATTAACGAGACTGGGAGACAAAACAGCAGTAATCGCTAACGCCATAGCTAGAGGAGGTATCGCCAACATAACATCTGTAAATCGCATAATTATAAATTCTGTTCGGCCACCAAAGTATCCGGCCAAGAGTCCTAAAATTACCCCAAAAGGTACTGCAAAACCTAATACACCCACCACTAAGCTAAGCGAAATTCGATAGCCAAATATTACCCGAGTAAAAATATCTCGCCCCACATTATCTGTACCAAACCAAAATTCAGCACTTGGTGGGTGATGTCGATGGGCAAAGTCGACGAATGAGCCTGCTGATTGTGGCGACGGTGAAAGAATTGGAGCAAATATTGCCAGCATTGTTACTGAAATGACAATTGTCGCTCCAATTAGGGCGGCTGGATTACGTCTAAACCTAAACCACGCCATTTGTCGACTTGTCATGAATCTTTCTGTACTTGCTTGCTCACTGAGCTCGATCATTTCTCAGCCCCTTCACGCAAACGGTTCCTCGGATCAATAAAACCAAGAATAATATCAATTGTGAGGTTGGCAACTACAAAGAATACGCCAGATACCAGAACAACCCCAATAACGGCGTTCAGGTCTTTTTCTAATATAGTACGAACTCCATAGCTTGCAATTCCAGGCCAACTGAAAACAAATTCAACGATGAACGCGTTTCCAATTAACGAGGCAAACTCGAGCCCTAAAATTGTTAAAGGTGCAACACATGCGATACGCAACATATACCGAAAACGTACTACACGTTCTGGAATTCCATAAGCCCGAGAAGCTTCAATAAAATCTCGCCCACTGACTTCTATCATGGATGAGCGAGTGATACGCATTACTTGCCCAATACCGGCGGCTGCCAAGGCTATCGAAGGAAGAATTATATGTCGTAAGGCATCACCAAGAACATCCCATCTACCGTCAATAAGTGAATCAATTATCAATAATCCAGTATATGTAGCTTCATAATCTATACCGGCATCAAGCCTGCCGGTGACAGGAAAAAATTGAAATTTGTAACTTGCTACTAACTGTAGAATAATTGCCAAGACAAACCCGGGGGTTACTACTCCTATCAGAGAAATAACTCTTGATATATTATCTACCCAAGTATCGCGGTAAATAGCAGCAATAACTCCAAGTGGAATTGATATCGTTATTTGTAAAATTATAGTAAACAAGACCAATTCGAATGTTGCAGGAAGTGCTCCTACAATATCTTGCATTACTGGACGGCTAGTGAGAAATGATTTTCCAAGATCACCTCGGAATAATCCACTTAAGTAATCCCATAATTGCACAATAAAGGGTTTATCTAAACCCATTTCATGTCTCATTTCGAGTACTTGATTTGCAGTTGCGAGCGGTCCAAGAGCTATTCTAGCTGGATCCCCAGGGACAATTCGCGCAATAATGAATATAAGTATTGCCAGACCGAAAAGTACAAGCAACAAAGACAATGTCCGTTTTGCTAGATAAAATGCCACTGCGCTCCCCCCTATTTAATTGTCAAATTGACTTAATTATCCACTTTAATTTATTAATATATATAGTATGTATATAATATAAAAAATATATACAACTATCGTTACCTAATTAAAATTTATAGTTTAATGAACTAAAATGGGAGTAAAATACAATGATAATAAATCGTATATTAAAAGCTGGAATAGCCGCAGGGACAAGTATTATGATACTTGCAACGGCAGCATTTTCGCAAAATGTTGCAACGGTAAACGCGACTCAAATATTTGGAACAATTGATCCAGCTAAAATCAATGATTACACTGAATATATGGCTGGTGTGAATATGTATGAAGCACTTACAACTCTGGATTCGTCAGGCAATATTTTACCATTATTGGCAGATAGCTGGGATGTGTCCGATGACACTTTAACTTATACATTCCACCTTAAATCTGGAACTAAGTTTCAAGACGGCTCGCCAGTAGAAGCAAAAGATGTCGCGTACTCAATCTCGCGACTCATGTCGATCAATGAGGGTCCTGCATATTTATTTGAAGGAGTATTAGATGCAAATTCAGTCACGGCTTTGGATTCATCAACAGTTCAATTCAAACTTAATAAGGTTTATACACCATTTTTAACCAACACACCAATAATGTTTGTTGTGAACAGCGATGTTGCTGAAGCTAATAAAACCGATTCTGATCCTTGGGCTCAAGATTTTTTAGCCAATACCAGTGCTGGAGCTGGAGCATACATGCTCGATAGTTGGGCGCGTGGCGCTAGCATGACGATTAAAAAGTTTGATGATTATCACCTTGGATGGAACGATCAATCCTTAGATGAGGTTCGGTTTGTCATAACCAACGAAGAAGCAACCGTTAAGGCTCTGGCAGCATCAGGTGTTTTATCGATGTCCGCCAATTCTCAAGCTCAAGAAACATTTGATTCTATTGGTGCAATGGATGGGTATAGTGTACTTAAGTATCCAACAGCGTCCAACTTTTACTTTAAATTAAATCACCAGGTCGCGCCAACAGATGATGTGAATATTCGTAAAGCTATCGCTCTAGCAACTGATTATGAAACAATCCGTGGTGCTCTTTTACCAGGTGAACCTTTAGCAGGTCCAATGCCAGCTGTTTTTGCTGATGCTTATCTTGATACTTTAACATTTCCAACTTTTGACATGAACGCCGCACGCGAACATGTTGCAGCTAGTAAATATGCTGGTGGAGGAAAAATTCCAGTTGAAATTATGTACGTAGCTGGTTTAGCGTTTGAAGAAGAAATTGCTCTACTAATGAAGTCAAATCTTGACCAAATAGGGTTTAATACTATCTTAAAGCCAGAGCCTTGGAACCGTATGACAGAGCTTGCAAGCAAACCTGAAACAACTCCTGCTATTAATGAGGTGTTTTTTAGTGCGCAGTACCCTTCCCCTGATAGTTTTTTCTTCTCACAATACCACTCTCGGGCCAAGGGCACATGGGCCTCTATGGAATGGGTATTGGATGACGAAATTGATTCTTGGATCGATGAAGCTCGTGGAACAGGTGATGTAACTGCTCAGAATGCGATTTACAAAAAAATACAACAGAAACTGACAGATACCCAGTCAGATGTATATCTCCTTACTCGGACTAGCCAGCAAGCATTTTCTGATTGTCTGCAAGGGTTCGAATGGGTCCCGATGATGAGCTTTGAGTACAATTTTCACAATATGAAGTGGGTATGTAATTAATATCTGAGCTTTTTAAATTAACTTGTAAAATTACTTGCACCCCCCTCTGTGGGGGTGCAAGTTTTCACTTTAAAGCCAATTTGCTGAGTACAAATAAAAAAATGTACTTCGCTTGCTATTTCAATAAGTAAAAAGCTAATAACATATTTTTAAATATTTTACTTTTACGGCAATACTTTTACCTATAAAAACTCTTCTAGAGGTGTTTAAGCCCTGTATTGATGACGACTTTACCGTGGTTAATGCGCGGTTGGCTCAGATATTCCCACGCATCTCGATACCCTTCCATGGGGTAAACACGATCGATATTCGGCACAAGCTTTCCACGTGCAAGTGCATTATAAACGAATTCTGTTCCCTTGGCTTGCATCAGCGGATCTTCAACATAGTTAAATAACGAATAGGGGTGAAAAGTGGCGTTTGCTTGAAACATATCAACAATTGGTAGTTGTGGAAAAATGCCATCTAAGGTGCCGTAGAAATAAATGGTGGCATCACGAGCAAGTGCCGGACTATATCGCGCCATCATGCTGGCGCCAATCGGATCAAAGGCCGCATCAATGCCGTGACCGTCGGTCAACTCTCGTAACGTCTTTGCTAAATCATCAGTACCTGGCACAATGACATGCGAAGCGCCTGAAGATAGTAGATATTCACGATTGTGTTCAAATCGCGTTGTGGCGATCATATTAGCCCCAAACATGGCTCCAATATTAAGCGCTGCATTTCCGGCTGTCCCAGTAGCCGCAGTTACGAGTATAGATTTTCCTGGCACAGCTTTGCATAGCTCCACGATGGGGTAATAGGCGGTCATAAATTGCATCCACACCGAGGCGCTTTCAATTGCTGACAATCCCTTTGGGGCAGGAGTCACATAACGCGTATCTATCGTAATAAAGTCGGCACTGGCCCCATTATTGAAATAGAAATATGGCAGTGTACAGTAGCGCGCACCAAGCTTAATCCCAGTCACACCGTCGCCGATCTCATCCACAATACCGGCAGCTTCCATCCCAATGCGTGCGGGAAAGCTATTGAAACTGAAGGAATAGTTATCCTGCATCAAGTCCATATCCCCCCAATTCAACGCAAAAGCTTCTATTCGTATACGAATTTCGCCAGGCCTGGGATGTTGAGGTTCGCATTTTTGCAAGACTAACCCTTGGTACCCAGAGTAATCTTTGATTACCCATTCTCGTGCCATAGTGTTCTCCATATTCTGTTGAGCCACCAATCTGTTCACCAAACAATTTAAATTTATAAGTATCAAATGCGAACTATTTTACCTGCCACCAATATTTCATACCAGATAATAATTTTACAATCTATAAAACTTAAAACATTATTCAACACTTTACCGTCGGTTGAAACGGGTTAATAGTTTAGATACACGTGGCTGTGATGTTTGAGCTAAAGGGGTAGCAAGGGATAGGAATGCGTTTATTCTCTACAAAAAAACGTCCTGTTCATATGGGACCTTATCCGACAGAAAGATTGAAGCGCGGGGGAATGCCTGATTTGACTGAGGTGCCCCCGATGTGTGCGCTGTCATTTCGTCGACCAGAGGCACCTGAAAGTATTGTTAATGCAATTTGTGAATACCAGGCCATGTTGGATGCGATCCGCGATGGTATGATAAATAAAGCAGTTTCAGAAATACCCGTCGACCCTAAGGAGAGAACAGATCACCTTAAGGCTTTTGGCTTTTTTTCGGATGCATCAATGGTAGGTGTCTGTCGACTTCAAGATACAGATTTATTATCAAAACCTTTTAATAACCCAGATATCGCTCACTTGGCAGAAGCCTTGCGCACTCGCCAAACTAAAACTCTTGCGGCAGGTATTGATGGGATTATGGCAGATCTTAAAGAGTCAATGGAAGCGCCACCTACGACTATTAATGGGCACACACATGCGCTTATATTTTTATATGAAAACCCACGTGATATTCGCTCAGACGAACCTGGAACTGATTGGTTAAAAGACGCATTAAGTCATCGGGCATGTTTGAGAGCAAATGAAACTGCAGCGGTGATAGCTAACTATATTCGATTGTTAGGATATGATGCTAAATCGCATTCGGGGTCTGCCTCAGATGTTGATTTAAACCAATTAGCAGTTACTGCAGGGTTAGTATGGTGTATTAAAGGGCAGTTAATCGCACCTTATATTGGTTCAAGCTTTGGACTTGCTGCTGTCACCTGCACACTTGATCTCTCGGTTGATAGCCCTCTCGCATCGGAACATGAACAACCTTGGTTTAAGACCAAAGGACCTGCCTGGTGGTTAGGGAAGGGGTTTTCTAAAAACGCAATGAATCGTGATCCGTACACAAAAAGAAGATTTGTAGATGGAGCACATCCATTTGAGCGTCTAAAGCGAGTAGAGACGCCAACTACCTATATTGACGAAACAAGAGTTGCACGAGTGCCAAAACGCACTGATATGTTTGCGAGAGCTCAATTTGGTGATATGGGAAAAATTAATCAAGATGGTGCAAAAGGTGGGTACTATGTTCGTAAAACTGCACCATCTTCTGCGCAACGGCGTGCACTTGGTGCTTTTATTTTGCTTCAAGATGGTGATCCAAACCCTTCTGGTTCTCGTCCAACAAATATAGAAAAAAATGCAAATAATATTAAAGCTACTAGCTACTTTTTAGGAATAGATGCCGTTGGGATTTCTAGATGTCCAGATTGGGCTTGGTATAGCCATGATGCGACTGGTACCCCTATTGATCCCCCTCATAATAATGCGATCTCCATGATTATAGATCAGGGTTATGAAACTATGGAGGGCGCTTCCGGTGATGACTGGATTTCAGTAGCCCAATCTATGCGTGCTTATTTGAGGTTTTCACTGTTGGGAGGCGTAATAGCTAAACAAATTCGTAATTTAGGCTACAAGGCAAAGTCCCATACGGTAATGGATGGAGAGGTTCTTCAGCCACCTTTATTATTACTTTCAGGTTTGGGTGAGGTTAGTCGTATAGGCGAAGTTATTTTGAATCCGTACCTTGGGCCGCGTTTAAAATCTGGAGCTGTTACAACTGATATGCCCATGGCATATGATAAACCCATTGATTTTGGTCTTCAGAATTTTTGTGAGAACTGCAACAAGTGTGCACGCGAATGTCCAGCGGGTGCGATAACGGCAGGACCAAAGTTGATGTTTAATGGTTATGAAATTTGGAAATCTGATAGCCAAAAATGCGCTACTTATAGGATTACTACAGAAGGTGGGGCAATGTGTGGTCGTTGTATGAAAACCTGTCCGTGGAATTTAGAAGGGTTATTTGCGGAAGCCCCATTTAGGTGGTTAGCCTCAAATGCCCCACAGCTGGCAAAACCATTAGCGAAGTTGGATGATTTAGTTGGAAATGGTGACCTAAATGATATTAAAAAATGGTGGTGGGACATAGAGTTAGAAGAAGGTGGTGGTTATAAGCCCAGCAGAAAAAAGTTGAATCGTCGAGGTTTACAACGCGATCTTAATCTAAAGTATGAAGATCAAACTCTTGCTGTGTACCCAGCTAATCTAGCACCTCATCCGTGGCCTTATCCATCACCAATGGATCGTGAGAGTGGTATCGAAGCATATCAAGCAATGATCACAGCAGACGAATATAAAATAAAATTAAAAAATGGAGAAACCGACCACATTCATCAGTATAGTGTGCCAAGTGATGCCCCTGTTATCCAAGTTGTAGTTAGCAGAGTTCATGAAATGACAGAGTCGTTAATTAAATATGAGTTTAAGCGGCCCGATGGACTGGACTTACCCGAATGGACCGCAGGAGCGCATATAGATATTGTAGTTGCTCCTGAGTTTTTGCGTCAATATTCAATGTCTGGAGATCCTGCAGACAGATCCAAATATCAGATAGGTGTTCTACGTGAGGATGAGGGGCGTGGAGGTTCTAAAATGATGCATCGCATCTTTTTAGAAGGGCGTAAGGTATTTATTTCTAAACCTATTAACCATTTTGAATTAGATGAAACAGCAACAAAAACTTTTTTAATGGGGGGAGGTATTGGTGTTACTCCTATGATTTCATTTGCTCACCGGTTGTATGCTTTGGGAGAAAACTTCGAACTCCATTATTCAGCTAACTCAAAATTGAAAGCGGGGTATTTAGATGATCTGAAAACTTTCCCGTGGTCTGACAAAGTACATTTTCATTTTTCTGATGAAGGGACACGTGCTGATTTTAATATCGTCTTGGGTAATTATAAAAAAAATATGCAAGTTTATATTTGTGGTTCAGAACGATACATGGACTCTGTTGTTCTGGCAGCTGAGAATAAGGAGATTCCTCAGGAAAAAGTTCACTTAGAGTATTTCTCGGTTCCTGTGGAACCAGATTATATAAATCAAAACTTTATTTTAAAACTTGTAAAGTCTCAGCAAGAGTTGGTTGTACCATTTAATAAGTCAGCTACCGATATCTTGACAGAGAATGGTTACCCCGTTGACGTAAAGTGCTCTGACGGACTTTGTGGGGTTTGCAGCTGTGAGCTAATTTCAGGAGAAGTAGAGCATCGAGACTTCGTGCTGTCAAAAAAACAACAACAAACTCAAATTATTCTATGCAAAAGCCGTGCTTTACTCGAGGGTGGTGTAATTGAAATTGATCTATAAGACTTAAGATCAGTCTCTAATAATGAGAGGGTTTATTACGTATAAGCTAAAATTATACAAAAAAATTCAGTAATAACGTATTTCTTTGTTCAAATTATAATTAATTTTTTTAGTTAGTCTTTTTATTTCCCATTAAATTTTGGACTTTTCTTTGCAAGAAAGGCACTTATGCCAGCAGGCCCATCATTTGTGCGCATCATGTTAGCAATTGAACGTGTCTCATGATCAAGTTGAGTTTCGATTCCATCAGAAAAAGCGGTGTTTAGTAGCCGTTTTACGCCACCAAAGGCTTTCGTAGGCCCTGAGGCAAATTGGTTTGCCATTGTATAAGCTTCTTTCATAACTACCTCGGATGTCACTACTTTGTTTACAATACCCCAGTCTTGAGCTTCTGATGCAGTAAGAACCCGATTAGTAAGCATTAATTCTTTAGCACGTAAAAGACCAACATGCTTAGCAAGATAGTAAGTAGAGGATCCATCTGGAGTAAGCCCCGAAGCTGTATAAGCTGATACAAACTTTGCTTTATCTGATGCTATGACATAATCGCCAGCTAAAGCTAAAGAAAACCCAGCTCCCCCAGCTGTACCATTTAAAGCAATAATTATGGGTGCATCAATATGTGAGAACCTTGTGAGTCCAGCATGTAGTAATGTAGCCATTTTTGTTAGGTGGGTGTGTTTGTCTTCGACGGCGTTCATCTCTACCAGATCCCCACCACCACAAAACATTTTACCAGTTCCAGTTATAATTACGCAACGTACGTCTGGAGAACCACATCTTACACTTACATCAAATAGCTCTTCAGTCATCTTAGCGTTTAATGCATTCGCAGAATTATCTGTTCTATTAAGGGTAATAGTTGCTATGCTCTTTGAAAATTCAAAACTGAGTGTCTGGTAAGCCATTAAAGTTTCCTAATCTAGCGTATTACTGTATTTCATTGTCAACATTAAATGAAGTTCTCTTTGTTCTTAATAGTTAGTTTCCTATACATTATTTAAGGGCATTAATTTCAGAGTTCAAATGATTTTGTTGTTTATTGAGTTCCACCAGGTTACATACCCTTATTATTCACATGCATCATAAAGGGACCATAAAGTTCATTGGTAGTTTCCTTGAAAGAAAGCGAAGAAGGAATTTTACATTATTTTAACACTTGCGCTATTAAATTAGTGTCACTAGTTTTTGTCAAAGAGTAGTTTGCAGCGCAGATATTAATTCTAGCTTTTGTAAAAAATTATATGATAAAGAAATACAATGAGGTGTATGGATGTACTTGTTAATTGGTAGAGTGTACCGGATCCTTGTTGTTTTTGGGTACGTTGTTTTATTTGTTTTTGCTATCCAACAGTTTGATAACTGGAATGTGAACTCTGAAAGCCACGATTGGACAGATTATTTTGACATTATTATTGGAAGTGTTCTTTTAGTTTTCATATTATACCGATTTTTAAAGTTTATTTCTCGAAACTATGTTCGTCAAAAATAAAAATTGAAACTAAAGCTGGAGGAACACTGCGGTAAAAGATACTACCTTTCGAAATTAACTTCCAGATAAAGCCATCTCTAAAATCCGTGCAACATGAATGGCTTCGGTGTTCGTACCATCTTTTATTTGAGTGCGGCACGAGGTTCCGTCAGCAACTACTATGGAGTTTTTAGGTCTAGCTCGTACGGCAGGAAAAAGATCCAACTCACCCATTTCCATTGAAACTGAATATGTGTCAGTTTTCAATCCAAATGACCCCGCCATTCCGCAACAGCTAGTCTCCAATATTTCAACGGCAGTATTGGGAAGTAAGTTTAAAACTTGTTCAACCGATGACATTACTCCTGCCGCTTTTTGATGACAGTGGCCATGTAATAGAATAGTATCTGTAGGAGACTTAAATAGAGATTTAAATAAATTTTTATCTAAATGTTTAGCAATGTATTCTTCAAATAAAAGTGCATACTTTGCTACTAATTCTGCATCTTTACCTGGTATAAGTCTCGGAATTTCATCTCTTAAAGCTAATAGACAACTAGGTTCTAAACCCACAATGTACCGCCCAGCTTTAGCATGTGGTAAGAGGGCGTTAACTAATCGCGTTGCTTCCTCCTTTGCTTTATCCACAAGACCAGTCGATAAAAAAGTCCTACCACAACATAAAGGTCTTTTTCTGTCTTCTGGTTTTGCTATAACAAAAGAAACTTTGGCCTTATTAAAAACTGCTATCGCTGCACGCAAGTTTTCGGGCTCAAAGTATCGATTGAATGTATCCGCAAATAACACAATATCTGGGTTAACTCTTGAGGGGTGCTTTCTATCGTTAAAGGTATCATTCGACCAATTAGGAAGAGGTCTCTTCGCGGAGAAACCAGTGGCTCGCTCTAAGGCCTTTGCTAAAATTGGAACACGATTCCTTAGATTCATAAGGCGAGGAAATTTAGATACAACACTCGCGTATCGAGGTAGATAAGAAATTAATCTATCACTGAATGTTAAACCAAATTTTTTAATGCGAGCTGCTGAAACTTCTATTTTCATTGCGGCCATATCCACACCTGTTGGGCATTCGCGCTGACATCCTTTGCATGAGACGCATAATTTCATTGTGTTGAACATTTCTTCTGAAGTGAAGGCATCTGCTCCTAATTGATTTGTAATTGCTAGACGCAAAGCATTTGCACGACCTCGTGTTACATCGTTTTCGTTTCGTGTGACGCGGTAAGAGGGGCACATTGTTCCCCCCTTTAGCTTACGGCATGCACCATTGTTATTACACATCTCGACGGCACCTAAAAACCCTCCACCTGCACCTGGCCAATTCGACCAATCCAATTCTGTTTTGAACTCCTTGGCAGTATAGTTTGGGCCATAACGGAACAAACTTCGATCATCCATTTTGGGGGCATCAACTATTTTTCCAGGGTTAAATAATCCTAATGGATCGAAAGTTTGTTTGATTTCCTTGAAAGTATTAACCAACCGTTTTCCAAACATTTTTGTATGAAACTCAGATCTGACAATTCCATCCCCGTGCTCACCTGAGTGAGATCCTTTGTATTTTGCAACTAAGTCAAAAGTTTCTTCAGCAATAGCCCGCATAGTTTTAACGTCTTGATCAAGCTTCATATTCAGGACTGGTCGAACGTGAAGACATCCAACAGAGGCATGAGCGTACCAGGTACCTTTAGTTTGGTATTTTTCAAATATTTCTGTCAATCCGGCAGTATAGTCGGCCAAATCGGTTAATTCGACCGCACAATCTTCGACGAATGAAACAGGTTTCCCAGATTCTTTCATAGACATCATAATATTGAGTCCTGACTTTCGAACTTCTGAAATTTCGTTTTGTAAGTTGTTTTCTACTACCTTGATTACACCGCCCCATTGAGTTCTGGAGTTTTCCCAGCAGTAACCTAGTTCTCCCATTACATCGCATAGTTCTTCTAATTTGATACTATTTTGAGACTGATCCTTTTCAGAAAACTCTATTAACAGGAGGGCCTCTGGATTTCCTTGTACAAATTTTTCAACAGATTTTTGAAATATAGGAATTTCTCGAGCTAATTTAATCATTGTGGCGTCAACCAACTCAACTGATAGAGGTTTTAGTTTTACAAGATGTTGCGTGGCCTCCATTGCTTTGTGGAAAGATGGAAAGTGACATACGCCCATAACTTTTTTTGTTATCAGTGGGGACAGTTTTAATTCGAGCTTTGAAGAGTATACTAAGGTGCCTTCAGACCCAACAAGTACATGTGAAAGGTTATGTGGCTCTCCCTTTGGAATTAGCGCATCAATGTTATACCCTCCCACCCTCCGGATGAGTTTAGGAAAGCGGTGCTCTATTTCCAAGGCATCTCGTTCACCGATTAGTTTTAATGCTTTTGATAAGTCTGAAGTTTTTGGATTCTCCATCGTTCCAAAATGACAGTAAGACCCGTCACTCATGAAACCTTCGATAGAGATAACATTATCTCGCATTGTTCCATAGCGAATAGACCTTCCACCACAAGAATTATTGGCTGCCATTCCACCGATTGTTGCTCTAGAGGATGTCGAAATATCCACAGGAAACCAAAGTCCATGAGGTTTTAATATACGATTTAGTTCATCGAGCACAATTCCTGGCTCAACTACACAACTCCTATTCTTTACATCAATTTCTATAATTTTATTAAGGAATTTTGAATTATCTAAGACCACAGAGTTGTTAACTGTTTGACCACTTTGGGAGGTTCCACCTCCACGTGCCAAAAGACTAATACCGTCTTTTCGGCCTAAATTGATAACTTTCTCTATATCACTACTATTTTTTGGAACAACTACGCCTGTGGGTATCATTTGATAAATTGACGCATCGGTAGCATATTGCCCACGACTAAAGTTGTCGAATAGTACTTCTCCCTCGATTTCTTTTTCTAACTGTTTTCCAAAATTTAAAGCCACAGTAGAGTTTGCGATAATACTAGTCATACAAAATTTTACCTTGACCTAATCATAAATTCATAATTCAATATTTAAAATCGCTTGCCGTCAAGTGACCCTCCATTGACTTACTAATTTAGTGTAACCTAAACGGACTTAGTCCCTTAATTAAGATTGATAGTAATGATAAGACAACCAGGTCGACATTTTTTACAAATTCCAGGCCCAAGTTCAGTGCCAGATCGAATTCTGAATGCAATTTCAAGACAAGTGATAGACCATCGCGGTCCAGATTTTGCAGAGCTTGGCACAAGGGTATTAGAGGGTTTGAAGACAGTGTTTAAAACTGAAAGTAATGTTTTTGTATTTCCTGCGTCGGGTACTGGAGCCTGGGAGGCTGCGTTAGTTAATGTTCTTTCTCCTGGTGATAAAGTGTTGATGTACGAAACAGGTCATTTCGCAACACTTTGGAAAAGTATGGCTCAGCGCTTAGGACTCAATGCCCAATTTATTCATGGAAATTGGCGTGGTGGTGCAGATCCAGATAAAATTGAAGAAGCTTTGCGAGAAGATACTACAGCTGAAATTAAGGCTGTTTGCGTAGTTCATAATGAAACATCAACTGGATCTGTTTCAGACATTCTGTCGGTTAGAAAAGCCATAGATAATGCTGGTCACTCTGCCCTTTTAATGGTGGATTCAATTTCGGGATTGGCTTCAATTGACTACCAACACGACGAGTGGGGTGTCGATGTAACCGTTTCAGGTTCTCAAAAAGGCTTCATGCTACCACCTGGGCTTTCTTTCAATGCAGTCAGTAAAAAATCATTGATGGCAAATAAGGTTGCAAAACTTCAACGATCATATTGGGATTGGGGTGACATGATTGGCCCAAACAAATCTGGTTACTTCCCTTATACTCCAGCAACAAATTTACTCTACGGTTTAGTTGAATCTATCGATATGCTTCATGAAGAGGGCTTGGAAAATGTTTTTTCTCGACACTCACGCCATGGAGTAACTACCCGCCAGGCTGTCCGAGCTTGGGGATTGGAAGTACTTTGCAGCGAGCAGGGCGCAGAGAGTGGTGTATTAACCGCTGTGATGCTACCCAAAGGACATAGTGCAGATGCCTTTCGTGAAAAAGCATTAACAGAGTTTGGTATTTCACTTGGCAACGGTCTTTCTAAAGTTTCTGACAAAGTGTTTCGCATTGGCCATTTAGGTGATTTTAATGATCTCATGCTTATGGCGACCTTGTCTGGTGTTGAGTTAGGTTTAGAAAGCGCTCGTGTTCCGTACAAGCGTGGTGGTGTTCAAGTAGCGTTAGAACAATTAAAGACTTCAGAGACCTAATACGTGCTTTCTCGTTAAGAACTTAAATTTTTTTAGTTACACTTAAACAATTCACGCATGTCTGAAATAAAATCAAAAATATATATGATATTTTTGTCATTGGCGGTGGTGTAAATGGTGTGGCTATAGCACGTGATGCTTCTGGAAGAGGATTTAGTCTAGCACTCGCTGAAATGAATGAGTTTGCAAAAACAGCTTACGATATACTTTGGTGTCGAACTAAAATAGGATTAAAGATTGACAAAGTTGCAGAAAAAAAACTTAAATCCTTCTTAAAAAAAGATGAATAATAGATTGGTATAAAACATTATTTTTTAGATGAACATTTAGAAAAAAGGATTAGCTATGAATGACCGTGATCAAATACTTTCTTGGATTGAGGCAGAAAAGAGTAATATCATAGGTTTTTTGCAAGACTTTATTCGGGCTAAAAGCCCTAATCCGCCAGGTGATACGACTGAGTCTGCGAACGTCGTAACCAACTTATTGGATAAATATGAGGTGCCGTATCGAATTGTTGCCCCTCAACCCACTATGCCAAATATTTTAGGAACCTTTGAAGGAATAAATGAAGGGCGACATTTAGTTTTAAATGGGCACATGGATGTATTTCCAGTTGGTCACGATGCGGATAAGGAGGGTTGGACGACAGACCCTTGGGGTGGTGAAATTTTAGATGGAAAAGTCTATGGTCGGGGCTCATCTGATATGAAATGTGGTACTAGTGCAAGTATCTGGACTTACATTTTCTTAAACAGGCTTAAAGAAAAACTTAAAGGAAAGCTCACTCTGACATGTGTTTCTGATGAGGAAACCTTTGGTCCTTGGGGTGCTAGATGGTTAATTGATAATGAACCTGAAGTGTTAGGAGACTGTTGTCTTAACGGCGAACCATCTAGCCCATTTACAATACGTTACGGAGAGAAGGGACTTCTCTGGCTTACTTTTACGGTAAAAACTCCTGGTGCTCATGGGGCGTATACGCACATATCCCCATCTGCGACCCTAATAGCAGCAAAACTTATAAATGAATTAGGTGGTCTGGAGAATATGGTTTTAGATATTCCAAAAGACCTACTTCAAGCTCAAAAAGAGGCGGAGCCATACTTTGAAAAAGGAATGGGTTTGGGAGCTTCAAAAATTATTTCAAAGGTAACTTTAAATATTGGTATGATTAAAGGAGGTTTGAAAACAAATATGATACCAGGAGAATGTACTTTTGAAGCTGACATACGGTTGCCAGTTGGGATTGAAAGTGAAGTTGTAATGGATCAAATTTACAAAATATTAAAAAACTATCCTGAAGTTACTATGACTGAGGATATGAATAACCCACCTTCGCATTGTGACCCTAATGGGGAGATGTTAGAGATTCTTCAAGATAATGTTGAGCAGTTAAGAGGCTATCGTCCAGCTCAAGTTGTGAGTATGGGAGGTACTGATGCACGATTGTGGAGGTATAAAGGAATACCGGCATATGTTTATGGTCCATTCCCTACTGGTATGGGGTCATTTGATGAAAATGTCCCTATTGATGATTACCTTCATTTGGTTAAAACCCATGCCCTATCTGCGTATGATTACTTAAGTAAAAGTTAGAACTTTAATGAATCTATTCTTTAGATAGAAGCTTTAAAAACCCTGTTCGTTACAATAAATAGTATTAAAACGTCATTCGGTTGTGATACTGATCATAGCCCATTCCCTGGGACATACTAATGAAAGAAATAAAAGGTAAGTTTTTAACCGGCTCTCTTATGGGGCATATCTTAAGAATGACGATTACTGGGACTGTCGGAATAACATTTATTTTTCTTGTTGACGTAATTAATTTATTTTGGATCTCTTGGTTGGGTAATGTTAAGCTGGTAGCCGCAATGGGATTTGCTTTTTCAATTCAATTCTTCTCGGTTTCTGTAGGTATAGGTTTGATGATTGCTACTACCGCAGTTGTATCTCGTTCAATTGGTCAAGGAAACCGGGTTTTAGTCAGAAACCTAGCTACGTCTACAATGATAATTGCCGTAATGACGCAGGTGGCAGTTGTTATTTTAATAGTAATTTTCCGAGAAGATTTCCTTTGGTTTATGGGGGCTAAAGGTGAAACAGCAAAACTTGCCTCTCGTTACCTTTTATTTTCTCTACCGTCCTTACCAGTGATGGCATTAGGAATGTCAGGTAGTGCTATTTTGCGTGCTGAAGGTGATGGTGTTGGTGCTATGCTTGTTACAATAATTCCTGGAGTTATTGCAGTATTTATTGACCCATTTTTAATAGTCTTTCTCGGTCTTGGTCTTGATGGAGCTGCCTATGGGATATGGGTTTCTAGAATTATTATGGCGACTATTGCACTATGGATCGTTTTAAGGACGCATGATTTATTAGCTAGACCAAACATAAATCAAACTTTGGTAACTATTGTACCATACTTTTCTGTAGCCGGACCAACTATCTTAACACAACTTTCAACACCTGTTGGGAATTATCTCCTGACGGGAGTCGTAGCAGGTTTTGGGGATAGTGCTGTCGCTGCATGGGCAGTAATAAACCGAGTAACAGTTCTTTCTTTTGGTGGATTGTTTTCGCTTTCTGGAGCTATAGGTGGAATATTTGGACAAAATTTCGGTGCCAAGAATTATTTACGCTTGGGTATGACTTTCAGGGATGGTTTAATCTTTTGTTTGGGTTACACCGCAATAATTTGGGTTGTTTTATTATTACTAACTGATTTAATAGCAAAAGCCTTTAACCTCGATGATGAAGGAACAAAACTAGTTTGGGTTTTTACACATTTTACTCCAGTAGCTTATATTTTCTCAGGAACGATGTTTGTTGCATGCGCAGCCTTTAACAATACTGGGAAGCCGTTATGGTCAACGATGGTGAATTGGCTCCGAGATGGTGTTTTGACACTTCCTGTGGCCCTGTGGCTTTCTGGTGTATTTGCTTCGTCTGGTGTTATATACGCTCAGTGCTTAGTTTTTATTATTGTGGGGCTGATCACGACATTATGGGGTTTGGCCTATGTTCGTAAGCTATCTAAATTAGAGGGTATTTAAGTTTTGAGTTTACTTCCGGTTTTTAATATTGGGAATTTTTTTCAAGGAACTGAGGCAGAGAAAGTAAACTTTGGCCGTGAGATAGATAGCATATGCAAAAACACTGGCTTTATAGCATTGCAAAATCATGGAGTGCCTAAGCAGATAATTGATAATGTATGGAATGATACTCAAAATTTCTTCTGTTTGTCTATGAAAGAGAAAAATAAAATCAAACCACCTTTTGAAGGTTATCCATATGGCTATATTGGTCTTGGAAAGGAAGCACTAGCTGCATCAAAAGGGGTAGTAACTCCAACAGATCTTAAAGAGAGTTTTAATGGTGGACCTTTAATGAAACCTAAGGGCATTACAGATCCGGATGCTTTATCGTTTTGTTATGCGGATACGATCTGGCCAGATAAGCCCGATACTTTTAGATGTTCCTGGGAAGCCTATTACAATGAAATGGAGAAGCTAGCAGCTAGAGTTATGATAGTTTTCACATATGCACTTGGAATAGATAGTGATTTCTTTGCAAAATACATTGATAACCCAATATCAGCCTTAAGAGCTTTAAATTATCCTGAACAAAAAATGGGAGTCGAAGAAAATCAGTTAAGAGCTGGCGCACATAGTGATTATGGAAGTTTAACTATTCTATTACCTCAAGAAGGTTCCACGGGTTTGGAAATTCTCTCTCCTACCAATGTTTGGGAGTCTGTGCCCACTGTGCCCAATACTTTTATTATCAATATTGGCGATTTAATGGCAATGTGGACAAATGACAGATGGGTTTCAACTCTTCATAGGGTAGTAAATTCTGGGTCTAAAAAAAAACGGCAATCTTTAGCATATTTTCATCAACCTAATTGGTCGGCTGAAATCACTTGTTTAAACTCCTGCCTTGGTCATAACGAAGAAGCAAGGTATCCAACCACGTTATCGGGCCCCTATCTAATGGAGAAATTTAAATCTACAAATAAGTGATGTTTATGTAATTTCAAAAAAATTTATTTAACTTGACTTTAAGTTTAATAGTTTTCAAATTTTAGAAAAAAATTGTTTCAACCAATACATAAACATTGAAATGAATGGGCCAATAGATAGAGCAAATAATACCGTGCCTACCCCTAAAGTACCGCCTAGTAACCATCCGCAAAAAACAACGGTTAATTCGATACTGTTTCGTACAACTGACACGGGGAAGTTGGTCACTTTTTGTAACCCGGTCATTAGGCCGTCCCTTGGGCCTGGTCCTAAGTTTGCAATAAGATATATTGCGCTTCCTAGTCCAATCAGAATTATACCCATAATTGCTTGAGCCAATTTAAAATAAAATGCCTCAAAGGTGGGAAGGTAAGGTAATGCATAATCTAGAGCAACGGCAACAACAACTGCGTTAATCACTGTTCCCATACCAGGAACTTGTTTAAGTGGAAACCAGGCCATTAATACAATTAGACTTGCTACAAAAGTAGCGGTCCCAATGCTGCAACCAGTTGTGTGAGCCGCTCCTTGGGCGAGAACAGTCCACGGACTAACTCCCACGCCAGCTACGACTAAAAGTGCTTCCCCTAAGCTAAAAAGGGAAATTCCAAACAGTAAAATAACTACTGAAACAAGGGGTGGCCGAATGGTTAATGGTTTAGGTGAGGTCCAGAATAAAGTTGGAATTTCTTTGA
>CAJQHZ010000033.1 GCA_905478295.1 uncultured Flavobacteriales bacterium | reverse complement strand
TGGCAAAAGCAATTAGAAATCGAAGACAATGTCATCCCCAGTGCCAATTCCATGTGGGCACATTTCTTTCAATATCTGGGGGTCATCGCAGACCGAAACGATTGGAAAGAGCAAGCCCAATTAGCCTTACGTGCTGTTCATAGTAAAGTGTTTAGATACGGACCTAATTTTTCGAATTGGCTGGAACTAGGACTAATGAGGGCTTATGGCGCAAAAGAGTTGGTGATTACCGGGTCAGGAGCAAAGGCAGCAGCAGAGGAACTACAACGCGCCCACTATCAACCCGGAACATTGGTACTCTTTAGCGAATCAGTCTCAGAATTAGCGCATTTCAAAGGACGTGTGGGTCATACGCTTACCTATTATTTGTGCAGCAATAATACATGTCAACTGCCCACGACAGATCTCAACGAACTACTGAAGCTATGGAAGGCCTAAAAGACCGCTGTGGCTGGTGTAAGGGCAGCGAATTGTACGAAGACTACCACGATAACGAGTGGGGGCGACCGGTGCGTGATGAACGAAAGATGTTCGAATTCCTCTTGCTTGAAACTTTTCAGGCAGGCTTAAGCTGGATTACTGTTTTAAAGAAACGCGAAGCTTTTCGAGCCGTTTTTCATCAATTCGAAATTGCTAAAGTGGCAAAAATGACAGAAAAAGAAATCCAGGATGCGCTCCAAAACGCTCGCATCATTCGTCATGAAGCAAAAATCAGAGCTGCCATTACCAATGCACAATGCGTTCTAGAGCTTCACGCTCGCGGCACGACGCTTGTAAATTTCTTATGGTCCTACGTGAACGGAACGCCTCTTCAAAATGCCTGGAATGACTTAAGTGAGATTCCTGCAAAAACGGATCTCGCAATTCAACTCTCAAAAGATCTAAAGGCATTGGGCTTCAAATTTATAGGGCCCACGGTGGTGTATGCCCACATGCAAGCCACAGGAATGGTCAACGACCATCTTACGAGCTGTCCTTATTACAAGGTCTAAAATGTGCTAAAAGAATTTCTTTTTCGATTTTTCCGCAACAAAATCTTTCAGATAGTACGGCTCAAAATAAGCCACATCTTCGGCGACAGGAAGCACATATAGGTGCTGTCCCATATATTTCGCGTCAGGATCAGAATTCGCCTGCAGTTGCCAATTCTCGGGGATTTGAGTCATGAATTGGCCCATTTTTTCTACCCCCTCGCCCACTACGGTCACCTGTTCATTTTGTAAATGTTTCCAACTATAGTCCGTAATAATTACCGCTTCTACGGCGCCATCTGGCGTCAATCCACCCTCGCCCAACCGCCAAACTTGAGCATAGACCTCATCCCGACGTGCATCCAGAACGGTAATCACAAAAGGAGTGGTGCAGTTGGAGAAATCAAAGCAACCTAGAGTAGGTACACTATACAATGGAATACCTGAGGCAAAACACAAACCTTTAGCAGTACTTACACCAATGCGTAAACCGGTATATGAACCCGGTCCTTTGCCTACGCAAATACCAGTCAATGCATTAAAACTGAAGGAATGTTCTTCAAGCAGTTCTTTGATCAGCACATGCAAGCGTTCCCCATGAATAAAGCGATCGCCCCTTTCCGCTCGAGTGGCAACCATCTGCTGGCCGTCCCATAGAGCGATGCTGCAATTCTTAGTCGCTGTTTCTATGCAGAGTAACACACTTATTTTTTATCTGTGGAAATGCGCGCGCCACGCTTTAGATTTCGGCTCACTGCACTGTACGGTCCGGTAATCACTGCCGTACTATCTTCTACCCCTGAAACAATGATGAATTCATCGTCTTGAATACCCGATTCTACAACGAGCAACCCGGCTTTCACACCGTCCGGAGTAAAGACGACCTCGAAGCTTTCGTCAATATCATCGCTTAAGACGCGTTCGTATGAAACGGCATTTGAAGAAGTGTCCGAACGAACCGTGACGGCCTGGATCGGCACCACTAACGCATCGTGCACTTTATTCGTAATGATTTCAACAGTAGCCGTCATACCTGGACGGAACGGATTCTGACCATAGGTCGGCTCCAATGAGGCGAAGCTGCTGTTAATCATCCGGATTTTTACTTCAAAATTTGTCACCTGATCTGGTGACGCACCCAGCGCCAATTTTGCACTGTTTGCGATTTCACTAACCACACCTCGAAACGAATTTCCTAAGAATGCATCCACCTCAATAAGGGCGGTATCTCCTTTTGTAATCTTCACAATGTCATTCTCGTTGACCTCAACCAAAACCTCCATCGTATTTAGATCTGCAATGCGTAACATCTCAGTACCTGTCATGGTTGCTGTTCCAACCACACGCTCGCCCAACTCAACGTCCAATTGTGTTACCGTACCGTCAATAGGTGCAATAATGGTGGTACGCTTTAAGTTTTTATACGCTTCATCCAGATTGGCCTCTGCACTTTGCAATTGGTATTTAGCGCTCTCTTCTTGCAACTCCGCAACCGAAATGGCACGCTGTGCTGCATCGTATTCTTGCTCAGAAATAGCACCCTTCTCAAAAAGCACCTTATTTCTTGCCCACAACTTTTTCGCCTCATCTAGAGCCACGCTGCTTTGAGCCAAGCCAGCTTTAGCACTGTTCACTGCAGCACGTGCGCGTGTAATGGCACTTTCGTATAGATCTGGATTAATCTTTACCAAAACATCGCCTTCGTTGACTTGCTGTCCGTCGACGACATTTACTTCAATAATTTCACCACTAACCTCAGGACTCATTTTTACCTCAACCTCCGGTTGAATCTTCCCGCTAGCAGTAACGGACTCTACGACTGTACGGCGGTGCGCATATCCAGTTTCAACGCTAACGGTATCTGTACTTGCGCCAATCCAGCCTTTTTTCTTAGCAACAACTAAGGCACCAATAACAACGACCACAACGGGTACAATAATTTTTAAATTCAATTTCATGGTCTGGAGGTTATAAGGTAATTTGATTAAATAGGTAGAATTCGAGCACTTTTACTTTAAATAAGTAATCGAATTTTGATTGTATCTCGCGACTCTTCGCAGCGAGGTATTGATTCTTACTTAAGCTCAGATCAAAGGCACTAATGACCCCTGTGTCGAAGTTGAGCTGCGCATTACCCAGCGCCAGTTCTGAGGCTTGTGCCGAGGCTTGAGAAGCCTCGTAGAGGGCAAGCGCTCCTTTAGCATCTAAATAGGCGCGCTCCATGGTTTGACGAACATTCACTTCCGTTTGCAATGCATCAATAGTTGCATTATCGAGCTGAATTTTTGCCCGCTGTACTGCCGAATGCGTCTGACCGGCATTGAATATAGGTATCTGAACACCCACTCCTAAGAATTGGTTCCAGTTGTCTTGAAGCTGGTTCGTAATCGTATATTTTTCCGCACTAGCGGGATCCGGTACATTTATGGTTGAAGGCACCTGCTCAATAGACCCGGTTAATGGGTTTTCCACTAACGTGTAGGTTGTTAGCGAAACATAATCTGTGAAATACGGTAGACCTTGTACATAATTGGAATTCAATTGGGCCGAAAATGATAACGAGGGATAGCGACCGCTCTGGGCCAATTTCACTCCATATTTCGCGCGGTCCACATTCGCATCAGCTAATTTCACACCCGGCTGTTTTCCAACCGCGTCTTCTACTAACCCTTCGCTGTGATAACCCGACATCGCGCTTGCCGTCAAATCAACTTCCGGCGTAACAACCTGAAAAGACTCGAAATCCTCTTCCAATTGCAACATCTGATACAACATCAACTTACTGAGTACTGCCGCATTTTGCGCACTGGTCACATTACCCTGGTCGCTGCTGACTTGTGCAACACTCTGAAGATAGTTGTCTTTAGAAAGTGCCCCGTTTTCAAACAAAATTTCTGTTCGCTTCAAACTCTGTGTAGAAGCTTCCAATTGGCCCAAAGCAACCTCTAGTAACTGCTCATTCACTAAAATCTGTAAATAAGCGGACGCAATGTTCAAGAAAACGTTATTTGAAAGCTCCTGTAACTGGTACAAAGACGCCATTGAATTCATGCGCGCTTGCTGCAATTGGTATAGATTTCTTCCTCCGTTTAACAAAACCCAATTACTAGACGCTGTTGTTCCCAGAGTTCGCCGAGAACCCGGCTGTCTAGTGTTCGAAATGGGATCAATGGTTAAACCGAAGTTCCAGTAGTATCCACCATTAAGATTCAAGGAAGGCAAGAATGCCAATTCGCTTTGCTGCTCGTCCACCTCTGCTAGCAACAATCCATTTCGTCCTTTCTGAATATCTAGATTGTGCTCTTTCGCGTATTCAATACACGCGCCAAGCGACCAACTTTCTTGGGCTGAAATACCACCAGGCACTGCAAACAGTACTCCTAGAGAAAAGAATATATGTGAAAATTGTAAACGCATATCATTAGGGTTAGGGTACCCCAAGATACATTATTTGTAGGCTTTCTTATTCTTGTAAATCTTGTACGCAATTCCCCCAATAATGAGATAGGGGAAAATCATGAGATAGACTATTCCATAATTCAATCCAGCTCCAAATCCACCACCATCGGCAGTTTCCGCTACCGCTTTACACATGGAACATTGCGCAAAACCAACGGTCGTGCTCAACAAGAATATACCTAAAAGGGCTAGTTTTCGCATCAGTAATAGGGTTGCATGAATAGGTAAACCAATACACCGGTTGAAGCAACGTACAACCATACCGGATAGGCAAATTTTACAATGCGTTTGTGCTTTGTAATATCGTTTGTCCATCCCCGGTAGATGCTCAACAGCGCCAACGGAATTACAGGAACACTGAGCAAAATGTGCGAAAGCAATATGAAGAAGTACACATAGCGCACTACTCCTTCACCGCCAAACTTAGCGCTGGGATGCGTCAGATGGTAGATGATATACGAGATCAAAAACAAGCTGCTTAAAACGAATGCGGTCAGCATGAACGTTTTGTGAACGGTTATCTTTTTATTCTTAATGGCGATTCCTGCAGCAACGAGACAAACGAATGTTGCACCATTTAAAACTGCATGCAAAAACGGGAAGGAGCTCACCGCACTGTTTTCACTAATCCCTAAGCCTTCCTTCCACTCTGCTGGCAGCACCATTAAAAGGACCACTGCCAAAGGAATGATCACGCTTAACGCGTAAATCAAACGAATGATTTTCTTATCGTCAGTTGAATTACTCATCTAATTTATTGTGTTTTTCACGTTCGTACTCTGCTATAAGTACCTTTATATCCTCTTCAAGATCATTGAGTTGCGTAACATCTAGAACGTCATAAGAGCCTACAATGTTCCCGTTATCGTCAATGCGACTGCGAATATTTCCATTCCAATCGATCAGAATAGCGCTTGTACTGTGTAAAAAACCACCTTCCGCCGTTTGGTCTTCAAATGCATTCAAATAGACTCCTTTCGCAAGCGAATAAATGTGCGCTTTATCCCCGGTCAGGAAACGCCATTTACTGGTATTATAATTATTTACGTTTTGGTACTGCGCCAGTTTTCCTGGAGTGTCCTTTTCAGGATCCACAGTGATGCTGACCATTTCAAATTCAGGATAGCCTTTAAATCGACGCTCTACTTCATTCAAATGAAAATTCATCGCCGGACAAATGGTCGGACAAGTAGCAAAAAAGAAACTCAACACATAAATGGTTGAATCCATCGTCTCATTCGTTACAGCACCACCGTCTGTTCCTTGTAGGTCGAATTCAGGAATTTCATAATAGGCCGTATCGACACCAGCATCTGTAGTTACTGCGGTCTTTGGGCCAACGTACTTAAGTGTTTGAAAAAACACCTCGTTTTGACCGTATACGAAAAACAAATAAAGCAAAGCGGGCAGCACTAATACTGCGATTAGCACTGCCCGATTAAAGAAGGATTTATTAGCCATTACTGGAACAAGTATGAACCTTCAGTAAGAAGGATAAACGTCAAGTATGGAATTAAAATCAAGGTCGGTAGGTAAAGGGCATATTTCAGTCCTTTCTTTTCAAATTTCACGTGCATGAAAATCTGCACAATGTAAGCTGCTTTAATAAGAGTAAGTACGATGAACACGATGTTCAATATAGATGTACCTATGACTGGAGTCAACATAAACTCAGGCTTTACAATACCTAGAGCAACTTCAACACCTGTTATCACTAATAGGATCCAGAATACTTTCCAAATCCACCAAGTTCCATTATGATCTGACATGATAAATACGTTTTAGACGAGATAGAAGAATGTAAATACGAATACCCAAACAAGGTCAACAAAGTGCCAGTACAAACCGACCTTTTCAACCATGCGATAGTGGCCACGACGCTCATACGTTCCCAACAATACATTGTAGAAAATAATGAAGTTGATCACTACTCCTGAGAACACGTGAAATCCGTGGAAACCAGTAATAAAGAAGAAGAAATTAGCGAATTGCTTCTGTCCATATTCGTTATGAATCATGTTCGCTCCTTGCACAACATCACCCGCTTCAAGTAACGCTACAGACCGTTCGTGAGTAAATGCTTCACCCGCCTTACCCGGCTCCATGAGGTACATGCCTTCATTCGACTTCATAGCGGAAAGAACCTCGGCTTTAGTAAACATCTCACCGTGGTTGGATGCATGACCCTCTTCCATACCGTGAATTACCTGACTAAAACTTAAGCGCTCGCCCTCCTCATTGTAAATGTGAAGAATTTCTTGTCGTACCGTTTCAACCGCACCACTATCACCTATGATAAAGTGGTACCATTCCCAAGCTTGGGAACCAACGAAAATAAAACCACCAACGATAGTCCACAACATCCAATTTGTCACTGCCTTGCGATTCATTTTTTCACCCGCATTAACGGCCAAAACCATAGTCACTGAAGACATGATCAAAATGAATGTCATCAGCGCTACATATAACAAAGGTTGATCTCCTTCAAGCCCTGGAAAGTGAGTAAATACATTTTCAGCAATAGGCCATGTGCTTTCAAACTTAAAGCGCATTAAACCATATGCAGTTAGAAAACCTGAGAAGGTTAACGCATCAGAAAGAAGGAAAAACCACATCATTAGTTTTCCGTAACGCGAGCCTAGTGGTCTAGAACCACCGCCCCAGTTGTTTTCTTCTTGCGTCATTTCAGCGGATGAAGCCATAACGGTTGGATTAAAATTCTTTGGCAAATTTAACGAATAGCACTTAAAAAGACATACAAATAGAGCCACAATAGGTCTACAAAATGCCAATAAATACTCACAAGGGTAATTCCATGATAATCGGCTGATGAGTAACGTCCTCTGTATGCGCGAAATAACACCACTAATAAGGCGATGATTCCACCAGCTACGTGCAGTCCATGAAAGAGGAATAAAGCGTATACCCAAGATCCAGCAGGGTGCGATTGTGCACCAGCGAAGTAGATATTATTCGCCATCAGTTCCGTCCAAGCCCCACCTTGAAACCACAAAAAGGCAAAGCCAAGGAGTAAGGTTACCCAAAGCATTGGCTTTATTGCACTATCCTTACCCGCAACCAGCTGTCTTTTTCCCCAAATCAAGGCCAGTGAAGAAAGAACAATCACAACCGTGCTATAAATAAACGCTTTAGGCAACGCAAAGGTCATCCATTGTTCATTCATGACCAGGGTAGTTCTGCTAACTACATAACCAGAGGTAAGACCTGCGAAAGCCATAATGATACTTCCGATTCCTATCCACAATAAAGGTTTGGCGGCGCGGCGGCGTTGTTCTTGTAATGTTTCCATCTTAAATGAATCGGTCAATAATATAAATGATTTGCATACCTGTTAGATAAGCAATACTACTCAACATAAGTTTACGTGCACGCTTATCATCTGCATCCTTTAGAAGCAACATCGCGTTATTCAATACCCAATACCCTAATGCACCTACTGCCGCTGCACCTACCCAACTGAGTTGAAGCTCACCGGTGATACCAAAAACAGGTAGAATACCCACCATCATCATCCAAACGGTATAGATGATAATGTACAATTGTGATGGACGGTCTTTTGCTTTTGACGGTAAAAGATAATAACCTGCTTTCGCGTAATCGTCATAGGAGAACCATGCAATAGCCCAAAAGTGAGGAAATTGCCAGAAAAATTGCTGAGCGAACAACGTACCTGTTTCAATATCAAAATCGTTCCTTGCAGCAACCCAACCCAGCATATAGGGGATTGCTCCCGGTATTGCTCCAACAAATACTGCAAGTGGAGTTTTAGCTTTAAGCGGTGTATATACTAACGTATAAAGCACCACACTTAGCGCACCGAAATAGGCCGTCATTGGGTTAATAACGTACAAGGCCCATAACCCGACAACCAATAAAAAAGTTGAGATAAACCACGCTTCTCGTAATGTAAGCGTCCCTAGAGGCAGCGGGCGACCTTTCGTTCTGTTCATTAGTGCGTCCCTATCCTTCTCGTAGATTTGATTATATGCATTAGACGCAGCGACTACAGTGATCCCCCCGAAGATGAGCAACAGCAGTTTTACCCAACTAAACGCCTCCATACCAAGGAAATAACCTGCCACAGAACTGAATACAACAGAAGTACTTAAGCGCAGTTTTCCGAGACGCAATGCCTCCTTAATTAAGGAGGGTTTTGATGGGGATAGTGTGGTTGTTTCCGACATGGGCGGCAAAGATAAGGACTGACCGCTATCTAGAGGAACTTTAAAGCACGATAAAATGAGGGTTTAATAGGTCCTCTTTATTGTACTCCAAAGGGAGGCGTGTCTCTTTATGCAACATGGCAAAACCAGAAGCTTCTACAACGGCCTGACCTGCAGCTGTATCCCACTCCATAGTGGGTGCAAAGCGCGGATATACATCAGCCAATCCTTCAGCAACCATGCACATTTTGAGCGAAGACCCCTTGCTTAGAATCGCAACTTCACCGTGCTGCACACGATACGTCGTCAAAAATGCCTCAGTCTCCTCATTCATGTGTGAACGGGATCCTACTGCAGTGAATGGACGGTCCATTGCCACGGGTAAAGCAACAGCGCTTTCTAGATGCGCATCGGTAAATGTTGTTGTCGCATCTATTACCATTTTAATCGCCCCCTCTCCTTTTACTCCTAGATATAACTCGCCAGTTACGGGAACATAAACCACTCCTAATACTGGACTACCAGATTCAATCAATGCTACGTTCACTGTAAACTCACCGTTTCGCTTGATGAATTCTTTCGTACCGTCCAGTGGATCAACAATCCATAAGGTGGACCAGTGCTTTCTTTCATCATACGATAAATGCTTGCCTTCCTCACTAAGAACAGGATGCTCCGATGGCTCGAGCCACTTCATGATTGCTGTATTACTGCGTAAATCTGCTTGTGTCAATGGGCTCTCATCGCTTTTCAATTCCACTTCTGTTGTTTCATTATGGTACACTTCGAGTATTGCAGCACCTCCGTCTAGTGAGGCCTGAATAGCAATATGCGCTTCGGAAGAAAGTTGGAATGGTCGCATGAATGTGATGATTGAATTTGGATATTGTGAGGTATAGAAATGCCCGAACCTTCAGGTCCGGGCATTTTTCATTGTATTCGCTTCTTTGCTTACTGCAAGCGTGCGTTGATTGGCACAGTATACTGCATACGAACCGGCTTTCCGCGTTGCTTCGCCGGTATGAATTTTGGTAAAAGCTTGATTACTCGAATGGCTTCGTCATCGATAAGTTTATCAACTCCACGCGCGATAGTAACGTTGCTTACTTTTCCGTTTTTCTCAATTACAAAGTTGATGTAAACCTTTCCTTGAATACCCATTTGACGGGCCAATTCTGGGAATTCAAACTTTTTTCCGATGTGTTGCATGATGTTCTGATTGAAACACATGAACTTTTCGTCTTCTGTAGCTAAGTTCTCACAACCCGGAAAGATAGGTTTGTTCTCTACGACCGCGAAGTTGAAAATTTCATCTTCAGCATCTTCCACTTCTTCGATGATTTCGATGATTTCGCTCTCATCGGTTTCTGTAGACTCAAATTCCACCTCTTCAATCTCCAAATCATCTTCAACAATCTGAATTACCTCTGGCGGTGCCGGTGGTGGCGGTGGTGGTGGCGGTGGTGGCGTTCTATTCGTGATAATGGCAATCTCATCATCATCATCGTATGACATTTTACCCAATCGACCTGGACCGTCCTCGTAAGACTTTAGCTCCAAAAAGAATAGAGTAAATGCTAGAGAAGCGGTAAGACCGATTAACAAGAAGAGACTCTTCTTATTTTCTGCATCCGCTTTTGCTGATTTTCTAGTTTTCATGAATGTGGACTATTGTGGCGCTAAAATAGCCAAAAGTATTGTTAGCGCAAGGTGAATTTTTTAGTGTTTTTTCCCGCCTATCGTTCGAATGAAACAGGGATAATACAACTGTAATTAGAATTCACTCCCTGTTGCTTTGCTGGTTCTACTGGATCAGGGAGCGATTTTATCGCTCGAACGGCCTCAATTGCGGCAAGGTCGTCATAGGAACGAACACTTTCCACCTGGGTGATTTTTCCCGTCGCATCAAAAAGAACTTCCACAAATACGCGGCCATTCTCTTCCAATCCTTCCGGCCATTGGAGTTCGTTCATAATATGACTCATAATGAAACGATTAAAACACGTTTGCTGGGCATGGGCATCTTCTTCGATGTGCTCGCAATGTTCGAATACGGGTACCGTTTCATCCACAGAAATAAGTACTCCTCCAGAATTTTTCTGTCCAACGAGCATAACGGTTAATCCGAAGGTGACTAAAAACAAAGAAAAGCGGATTTTCATTCTAATGTAGTTTAACATTAATGGGTAAAATATACGACATACGCACGGGCTTTCCGTTCAATTTCGCCGGGGTAAAATCTGGCAATGATTGTACGACTCGAATGGCCTCCTCGCCGACGAGCTCGTCGCTTCCACGAACCATCTTCGCTTGGCTCACATCACCGTTCTTTTCGATGATAAATTCGACGTAGACTTTTTCTCCTGAACTGAATTGCATCATGCGCTCGCTTACCTTGAATTCACGGGCAATGAAACGCATCAATTGAACATTCATACATTGATACAACGCATCGTTGCCAATAGCGTCTTCACAGCCTTGAAATACTGGCATCGTTTCAACCTGCACAAATGAAAACACCTCAGAAGGATCTACAGGATCAGGATCAATGACTACCTCTAGCCCATCATCAATACCTGTAAAAAACAACTCATTACCCAAATCAATAATGGGAAGGTTATTATCAATGATTTTGAACCGGTTCGGATTTATTTTTGGTGCCTTTTCAGCCTTAGCTGGAAGTTTTGGAGATCGTGTAACAGTCACAGGTATTGTCCAGTCCACTTCCTCAGCTGAGGCCAATTCTGAACTGAAGTCCGGTAATCCGCGTACAGGCGCGGTCCACTCTAAAGCGACGATAGTTAAAAATAAAGCAGTGGTTAAGCCAAATACGAAAAACAGTGGTCTTCTTTTTTCGAGATTGGCTCGCGGCGATTTACTTGAATTAGCTCTCATAACATTCTGATTTAGAGGGTTCAGTATGCTATAGGCCAAAAACTATTCCAAAATTTTATGAAAGAGGCGACTTGAAATGATTCCTATCATCGCACCCGCGGTATTCGCAAGACCATCCATAACGTCTGCATTTCGACCGAAATCCATAGCTCCCTGAAGGAATTCTACTGCTCCACCAATGATGGCAGCAGTGATCCAATAGATAAGCATTTTACGGCGCGTTAAACGACGCTTGTATCCTCGAGATGACCCAAAATAAAGCAGCACAACCCAGGAGAAGTACAATATGAAATGGACGAGCTTGTCACTGATTTGTATACTGAACCCTGGATCAATATCCTCCACTGGCGCAAGGCAGATGTAGAGAATAAGAAAACCCCAACCAATGGCAGGGGCTCTATATATCCAGGGATTTAACATGGCTTTATCCGAGCATTGCTTCGTAAGCAGCAGCGTCCATTAATCCATCCAATTCAGAAGGATCAGCGACCTTCATCTTCACCATCCAACCTTTTCCATACGGGTCTTCGTTTACAGATTCTGGAGCATCCTCTAAACCTTCGTTGAATTCGAGTACCTCGCCACTA
Source organism: uncultured Flavobacteriales bacterium (assembly GCA_905478295.1). GTDB lineage: Bacteria > Bacteroidota > Bacteroidia > Flavobacteriales > Schleiferiaceae > UBA10364. Next base: position 11,208 of record CAJQHZ010000033.1, on the reverse strand, counting down.
ACAGGAAGAAATAGATCCGATACAGTCTTTACTGCTTCAACGCTACCAAAGACTTCATCTTTATCTAAAGACTCACCTTCTGTATCAACATCGACAAAGACAATATCGCCAAGCTCACCTGCGGCGAATTCGGTAATTCCAACATAGGCCTCATCGCCCTCAACACGAACCCACTCGTGGTCCTTTGAATACTTTAAGTTATCCGGAAACTGCATATACGTTTAATTTTTTTTTCAAATGTAAGTTCTATTTTAATCTCTTCCACACCTATTTGCCAAGATTAAATCGGAAGGCAATTCCAGCGTTCGTATTGAGCGTAGGGAAAGCATTAGAGGTCTTGAATTTACTTACGGTTTGATCGTAATACAATCGTGCGGTTAACTTAGGTGAAAGCATGTAATCGGCACTCGCTTTCAATGACCAAATTCTTTGTCCCGCAGTCACCTGGTCTAAGCCTTCTTGAATGCGTCGGATTACAGTCTGATTATCACGCAAACTAAAGTCCAATTTCAGGTCCAAGTTTGACGTGATTTTTTGAGTTCTACCGTCTGTGATGACATTAAAGCTTACATCCTTAATGATGTATCCCGTACCCAAAACAAATTCATACCCTTTGGTATCCGTCATTTGGTTATTGACCAAAGAAAGATTTAACTGGCGATTGCGCTTGATGTCCAAACGCAAACTCGCCTGATTCTTCATTCGCATATTGATTCCTACGAATGGTCCAAAGTTTTCTGCAATACTGATCTGAGAGATCTGGAAATCTGGAAGGAAATCTCCATTTGAGTTTCGAATATCATTTGGCGGCTCACCATTCTGAATACGCTGTTGCAGTAGCATATTACTTTGGAAAGAATTTATGGTATATAAACTCTTGTAGGTATGCGTTAAGGTGAAGCTTTGGAAGTTCTTTTTAAACCATGGAATGTTCATCAATCCATTAAAGTTTAAGGTCCAATTCGGCATCGGCATCGTTGGCCTTCCATTCAATTCTACCTCCGACGGATCGCGTCCACTATACGCTGCTAAGAAAGCTGGAATTAAAACATCCGAACTGTTGTAACTGTAGCCGTCGTATCCTTCTCTTGTACCCGTAGTGTCTTGAGCGCCTGAAATAAAGCTGGGGATATAAGCAGGGTCTGTCTGATTGCGCGCAAGAGCCAAGCGCTCCGACACTGTATTGCGGTGATCAAGGAAGGTCTCATAAACCTGAGAAAATGAAGAACTGTCGAGCGGCTCAAAAGCACTTCCCACAGATAGGAAAGAAACGCTGTAGTTCCCCATGTCCATCGGGTTAAAATGGTAATAGCCTTCAGTCAATCCTAGCGTCGTATCCTGCAACGGATCGTGGAATCGATAGATAGAACTACTGTTTAAACCCGCAACGCGTGTGGCTGTGATTTGAAGCCGTATATCCTTCCAAGGCTCTACGACCGCTCGAAAATTGAGATTTTCCGTGAATGTTTTTTGGAATTGATTGGGCTGTTTCGTGTTTTTCGTCAGCCAATTGTTCTCCGCAGCTCGTTCTGCTACCTCGCTTTGTGCACCAAAAACAAAATCAATACCGGGTGCAAACAGGCTACTAGGGTCCATTCCAAAAGTCACTGGATTTGTTACAATCCCTGGTAAAAGCGTTCCATTGGTTTGGGAATACGTTAGTGAGGCGCTACGAACCATCATGGCAATACGTGCCGTTCCTAATAGGATTTTCGAATCCTTCTTCTCCTTTTTTTCTTCTTCGTCTTCTTTTTCGCCTTTACCTTCTTTTTTAGGACCGCCTCGTTTTGGAGGAGCACCTCTTCGACGCGACTGTGGTGTCGGTCGAGCACCTTGATTGGCTTTGCGTAAGAACGGTACTTGATTGTAGAAGTTTACAAAATTGGCGTTTCCATTGAATTGAATGGAATTGGAATTTTGGATCCGATTACCGTAATACAATTCCGGGCGCGTTTGCGGATTCAATGCAGCCGTTGAATTCGACGTCCAATCATAATTTGCAGTATAGCGCAACGACGTTGAGGTGAAATCCATGAACGGGAGTTTGTTCAATGGTATTTGCCAGTTCAAATTAAAAGTCTGGTGAAATTGTGTGGGACGTCCCAGCGTAGCTAATCCTTGAGTAATGGTATCTCTGTTGGCTTGAGTTTTCGGGTCACCAGGCAATTCATCCACACGGCTCTGCGCGGTAGCGTTGTAATCCAGCTTCAATCCCTTGCTCAAATCATAGGCTATGTCATACATCCGCTTCGTGGTCAGTTCCTTATTGTAGGTAACCGGCAGCTTAATGGACGGATCGAACGTATTGCGCATCTGCATCAAATTCACTTGACGTCGTACTTCTGTTCGCATACTCACTTTCGACGGTAAATAATAGAAGTTGAAATCGCGAATAAGAGCCAATTGCTTGTTCTTCACCAAATTCTTAAACGGGGCAACGTTCTGCGGACGCGTTTGGTAACTGTAATTCAACGAAGCCAAATGCATGAATCTTTGGTCTTGAACAATATTTATAGTGCGCTTCTCACTCTCTGTATAGGCATATGAGGTGTTGAAATTACTGATGGCAAAGGGAGAATTGGCCCAATTTATTTTTGGCCGTGCTTCTTTTCCGCCTTTTTCGCCCTTCGCTTTGGGTTCCTTTCCTTTGGGACCCATCGATTGTGGACCAGGACCTCGCGGCCCAGGTGCGGCGCCACCCCCACTGCCCTTTTCTTTTCGCACATTGGTAAAATTCAAACTCTTCTGCATGTTGTATTCCTGACCTGCAAAACGGATACTATCGCGTTCTTCCTGGTCTGAAACATTAGCCAATGCACTTTTGAATTCAATGTCCGGATCAAGCGGATTGAATTGTGGGCTTTTGAAGCTCTCAGAAAAACTGAAGAACATAGGCACTTTTACACCCGCCTCTTGAGGCAATACTTTATCAAGGTTGACGTTGGTCTGAACCCCATAAGAGCGCTCTTCAAATTTATTTCGTTCATTCACCGTCTGATCGATGGAGCCGAAGCCTATGGTGGAATACATCCCTGTTAAGTTCACATTGGCAAAATCGGCCAACTTTGCGCTTGCCGTTGCCGTTGCCGCCCAACCCCCGCGGTTGTCAAAATCACTCAAGCGCAATTCATTCACCCATATTTCTGCACATTTGGACAGACCGTCGTCACCGTCCGTTGCTGTCCGTTTTTTAGGATTTCTTACCCCTATTAACAAGGTCCGTATGTTTCCTAAATTCGGTGAACCGACCACACTCAGTCGTTTACCATCGGGTGTTGTAACGGTGTATTTATTACTTAAACTGAGCGTGGGATCAGTTTCCATCGCTGTGTTGCGCGTGAGTTTTAATGTTTTGAGGTCTTCAAACGACACGTCGATGTTGTTGTCTTGAGGCCAAATATCTTCTGGAATGAGCTCGCCCCATGGTGTAACCTTTAAGGGCACTTCGTATTCGTAGAAATTGCCGTTGTAATCGGAGCCGAGTCGAACAAAAATGCTCAAATCACCGTCGTTCAAGTCCTCAAAATCACCGGCTGCCTCTGCATGAACGAACATGCGTAAACGCTTGTACATCCGCATATCAAAGTTGAAATTCCGGAAAACTGCACGGGCATCACCATCTTCTAATCCACAAATTTCCAACGACATGCTTTGCTCATTTTGCTGGATGATTTGGGTACCGCCATAAACCAATTGGCGCTCAATATCTGGAGGCAAAACATAAGGAATGGGCACACGACCACCGTTTTCTTCGAGGTTAACCGCATTTACATTGAAGTTGGTCTCGTCGTCTTCATCCACAGGAACGTTTTCGCGAACATCATCGAGGTTGAAGGGGAATCGACGCCATTCACCACGAACCAATTCAAGCTTCGCGAAGCGCATCACTAATGGATCTTCAAATTCTGTCAAGAACATGCGCAGGAAACGAATAGAGCGGAAATCCTGAATTCCGCCCACTTTCTTTTCAGGCTTAAATACTGGGATTTTGAATTGGATCCAGCGCGTTGGACGGCTGATTCCGTTGGGAAGATCGTGGCTTTGCGTTTCAAAAATATCTGCAACGTTATTTTTACCCACCTCTAAATCTTCTGGACGCATGCTAATGCGGTACTGGAAATAACTCTCCGTTTTACTCAGCGTTTGATCGCGGTTGGCATCTTCTTTATCGGGAACGTTAGTTGCAGAGGCAGGTGCTCCATTAATCGTCGCGGTAGCGCTGTTGCCTTGAACACCATTGAAATTTTTATAGCGCTTCATTATATCTGCCGCAGCGTTGTCTAGACTATCACCTCTGTAGAACACGAAGTTATCCGCACTAGGATCTGGATAGGCACGAACATAGGCATTCGACGCAGTCCCATAGGCCGCAGTAATACGCTGCAAATAATTACCTGTACCGATGGGTGCCCAAGCGCGCTCCTCGTTATCATCGAGCGCGTCAAACCCAACATCCTGTGCCTCGCGCGCACCCGAAGCGTTATCGAAAAATTCCGTAATGGGCTGAATCTCACTCAAGAGTCCCCACTGCGTGCTGTCCATTCCACTCTTATCGCCATCCGCCGGAATTCCGTTTTCGAAACTCTGACGACCGTCTTTGAGGATGTCTTCGCTCACGCTTCCCAGGTTGAAATAGATGTCACCACCGTCCGGCGCATTGGGATTATCGTAGAACGGATCCATCACCCAAAATTGGATGAATTCAATATTCTGTTCCTCAAAATTGTTGATTTGAAGAGGACGCATAATGCCACCCCATCGCGAGGCTGGGTCGTTTAGAAATCCATCAGCATCCATACCGGCACTAATGCCCGATTGCCCTTCGACTTCGTAGTTGTAAGGCCCGCGCTCATTTGGGTAATAGGCCAGATCAAACATCGCTAAGTTGCGGGCTTCGTTCGTGCTCAAACTGTAATTTGGAAAGACCTCTTTTACCAAAACCTCACGCATTCGTTGGTCAGAAGTGATTTCCGGGTCGTTTCGGATGTTGTCGGGGACACTTGAACCCCCCGTATATAAGGACGGGTCAATAATGTACCAGGCGAGTTTTGCACGGTTGTATCCGTAGGCCAAATCATTGTTCAGCTCGCTTTCTGGGAATAAATCTACCTGTTTTCCAGGAGTGGAAGCAAGGTTCCAAGCGTTTAGACTACGCAGGTCAATGGTGGTTTGCGAACTTTCAAAATCGTCGAGGTAGGTCGTTTCCGCCCCCGTAATACGAATGCCTCTTGGTGATCCTGGAATGAGGTGGGCAAATTCACCACGGAATTGTAGTTGTGATTTTTCTTTTGTCTCAATAAAAGGCAATGCATCCACAAATCGAGTCAAATACGGCGCCTCGGAATTGTAATTCGTATTCATACCCCAAATGGTATTCGAAATGGGCTCGTCGCCAATATTTACTTTTTGCGTTAGCGGGCGTTCTGTCAAATGCAGCCATGTACCACCAATATTCAGCTTGTCATTTACTTTGTGGTCTATGGTCGTTCCATAGAAAGTTTTCGTCTGTACATTGAACATGGTGTTGTTCTCGAAACCAACCTTAATGGGAGAACCGGAATTCAATACCCCTTCATTGATGATTCGAACCCGTCCAAGCGAATAGTCAACAGTATAATCTTGATTTTCCACTAACGTTCGACCTCCTGCAGTAACAGTCACCGAGCCTTGCGGGATATTGAAGGCTCCCAAACTGATTTCAGAACCAGAAGCACTTTTGTACTGACCGCGTAAAATGAATTTATTTTTCTGCGTTTGCTCTTGCGCACGAAAGCGCGTACTGTCGTAAAGTGCACTGTACACGTACTTATTACGTGCCTGCTCCGTATCCAACTTCCGCTCAAGATTGCTACCGAAGGGTTCTACCACCGGGAAAATGACCTTACCACGTTGTTTATCGATCGTTACGCCCTGGACAAAATCGAAAATCCCATCTGGGTATGGATCATTGTTGGTATTGAGCTTATCCAACTCCATCACACCGATAAGCAATGTATCACTCAGATTACCGTCCGGCAAAAACGGAATGGGTACCCCCGTTTCATCGTTCATGTATAAGATGTCCATGTAGAAGTCTTCACGGTCCAATTGGTATGCGTTGAGCGCATAGATGTTCTTCATCATCAAATCCCAAGTCGGCATACGTACATCCAATACAGTACTTTTGAGCAACTTCAAAATCAATGTTTTCGGTGGAGTCACTCCATCGTTAGAGAATTCACCCACCTGGTACGTACGACCCGCGGCAGTATATTGAAAAGCCACCGCCAATACCTCATCTTGATTGAGCGATTGATTTAAAGTGATGTACCCGAGCTGCGGATGCACATTGTACTGATTGGGCTCTAGTTTTCGAGCATTGGCCAATTCTACATACTCTTTCGCTTCCAAGAAACCAGCGGAACTCAAATCTTGGTTCGCTAAGGAGATGTCACGCACTCCCGGTATAGCGCTCTCTAATGCCAATGGATCTAACTGGTTGTTCGCATTGTTAGGAAACCCTTCAATGTTCGTATTCGACCCAGGAAAAATACTAATACCAGGTAAATTCAATGAGTCATTGCGATATGCGTTGCGCCTGTCAGCACCCAAATCCATAAATGCAACAATATTTCTCAAGTTTACCGTGGAACTGCGCTCATTGGTCACCCATACCTCGACCTTCGTGATTTGAACTGGCGAGGTAATTAGCGGCATATCCTGTAAATATTCCTCGTAATGACTTCTAAAAAATTGGCTCAAGAAATAATGACGATTGGCCTCGTATTGATCGCCTTGAATCATGAATTCGGTTGTCGTTCCACCACCTTGCACGTTGATGCTTTCGCTTTGTGAACGTTGCTCTGAAAAAACGGTGGTGACCATGGTGTTCCCAAACTGGAACTGGCCCTTCAATCCAAACAAACTCTGGGCGCCGGTAATGAGCGAACTATTCAAAGGAAGATTGATGTTACCCATTTCTAGGCGTTTCACAATGTCGTCTTCCTCTCCTTCAAAGTCCAGTTTCATTTTATTATCGAATGCAAACGTCGCTTCGGTATCGTAATTCACACCCAATTCTAATCGGTCGCCAATTTTACCCTTCACATTCATTTGAATGCGCTGTCCAAAATCAAAGGCAAAGGTCTTTTGATTTCGTACCGGAATGCCTGGGTTTTCTACGTATTGGTATTTTCCACCAAATCGAATTTCCGCCATTCCTTGCGGACGGATTTCAACCAAATCACTACCAAAAACTTGTCCTAAAGCTTCGTTTCCGGTTTGAATCTGAGGTATCAAGCCTGCATTATCTCGAGGATCGTCTCCACTCGCATTGAACGCGGTACTTTTGGAATTGAAATAGTCGTTCTCCGCCTGGTCGTACATCCATTGACGGTATTGATCCGTTGTCCAAACTTCAGGGACGGGCAGCAGCAAATCCCCAATGCGTTTGTAGACCAAATAGTTCCCTGAGATGGGGTCGTAAATAATTTCACGCTGAAAATTGGAAGGTTCAGGTAAAGTAATACTACCCGATGTCTGCGTCGTATCTGTACTTCCCCCATCGTTTTGACCGAAGAGTTGCTGCGGACTGCTAAGTAACGCGACCAGCATAAGCCAGCCATATGTCTTTAACAAATTACGCGTCATTTAGAGCATTTGAAGGGCTTGACGAACCAATTCTTCCGTAGGAGCACCTGGATTTTGTTTCAACAGCTTGTTCAATACCGTTTCCGCTTGCTTCGCGCTAATGCCCAATGTAGTAAGCGCCGAATGGGCCTCTGCGCGAGCACCGCTCTTCGCAACCGGTCCGCTTGCATCTAGACCTGCTGCAGTCTTAACCACTTTATCCTTGAGGTCAATCACAATTCTTTGTGCAGTTTTAGCGCCTATACCTTTTACCCCTTGAAGCGTAGGTATGTCTTCACTCATAATGGCTTGCTCTACTTCTGTAGGGCTCAATGAACTCAAAATGACACGTGCGGTATTGGCACCAACGCCACTCACGCTAATCAACAATTCAAAAAGCGCTTTCTCTCGTTGCGTACTGAATCCAAAGAGCATTTGCGCATCTTCACGAACCAAATGGTAGGTGTACAACAAGCCCTCAGATAAAGGTTCCACATCTGCATAAGTATGCAATGAAATTTGCACATCATATCCCACTCCAGCGCAGTCCACAACAACCTGAGTGGCTGACTTCATTGCAAATGATCCTTTTACGTAGTAAATCATGGTATAAACCGATTGAATCAATAACTAACGTTGGATTCGTAGTTATCGTGTGTTATAAACGAAAAAAGCCGCGCATTTAGCGCGGCGATTACTCGTAATATTTCTTAATGACTGACTATGAGTTTTTTATACGTCCCACCGTTTAACGAATAGAGGTAAACTCCGTCGCTTAAATCATGTACAGCCACAGTATTAGTGCCGGGCAGAAGTGCTTTACGTTTTACTAGAGCACCTAGTGCATTGTAAATAGCAATTTCACTAGCATGTTGTACCTCAATGTTAACCACATTTGTCGCTGGATTCGGATACAAACGACTTTCACTTACTTGTAAAGCGATGGTCCCCATGGTTGGGCCAGCGGCAATAGTTACCCAGACGCTTACACTGTCACTTGCATCTTTTCCACTGAAGAAAACATAGCGAGTAGAGTCCGTACACGTCGCACTGGTAGACGGTGAATACACGTGTCCACTAAAATCATTCTTTTCCATTCCTGCGTCGATAGCTACATGACCAATGGAGTTGTCAATGTCGGCGCCGTAACAAAAGTCCCAACAAAAATAACCACTGTCGTAAGCACAAGTTGGATTCGCATATGCACGTCTTACCATCACTTCCAAATCTTCACTGCTGGTGTTTTTCACCTTGATATGGAATCCGTAATCGGCTACAGACGTCGAATTAATTTCAACCACCGTATCCTGCTCTACTACCATTAATGACTGCGCATAGGTAGTAGTACTCAATGCGATGAATAAAAGGAAGGCAATTCTTTTCATAGTGGGGCATTTTATTAGCCCTCAAATATAAACAATGTCTTTCAGACCAATGAGTGCATCTTCTAACCTTCTTTTTATTACTTTCACACTACTAAAAACAGAAAAGCATGAAAAAAACTCTACTCACCCTAACGGCTTTGTTTGTATCAGCAACAGTTTTTGCGCAAGGCCAGAGCACCATTCAGTCTTGGGATTTTAATTCAGGCATACCAACAGGCTGGACGCAATCTACTAGCGCTACTGATGGTGGCTTTCAAGCAGGATCGGCATCTTCAATGAGCTCTCAGTACTTTACCATCACGGATCCCGGATCCAATATCGTTGGAACGAACGATGACGATTGCAATTGTGATAAGTCAGACGAATATCTTATCACTGATACAATTAACCTTAGCAACTATTCTGTTCTGCACGCAACATTTAAAAGTTTCTATTTCGGTGCGACCTATAATGGTGCGACAGAAGCTGCCGAATTCTTGTACACCACGAATGGTGGAACTACCTGGACCTCTTTAGCAGATCTCACTCCGGATGCTGATTGGACCTCACAATGGATCGATATTAGCGCTGCTTGTGGTAACAGCAACGTTCAGTTTGCTTTCAACTACCAAGACGCCGGCGGTTGGCTCTACGGTTTAGGAATTGATGATTTCTCAATCTTTGCGCCTTACAACTTTGACCTAGCAACTGAGTCTTTGGATATGTTCAGCACGATTGGTTTGAACAACGCACCTTACACTATTGAAGGTTCGATCACCAACTACGGTGGAACAACCATTACTTCAATGGATTTGAATTACAAAATCAACAACGGGACGACGGTTACTGAATCATTAACAGGCTTGAGTATTGCGCCATACCAGACGTACACGTATTCTCACGGGACGAGCTGGAACCCAAGTACTACAGGTAACTACACAGTAGACGTTTGGGCATCTTCTTTAAACGGAGGAAACGACCAAAACACAGGTAACGACATGTTTACTACGACTATCGAAGTCGTTACAGCTACTGCTGATCGCGTAGTACTTGCGGAAGAATTCACCTCTTCAACCTGTGCGCCTTGTGCGAGCTTCAATCCAGGTTACAAGCAATTGCTTGACGATAACGACGCGAATACTTCGGGAACGCAATTAGTTTCAGTAAAATACCAAATGAACTGGCCTTCGCCAGGAAATGATCCTGCGTACAATTCGGAGGCTTTAGCACGTCGCAGTGCCTACGGTATAAGTGGCGTACCTGACGTAGTATATTCAGGATCGAACATAGTCACGAGCCAAGCAAACATTGATGCAGTAACCGCTATTCCTGCGCTTGTCGAAATGTCGGCTGAATGGAGCTTTACTGGTAATTACATTCAATGTGACGTTGAAGCAGAAGCACTAGGAAATCTAGGCGCTAACAACGTATTACATATGGCGATGATTGAAAAAGAAATTAGTCACAATGTTCAAACGAACGGTGAAACCACCTTCTACCACGTGTTCCGTAAGTTTATGGACGGAGAAAATGGTAAAGCAATGGGATCCATGACTGCTGGAAACACCTATACACATTACGCTAACTCAACCATCTCTGTGAATAGTGCACCTGCACAAGGTTCATTTGACTTCTGGACAGGAACAAGCAATATGGACATCATTGTTTGGTTGCAAGACAACACTACTGGTGAAGTATTGCAAGCAGCTTATGCAGATTACACCACTTCTAGCGTGAATGAAATGGATAACTTCGCACGTTATATTGCAGTTTACCCTAACCCAGCAAACGACATTGCGGGAGTGGAAATTGACTTAATGGATCGTTCAGATGTTGCTATCAATGTTGTGAATGTAATGGGTCAAACCGTATTTACAGGTGCACAAACGCTTGATGCAGGTACGCAGAAAATCGACTTAGAGACTAGCACCTTGAGTGCAGGTTTATACTTTGTGAATGTAAATGTGAATGGCGTAAGCAAGACCTTACGTTTGAATATTGCACACTAAGACTTAAAAATTGCTATTTTTACGGGGGGCTTCGGTCCCCCGTTTTTTTTGATTAAATCGCTCTAGATGAAAAACCTATTCGCAGCATTCGCTGTCACGCTCTTCACAGTAGGAATGCAGGCACAACAATTGCCCAGTACAACCCTCAAAACCCTAGACGGAAAACGCGTCGATATTAAAGACCAGATCAGCACAGAAGGACCTACCGTTATTGGTTTCTGGGCAAC
>CAJQHZ010000032.1 GCA_905478295.1 uncultured Flavobacteriales bacterium | reverse complement strand
ATGGGGATGAAAATATTCCCGAAATCGAACCAAATTTGCTTTATCATAACTGTGTTTAAGACCTTCTTCTGGTACAATACTAAGCAAAAGTTGTAACGTGATATATGCTCCGTAATTTCTTTAAACACCAGAATAATATTTCTAAAGTCTATTCATCATGAGTCACTTTTGATGTCATTAGATATAAAAAAAACCTTTCGGACATATTGTTTTAATTTCAGTCTTTAAAAAGATAGTGGGTTGTATCTTTACCGAGATTGTTCTCACCGACCAATGAAAGCGGGCCTATAGCTCAGTTGGTTAGAGCACCTGACTCATAATCAGGTGGTCCCAGGTTCGAGCCCTGGTGGGCCCACTGAAAATAAAGCACTTACGTCGATAGATGTAGGTGCTTTCATTTTTAGCAATCCTATCTGTTTGTATAGCCGTGAGGTGTTCTTAATTTACCTACGGATAAAAAATACTAACTTTAAATGGTTTATGCGCATTACGGAAGAGCTCAAAACTCGAGCTCGACTGATTTTACTTATTCCAAAAAGCGTGAGCAAGCAATGACACATGAATTAAGCCCTTTAAGACATGAGAGATCTTAAATATCTATTTGCGTACACAGTACCGGTTTCAGTTTACATATCGTTTATTTCGACTGGGATCTGGACGTATTCTGCGGTTGTCTATGTTTTCTTGGTCATCCCATTGTTGGACTTGATTTTGGGCGAAGAAAAAGACAATCTTCCCGACGAAAGTGTTGCCAGTATCCAAAATAAGTGGATTTTCGATGTCATGCTTTACTTAAATATTCCAATTGTATTTGGGTTATTATTTGTGGCATTTTCCTCAATCCAGACCAACGACTTCAACACCCTTGAAACTATTGGCATTGCAATTTCAACGGGCGTTTTATTAGCAACAAACGGCATAAACGTAGCTCACGAATTGGGTCATAGATCTTCGTATTTGGCACGATTTTCTAGTAAGCTCTTGTACATGCCTTGTTTATATATGCATTTTTATATTGAACATAATTTTGGTCATCATTTAAATGTTGCAACGCCAGATGACGGTGCTACTGCTAGAATCAATCAGTCAGTCTACTCATTCTGGTTTACTTCAATCACCAAGCAATATTTAGACGCTTGGAAACGACAAAAAATAATCCTCGAAACCCAGAAAAAATCTTTCTTCTCGCTGAAAAACGATATGATTTTTTATCATTTGATACAGCCACTATATCTGTTCAGTATCTACTATATTTTCTCTTTTGAAATAATGCTTTTCGCTATTGTGGTTGGAATAATTTCGATTCTATTTTTGGAATGTATCAACTATATAGAGCACTACGGTTTACAGCGTCAAAAGTTAGCTTCTGGACGTTTTGAGCGGGTTAAACCCCACCACTCGTGGAACTCAAATTTTAAAATTGGACGAATTACGCTTTACGAACTAACACGACATAGTGATCATCACTTCAAATCTTCAAAGAAGTATCAAGTCTTAGATAACCATGAAGGGTGTCCTACATTGCCTATGGGCTATCCATCGGCAATCCTTTTGAGTTTTATCCCACCGCTCTGGTTTAGAGTCATGAATCCTAAAGTGCCTCAAGTCCAGTAGAGGTGATGATTTCGCTTAATACGTTTAACTAATACTTAAAGCGGGACCAAAGACCGGTATCTGGAGTACCCGAAGTGAATAGTACTGGACTGTTATTGATAGCTTGAGGCAGTTCCAATGTATACGCATGTAGCGCTATTTGTTGCTTTAAATAAGGCTGCGCATTTCCGTATTTCTCATCCCCGATTATGGGACTACCTATATGGGCCAATTGCGCTCTAATCTGATGGAATCGTCCTGTTTTTGGCTTGATTTCAAGCAAACAACCAAAGTCGGTGACCGCCAAAGTACGGTAGCTTAATTGGGCAAGCTTTGCACCTTTCTTTTTACCACGTACGACTACTGCCTTTTTTTGCTCAACATCGGTCCATAAGTGCTGTTCTAATATTCCCGAAGCAACCTCCGGTGCCGTGCTGGTTATAGCGAGATAGGTCTTTTTGATTTGTCTACTTTCAAACCACTGATTTACGGTTTTAAGTGTACCCGGACGCTTTGCCATAAGCAAGATCCCGCTTGTCACCCGGTCTAAGCGGTGTGTAATACCTACAAATGGAGTTTTTACTTTTTCACTTAAATGGGCACGCACCAATGCCTCTGCATTATCGGCCTCGAATTTATTGTGTTCAGAGATGGTACCCGCAGGTTTAGTGATCACAATGATTTGATTGGATTCAAAAAGAATTTCGATGGCGGACATGGAGTTTTTTCTAAGATGGAGGGTAAAAGTAGTTCAATTTAAGGCTGCCCGTAGCAGCTTCCGGCAGGTTCGTGTATTTTAGCACCACATTTGCGTAACGATGAAATTGAACCTTAGCGAAATACCGTATAAATTCAGACACTTTTATTGGAATAAGTACGTCTTGAAGCTTTTTAAAAAGGAGCGCTTTTTCATGTCGTACAGCTACCGCTACAAGGCCATTTGGTTCCGAAACTATAAGGTCGCTTCGCGTACCATCAATAATTACCTCACAGCAGATAGTAAGTCCGGCGCATTGATCTACGGCTCTGCCATGCCCTATTCTAAATGGTCCGTACGGAACTATTATAAGTTCGCTTTTGTACGCAATCCTGAAGAAAAATTCATCAGTTGTTGGAAGGATAAAGTGACGGTTCAGAACTACTTCAGGTTCACTCCTGAGGAGCATAAGGCGATGCAGGATTTTGATAGGTTTCTCAGCTGGGTGGAGGGCCAAGACGTAACCAAATGCGATGAACACTTGCGCGCGCAAACATCCATCATTGATATACCCAACATGGACTTTATAGGCCGATTCGAAAACTTCGATGAGGACTTCGCCAAAGTAGCAGAGCAGCTAGGTACGCCCTACGAAAAAGAGGTACGCCTGAACGTCAATCGCTCAACTAAAAAAGTAGAATTAACCGACGATCAACGCCGCAGATTACAGCGCATTTATCGCAAAGACTACGAGGCGTTCTATCCAGAGTTATTAGTGGACTAATTCCCGTAGTATTTCTTCACTAAAGGCGTCAAATCCACATTGTATTCCTGTTGTGTCTTTTTCTTACGACTGCTATTCACAGGAGTATTCAGTACTTTCTGAATACTATTTTTATCGGCCTTAAAGTCGAGCCAATTCAAAATACGCTCGGCTTCTTCCGTATTCGAAAAAAGATCTTCTGAGCGGACTGTCAAGGTTCTGTCCTTTCCAGCACCTTCCTTAAAATCTTCAATGTAGGCATTGGTTGCATTCCACAACCATGCTATTTTATCTTGTTGGCGTTCGATTCCTGAATCTTTTGCGGGTGCAATACGCCCTTCATCCGTGATGGTTTTTCCCGTATACCAATTTCTCTGGATACCTGAAGAGACGAAGCTGTCTGGATGGCGCAGCAGGTGAATAAACTTAGCATTGGGAAACAACGCTGCCATCGCCGGAGCAAAAAAGGTCAGTCTATTGTTGGTTTCAACGTAGCGTAGATTTTGCAGTTGGCAATCTCGAATGGCCTCATACCGCCCGGCCATTAATGCACCTTTGGTAAACTCAATATTACTAGGGTCTGCATAGGCCAACTTACCTGTGTAGAGCATTTCAGGCAATGCCTCGTGTTCGATGTGCAAACCTTTTTCCAATTCAAAAAGACGGGTGAGCAGCATGGTTCCCACCCTCCCGGTAGAAAGTACAAAAACCGGTGCCGCTTGGGCTAAGACGTCTTTAGGAAGTACATCGCTGTCTTTGAGGTGCCCGTGCAATTTAGCACGTAGCTTTAGCGCTTTCCAATACTTCGTGTTGAATTCAAACCATTCCTTTAAGAGCTTGTCTTTTCTCATGCTTTAGGTAGTTTTTGTTCGAGTAAGCCTTTGAATTGGTCTCTAAATGAAGCACTGTCGTAGGCAGTAATGTGTTTCTGCAGCGAGGCACGAAGTTCTTCTATCCGGTCCGATTTCTCGAGTGCGCGCACAAGCTCCGGTATGGTATCTTCATTTTCGTACCTCAATTCCTCAAACGGAACCACCTCTTTCTGACCACCGCTATTGTGTACGATCGGTATACATCCCGCGCCAATACCTTGTACGGTGGTGATGCCAAAGGGCTCTTCGCGCAATGAATGAATAAAAAAGGCTGCAGAGGTCAAGAGGCTGTTGCGCTCTTCTTCTGAAGCATCTGCTATGAGATGAACGTTCGTCAGTTTTAAGTCTTTAATGGCCTGTGCACATCGGTTATAGTAATCCACATCGTTTTTGAAGCCAATCAAATAGAGCTCGTATTCGCGAAGTTCAGCCATCATTATGATCTGCTCAAATTGACGTTTGTTTGGCGAGAAACGCCCTAAACTCACGATGCGATGACTTATTTTTTCACTTTGCTTAAAATCGATGGCTACCGGGGGATAAAGTATGCCGTCAATTTTCATATTGTACTGCTCTTCAAAGCGCGCTGCAGTAAATGCGCTGTTTGCGATTTGCAGGTCTCCAGCCCCCACTTTACGATGCCAACGGTAGCGTAAAGCATTCAACTGCAAGGGATCTCTTCCTATGTCTAAAAGTTTAGACAATGAAATGCCTGTCATTAGGCGTGCTTTTCGCGGGTAGTGCACGTAGCTGATGCTATTTAGGGAAGGATCTAGACCTAGGCTGGTATTGTTGCTGTTGATGATCAAGTCGTAGCCCTGGACATGTTTATTGACGTCGCTGTTGAAGCGCGTAATGTTCCATTCAAAAGGTAACTTCGGCTCTTTTATAGGCTTGAAGTTAAGCTGGATCGAAGCGCCGTAATGCGCTTCAATATCTTCTAACGTAAGCCGATGTCGATAGCAATAAAAATCGGGTATGATTCCCATAGCATTTAAGACTTTCGTCATTTCGAAAGTGACCTGGAAACGACCTCCTAATTGGACTCTATTTTGAATGTATGCGACTTTCAAGGGGAATAAAGGTACGCAGGCTTAGCGCAACAGTAGGTTTTTAATGAATTTTCTATTGACCAGTAGGGCAGCAACGACGATCGCGCCGGAGACTAAAAACTTCATAAGACCGTCAAAAGGAACTTTGTAACAAAGTGCTCCTACGGCTACACTGCCCATTAAAATGACGAGACTTTCTTTAGTAAAAGGCTGCAGACCACTTTTTCTGTAAATCATGGCGGCCCTCATGGTATTAACGAAAATCACTGCAATCAATCCACTGTAGGCAACTCCGATTATACCGTAACGGGGTATAAAAAGAAGGTTGAGTAGCACATTAATTACGAGCATAATGGAACCAATTTGCATGTTTAATTGGTAGAATGGACTATTGGCGATGATTTCACCATTAGAACCGAATGCGGCATTGATGTATTTTCTAGCTAAGGTCCAGACCACTACAGGAATGGCGGGGTAGAAACGTTCTCCATCTGGAATGAGCGAAAAAATCCATTCGACATTAACCACAACGAGAATAACGTAGGCTGCATTCACAACCATCTGCGCACTCGAGGTTTTTTGATACATCTTTCTGAGCGCTCCCATATTGTTGTTATTCCAACTTGTGGAAATCTGGGGTGCGAGCATTTGGTTGATCGGTCGACGTATTCCGTCTATTACGGAGCCCATGAAAAAAGCCATCCCATAAATACCTACGCTGTTCATGTCCGTAAGCATCGATAGCATTTGAACATCGAGTGTGTTTATGCCAATCTCTATGAGCACACTAAAGACACTGATCCAGGCAAATCGGTTCACATCTTTACCCATCGGAGCCCATAAGTGCTTTAAACGAAAAGCTGGCTTAATGCGGTTCCACCCGTAAAATAGGGCGGCAATCCCTAGAGTTAGAGAAGCCCATGCATAGGCAATGAGCCAATGACTGAATTCAAATAGATCGCTGTTAAAAAACAGCACAACGGCCAATGCGGCCATTGCAAAGCGCATACCCATATTCTTAAGGAACACAGGTATGGTAATTTTCTTCGTTGTTGCAGCAGCAGCCACGGCCATTAGAAAAGCCATACCACTGACAATGAAAAAGCTGAGGTAGCGCAATAAATGCGCATCCTTAGGTTTGAAGTTGAAGTAGGGAGCGAGAAGCGGTCCGAATAAAAAGACCAGAATACCTATAATTATCATGAGCAGCGTACTTCTGCCGACAACTACACTCTCAAAGGTCTTTTTATCTTTTGAAGGATCAGAATGAAACTTTGTGAACGAACGATGGACTCCAAAAAGCAGAATGTTAGATAGAAGTACTGCAGAACGTTCCATCCAACGGTACATGCCTAGCTCTTCTGTACTGAACAGTTTGGGGAGTAGCCATAGGTTGAGTACCGCGCCTAAAAGAATCCCAGCGAGGTTAATCACTGCACCCGAAGAGATTTGTTTTTTAGCGTTGTTCATAGTGCCCATGGCTTGGCTCAAATGTAGTGATTTACGCGGGAGATAAATAGCTGTTGACCCCCTGTAGATGAAGAGTTATAGGCTCAATTCCTCAGCTATTCAACGTTTAGGATATGAGAATAGTGCAATACGAACATTTGCCGCGCTTAGATGGTCTAGCTTGTAATCTTACTATCTTGCAAGCATGAACGAAGCCTCTCTTCCAAATGTCATTATTGGCGGTGCCCCAAAGTGCGGTACGAGCAGTCTATATTTTTGGTTATCTGCCCATCCCGATGTCTACGGTAGTCCTAAAAAAGAGACGTTCTTTTTCGCGGATAAAGTAAATAGATTCAATGCGTCTGCTAATGCACACGAACACGAATTGGCGGCATATGAAAGCTTTTTCAAGGGAGGTATAGATCAATTCATTCGCTTTGAGGCTACCGCTCATTATTTGTATGAAAGTACCGCACGGACCGCTTTTTCTTCTTGGCCGAACCCGCCAAAATTGATTTTCTTATTCCGCGAGCCTTCGAAACAAATGTACAGCCACTACAAGATGGAGCGC
Organism: uncultured Flavobacteriales bacterium; assembly: GCA_905478295.1. Taxonomy (GTDB): domain Bacteria; phylum Bacteroidota; class Bacteroidia; order Flavobacteriales; family Schleiferiaceae; genus UBA10364. Next base: position 15,551 of record CAJQHZ010000032.1, on the reverse strand, counting down.
TTTCGAACGAAGCGCATTGACATGCCATTAGCCGACTACATCAAGCGACCTCAAATTACGGATCACGTTGACTATGCGAAACATGTAAAAGCTTGGATAGATGTAATGCCTGAAGGTCATGTGCGTTTTTGGGCTTTTGAAGATTTTATGTCACGCAAACCTGAGGTCATGGCAGAAATTTCAGAATATGTTGGAATTGATGCAGCGTATTACACGGATTTTGACTTCGAACACCGAAATGAAAGCGTTGCAATTAAGAGTGGTTTTTTACACCAATTAGGTCTTAAAATTCAGCCACTCATTCCACACGCAATTCAAAAAGCAGTTCTTCCGTTGTACATGAAGCTCAACAGCGGGGGACGTGTGGCCGACCAGCCAGAGGATCAATCTGTGTTGGCGCAGTTCAAGCAAGATTGGGCACATGTGGGAGAAGCACTCAAAGAATTGGATCCTAGCTTTCCTGTTGAATACTGGAAGTAAACACTTAAGCTACTTCTATTTTCTGCATCTTTGTCATTGAAATTATAGCCCAAATGAAGAACCTATTCACACTATTTGCTGCGGTACTTGCCCTTACGACATTACAAGCCCAGCCATTGCCTTACTATCAAGATGCGTACAATGAAAGTGGGGAAGACCTGCGAGAAGCATTATACGATATCATAAAGGTTCATACGCGTCTCACATACTCTTCCTCTAATACGGATACTTGGGACGTCTTAAAAGTCAGCGATAAAGACACGACAAACACCTCAAACGTCTGTTTAATCTATGCAGGTGTGAGTGTGGATGGTCCGCAAGAATATAACAATGGTCAAGGTTGGAATAGAGAGCACGTCTGGCCAAGGAGTTTAGGCAACTTTGGAACGAGTCAAGGAGTTGGAACGGATGTACACAACCTCAAGCCTGCAGATGGTGGGCTGAACTCGCTTCGTTCGAATCATGAATACGATGATTTAGGTTCAACCGGAAATGCTGTAAACTATAACGGTTCTGCAACCGGGAATACGTACAACGGTTCTGCCGGTTTATTTGAACCACGCGATAAAGTGAAAGGCGATTTAGCTCGAATCATTCTGTACATGGATTTGCGTTATGAAGGAGCGGGTGCGGAGCCCGATTTGGTCGTTCAAGAAGCTCTAAACTCTGGAGGTACCACTCATGCAGTACTTTCGACGTTATTAGATTGGCACTGGGCGGATCCAGTAGACAGCTTCGAGTTGAACCGTAACAATGTAATTCACACGATGCAAGGGAACCGCAATCCGTTTATTGACCATCCCGAATTAGTTGATTATATCTATGGTGATTCAACGAACGTATCCTGGAACCCCTTTATGGCTGTAGAAACTGCTCCTGCGCGTTCTCATCTTCATCTGGGACCTAATCCTGCAGATACCTTTTTGAATATCACAGCGCAGGCTACAGCACCGTTTACCATTACCAATTTATCCGGCGAGCAGTTGCTTGAGGGTACAGTGAATACTGGTAATAATCGAATCGTTGTAGAAATGCTTCCTGCGGGATCGTACATCTTGCAATCGGGCGAATTTCGCGAGCAGATCATAATCGCACATTAGAATAGAATTGCGCGCGCTGCAGGCGTGCGTAATATGTTTATCATTCTCCGAAAATATTGACTAGGCAATGTCTTAGCGCTGGTTTCTTTTCAGATTGAAACATGAATACCTCATGCTTATTTCTAATTCATTCGGTACAATTCGCGGTACCCAGACGGACTTATGCCTTCCTTCTTTTTGAATAGTCTTGAGAAGTAGGGAGGATATTCAAAGCCCAATTCATAGGCAACATCTGATACTGTTTTCGCAGGATTCAAAAGAATATTTTTCGACTCGTCGATCAGATAGCGCTGAAGGTGTTCTGAACTAGTTTTACCAGTTTCCTTCTTTAATGTATCGCTCAAGTAACGTTTCGAAACGCCCAATTTTTCTGCAATTTGTTCGATGTTAGGAATACCGTATTCCTTTAGTTCGCCTGAATCAAAGCAACGCATTAACTCTTGATTAAACGCTTCCAACAAATGGTTAGAGAAAACTTCTCTTCTTTTGGTGATACATGCAATCCTTCTAGTGTGAAATGTCCGAAGTAATTCACCCCCATCTGGCTTTCCCAACCGTCTTTTGTAAGCCAAATGTGTTGCTTGTGCTCATATCTATTCTGTTTTAGAATTGTAAAGCTGCGTAGTATGTGGCTATTACCCATTATACACATTTACGAATCCTGTATACATTTTGGCGCAAAATAAAACCCCCCGCGGCCATGGGCCGCGGGGGGTTTCTTTTATTCGCTTATTTCGTGCTTACTGCAAGACGATCATTTGCACTGCGGTTCCTTGAGCCGTACGTACACGGAGTACGTAAGTTCCTCTAGCCGCATTCAAATCAATATTCAATACTGCGCCGGTACCCACTTTATGGAACACGGTAGCACCTGTAATATTCGTTATTGTAGCATCATAGCTAACATCGCTTACTAGGTTCACAGTGAATGATCCTGTAGTTGGATTCGGGAAGATACTGCTGATTACTGTGGCTTCGCCAAAACCTGTATTAGGTGTTAAGTTACCAGGAGAACCAACATCACCTTCGAGTGATGTGTAGGCACCGTTCGTACCGTCAACCGCATCACCTAAGAATGCACCAGTGGTATCGAATTCAACAGAGAATCCTGCAGTAGCAGCGGTGTATACACCACTCGCCATTTCTGCACCATTAGCATCATATAAGAATACTGCATCGCCATTTTGACTTAAGCTTGGGAACGAACCGGTTAATTCATCATTAGCAACGATAGTTACTGAACCAGCATACAATTTCCACTCTGTTAAGAACGCATCTTTATTAGCGGCTACGTCATCAAGAACTACGATGGCTTGACCAGGTTGAACTGTAACCATTGGGAACGTTGAGGTTCCAGGAATTTCACTTTCATCATCCCAAGAGTATCCAGTTAAGTCAACTGCAGAATCACCATAGTTATGAATTTCAAACCAATCTGCGTTGTACGCTGTAGAGTTTGAACCTGCCATGATTTCTGAGACAGAAAGCTTGACAGCAGAACCACCACCTGTAGATGGCATAATATCGGCTTGGTAGCGCGGTAATAATTGGTAACCGTCGAAGTGCGGCGCACTGAAGTCGTACTGACCGCCGATACCAACAACATCAAACATACCCACTGGTGCAACTGCTCCATATAAATCTACGTCAGCATCAATGCGCATTACTACAGTATCTGTACCATTTGTAATGTCAATGTTGTAGCCTGAAGATCCAGATCCCCATTGTGTAGGATCTACCATAGTCATGTTTTCGAACTTGACTAATTCACTTTCCGTGCTCTCACCTAAAGAAGTAACCACGGTCGGTGTTTGCGTTGCATTACCAGTACTGATAACGGTAACACTATCAACATACATCTGGAGAAGTCCATTGAAGTGACCTATATCCCCAACAATGCGAACTTCATCTCCTTCGGTTACGGTGTACGAAGCAACTGTAGCAACAGAGGAATACGTTCCTAAACCTTCCGTACCGTCATGCACAGTGAATGACACTGCACTAGATGAACCTTGCATGTCTACACCGTGAACAACACCAATTACTTTACAATAAACATTTAGTGAGTCTGGAACACCATCCGCATCTGTATTGTCTATCTGATCAATAGTATACGTTGGTATATTGATCGCACAAGCAACACATTCCTCCCAACAATATACGGGTAGCGTTGTATCTGCTACGCCAACTGTAATATAACGGTTGGTGAAGGCACCTGTAGTTAAAGTACAATTCGAATCCAGTGTATTAGGATCAAGGTTTTCTTGACCTACCCAGTTATCGTAAGTGAATTTGAATTCATAATTACCCGGGGCAAGACTAATATCCGCGTCGTAGACACCATCTCCATCTGGATCGGTCAGCTGATTCGCGTTACCACTCCAGCTATTCAATGTTCCACTTACATATACATTAGTGAATGAAGCTGAAACATTATTCATATCCACACTAAAGGTTACATCAGGGTACGTAGCAGTAACAGAACATGATGTATCTGCCGAACACGTACCGAAACAGAACATCAATGTTGTATCCTGAGTGAATGTTGGAAGTATACGATCATTGTAGTTGTTAGGATCAGCACATGAGAGACCTGTAAGATTTTCTTTTGCATTCCAGTCCGACGCATTGGCCGGATTGTTAAGGAAGATAAAGTTTCCTCCGTTAGCACCATTCAAAGTGTCTGTACCTACATAAATACCATCACCGTCAGGATCAGCTAATTGAACGGCATTCGCGCCACCAATAACGCCACCACCTAAGTAAAGTCCGTTCGTACCTACAGTGATATTTGCGGTATTTACCATGAAGGTTACGACAAAGTCTGTTTGAGTAGCGATACAATTGCTGGTATGCGCCCCTTTATAGGTCCAAGTATTTTGCGAGTACACATCCCATTCTGTAGCACCAGTTGTCCAATCCGTAGATCCCATGTCAACTGTTGCTTTACGAACCAATGTATGATTTGCAGTAGAACCGGTTCCCACTGTCCATGAAGAACCTGGATCGACACCAGGAACACCAATAACATCAATAGTATCCGTTCCGCTTACAAGAATCATTGCATCGTCACCATTAAAGTGAGCAATCGATGGATAAGCCATCGCCGTATCAGCAGCGGCTAAAATTGTTGCATCAGCTTGGTTTGCTGCGATTAAGTAAACATCACCAGATTGAATGGTTGCATTCGTGGTGAATGTGTTCGTATATGAACCACCATTACCGCTTTGGTAGACTGTATAAGTACTTAACGATACAGCATTTGCAGTTGGATTGTAAATCTCGATGTATTTGTTGTTTGACGACCCTTCAGAGTATTCGCTAAAGAATAGTTCGCTACAACCCGTTACCGTAGAAGCACAAGAAGTACACTCTTCCCAACAGTACACAGGAAGTGTAGTATCAGAAGCACCTATAGTAATGTAACGGTTCGTGAATGCACCCGTAGTTAACGTACAAGCACTGTCGAGTGTTGCATCTAGTGATTCTTGTCCTACCCAGTTGTCGTACGTGAACTTGAATTCATAATTACCAGCGGCAATATTAATATCACCCTCGTAAACGCCGTCACCATCAGCATCTGTTAACTGGTTTGCGTTACCACTCCAGCTGTTCAGCGTTCCACTAACGTACACATTAGTGAATGACGCAGAAACATTGCTCATATCTACACGGAAGGTTACATCAGGATTTGTTGAAGCTACCGTACACGAAGTATCTGTAGAACAGTTACCGTAGCAGAACATCAAAGTAGTATCCTGTGTGAACGTTGGGAGAATACGATCGTTGTAGTTCGACGCATCTGCACAAGCTAAGCCTGCAAGATTTTCTTTTGCTCCCCAATCGCCACTCCAGGTAGGAGAGTTTAGGAAGATGAAGTTTCCACCAGTAGAACCGTTTAATGTATCAGTACCTACGTAAATACCATCACCGTCAGGATCAGCTAATTGAACGGCATTCGCGCCACCAATAACACCTCCACCTAGGTAAAGTCCATTTGTGCCTACCGTGATGTTAGCGCTATTAACCATGAATGTTACAACGAAATTCGTTTGAACTGCGCACGCTGAACACTCTTCCCAACAAACAACAGGTAATGTCGTATCGGCATTACCGAAAGTTGCATATCTGTTTGTGAATGCACCTGTTGTTAAAGTACAAGCACTGTCTAGAGTTGCATCGAGCGACTCTTGTCCTGTCCAGTTGTCATAAGTAAACTTGTATTCGTATGAGCCAGGCATTAAGGATAAGGTTCCTTCATATACTCCATCTCCGTCTGCATCCGTAAGCTGGTTAGCATTACCGCTCCAGTTGTTTACAGTACCACTTACGTAAACGTTCGTAAATGATGCAGTTACATTATTCATATCTACCTGGAAGGTTACATTTTTCGGAGTAACAATACAGCTGCTTGAATGTGCACCTGCGTACGACCATGTATTCTGAGCATAAACGTCCCATTCGGTAGCACCTGTGGTCCAATCTGTAGATCCCATGTCAACAGAAGCTTTACGGATAAGTGTATGATCTTTAGTGGATCCTGTACCAACGCTCCATGAAGAACCCGGATCAACACCTGGCGTACCAATCACATCGATAGTGTCAGTGCCATTCATTAAAATGAGGGCATCATCACCGTTGTAGTGTGCTACAGATGGGTATCCCATAGCGGTATCAGCTAATGCTTGAGTCGCACTGTCTAATGAGTTAGTTGAGATCATGTAAACATCACCTGAGGCAATACTTGCATTCGAAGTGAACGTATTTGTATATGAACCACCGTTACCGCTTAAGTAGACAGTATAACCACTCAACGAGATCGCTGCACTTGTAGGATTATAAATCTCGAAGTATTTATGGTTCGAAGAACCTTCGGCATACTCACTAAAGAATAAGTCTCCACAGGATGTAGGAGTATATGATGACGCACAAGACATGCACTCTTCCCAGCAGTATACAGGAAGTGTAGTATCAGAGGCTCCTATGGTAATGTAACGGTTCGTAAAGGTACCCGTCGTTAACGTACAAGCACTATCGAGTGTTGCATCTAGTGATTCTTGACCTACCCAGTTGTCGTAAGTGAATTTGAATTCATAATTACCAGCGGCGAGACTAATGTCCCCCTCGTAAATCCCATCACCATCAGCATCTGTCAACTGGTTCGCGTTGCCACTCCAGCTGTTCAAGGTTCCACTAACGTATACATTGGTAAATGAAGCAGAAACATTGCTCATATCCACACGGAAAGTCACATCAGGATTTGTCGCAGTTACTGGGCAAACTGTGTCTGTTGCACAAGTTCCAAAACAGAACATTAATGTGGTGTCTTGCGTAAAACTCGGGAGTATACGATCGTTATAGTTAGAAGCATCAGCACAAGCTAAGCCTGTAAGATTTTCTTTAGTCCCCCAGTCGCCGCTCCATGATGGAGAATTTAGGAAGATGAAATTACCGCCACCGGCACCACTTAAGGTATCCGTTCCTTCATATACGCCGTTGCCATCGGCATCGGTTAATTGAATGGCGTTTGCTCCGCCGATGACACCACCTCCTAAATAGAGTCCGTTAGAACCGACGGTGATGTTTGCTGTGTTCACTTTAAAAGTGACTACATAGTTCGTCTGTGCAAATCCAAAATAGGAGAGACAGACTAAGACTATGGATAGATACTTTTTCATAGTTTGTTCAATGATTATTGATGTGTAAAATAGAATTCGTAAGATACGAATATTCTGAGTATTCTTTAATCGCTAATGTTAATCAAAATCAAGGGTTAGTTTAAATCTTTGTACCGTACCATTTTTAGAATCAGCTACGTATAAAATCTTGTCGTAATATCCAATAGCACTCACTTTGCCAAAACCTCCTAAGGAGGCAAGAGCATTGAATTCAGCGGCAGAAGCTGGCGGTGGAGGAACACCTTCTAATCCGGAAGAAGTGAATTGATATACACTATCCACTCCGGCATCAGCGACGAATAAAAATCTTGAGCCATCGCCTGCTAAACAAAGATCTACCGGATCTTGAAATCGCTTTGGCGTTTGCAAATAACGTTTTGCTGCTGGATCGAGCGTGCTGTAAAAGATAGGTTGATAGAGCGCTCCGAAAGGTCCTTCTGTGAATTGGATGTGTTGCACCTGGATCTCTTGATCTTCATTTTGATTCAGCACCCAAAAGTCTGGACTGTTGGTCGCAGTTAGCTGAGGTGCTTGAGTAAATCCTTGCAATGACAATGGGTTTTTAAAGTAATCGTTATAGGTAGCCCCTGTTGCCGTAATAGGCAGGGCACTGATCCACTGGTGGTCTTTTGTAAATTTTAGTACAGCATTATCGGGCCCAAACCCTGCATTGTTCGTGCTTATCCCAGTCCGGCTTAAGTAATAGCTATTGTTTTCCGATTGAATGTTGGAGCCAATGATCGCAACATCCGTAAACTTCACCTTTGCATCCGAAGATGAGAAACTGTTTTTAAAGTAGAAAGGGTGCACAATAACCGCTTCAGCTGCAGCCCCTTGCATGGACAATACATTGTCGCTACCAACCATTCCTATTTCATAAAGTGCCGTTAGGCTATAGTCAACGCCAGTAATGGTGGTGTCGTAGGTCCCTATTGCGAGAAGATCAAAACTCCGGGTTTGTGTAACCTTACGTACTCCTGGCACATAAATGCTGCTTTGTAGATTCAGGGCTATGTCGTAGCGTAGAATAAGATCTTGTGCGCTGTCCACAACATATATAAACTCATCGTAACCTACATAAACGTCCACGGGTGCTACAGCATCTTGAATATTTGGCGCGATGGGTACATAGTTGATTTCGCGTACGTCGTAGGTTGGTATTTCTATGAAGTCAAGATCTGTGCGTTCCCCGAAGTAGTTGTCGCAGCTGCTCAGTAATACCCCCATACATAGGATGAAAAATATGCCTAAGGTTCTTACCATGTGAGTGGTTTTATTTTAATTCCTATCGTGCCTTGGTACTGGTTATACGGTGTAGGTTGTGCACCCACGCCCCATTCCACAGGCCAACCTTTTAAAACGGTTTTCATTCCAAACCCCATCCAGGGTAATGCTTTTTGACTGCCTATTTGGTAACCGACTGCTCCCCATAATTGCGAGCGCCATTGGTACTTTAACCCGCCTGCATAGAATTCAGCGTTGTCTGTTGGGTGGTTCAGTTGCAGACTAGGGGTGAGGCTGTGGTCGCCCTTTTTCCAAGCCGTCCATTGGATACCCATAGAGAACATTTGAGGTGTGGCCGCTAAAGCCGATTCTTGACCTACGGGCATATTACTCAGCGGCGTGTTGGGACCAAAATTGGTCAGGGCAGCTGCGAATTGAAGATCCGCGATGTCCAGTTTATACAAGAAGCCTAAGTCGAGATAAACGTTATGTGCTCTGTAGACACCTAGTTGTTCTAGACCGTATTTGAGTTGAACTCCCGCATGGAAGTACTCACTGAAGGCTTGGCTTACACCTAATCCGACACAGGTAAGCGCTGCGGAGGTAGTAGCACCTGTGCCTTCCGGTTGCCACACAGTTCTTTCGAGGATAGATCCTGTGCTAAGACTGTTAAGCGTTAGGGCAATGTGTTGTCCGTTTTCTCTTGCTTTAGTTAGCGCTACAAAATCATGATTGATGCCGCCGCCCAAAGCTCTGTTCGCAGAAAAAACACCTTGCTGATTGCCACCGCTTATGAGTGCAGGGTTGATTAGTGCCCCGAAGCTGTGATCGGTCATGGCTAAGCTTGCACCTCCAACCCCGGTGCTCGCCGGGTCTATAGGAAGCTTTAAGAAGGTGAAGGCACTGAGACCAGCGCGTTCCTCGCCGTAGGTGGGTAATAATTGGGCCTTTGCACCAAAGCTCAGGAGCAAACCAATAACCAGCGGTATGTAAAAGTGACGTCTTACCATTTGATTTGAATTCCTGCTAATAGTTGTGTCGGAGCAGAGTAACGCGCCGGATTTCTCGGATCGGTACCGGTCTCTTGTGGGCCATTAAATTCTGGACGTGGATCGCGCCAAGTCAGCGGAACATCGTCGCCATATTCATAGGCGCGGCCTGTAATAGGGTTGACCAATTGGGCATTTCGACGTCCAGTAATGTTCATCACCTCAAGGTTGAGTAGAATGCCGCCTGTGCCAAATTTAACGAGCGCGTAGGAGGCCTTTCCGTTTATTCCGAACCAGTAGGCACCGCGTTCCCTCAGGTAATTTGCATTATCGACGCGGTATTGCGGACGACCCAGGTCGTTATACCCTTCTAAAATTTGTGGAGTGTAACGGTATCCCGAGGTGTATTGGGCATTGAGCGATGCGCGGAACTTACTGCTGTCGTTTTGAAAGCTGATTCCAGCATTAAATTTCCATGGCCGATCCCAAGCTAAGAATTGCTCCTGAGTCAAGGGTACTTCACCGGTTTGAGCAATCTGAAGTGCACTTTCTCGCGCACTGTTTGACTTGCCTCGAGCTTGCTGGTACGAGCCGTTGAAGAATGAGGTGAAGGAGTTGTTTATCCGTGCATTCAATTGGGTTTCTACACCAATTATTTTAGCATAGTCTTGATTGATGTACATGGTTTTAGTCACGGGACGGCCGGTTGCATCTGTCGTAATTACACGACGCGAAACGATGTAATCGAAGCGGTTGTTGTTGAACGCATTAATCGTCCAACCGATGCGACTTCCGACTAAAGTTTTATACCCGACTTCATAGGAGATGTTCACTTCAGGATTGAGGTTTGGATTACCTAGCGAAGACAAGAAACTACGGTCCTGGTATTGCGGGTCAAGGCCAGCATACATAAAGCGTGGGTGTGGCATTCGCATGCTGTGCCCATAGTTAAAATAAAGTACGTTGTTCTCAGTCACGGGGAAGCTGACATTCAAGCGAGGAAGTAAGCGTACTTTCCAGTTTAAACCGCCAGCACGGAATGAATTTTGGTTATAAGCCTCTCGAATGGCAGGTAAGACAGGAGAGGAAGAATCGGCCACCGCGTTATCTGCGAATTTCCCAGGTGCCCAATAGTTGAATCGCATCCCTAAAGTGGCTTTAACACCTTTGTACTCTATGCGGTCTTGAGCAAAGAGTCCTCCCTTTTGTGGGCTTACTTTCCAAATATCGTTGCTCGATCCGATGGATACAGACGGTGTGGTAGTGCTGTCGTTTAATACGATTGGTGCTCCTACCCAAGGACGGTAAACGTCGACCCATTGGTATTCTGTCAACGCGTGTTCCAGACCACCACTAACGGTATGAATAGAATTGGGCTGATAAGTCAATTTTCCTTTAAACGTATTTTCTGCAGCGTAATGGTCGTGCCAGATGGGAGTTACACCTCCATTATTAACCAATCCATTCCCAGGGATGAGGTAATAATTTCCATAGGGATCGTTCGGATTAAATACAGTTAGCTCGCCGGTGAAGATGTAGGCTTCGTCATAAATCTGATCTACCGTTTCAGCGCGGAATGGGCGTCCATTGGCATCTGCTCTTAGGTTAGTGAAGAGTCTACCTGCACTTACAGTTAAGCCTGTTTTCGCGTTAATTCGTTTGTTCCAACCCAGTACCGTTAGGTTACTGTGGTGGGTGTAGGTCGTTGCGTTATCTAGGTTGTTGCTTCTGTCGTATTGAAAACCTGGTGTAAGTAGGGCATCGAATCCGACGATTTGAAGCGTTCTAGAATTTTGATTCACCTTGAGACTGTGACTATTGGTTAGCGTAAACTTCCCCACAGTTTTATCCGCATAACTCAATTTTACGGTATGGGTATAGTCATTGCTTTGGCGTGGCGCCCATAGCTCTGGATTATCAGGGAATAAACTCGATTTTAATTGGTTCGCGGTAGACCCAAAATAATGATCGGACCATTGGCCACGTGCAGTGGTAAAGAGACGTAGCTTCTTCTTTGTAAAGGGCACCGGTGTACTTACGGTTACCTCCAGTTCATCGGTGTTGAAAGAGGTAGCATCGACCATCTGATCTGTTTGATAATTCAAACTCCAACTGAATTTTTCGCCGCCCTCTTTAATACGAGTATTAATAATACCAGCTGAACCACCGCCGTATTCGGCGCTTGCACCACCGGTCATAAGATTGAGTGAGCCCACAGAAGAGGAACTGACACTAACTCCGCCTCCCGTACCAGCGAGTGGATCTTGCGCTGAAATTCCGTCAATAAGATATTCTGTTTCGTAAACGCGCGCTCCACGGATTTGCAACCCATCTGTAGTACGTTGCACACCGGCTTGTTGGGCCAATACATCTTCAACGCCTTTTGCAACTAACTTTCCAATTTCATTTCCAGTGAGTGTAATGGCAGAAGATGCTTTTTCAAGGTCCACCTGGTTTTTACGTCCGACGACTGTTACAGCATTAAGCATTTCACTTTGCTCTTGAAGCTTAGCGGTGAGTACAGTCGGTTTCCTTGAGACTATTTTAATGTCATTGAAGAGAATTGGCTGGTATCCAATAAACTGGAATTTCACACTGTAGGTTCCTGGCTTTATGTCGCGTATCTCAAAATTCCCATCAAAGTCTGTCAGTGTCTGATAAAAAGTACCGACGATGGAAACGGCAGCGTTAGGCAGGGGTTCATTTGTGCCTTTTTCCAATGCACGTCCACGCAACACGCCTTTTTGTTGCGCAACCCCAACGAATTGGCACAAAATTAAGGCTAGGGTAAGTAGGGCTTTAGAATACCGCATTGAATACATGGTCTAAGAGTACGCCTCCGTGGTTGGTGGGCCTATTAAAAACGTGTAATGGTAAAGCCACAAACACTTGATTAATGCTGCCGTTTTGTGTCCGTGTGGCGCCCATAGTTGTGGCACCGTTCCACCCTGCTATTTTTGTGATCTGTCCGTTATAAAGTGCCGTTGCATCTGCGGAGGGAACGATAGGCGTAATGCCTAAGACAATATTTTGCGGCTGTAACGAAGGAAATCCGGGTTGTAGCGGAGCGAGCGTACTGTCGTTTGTCAAACGCGCCTGTCCACTACTAAAAACTAAGCTTTCTAAAGGGAATATGTCTAGAAAGGCACCGCCAGCCATGTTCGATGAAAACTGCGACGCAGTAAATAGTTTTCCGCCCTTTTGAAGGAATTTTTGTGTGCTTAGTGCGAGGATATTTAGGAGATAGTCGTCGCCTGACTTTGTCGGAAATACCGTGGCATCTGTGAAAAGAGCAATTTTAGAATAGCTCGACATGATAATTTCGAACGTAGGGTCCCAATAGGCAGGTATACCCGCGCCACTAACAGCATCCATTTGTAAGTAATCGTAATCGACATTTGCGCTATCCATCCATTCCTTGTAGGTACTTCCGATGTATTCCGGTTGACCGTTTATGATGAGCGTTGCGCTATTTGCGGCTTTCCAATAAAATCCGGCGGTCGTGTCTATTTCGGAATAGACGCCTGCGCGGTCTCGAGCACGGAGGAAAATGAAATTTTCGCCTTGTAAATCGGCTCCAGGGATGGAGTCAATAAAACCTGCGTTTTTGTAATAGGCGACATTGCCTTGGGGGTCAGTGGCGAAGGATAATAAGGAAATAGAGGTGCCTATTTCTACCCAATTTCCCGCATTTAATTTGAACTCTACACTTTCAATGGTTTCATCCCCATCGTCATCCGTTGCCCGCCAATCTACCGTGGCTACAATAAACGCACTATCTGATAACAGCCCGTCTGGATCTATGGCCACCGCAGGGGCAGCATTTTTTATAGGTACAATGAGTGTAGCAGGTGAAGGGTCGATCAGTCCTTCGTTATCTTCTGCCGCGACCGTGAGTAAAATATCCGTCGTATCCTGACCCGCTTCAATGCTAAAACTGAAACTACTGTCCGTATTTTCGGTAAAGCTTGCAGCATCATCTACTGTGATGTGGTAGCCTTTGATAAAACCGTCTACATCCATACCGTACCAGTGCAGGGTAACGTTCGTTCCTAAGCGGAGGTCACCATAGCGCACAATACTGTCGACTTGAAGTAGTGTTTCAGGTGCCTTGTTTGCCACGGGATCGTTGGTCCCGCGGCAACTAAAGACGAGTACCGCTAATGCGAAGTACAGTAGGTGTTTCATGAATTAGTGTTGTACAGAAATTCGAGTAAAGAATTGGCCTTTAGATCCTTCAAGACTTAGTAAGTACAACCCGTTAGGTAATGCACTTACATCTACATTTGACTCTTGAGAGAAACGCTCACCTAACACGCGTTTTCCCGCGCTATTATAGATCGCTAATACACCATCCATAGGTGCTTTAACGGTCAGTTGATTATTTACTGGGTTCGGGTAATACGCAACGTTCATTTGGGCCAATTCTACTAAGCTGATTGGTGAATTCGCTACCGTAATGCTATCTAAAGTTACGTTGGCACCGATGAAGTCATTGTTATTTCTGGGTAATAATCGGAAGTTGCTAAAGCCGTAGTAAAGAATACCTTCGATCGCATCGAAAGTCATCGTATCACTAACAACGATTGGCATTACATTCATTTCACCGTCTAAACTGCTGTAAGAAGTGTCGGTCACTAACTGTACATCCAATGAACTGTATGCAGTAGTACTCTGACGCCCTGCAAGAACGCGGCCGCTACGACTCAATGCACCAGTATTTGAACTGCTCACTGCATAATCACCAAAGCCTAAATTTGTTTGGCTAATGTGAAGTTTGCCGTTAGGCTGCTCATAGCGGATAAACATACTTTCGTAAGGCTCCCAGCCAAAATTTGCGTAGGAGGCGGAATCGGATGGGTCAAGCACAGTTGCGCTTACCATCCCCAAATTGCCCGTTTTATTCGCTGAGGTGACATTAATACGTGTCATTCCGTAATACTCTTCTACGACTCCGGTTACTTCGACTTCTTCGTTGCGGTAAAATTGGTTCAATCCAATACCCACACACCAAATTCCACTCCATGAAGAGCCGGTTTCATCTTGAATATAAAGGTAACCTAGGTCACCAATTTTCGTTGAAGCAGTGACCACACCCTTGACGGTCACCTCTTGCGTTTCTAAAGGACTGTCGCCAAAGGGGTCCATGGTGTATTGAATGTCATAGACGAGCATTCCGTTATCACGGACGGTGTAGAATTCAATGTTTGGTAAAGCTTGAGTCGTCGGTTTCGTTGGATACCAGCTCTCGTTGCCATCATTATCCACCGCATAGATGTAGTAGCGAACGGTACTTCCGTCGATTTGTGCTGGGATTTCGTATTCGTATTCATCGGTTGTACCGGCACTTAAAGGGAAGGCGTATTTCGGCATATTTGCAATGCTAACTGCGTTATCCGCAGTCCATGCGATACAGACACTATCTACGGTGCCGTCGTAATCTGTAATGTTACATACGATCTCAACGTCTTGATTAGAAGTAGGTACAGATGGATCACGCTCGAAGTTCGCGATGTACGGCGGCGCGTAGCCTACGTCATAATGCAAACTGTCAAATGGATTGATTTCATAGCCACGTCCATTATCACCTGTACAACCATTTGCGTCGTGACGAACCACGCCACTTAATGAGTTTAGGAATGTTCCTGGTACTGGTGGCACAAAAGAACCCTGTGACTGCGGCGAATTAGGATTCACCGTACTGTACGATGAGAGTTTTTGAGCTAAGAATCGGTCACTCACGTTAATGACGTTTCCATTCGCATCGGCTACGTTGAAGCTGACGCGGTTACCAGAAAATTGAATAACAGAAGTCACGGTAAGATTTTCTAGTGTTACGAAAGATCCTTCGTATTGTTCACCCGTGGTGAGTTGGTTGACTTGCTGGTTGTCGTTAAGATCGCCCAAGGAAATCGTATCGCTTATAACGGGATCTGTGGTGGTTGAAATGATACTGAAGCTGTTGGCATCGACAAGACTTAATTGGTTTGAACCGTTGTATTCACCGACCAAACCTTTGACCTCAACAATATCCCCTGGAAGCACCTGAGTGAACGTTGAGGGAACTTGAAGCGATCCGT
>CAJQHZ010000031.1 GCA_905478295.1 uncultured Flavobacteriales bacterium | reverse complement strand
TATAGTTACAGTCCTATTCCAAATGATTTAGACCCGCTTTTGGCAGGACATATTTTGGGCGGCGAATGTAATTTATGGTCGGAACGCATTCCAGATATAGAAACTTTAGATCGCCGATTCCTACCTCGCGGAATCGCCATGGCTGAGGTTTTATGGTCACACCCTGCTGATCGTGAATACGATGCATTTTGGGAGCGACTTCAAAATCATTACCCTATGCTTGATACATTAGGCTATAGCTATGATGTGGAGCAGGTGCCCGTGAAATTGGCCACTAAAAACGATTCCTTTAAAGAGGATCTCAAAGTTGCGGTTACAACAGAGCCGGCTTTTGCAAATCTTGAACTCGCTGTTGAGGCGCCGACGGGAATGACCATGGGGAGTTTGACCACCTTTACGGCACGCGGTACACATCAAATGAAGGTGCAACCGGCTCGCGATGGGCATGCCATGGGTAAAGCGCTGAACTACGGATTCGCCGTGCACGAGGGATTAGTGACGCACAGTTGTTTGACCAGTCCTCCAACCAAGCCTTATACCGGCAATAAAGATATCCCATTGGCCAACGGGGTGTTGGGATCGGAAAATTATAGAGATGGAAATTGGGTAGGATATTTTGGCCCCGATTATTTCAGTGGCCATTTTGATTTTAATATACCCTATCAAATAGATTCCATTAAGATTAACTTTCTCCAAAGTAGGTTGAGTTGGATACTTATTCCAGAATTGGTCTTCACTGATATCTATGTCGAAAGCGATGTGATTGAACGCTATGAGTGGCGAAGAACCAGTTCAACCTCAGAAGAGGGGACCTTTATTGAAACCATGGTGCTTACACCTGAAGGTGGGTTTACACCGACCAAAGAGGTCGATTTCAAAATTCCTAATACTGAGAGATTACCAGATAACCATCCTGCAGCTGGTCAACCTGTTTGGCACTTTTTGGATGAAATACAGATTTATGGCCGACCAATTTGAAATAGAAATCGCAATTGAGGAACCTGGGCATGCCTCTCAGCTCATCGATTTGGGTGTTCACAGAATAGAACTGTGCAGTAATCTCAATGAAGGCGGATTAACTCCTTCCGCTGCTCAAATTGAAATGACTGTAGATGTCAGTGACCTTCCAGTGTATGTCATGTTGCGTCCGCGCGCTGGAGATTTTATCTACAATAGATTAGAAAAACACATGATGCTTGAAGAACTTAAAATCTTGAGCGATTGTGGGGCCACGGGAATTGCCTTTGGCGCCTTAGATGGCGGAAGAAATGTGGACACGGAATTTGTGGAATTGGTTGCGCAGTTTGCACAGGACTATGGATTGGGGATGACGTTTCATCGTGCTTTTGATGCCTGCGCGCGACCACAAGCAGCGATGGAGCTGCTCGTCGAGTTAGGTGTTGAACGTATATTGACCAGTGGTTTTGCTCCCACGGTAAGTGATGGCTTACCTGCTATGAAACATTTGTGTGAGCAAGCAGCAGGTAGGATTCAGATTCAAGCTGGCTCTGGGGTTAGCGCTGCGGCTGTAGACGATTTATGGTCAGCGGGCGTTCGTTCCTACCATTGCACCGCGCGCTCAAAGATTCCTGCGCGTGAAGATACTGTCGAATCGAAGCTCGGCTTCGGTGATTACTGGTCGCTAGACCGTAAAAAAGTGGAACAACTCGGTGATGCGCTTTGGCGCAAATTGGTATAAAAAAACCCGCACGAGGCGGGTTTCTTTATATCTGTACCTAAGGATTATTTCCCCCAACGTTGGATTTGAGCGACATCTATCGATAATGGAATAGGTATGCCAGGAATGGTTACCGTTAGGTTAGTGTCTGTTCTAAATGTAAAAGCGTCTTGTTCCAGTGTTCTGATCACAAAGTTTACATCGGAGGCGCCAACACCTCCACTACCTGGGATTTCAATCCCAAGATCGAGTCCTTTAAGTACAAGAATTGTATCGTTTTTGATCGCCCAACCCAATGAATCCATACGGGTACCCGCTGAATCAATGGTTAGACCTCCGTCTTCCATGAAATTTGCTTCCATGAAAGAGGTGTTTTGAACGTCTGACGAATCTATGAATGGCAATGCAGCAATGTTGATCTGTGTTTCGATACCAGTCCAGACGCCTGTCACCTTAAATTCGGTACTCTTGTTTTCCCATTTCGTACAAGCGGCTAATGAAGCAGCAGCTATGATGTATAATGCAATTTTTTTCATGATATGCTTTTTAAGTAGTGTAAAGATGCCAAATTTTATGCCAATTCCGTTTGCGCTGCATCCCGATCTTTTGCTAATTGGCGTTTTAAATCTTCTAGGGTATTGAAATGATAGACTTCCCTATGCTTTTTCGAGACCTCAAAACAGATGCGTTTGCCGTATAAATCCCCGTCAAAGTTGAGAATATGTACTTCGACAGAGCGTTGCGTCGCACCAACAGTTGGGCGGCGACCGATGTTGGCCATGGCTTTAAAGGTTTGCCCATCGATATGAAGAAAGCCTAGATAGACTCCGTCAGAGGGCACGAGCTTTCTCGCAAAATCGAGACCTATATTGGCGGTAGGAAAGCCAATGGTACGCCCTATCTGATCGCCTTGTATCACGGTACCGCTCAAGGTGAAGGGATGGCCCAAATATTCAGCAGCTAAGCCCACATCACCGCGATGTAAGGCTTGACGTATTTTGGTACTGCTCACATTTACACTTTCTACATCAAGTGCTGAAATTTCTTGGACCTCGAACCCGTAAATGGGTCCAAATTCTTTGAGATGCTCGAAACTACCCTCTCTGTTTCTTCCGAAATGATGATCGTAACCGATCACCAGGTGCTTCACGCCAATGGTATTCACGAGAATTTCTCGAACAAACTCTAATGAAGGCGTACGCGAAAACTCTTTACTAAAAGGATGTATGATGAGATGATCCAATCCGGTTTTTTCAAGAAGTTCAATTTTTTCTTCAATGCTCGAGAGTAATTTGAGCTCGACATCCGGCTGTAAAATCACTCGCGGATGGGGATCAAAAGTGAGTAAAACGCTCTCTCCACCGACTTTGTGCGCGGTTTGAACCAATTGATTTACTATTTTTTGATGTCCTAAATGAACTCCGTCAAAAGTCCCAGTAGTAGCGACAGCGCATTCTAACGTATTAAATTCGGCTAAGGAGCGGTATACTTTCACCGTGTGTTGTATTTTTCCACAAAATAAGCATAGAAACCGCAATACCATGAATAAAATTAGCCCAGTGCAAGCCATCCAAGCAGGATGGGTACGTTTTAAAAATCAAGCAGCTCTTTACGTTGCCTTTACCGTTGTCTATTTTGTCATCTTAACGCTAATCTCTTCAGTGGGTAACGGTGTGGGGGCAATGTTTGGATTCCTTGGGGGTGCGAAGGTTTCGTTAGCTATATCTTCTATCATCTCCGGAGTAGCTGCGAGCTTCCTTACATTAGGTTATGCACATGTAGCGCGTAAGGACCAATTAGGTGAAGCCGTAGAATTTGGCACTTTTTTCGATGCCTTTCGTGTAAACCAAAAACCGCTGCTTCAAGTCAGTGTAGTAACTAGTTTAGTCGGCTTGATTTCGGTCATCATGTTCCCGGATGAATTCTTTAATATGGCTTCAGGGCAGATTCAAGATCCGGATGAAATCCTCATGATGATTCAAGACATGGGTGTCGACCTACGTGAAAGCAGTGGGACTATTATTGCGGTAGGTTTGATTCAGTTGGTCTTTAGTATTGGACTTATATTCTCAACGTATAAGGCGTCTATTGACGGTAGTGATTTATTTGAAAGCATTACCTGGAGTTTTAATGTGAGCATGCCTAACTTCCTTAGAATCTTTTTTACGTTTTTTCTAGTGGGTATTCTAACGGTAATTTTCATGGTTTTAACTCTATTTATAGGACTTCTCGCAATTATTCCGATCGTCATGCTAGTTTATTATGATATGTATGATCAGGTCTCTGGCGATCAGGTTTTAGAGGTTCCTTTGGATGAAGAGGATTCGCTCTAAAAAGATTTTAGGGTAACCATCTAGTGAAGGATTGCCACCCATGCGTTGCATGTGTGGCGGACCTTGTGGGGGTTGCATTCCAACAGAAAGCTCGGTCTCGCTTTGCGAGCCCTGGTCTTTTTTGTTTTTCCTCCTCCGTTAAGCAAGCTTACGTCGGGCTAAAAACAAAAAAGCCCGGTTGCATTGCAACCGAGCTTTTCTTTGTTGGTGCGGATGAAAGGACTCGAACCTTCACGCGATAAAGCACTAGTGCCTAAAACTAGCGTGTCTACCAATTTCACCACATCCGCTTCCATTGGGACGGCAAATATAGATAGAAAAATTACTTTGAGAGAAAAAATGATTGGGTGGCTTGAAAAATTAACTTTGCTCAAAATCCTTACACATGGCAAGTTTTGATCCCAACGAGCTCGGAACCAAAGAGCGTCACAGTTTATTGCTTGGAGCGATAGCTCCAAGACCTATCGCTTTGGTGAGTACCGTAGACGAATTTGGCAACAATAACCTTAGCCCGTTCAGCTTCTTCAATATATTCAGTTCCAATCCGCCAGTGGTTGTTTTTTCTGCCGCTAGACGGGTCAGAAACAACACAACTAAGGATACATTGCACAATGCGATGCAGCAAAAGGAAGTGGTCATAAACGTCGTTAATTATGACATTACACAGCAGGTGAATCTAAGTTCCGCTGAATATTCGTCGGATGTAGACGAGTTTGTGAAAAGCGGTTTGACACCAATAGATTCTGATCTTGTTGCGCCAAGAAGAGTGAAGGAAAGTCCTGTGAGTCTAGAATGTGAAGTGCGTGATGTACTTCATATGGGGGAAGAGGGCGGAGCAGGTAACCTGGTGATGTGTGTGGTTAAAAAAATGCACATTGCGGATGATGTTTTGTCGGAGAATGGAGGCATTGATCAGGATGCGATTGATTTAGTTGGTAGATTGGGCAAAGCTTGGTGGGTAAGAGCTTCAGGTGATGCGTTGTTTGAATTGGCACCTCCAAAGTTGGGTATAGGTGTGGATCAAATCCCCGATGTTATTCGCCGTTCGACTATTTTAACGGGAAATAATTTAGGCCAATTGGGTTCTGAAATTACACTTCCTACTGCCGAAGAGGTAGAGGCAAAGAAAAATGATTTTGATGTCCGTCGAATTTTACAAAATTTTGCAGACGGAATAGAATTGCGCGAGCAATTACATGAAATGGCCAAAGACTTATTAGACAATGGTCAAGTAAAGGAAGCTTGGAAAGTATTATTAATAGATAAATCGGCCCAATAAACGGGTAAGCAGATGCAGTTAGAAGCGAGAATCCAGCGTATTATGGATGAGCAGGTCATTTCAGACCGATTCAAAAAAAGAGAATTCGTAGTTCAAACAAAAGACCAATATCCTCAGACGTTATTGTTCGAGTTTACACAGGACAAAACGGGTGTTTTGAATAATTTTAAGGAAGGTCAAGAAGTAAATATTGAATTCAATATTCGTGGACGCGAGTGGACACCTCCTCAAGGTGGTGATACTCGTTACTACACGACGCTTCAAGCTTGGAGAATGAATGCCGTTGAAGCTGCTGCAGGTCCAGGGCCATCGGATTTGCCACCTGCGGGACAGCCATTTACACCTTCTGGTTCAGATAATTCAGTTCTAGACGACGACTTACCGTTCTAAAAAGACCGACGTGTTTTCATCTACAAACAATCCATTATACTTCATTGGGCAAGGGGACTGGGAAGTTCCCGACCCAAATGATGTGTCGAACGACGAGGGCTTGATTGCTCTTTCCTGGGAGCTTAGCACTGAGATGTACGATCGACTCTATCCATCTGGAATCTTTCCATGGTTTGAGCAAGAAGGGGTTGTGTTCTGGTTTTCGCCAGAGATACGGAGCATTACTGCAACGGACCAAGTGAAAATTTCGAAGAGCATGCGTCCTTACATCAACGGTATAAAGTGGCGTTTTTCAGTGAATACGGCATTTGAGCAAGTGTTGGAAAAGTGCAGCGCGGTGGAGCGACCTGGACAGGCAGGCACCTGGATTACTGAAAAATTCCGAGAAAATTTTATAGCACTCCACCAAGAAGGCAAGGGCTTCAGCTTTGAAGTTTGGGACGGTCAGGAATTGGTCGGTGGTACTTTTGGTGTGATTACCGGTGAAATTTTCGTTGGTGAAAGCATGTTCCATACCCAATCAAATGCTTCTAAATTCGCCTACATTGGCATGTGTCAATACCTACATGCACAGGGAGTTGTTGCCGTTGATAACCAATTGTCTACGGAACATTTAGACAGTCTAGGTGCTGCGAATATCGAGCGCGAAGAGTTCCTCGAAATCATGCATCATCATGCCGGATCAGTGGTGGAAGATGTCGTGATTCCATCTACAGAACGTTTCCGCTTATCTCTCTAACTACGCTCACCCCAAACGGTGCTTAGCGTGTTCAGACTCAATACACTTAACGCGATGAGGCCTCCAGGTATAAGGCTTAAGTAGGCCTTTCCGGTGATGAGATACGGATAGTATTCCCGGATCATACCGCCCCATGAAGGAACAGGCGGTTGTGCACCAATTCCTAAAAAGCTCAGCCCGCTTTCGATCAGAAGGGCACTGGCAAAATTAGTAGCGCAAATGACCACTAGCGGTCCCCATGTATTCGGGAGTATTTCTTTGAATATAATGTGGGTTGTGGAGAAGCCTAATACTTTAGCAGCTTCGACGTATTCCTTCGACTTTTCACCTAAAAATTGGCCCCGAATGACGCGTGCTACCTCTACCCACATCGTTAGGCCAACTGCAATGAAGACTTGCACGATTCCCTTGCCTAAGACAAAAGTCAATGCAATGACCAGAAGCAGCGTAGGGATGGACCACAGCACTGACATGGCCCAAGTAAGAAACTGGTCTAATCTACCGCCGTAGTAACCGGCAAAGGCACCTACAGGGATTCCAATAAGCAGCGAGATGCCTACTGCTATGAATCCTACAGTGAGGCTTATCCTACTGCCCAAAATGACACGAGAAAAATGATCCCTACCGTACTTATCGGTTCCAAACAAATGCAAACCCATATCTGTGCTACTACCCGGTCCTAGTAGTGCTCTGCGCAGGTCCATGTCGTTAGCGTTGGAAGTTTGGTCCAGCACGACCAGAGGTGCTGCGATAGCCATAATGACAATGAGCATCAAAAAACTGAGCGCAATTTTTTGCCCCAGTTCCAGTTGTCCTATGTTATTGCGCCAGTTCACCTACAATGGTATTCGCCTCACGCAGCACGAGGTCTTTTGAAAGCCCTTTGTACCATTTGTGATATATTTCAGCTTGCGCACTATCAGTTGCCACTGTAGGGTGATGATCTAAAGCAACAATACCTAAACTGTCATTTAGTTTTGAGAGGTTCTTATACGTCTCACTTGCCGATTTAATGGAGTCCTGAAACCCGAGGTAGTTGTTGTAATTAAGCGGAATCCATTTGTCCTTATCTCCTTCTGCAATCCAATCTGCGTAGGTCTTGTATTTCGTAAATGATGGATTTGAAGCCACGCGTTTCTGGGCAGATTTTTTCGCTTTTGCAAAATATTTCTCCCATTGGGTTAAAGGAGTGAAATCGGCTTTTTCTACAAAATCAATAGCCAATGCGTTTTCGTATTCCTTTTCTCCAATCTCGATACCGTCGTAAGCTCCAGGTAATGAAATATCTGGCACAACACCTTGAAGCTGGGTGGTACCGCCAGAGATGCGATAAAACTTCTCCGTAGTTATTTTAATGGCACCCAAAGGTTTTAATTGGTTCAACGAATTAGGTACTGCACGGTCAAAATCAAACATGTTTTGCACGGTTCCCTTACCGTAAGTAGATTTTGAGGGACCTACAATCAAAGCACGGCCGCGATCTTGTAATGCCGCACTGACAATTTCTGATGCTGAAGCACTGTATTCGTTGACTAGAACGACGAGCGGTCCATCCCAATACACGGTATTGCTGCGGTTGTTTTTAGCGCGTGTTCCGCTTTGGAAATTTTTGACTTGAACCATAGGGCCATTTCCAGTAAAGAGCCCCGCAATTTCAATGGCTGCTTGTAATGAGCCACCACCGTTTCCTCGGAGGTCAAGAATCATACCTTCCACGCCAGCTTCTTTGAGTTTGATGATTTCATTTTTAACATCCTCAGCCGCATTATGATTGTTCTTGTCGTAGAAGTTCACATAGAATTTCGGTAGCCTGATGTAACCCGTTTTGCCTATACTTTCTTGAATGCGCTCACCAGTTTTCTTATCGTAAACCGCACCGTCTAAAATGGTACTGCGGGCAAAAGTGCTTTCAATTTCGACGATGTCACGAATGATCGGGATGACTTGTCTAGCGCCGTCTTTCTTTTTGACCGTTAGACGCACTTCACTTCCTTTTTTGCCTCGAATGAGTTTGATTCCATCACGTACTTTGTAACCAACGACATCCACAGGTTCAGCCTCGCCCTGGGCAACGGCTAAAATTTTATCACCTGCTTCAAGATCGCCTTGTCTCCAGCAAGCTGAACCCACTATAATTCGTTCTATAGCGATGTAGTCTCCGTCTTGTTTTAATTGGGCACCTATGCCTTCAAACTGGCCTGTCATACTCAATTCAAAGTCTTCGTTTTGTTGCGGTGCCAGATACGAAGTGTGCGGGTCAAATGCCTCGCAATACGCATTCATATACATGCCAAACCACTCCAATCGACTTACGTCCATCAGGTCTTCATGCCATTCATTCTGCAATTCTAATTCTTTTTCGCGCGCTTTACTTTCGAGCGTTTCGAAAGACTTTAACGCAACGGTTTCGTCGGTTTCGGCATCTTCTTTTTGTGCACGATCTTTTTCATATATGCGATTCAGTACGCGCCATTTTAAATGTTTACGCCAGAACTCCACATGCTCCTCATTATTTTGAGCGAAGGTTCGCGATTCAGGGTTATTTCCAATGCGTTCTTCTACCGTGTAGTCGAAAGGTTCGGAAAGCAGTTGGGTATAGATTTCTTTTGAAGCATCGATTGCACTCGTGATTAATCCATAGCTGAGCGTGAAGAATCTTGTATCCCCTAACTGAAAGAGGTTGTCCAATTCTTTTTTGTAGACCGCCAATTGGCCCACCTCATTCTGTGTTAGAAACAGTTTGTTGTAATCTAATGTGTTCAGGTAATTCTCATACACTTGTTCACTCAATGCATCGTCTACCTCCTTTGGTTGTAAATGCACATTCGTCAGGGCATCGCGCACCAACGAAAAGATCACGGCCTCTTTTTCTTCTTCTGGACCGAACCATTTAAACCCTAAAACAACCAAAGCCCCCACAACTAGCGGGAGTAAATATTTGAGATTTTTACGCTGCATAAGTCTCTGAATCATAGAAAAGGCAAGGTACAATCTTTGTTCCAAGCTTCAGCAATTCGAACGTTAAAGGAATGCAAACGCGAAGGGTCTCACATAAGTCCGTAAAAGGCAAAATGTTACTTACCTTTGCACCCCCTTTTGAAGGGAGTTTTGCAACATTTAATTCGACAGTAATGAACATCAGTAAGAACGAAGTAGACGCACTAAACCTATTAGTGAACATTGAGATCACCCCAGAAGATTACCAAACGAAGGTGAGTGATGTATTGGAAAATTACCGCAAGCGCGCGAATATTCCGGGATTCCGTCCAGGGAAAGTGCCTATGGGTTTGATCAAAAAACAATACGGTAAAGCCGTGTTGATTGAAGAAATCAATAACCTTTTGCAAGACAATATTTACAAATATATTACTGATGAAAAGTTGAATATTCTTGGTAATCCCATGCCAATTGAGCAACCGGAGTTGGATTTTGATACCGCTGGATCATACAACTTCCAGTTTGAATTAGGTTTAAGCCCTGAATTTGAGATAAGCATCTCAAAAAAGAATAAAGTCAAAGCTGTTAAAGTTGTTGCAGATAAAAAAGTTCTTGATACCTACGTAGAGGATATCCGTAACCGTTACGGAAAAATGTCGGCTCCTGAAAAACCTGAAGTTACTGACATGTTCCACGGGACATTTACGGAAGTAGATGCGAATGGTGCAGCTGTTGAAGGTGGTATTGTGAAAGAAGATACCCAGATCATGGGTTCAAACTTGAAAACGAAGAAAGCGCAAGGCGAATGGTGCAAGGCTACAGCAGGTGCTGCACTCCCTGTTGACGCAGCGAAGAGTTTTGTGAAAGGTTACAATGCTGCAGGTCTTTTAAGTGTTACAGATGCTCAATTAGAAGCATCAACAGGTCTTTTCCACTTCGAACTTAAGAGCGTTGCCCGCATGGAGCCTGCTGAAATGAACCAAGAGTTCTTTGATAAAGTATACGGAGAAGGCGCAGTGACCAGTGAGGATATAATGCGCGAGAAGATGAAGGAAGAAGCAGAACGCATGTACATGAACGAATCGGATCAGTACTTCCTTAACAATGTGGCAGAATACTTATTGGATAAAACCAAATTTGACCTGCCGGTAGCGTTCTTAAAGAAATGGATGCAAACGGCAGGCGAAAAACCAGTTTCAGCCGAAGAGATTGAGGCGGACTGGGAGAAAACTGAACGTGGATTGCGTTACCAATTGATTGAGAACAAAGTCATTCAAATGGGTGAGATTTCTGTTTCTCAAGATGAACTCGTTGACCACACTGTAGGAATGGTTAAGGCACAATTTCAACAATATGGACAGCAGGGAATGGACGATGAAATGTTGAAAGGCATTGCTGAAAATGCGCTGAAAAACGAGGAGGAAGCTCGCCGAATCAATGATCAGGTATACAATGCAAAATTACTGACGTACTATAAAGAAAGTTTTAAGGTGGACGAGAAGGAAGTTACCTACGATGAATTCATTAAATTGGTAACGGAAAACGCATAAGCATTCCTTCACTTTAGAAAATAAGACTTCATGGATTTCGGAAAAGAATTCAAAAAATACGCTACGAAACACGCTGGTATAAACAGTATGTATGTGGATCAATATGTTGATGCTTCATTGACGCCTTACATTATTGAGGAGCGCCAAATGAATGTTGCACAAATGGATGTTTTTTCGCGTCTGATGATGGACCGTATCATCTTTTTAGGCACCGGAATCAATGATCAAGTTGCAAATATTGTTCAAGCTCAATTGCTCTTTTTAGAAAGTGCAGATGCAAAGAAAGACATCCAGATTTATATTAATTCTCCAGGAGGTTCTGTGTACGCAGGTTTAGGTATTTATGATACAATGCAGGTTGTAAACCCTGACGTAGCCACGATCTGTACAGGTATGGCTGCCTCGATGGGCGCAGTTTTAATGTGCGCAGGTACCGCTGGAAAGCGCTCAGCATTGAAGCACAGTCGTATCATGATCCATCAGCCGATGGGTGGTGCACAAGGTCAAGCCTCTGACATGGAGATTACATTGACTGAGATTCTTAAATTGAAAAAAGAATTATACAGCATCATTGCCCACCACAGTGGACAGCCTTTTGATAAGGTTGAGGCAGATTCTGACCGTGATTATTGGATGACCTCTGGTGAGGCCAAAGAATACGGCATGGTAGATGAAATTCTATTAGGGAAGAGTCAAGCCAAATAATGAGCGAAGAAAACAACATCCATTGTTCCTTCTGCGGGCGCAGTAAGACTGAAGCAGAAATGATGATTGCAGGGGTAGATGCCCACATCTGCGATCGTTGCGTTGAACAGGCGGGTGGTATTCTTCACACAGAATTAGGTGAAGCACCGCAAAGCAGTCCGCTCGATGTTGCAGGAAAAGCAGAATTTGACTTAACACCTGCTCAGATTAAAGCGCATCTAGACGAGCACATTATCGGACAAGAGCAGGCGAAGCGCACCATGGCTGTTGCAGTGTACAATCACTACAAAAGAATTGGTCTAGTTCCTTTAAAAGATGCGCCAGAGGTAGATAAGTCGAATATTGTCATTGTTGGGAATACTGGTACAGGTAAAACCTTGATGGCGCGAACCATTGCCAAACTACTCAATGTGCCTTTTACTATTGTGGATGCCACAGTATTAACTGAAGCCGGATATGTAGGAGAGGACGTCGAAAGTATTTTAACCCGTTTACTTCAAGCGGCAGATTATGATTTGCCAAAGGCACAGGTAGGTATCGTCTTTATCGATGAGATTGATAAAATCGCACGAAAGGGGGATAATCCTTCTATTACTCGCGATGTGAGTGGAGAGGGTGTGCAACAAGGATTACTTAAACTATTGGAAGGATCTAAGGTCAATGTTCCTCCAAAAGGTGGGCGTAAACACCCAGATCAAAAATACATTGAGGTAGATACGACAAACATATTGTTCGTTGCCGGAGGTGCTTTTGTTGGAATAGAAAAGAAAATTGGTTCGCGATTAAATTCTGCCTCTTTAGGATATTCTAAGGAGTCACGTCAGCACGTAGAGGAAGATGAAGTATTGAGCTATATCACTCCTTCAGATTTAAAGAGCTATGGATTGATTCCAGAATTGATCGGTCGTATGCCGATCGTTACATTCATGTCACCGCTGGATAAAAAAGCCCTCCGAGCTATTTTAATCCTGCCGAAGAATGCATTGATAAAACAGTACCAACACCTCTTTCATATGGATGACATTGTGTTATCTTTTGACGAGGAGGTATATGATTACATTGTTGAAATAGCTCTTGAGTATAGCCTAGGGGCGCGTGGATTACGTAGTGTTTGTGAGGCCGTTCTTACGGACCACATGTTTGACGCACCGGGATTAGAAGTAAAGGAAATTCATATTACACTCGAATACGCAAAATCGCAGATTGAGCGAAGTTCGCTTCGGAAAGCCATTTAAAAGCCGCTCATTGAGCGGCTTTTTTATGTTTTAATGCCTCTTAACGCATTGTGGTATAAACGTTTTGAACATCGTCGTCTTCCTCAAGCTTTTCAATGAGCTTTTCTAAGTCCTTTGTTTGCTCCGCACCTATTTCTTTTGTTGTTGTAGGAATATACTCGAAGCCAGACTCTACTATTTCGTGCCCTAATTCTTCGAGCCCTTTTGTTATGTTTCCGTAATCTGCGAACTGACCGTACACCATGATTACTTCTGATTCTTCATCGTCTTTCTCTTCTACATCCTTGAATACATCCTCTGCACCGTGATCGATCATCTCAAACTCGAGCTCTTCTACATCCGTATTACCTGCAGCAATTTTTACATGACATTTATGTTCGAACATGAATTCTACCGAGCCAGATGTTCCCAATGAACCGTCACATTTGTTGAAGTACGAACGGACATTTGCAACCGTCCTAGTATTATTATCAGTCGCCGTCTCAACGAGCACCGCTATTCCGTGCGGACCATACCCTTCGTAAACAATAGTTTTATAGTCCGATTGATCCTTCGACATTGCTTTTTTGATCGCACGCTCCACATTGTCCTTAGGCATGTTCGCTGCTTTTGCATTCTGAAAGAGCATGCGTAGTCTGTAGTTTGAATCCGGATTGTCACCACCCTCCTTAACAGCCATGATGATGTCCTTGCTGATGCGAGAGAAGGTTTTTGCCATCCCTGCCCAACGTTTAAACTTCCGTTCTTTTCTAAATTCAAATGCACGACCCATAAAAAGGAATTTTCATTTTATTGATAGCCAAAAATAGGAACTATCTACGAGCTTTTTTGGTAGTACTCCCTTTCTTCGCTTTCAATTCTTGATCCTTGTACCAACGTTGGATTTCACTTTTTCTACCCACTGTTCTCGTAATAATATCTTTTTCTAAATCCCATCCTCGCGCTGGGCTGTATTCTCTGCCATAAAAAATGATTTGCAAATGCAGTTTATTCCATAAAAATCTTGGGAACAACCGTTTGGCATCTCGTTCTGTTTGTACTACGGATTTTCCGTTAGAGAAGCCCCAGCGGTGCATTAAACGTTGTATATGTGTATCAACAGGAAAGGCGGGAACACCAAAAGCTTGGCTCATAACGACACTTGCGGTTTTATGACCAACGCTTGGCATGGCTTCCAGTGCTTCGAAACTAGCAGGCACTTTTCCGTCGTATTCATTAACAATGGTATTGCTGAATGCATGAATCCCTTTACTTTTCATCGGGACTAAACCGCAAGGTCGAATGATTTCCGCGATTTGCTCAACAGTCAATTTCGCCATATCGTAAGGGTTGTCAGCTACTTCGAAGAGCTTGGGTGTGATCTTATTTACGCGCTCATCGGTGCATTGCGCACTAAGAACTACTGCTACCAGCAATGTAAATGGATCTTTATGATTAAGCGGAACTGGGGTTTCCGGATATAATTGCTCTAATACGTCGAGGGTAAATTGGATTTTCTCTGCTTTGGTCATGTGCAAAACTATTTAGTGCTAACAAGGTCGCTATCGAATGAAACAAAGCTAACTTCGAGTTGTTGAGAAATAAAATGAATTAACAATGGCATTAAAAATTGGACAATCCGCACCTGCGTGGAGCGGCGTAAATCAGCACGGTGAACACATTACTTCTGCACAGTTTAAAGGGAAGAAGGTGATCCTATTTTTCTATCCAAAAGCGAGTACACCAGGGTGTACAGTCGAGGCTTGTAATTTTAGAGATCACTATGCAGATTTAGCGGCTAAAGGATTCGAAGTAGTTGGCGTTAGCGCAGATTCAGTAAGGCTTCAGAGCAATTTTTCGACGAAGCAAGAGTTGAATTATAATCTTATCGCCGATGAAGAAAAATCAATCATTCTTGCATTCGAAGCATGGGGATGGAAGAAGTTCATGGGCAAGGAATATGAAGGTATCTACAGACATACTTATGTAATCGATGAAGAAGGTGTTATTGAGCAAGTATTAGAAAAGGTAAAAACCAAAGAAGCAACGGAACAAATCCTTGCACTCTACTAAAAATTCAAATTCTTCGTGTAATTTATTAGAAAGGGCTTTGTCGTTTAAAACAAAGTTCTACATTTGTATAAATTCTAATATTTTTAGCATTCTAAGATTATGAGCGCAGACAAAGACGCCAAACTCAAGGCACTCAAACTAACTATGGACCGTATGGACAAAGCCTACGGTAAAGGAACAGTAATGAAAATGGGCGATGCGCCTGTTATTGAAGTTGAATCAATACCTACGGGTTCATTGACATTAGACATTGCATTGGGCGTGGGCGGTTATCCCATGGGTCGTGTGGTAGAGATATACGGACCTGAGAGTTCTGGTAAAACAACCCTCACTTTACATGCCATTGCAGAATGTCAGCGCAAAGGAGGAATTGCAGCTTTTATTGATGCTGAACACGCTTTTGATAGGACTTATGCAGAGAGTTTAGGTGTGAATACCGATGATCTTATTGTTTCTCAGCCCGATAATGGAGAGCAGGCTTTGGAGATTGCTGATAATCTAGTTCGCTCAGGTGCAATAGATATCTTAATCATTGATTCCGTTGCAGCCTTAACGCCGAAAGCTGAAATCGAGGGCGAAATGGGTGATGCGCGTGTCGGTCTGCATGCACGCCTTATGTCTCAGGCATTACGAAAATTGACAGGTACAATCAGTAAAACGAATTGCTGTGTAGTCTTTATCAATCAGTTGCGCGAAAAAATTGGTGTGATGTTCGGAAATCCTGAAACAACCACTGGCGGTAATGCGCTTAAATTTTACAGTTCAGTCAGACTAGATATCCGTCGTTCTACGCAAATCAAAGATGGCGATCGTGTAATGGGTAACCGTACTCGTGTGAAAGTGGTTAAGAATAAAGTAGCACCACCATTTCGCTTAGCGGAGTTCGATATTATGTATGGACAGGGTATTTCAAAAGCGGGCGAATTGATCGACTTAGGTGTTGAGCACGATATTTTGACTAAAAGCGGTTCTTGGTTTAGCTATGGAGATACCCGTCTGGGTCAAGGGCGCGATACAGTAAAGCAGTTGTTCATCGATAACCCGGAGCTCGCTGAAGAAGTAGAGGCGAAGATTAAGGCCGTTTTAGCTGCTGCGGAGTAGCTAAAACCTTCACGAACACTTGTGATAAGGCGCTGTGGTAGAGCGCCTTAATTGTTTATAACGGGTTAATAAAAGTTAAATATTCCTTAACATTGAATCATTAAAAGGATGTTAACATTTTTTAATTTTAGTACTGAATAACCATCTTACAAACAAAATGAAAAAAGCATTTTTAATTATCGGTGCGCTTTCGGCAAGCTTTGCTTTAAGTGCACAAGACGCATCCGCTTCCGCGGATTCCTTGTTCAATATGTTGGACGAGATTACTGTTGTGTCTGAAGTGATTGATGTTGCTGTTGCTCGCGAAACGCCAGTTGCAGTTTCAACAATATCTCCTTCTGACATTGCCCTTAAGGTGGGTAACCTTGAGTTCCCTGAAATTATGAATACTACTCCAGGTGTTTACGCTACAAAACAGGGTGGTGGTTACGGTGATTCACGCATTTCTTTGCGTGGTTTCGACCAAACGAACACTTCATTTCTTATCAATGGTCAGCCAGTGAATGATATGGAGAACGGTCGTCTGTACTGGTCAAACTGGCAAGGTTTAACAGATGTTGCTTCTGGTATCCAGATTCAGCGTGGTTTAGGTGCCTCGAAACTTGCTGTTCCTTCTGTTGGTGGAACCATCAGTATTTTCACTAAAGCAGCGGAGAAAAAAGAAGGCGGTTCTTTGACTCAGGCATTAGGTAACGATGGGTATTTTAAGACATCTGCTGTTTACAATACAGGTGTAAACGATAAAGGCTGGGCTACATCTTTGCTTTTAAGCAGATGGATGGGTAACGGTTACATTAATAATACTCAGGGTGAAGGTTACAACTACTTCGCTTCTGTAGGTTACGCACCTAAAGGATCTGATCACAGCTTGAACTTCACTTTCTTGGGTGCAGGTCAATGGCACCACCAACGTGATGTTTGGGTGAGCATTCGTGATTACCAGAACTTCTCTAATGACAACGGCTACAAAGGCGAAGGTGGTGACATCAACCGTCGCTGGAATACAAACGGTGGTACACTGAATGGCGAAGAGTTTTCTATGCGCCGTAACTTTTACAACAAACCACTCGCAACACTGAACTGGGATTGGGACATCAACTCAACTTGGAAGTTGAACTCTTCATTCTACGGATCAGCAGGTCGTGGTGGTGGTACAGGTCCTCGTGGTAGAAATTACTACAATGGAGACATGGATATTTTACCATTTAGAAAAGACCTTACAGAGCACTACCTAGAGGATGGTAACGGTTCTAGAAACGAGGATGGTACAATCGATTTTGATGCGCTCGTTGCTGCAAATCAGTCTACTACTGATGGTTACACAGGTGACATTTCAAACTTTGCTGGTCAGATGATAGGTTCAAACGGATTTAATGACAGCAATGTTAATCGTGCTGTCTTGATTCGTCGTGCGTCTATGAACTCGCACAACTGGATTGGAGCCATTTCTAACCTAGAAGGTCAGTTTGGTAAAGTAAGAACATCTATTGGTGTAGACTTGAGATCATACAAAGGTTTCCACTACCGTACAGTAAACAACCTTATGGGTCTAGACGGATACTACTCAACAGGTAACCGTAACTCAGGCGGTCAGATCATCAATACTACGATAAACGCAAGTCCATTTGGCAATACAGGATTGAATGGTCCTAAGATTGACTACTATAACGTAGGTAACGTAGGCTGGGCAGGTTTGAACGGTTTAGTAGAATATAACGAAGACAACCTCTACAACGTGGTACTTCAAGGTGGTGTTTCTAATCAGTCATTCCAACGTGAAGATTACTTCGACCAGCCTGCAAACCCAATTTCAGAAACACAAAACTCGTTAGGTGGTTACCTAAAAGGAGGTGCGAACTACAACATGAACGATGCATCTAACTTCTTTGTTAACGCTGGTTTCATTTCTCGTCAGGCGCAGTTTGGCGCAGTCTTCCCTAACTACGGAAACGCTATTAACGAAGACTTGCAGAACGAAGAGATTATCTCATTCGAGGCAGGTTATGGATATACTTCAAACAACTTGAGAATTAATGTAAATGCATATTCTACGACGTGGGGTAATCGTTTCCAGACTGTTTCATTAAGCAATGCAAATGGTGTTGATGGAACGGCTCAGTTTAGAGATATTGACGTTCGTCACAACGGTATTGAGTTAGAAGCGGACTATTTCGCTACTGACAAATTGCGTCTCAAAGCAATGACTTCAATTGGCGATTGGAGATACACTAAGGACTTCAGTGCAACGTTATTTGATGACAACCAGGAAGCTATAGGTGAAGGCACGCTATACTTAGCAGGTGCTAAGGTTGGTGATGCAGCGCAGACGACTGCTTACTTTACTGCAGATTACAAAGTAGCAAAAGGAGCTAGTATTGATCTAGGCCTACGTTTAGTAGACGGTCTTTACGCTGACTTCTCCATCGTTGACGAAGAATTTTATACCGCTGATAACAGAGGCGCCGTTAAGTTGCCATCATATGGTCTAGTAGATTTAGGTGCGACGTATAGAATGAATAATTGGACTTTACGTTTGAATGTAAATAACCTATTAGATGCTACTTATATTGCGGAATCTAATACAAGTATTCACGCTGAAGACGGAGATGCGACATGGAATGGAATCAATACAGCAAATTCTGTATGGTTCGGTTTCGGACGTACTTGGAACGCTTCATTGCGTTACAACTTCTAATAAGAATCATCTTATTGTATAAGAAGGCCCCGCCACTTGGCGGGGCTTTTTTTTTGGTGCATTTTTGAGGTATGAAAAACTTAGTCCTATTTGCGTTTACAATTTTGGTTCTCACGCGTTGTGGTACTCCTGAAGAACCTTCGGTTTCACCTGAGATAGATGCGACGGAATCCATTGCCGTTAGTGTTAAGGACCCTATCGACAGCATCAATGCTATTTTGCGTGACGCGCCAAATAATTTAGAAGCATTAGAATACCGCGCCTCGTTGTATTTGAAACGTCAGAACTTGAAGTACGCTGCGGCAGATGTTGCTGCAGTTTTAGAATTGGATAGTAGTAGGACTAGAGCACTTGAGTTGTGGGGTGATATAAGCTTTGCCACAAATCAAACCAGACAAAGTCGTGATGCATGGGTGCGCTGTATGAAGGAGGACCCAAACTATGTGCCTTGCCGACTAAAGATGGCTCAGCTGTACCATGTGGTTACGGAATTTGAAAAAAGCGCGGCGTTGGTCGATGAAGTGCTGGAAGTAGAGCCGAAGAATGCAGAGGCTACGTATTTAAAGGGGTTGCTTATGCGTGATGCCTTAGATGATACCACAAGAGCGTTAGATTGGTTCCAAAAAGCCATAGACCTTAAGCCAGATTACATCGAGGCGTTGGATATGTCTGGGGTGTTGTACAGTAGTTTAGGTAACCCATTGGCGTTGGGCTATTTTAATAGATTGATCGAATTGCAGCCCGACATTCGTGTACATTTTTACAACAGAGGGATGTTTTATTTGAGCCAGCAGAATTGGAATGGAGCATTGGAAGATTTTACAAAGTGTACACAGCAGGATCCGCAGGATTTAGAGTCCTTCTTTAACATAGGATACATTCATTTGCAGTTGCAATTGTATGCTGAAGCTCGCCAATATTTCACGCAAGCTTTGGCGATACAGCCGGTGAATCACCGTGCACTTTATGGTCGAGGATACTGTTTTGAGTTGCTGGGCGATTTATCGAATGCCCAAGCGGATTACCGCCAGGCATTGAGTTTTAATCCGCAACACAGAGGTTCGCAAGAGGGATTGGCGAGAATTGAGCGCGCAAAAACTCAGCTGGGTCAATAAACCAACGCATTGAATTTGTTTGGGTAATCTGAGATAACACCATCTACACCCATGTCCACTAGGTTTTGCATCTCTTCCAGGTCATTAATGGTCCATGGAATAACCGCAATTTGTCTAAAGTGGCACCAAGAAATCAGCTCTGGGGTGACCAATTCATAGCTGGGGCTATATATATCTACAGGAAATCCTAATGCATCCATTTCTTTGGCAGGATTCGCCGCTTTTTCGGTTATTAAACTAAGCTTAACGGGTAGAGCAGTTTTACGTACCTCACGAAGCACGCGAAGATCGAAGCTTTGAATACTTACTTTATTCAGTACCTCCGCCTCAGGATAGGCCTGGTTTAATTCGTTCAACGTTTCTACTACCAATGCAGCAAATTTCTTAGGCCCAGGATGGTACTCATGATCTCCTTTGCGGCGTGATTTGATTTCAATATTGAAGTTGGGCCAGCGCAATCCCTTATCGTCAATCATAGCAAACAACTCCTTGAGTAGTGGTTTGTTCGCGGAGGCAAGTTGTCGTTCAGGGAAGTCAGGGTGCTCCTTCGAACCACAGTCAAATTGTTGAATACTGTCATAGGTCATTTTGTAAAGGTTGTAGGCAATACCTCCACTTGAGCTATCGGTTATCGTACAGATTTGCGCGTTTAGCCAGGGCTCATGCGATACGATGAGTTGATGGTCCGCTGTAACGCAGAGGTCCAATTCAAGCGTGCTTACCTCCGGAATCTCCAACGCTTTTTCAAATCCCAGTAATGAGTTTTCAGGAAAGAGACCTCTTGCGCCGCGGTGTCCTTGCAAGTCTAGGGTTCGTACCGGACGGGTACAATTCATTAGTAAAATGGAACCCAGCAGGACTAGGATAGAGTGCTTCATATTGTGTACTTTCAAGATCTATTTAGTAAACCTCTAAAATACTGACCCCATGCGACAAAAGGCCCTCTTAAGCCTTAGTTTTGTGGTCATTCTGACCCAATGCACTATGACTGAGCAAAACCCTGCTGGCGAACCTTTGGCAAAATCTGTCCCATTCGAGATGACCACACACGGAGATACACGTGTGGACGAATATTATTGGATGCGTGATCGTGAAAACCCTGAAGTGATTGAGTACCTCAATGCCGAGAATGCATATCGAGAGAAAATCATGAAGGCAACTGAACCTTTGCAGGAGCGTTTGTACGAAGAGATTGTGAGTCGTATTAAAAAAGACGACAGTTCTGTTCCCTATGAGCTGGACGGTTATTTCTACTATACCCGATTCAATGCAGATTCGGAATATCCGCTATACTGCCGTAAAGGAGGTTCATTAGAGGCTGAGGAAGAAGTCCTTTTAGACGTGAACGAATTGGCCAAAGGGCACGACTATTATCAGGTCACAGGACTCAGTATGCACCCGAGCAATCAAAAGATTTCCTTTGGAGTTGATACTGTGAGTAGACGCATCTACACGTTATACACAAAAGATCTTATTACCGGGGCTATAGCCATAATCTCCGAAGCTGAATGTACAGGCGGATCGACCTGGAGTGCAGATGGCAACTTCCTTTTTTACTCTGTAAAAGATTTAGAGACCTTACGAAGTTGTAGAATTAAACGATGGAATGCACAAACGGCTGAGCATAGCACCATTTACGAAGAGCAAGACGAGACCTTCAGCACCTTCGTTTACAAGAGTAAAAGCAAGAAATACATTTTCATTGGCAGCGGCTCTACCATGGCGGATGAACACAGGTTTATTCCAGCGAATCAGCCTGAGGCAACTTTTGAGTTGATTCACCCACGCACACGTGGATTGGAATATGGGTTAAGCCACTTTGGTGATCATTTTTACATTCGCACAAATGCGGATGGTGCTACGAATTTTAAATTGGTCCGTACACCCGTGACTGCACCGTCGATAGAAAACTGGGAAGATGTCATTCCCCATCGCGAATCCACTTATCTGGAGGACATAGCGCTATTTAGCGATTACCTCGTTACAGAAGAGCGCTCGAACGGTTTGACCAACATTCGAATCCAACCTTGGGGAGGCGAACCCACCTATTTGCCATTTGAAGAAGAAACCTATACCGCCTATCTAGGAAATAATCCAGGCTTTGATCAAACGCATTTGCGCTTTGGATATACGAGCATGACTACCCCGGGTAGTGTGATAGATTATGATTTCACGACCGGAGAAAAAACCGTTCAAAAAGAACAAGAAGTGGTGGGTGGTTATGATAAGTCACTTTACGAAACGAAACGAATTTGGGCCACGGCCACAGATGGAACGCAAGTGCCGATGTCTGTCGTATATCGAAAAGATAAACTTCGTTCTGACGGTCCTAATCCCACCATGCTATATGGGTACGGAAGTTATGGAATCACCGTTGATCCGCAGTTCTCTAGTGTCCGATTAAGCCTTCTAGATCGCGGTTTCGTCTATGCCATAGCTCACATTCGCGGATCACAATACCTAGGCAGACCGTGGTATGAGAACGGTAAAATGTTTGATAAGATGAACACCTTTACAGATTTCATCAGTTGTGCGGAGACCCTTATAGAGCAGGGCTATGCTTCTCCAGAAACTTTAATGGCTTCAGGAGGCAGTGCTGGGGGCTTATTAATGGGAACAGTAGTTAATCTTCGTCCCGATCTTTTTAGAGGGGTGCTCGCAGCAGTACCTTTTGTGGATGTCATGACTACGATGCTCGATGAAACGATTCCACTTACTACAGGGGAATATGACGAATGGGGTAATCCAAATAATGAGGACAGTTACAACTACATGAAGAGCTATAGCCCGTATGATAATGTAACAGCTCAAGATTATCCAGCCATGCTTATTACAACTGGCTTACATGACAGCCAGGTACAATACTGGGAGCCCGCAAAATGGGTTGCGCGCTTGCGTAAATTACGCACAAACAGGAGGGAACCTTTGCTGATGTATTGTAATATGGAAACCGGTCATGGTGGTGCCTCAGGTCGTTTTGAAAGCTTAAAGGAAACGGCGATGGAATACGCCTTCTTCTTAGATTTAATGGGTATTAAGTCATGAGTATCGAGATAACAAATATTTCTAAAGATTACGGAGCTCAAAAGGCGCTGAATGAAGTGACTTTGACCATTGAGAAAGGCCAAATCACAGGACTTTTAGGGCCGAACGGTGCTGGGAAGAGTACCCTGATGAAAATCATTACCGGCGCAATCTTGCCAAGCTCTGGTACGGCTGTGGTGAATGGAGTAGATGTGATTGCATCGCCCCTCGAGGTGCAACGGTCGTTGGGTTACCTGCCTGAACATAATCCGCAATATCTCGAGCTTTATGTGCGCGAGTATTTGGAATACGTTGCTCAACTCTATAAAGTAGATAAGGAACGAATCCCAACAGTTATTGAGCAAACGGTTTTAGGACCTGAACAGCATAAGAAAATAGGTTCTTTATCGAAGGGTTACAGACAACGGGTGGGATTAGCAGCTGCGTTGATTCCGGATCCTGAGGTGCTCATTTTAGATGAACCTACTACAGGGCTAGATCCAGCACAATTGATTGAAATTCGTGCCTTACTTAAAAACATCGCCACTGATAAAACCGTTCTATTCTCCACACACATCATGCAGGAGGTTGTAGAGCTCTGTGATACGGTAGTTTTCTTGCAATCCGGCGAGATTAAGAGGCAATGTGATCGTGCTGAGATAGAAAAAGGTCCTGCGCATTTAGAGCGTCTCTTTAGTGCCTAATCTTAAGAAAGTCTTTCATTTAGTTGACTTGAATCAGCAAGAAAGGACCTAGAGCTCTGTTCTTCAGATCATTTAGTATAATTGAGATTGTATCAATTTAGTTTGGCGTGAGTCCACTAATTCACTTACATTTGCCCCACAATA
>CAJQHZ010000030.1 GCA_905478295.1 uncultured Flavobacteriales bacterium | reverse complement strand
GGTCAAAATCATCAACAGTTTCAGTTCGACGGTCCTGCCATCCTCATACATGGGGGAGCTGGCGGCATAGAGCGGAAGTACTATACGGAGGAACAAATAGCCTCTTACGACTCTGCTTTACGTGTGGTTTTGCAGTCGGGTTATGCCCTGTTGGATGAAGGCGCAAATGGCATGGACGTGGTGGTGCATTGCCTTACGCTTTTAGAGAATGATCCTCATTTCAATGCGGGTAAAGGTGCTGTGTTTAATGATATGGGTGAAGTTGAATTAGACGCCTCAGTTATGAATGGCGCCACTAAAAAGGCTGGTGCGGTTGCAGGATTAAAGCAGGTGAAGAACCCCGCTAAATTGGCAAGGGATGTCATGGACCATACGCCTCATGTTTTATTGATTGGAGCGGGAGCGGAGGCTTTTGCGAAGACTCAGACGCACGAGTTTGTTGAAAACAAATACTTTTTAACACCTAAGCGAGAAAGCCAATACCAGCGCTGGAAAGAGATGAAGAAAAATGGAACTGTGGGCGTGGTTGTTAAGGACAGCAACGGAGATCTATACGCAGGAACTTCCACTGGCGGTATGATGGGTAAAAAGTTTGGACGCGTGGGCGATGTACCCATTATTGGTGCGGGAACCTACGCAGATAATAATGGGGCCGCGGTGAGTTGTACAGGCCATGGCGAATATTTCATACGTGAGAATGTGGCGTTTCAGGTCAATGCACGCATGCAGTATGAGGGGTTGACACTCGAGGAGAGCGCAAGCCGTGTTATTTTTGGTGTTTTGAATGAAGACGCAGGAAATGGCGGTCTCATAGCCATAGATGCAAAAGGAAATGCAACGTGGACATTTAATTCAAAAGGTATGTTTCGCGGTGCGAAGGGTAAAATGAAAGAATCGCAAAAAGTGATCCTTCATACCGATATCTTTGGCGACCCAACCTGGCCAGAAAATTGTGGCTTTTAAGATACTACCAGAATGAACTATAAAGTATTCCTTTTTCTCTTTCTAATCAGTTTTACAGCACACTCACAAACCGTGGTTAGAAAAGATGGCGTAGCCACTGGCGCAGATGCACAGGTCAGGGATTTAGGCATGAGTAAAGGACTCTATTTGGGTCTTGAAGATTGGCGGATCGGTGTTCAGGTTCCTATCGTCGTTCTGCAAGAGATTACGGAGCGCTATGACTTCAAGTCCTATCTAGCTTATGCGCCACATCTAACAGTAGAAAAATGTACAAATATGCCTTGGATTAGGTGGAAGGGTGCCCTGGGATATTCTCGCGGCGATGCCACTGGTGCGTTTTCCCAAACGGGAGCTTATCTAGCTGGTGGGGTCCGTTTAGACGCGAGTCGCGGTGACTTTTTCTTCTACCAACAGATACGATCTTTTGAATTAATGGCA
The DNA here is from genome assembly GCA_905478295.1 of uncultured Flavobacteriales bacterium. GTDB lineage: Bacteria > Bacteroidota > Bacteroidia > Flavobacteriales > Schleiferiaceae > UBA10364. The sequence continues at coordinate 4,544 of CAJQHZ010000030.1, read as the reverse complement.
GAAACTATTTTAGATGTCGACCCCAAATATATGCTTACCCTTAACGCATACCAAAGCGTGCAGCTGTTCGATGCAGCTACTTTTGAATTCGTCTTTGGGGTTGGTTTGGCCACTGTTTCAGAATGGGAGGAACCAGCAGTGCAAATTCGTTTTGGAGTAGGCGTTGGATTTGGAGGTGTACGATAAACCTACGGAAGTAACAGTACCTTATCTATTAATAGTTCAAAGGTCTCATTGCGCTTATTAGCGATTAGAAAAGTAAATTCATTCATGCTCGATTGGTCAAAATTTGGCATATCCAGTTTTTGACCGCGCCATGAGGGGTACAGCTCGTTCAATGGGATTTCAATGGTTTCCCAGTCGCCTGTTGTTGGGATGGTGGTAATATAGCTTTGGTAATCCCGGGCTTTGTGTTTTACACGGAATTGGTAATTTTTACCGTCTCCTTTGATACGTAGCTGTATTCTACTGTTTTCTGCAGTGGCGATATCAGCAACGGCGCAACGGATGGATGTAAATCCGCCGTAATTTTCTAAGGAAACGGTACCAGTAAATCTTCCATGTCCTTCTGCTGTGACCTCTAACTTTCCTTTTGATAAACCACCCATGACACCGTCGTTCACTACCGCCCAGCGATCCATATCTGAATCGGTTGTAAAGTCAAACAAAGTGGAATAAGAGGCGAGCATGGCGAAGGTTAGAAATAGAGCGTGCATAATTCTTCTTTTCTACTTAACCCATCTCACGGCAGATGGTTCTGAGGGGCTTAAAATTGTCGGAACAAAAAAAAGCCCGTTCAAACCGGACTTTTTATTCGCATTACACTTTTTAATATTTCAGTAGAAATTTCTTTTGAGCTACAGGATCTATCTCGCCATCGACAATAAGCCCATTTTTCATAGCAATTTTTGCCGCTCCTAGACCAGTCATGGTCCCAGTGCGCCTTCCTTGACCTCGACTTTCGATGAAATTAAGGGTATAGTATGTAAGCGTTTTACCTGTTTTGTAACCGCGACTGTTCGTTTCAGGCTCCTGCGTAAAAACAAAGTAAAGGAGCTCTTTACCGTCAAGATTAGTGATGGTGAAATTCTTGTTGATGCCTAACTGGCCGGGAGCATTTTCCTTGATAAGAATGGCTTGCGGCACTTCATTTACAGAAATGGTGCCCGATTCTTTGTCCACTTTAACTTTCATTTTTTGTGCAAAGCCCGCTGTGCTTGCAAGGATAAGTAGCGTGGTAAATAGTAGTTTTTTCATTGAAGTAAGGTACGGGTAAGAGGATGCGTTTACTACATCTTACCTTAAAACTTTGATTTTACCATTGCTTTGGAAAATACCGTTGACGTGATTTTTGATGCCCGTTCCATGTGGCTTCCAGGATAAGCATAGTACTGCTCGTTGTCGGTAGGTCTGGTATTTCAGTTACGTCGGCATACCAGAACGTTTTTCCACTGAGCGTATAAAGAGTTACGGATTGAAGATTGGCGGGCCAGAACCGGCCTAGTTTCTCTATGTCGACATAAGGATGTGTCATTTCATCAATAGAGAAAGTCACCATAGATTGAAAAACTAGGGTTGTAGTGTCAACGCTACCGCAACGGTAGGCGTATTGGATGACAGTGAAAAAATCATCTTGTCCGTAGGCATGAATGCCGTTTGGGGTTGTGCTGGAATTTCCATCGCCAAAGTCGTAGTATACGGAATCGGCAAACAGGCTCGTGTCGCTATACGTAAGCGTGTCGTTTGAAATCGACGCGGTGAAACCTGCTTGTGTATCGTACGCCCCCACGCCCCATGCGGCTAATGAATCATAGACTACATCTTTTGCGGCTTGTCGAATGGTTGCTGCTACGCCAGGATTTAGGTTTTGATCGTCAGAGATGGAGTTGGGGTCCATTCGCGTGATCATAGTGAAGAAAGTACAGGCTGCTGCATAGGTACCGGCAAGGGAGGGGTGGCTGCCGTCAGAAGTGTAGAGGTTAATGGTGGAGTCGGTATCGCGAATATGCTTCCATACGGAGCCGACCGGGCTGAGGTACGCATCTGTGGTGTCCGCCATGAGACTGTAATGGCGGTGAAGCATGGAGTCCATGCCTTCGTAGGTACAGAGTGGGGGGAATGCGGCACAATTGAATTGGTCGCCGTTTTCGCGGCCCCAGGTTCTGAAAAATACAGGTTGAGCGCAGGGTGCAATGCTGCGGATGGAATCCACGAGCTCGATGGCGTAAGGAAGGGTTTGAGATGAGAATTGGCTGTAGGGAAAGCTAGGTTCCTGGCTTTGTGCTTGAAGTACGACATAGTCCCAGCTTTGGCTGGCGAGCTTTGAGTATGTTGCGTTGCTTTGCGCGTGCTGGTAAAGCGTCGCGCCGCCTAGGGTTTGCTGTGAACAAGCTAAACTCAGATTCGTAGAAGAGGCAAGGGCAGCGACCATCGTTGATAGGCTGTTTGCGGCGGTGTAACTATTGCCAATAAAAAGTACTCGCTCTTGGGCGTTGAGGGTGGTAGTAAGCAAGAGGACTAGTAGCAGTTTACGCATCGTAGAGGTTTTAGGAACTTCTAAATTAGTGAAAAGCGAGGAGTGGGTTAGCGATTCTTTAGTAACTTCCCTTTAACTAAAAACCGTTACGTATGGAGTCTGTAGGGCTTTGGCATATTTTATTGGCGCTGGCCATTTTCTCTTTGATTATTGAAGTTTTCACACTGGGTTTCCTCGCCGGGGCGTTGGGTGTAGGATTGGTATTCAGTAGTGTTGGTGCGTATTTTGAATTGGACACCGAATGGCTCATTGCACTTTTTGCTTTGGGATCCGTAATTGCATTTTTCACCATTAAGCCGGTGGTAGATCGCTTTTTAAAGGATAAAGTGAAGACGAATGCGGATTCTATAGTTGGGCAAAAAGGTCGTGTTACTGAGGCTATTGACAATGCCACAGGGGCTGGTCGCGCGCTCATAGGCGGTGATGACTGGAAAGTGGAATGTAGCGACGATCTCGCAGTGGGAACACTGGTGCATGTTGTTTCTAGAGACAGTATCGTATTGCAGGTGGAACCAGTACAGAAATAGAATTATAAAAACTTAAAAATAACAGTAGAATGAGTGGATTTGTAATCATATTCTCAACCCTAGCTCTGTTAGTCGTCATCTTTGGCGCTGCGGGTTTAAAGATTGTTCAGCAGTCGGAGGTAGTGATCATTGAAAGATTAGGGAAGTACAGTAGAACCCTAAGTAGCGGAATTAACATCATTTGGCCGTTTGTTGACCGTCCGCGTTCAATCATGTGGCGTTATGTGATGGAAGGGGTTGATGGCAGAAAACTGGTCAATTTTAAGGAACTGAATCGTATTGACCTTCGTGAGACGGTTTACGATTTCCCCAAGCAAAATGTGATCACTAAGGATAACGTAGTGGTTCAGATCAATGCTGTGCTTTATTTCCAGGTGATGGACCCGGTTAAAGCGGTTTATGAGATTTCAAATCTGCCGGATGCTATTGAAAAGTTGACTCAGACGACGTTGCGTAACGTGATCGGTGAGCTCGAACTGGATGAAAGTCTGTCTTCAAGAGATACTATTAATACGAAGCTTCGTTCCATTCTTGACGATGCTACGAATAAGTGGGGCGTGAAGGTGAATCGCGTTGAATTGCAGGACATCAATCCGCCGGCGGATATCCAGGCCGCGATGGAGAAACAAATGCGTGCAGAGCGTGACCGTCGTGCTGCTGTTCTTGAGGCAGAAGGTTTAAAGCGTGCCGCCATTTTGAATGCCGAAGGTCAACGCGAGAGTGATATCGCACGTGCGCAAGGTGAGCGTCAATCTGCCATCTTAGAAGCAGAGGGTGTTGCTGAAGCGCGCATTACTACTGCGAAAGCCGAAGCCGAGGCTATTGAATTAATTAAAGTCGCTGTGGGTGGGGATTCGAAAGATCCTATCCAGTACCTTATTGCGAAAGAATACCTTAAGACCCTAGAATCGCTAGGTCAGGGTACGGATAACAAGACCGTATTCCTTCCTTATGAAGCCACTGGAGTGTTGAGCTCTCTAGGTGGGATTAAGGAGTTGTTGAAATAGTTGGTGGGAAACTGCCGGTAAGAAAAAAGCCCTCCGTTTGGAGGGCTTTTTTATGGATTCAACTTTTTTGGTTCTAGAGGACTTCTTTAGGCGAAGGACCCCATTTGTTTTCACCTTGTTGACTGTCTCTAAATAATAGAATGAGTAGCCAGATGGCACCGATCAATGGGATTAGGATAATAAGGAAGAACCAGCCACTTTTACCTACATCGTGCAGACGACGCACCAAAACGCCGAGTGATGGGAGGAGAACAGCAAGGCTGTATAGGTTGCCTATTATACCTGATTGACCTGCCATAGGATCTGTCCCGAAAACGTAGAGATCGATAAACAAGAGGGCAATGGAAATTAATGTGCTGATTAAGGTAAAATTCCAATATTCAGCGCGGCGGGCGCGACCTTTGAAATCAACATACTGTCGGAGTACTTTAAAATAATAATTCATAGTAGATGTGTTAGTTAGTTAAATCTAGC
>CAJQHZ010000029.1 GCA_905478295.1 uncultured Flavobacteriales bacterium | reverse complement strand
AATGCTCGAACTACTAGATATGGCGAGGCAGTATCGCCATAGACCGTGAGAAATTCATTTTTGTAGCTGGTATTTCGATTTAATCGTCGAGCAGCGTCAACCACGTTATGTGCCATTTCAGTTGCATCACCTAATGGAACTAATACTTGCATTTCCAAAGACGGGACACCGCCCTCGCGCATGAAATAGGGCTGGAAGCCAACGTTCAGGAGAGATGGACTGTTACGTTTGCCTAATATTCCACCTACACCGGGTGTAACCCTGTCGTTTGTCGCAAAGCCTAGTTCTGGTTTATGGCAAGAACCGCAGCTTATACTAGAATCTAAACTCAATATAGGATCAAAAAAAAGTCGTTCTCCTAAAGATGCAGCGGCAGCATTGTAGGGGTTATCTGCGGGATACTCGAGTGTGGGATAGGTTGTGTTGAGTCCGTCAAAAACAAGATCATCGGGTACGCACGAACCCAAGATTAAAGTGAATAATAGAAACTTAAAAAGGCGAAGCATACCTCGAGTCTTGAATCAAGCTCGTATCTGTTAAGGTTTTTAAAAAAGCGATTAAGGCGTCTTTATCCGTTTCATTAAGCATCAAACCAGTTCCCATGGTCATGGCAAGGGCAGGATTTAGTGAAGCGTTATTGCGCAATCCTTCATTATAGTGGTCGATCACTTCTTCCAACGTGTTAAAACGTCCGTCGTGCATGTAAGGAGGCGTGAGCTCGATATTTCTTAAAGTTGTAACTTTCATTGCACCTCGATCCGACTCTAATCCAGTCACATCATAGCGACCGTCATCATTATAGATACTGTCTAGTCCATTATTCATGTACTCCTGAGAACTAAAGTTTTTACCGCCGTGGCAATGGCCACAATCCGCTCCTGAAGTTTCCGGGAAATATGGATTGTATTCTTCAAAGAAAAGCTCCATACCCAATTCTTCTTCTTCTGTGAAGGTAGCCTCTCCATCCAGGAATAAATCATATTTGCTGCGGTAAGAAACAATAGAATTCATGAACTGCTCTAAAGCTAAACTAATGCGATATGAAGAAATGTCTTCGCTACCAAATGCTCTGAAGAATTGATGTATGTAAAGGGTATCCTGTTCCAATTTTTCAACCACATTCTCCATGGTTTCATTCATTTCTAATACATCCTGAATAGGAATGATGCTTTGATCTCGCAATTTTTGTGCGCGGCCGTCCCAAAAATATCCATTCGTATTCCACAACATATTCACGGCACTCATTGCCTGGCGGTGCCCATCTAAGCCGTCTATACCTGTAGAAAACCTATTCGTATCTGTAAATGCGTTTTCCTGCTTATGACAGGATGCGCAGGCCATCGAATTGTCCCCTGAAAGACGGGTTTCATAAAACAACATGCGTCCAAGCTTTACGCCTTGCACTGTGAGCGGATTGTCAGCCGGTAACTCGGGTTCTGGAAGCCCACCGAAATCTAATGTGTAAGGCGCTGTATCCCATACAGGCTCGGGAGCTTTCGCACATCCCAATGCAACAAGTAAGGTGATGCTAAAAAACAGTGCTTTATTCAACATGGATTTTACGTACCGTTGTTTGTCCCTCTAAAGAGCTGATACAGAGGAGAAACAAACCATTTGCATTAAGGTTCACATTATTCGTTCCTGGGTCTAATGTACCGTTCATAATATTTCTTCCGAGCATATCCAAAACTTCGTAAGTCCCTACCTGGGAAGATTCAATAACGAATTGGCCATTAGAAGGATTGGGATAAATACCAACAACAGGAGTCTTCTCTGTTAATCCCATAGCTGAATTGCCTTCGCTCGAAGTGAAAACGTAATTATTGATGTTGTGTAAGGTCTGCGCTGCCCCGCCAGTTTCACCATGACTAATAGGACCTGAACCTAAATTTATACCCCGGAAAAGCTCATTATAATCTGCCGTTATCGTGATCAATAGCGTATCAGAAGCAATGAGCGTTCCTGAGGTAGGCAAAGTCAAATGGGCATAATTTCCATCGCCAAGACCGTGGAATTCGAAGATTTGGCCAAAAGTACTACCGCCTAAACCTTCCGCAGCAATAAAGCGGTATCCTGCTGTCCAACCCCAATGCATGGAAGGACTTTTCGGTGCTAATGGATGGTTAGGATTATAGGTCGTTGGATCCAAATGGTTCAAAGAGGCATTTACACCTATCGCAAAACGAATACTTTCAAGCGAGTCAACGGTAAATGTTCCCAAGTTTAAGCTGGTTTCATTAAAGCCGTCTACTAATGCCAATGCCGCCGCTGTATCCGAAGAACCACCGTCATGCACTAGAATAATTTCATCCATGTAATACTCGATTCTATTCAGTTTGAATGGATTGCCTAAATTATTTATTCCCTCAACGCCTGTGGCACAAGTATCTGTGCCAAGTCTATGTTCAATATTTAAAAGAACCGTTTTGCTCTGAGAAATCGCGAGGTTGACAATTAATAGTGCGCAAAAGCAAAAGAATTTCTTATTCATTTCAGTGATTTTATAGGTAAACAAGGTACAAATTTCTTATATTTATTTTTCAAGGGGAAGGTTCTCATACCCTTGAGACATTCCTCTTCTAAACCTATTTCGAGATGAAAACAAAAGAAGAGATTGTAACCAATTGGCTCGTTCGCTACACAGGCGTTCCTCTAGAAGAATTCGGAGCTTATATTCTACTTACGAACTTCCAGCACTACGTTGATATTTTCGCTGCTTTAACAGGCGCTGAAATTCAGGGCAAAGGAAAAAGTATGACAAGCGCTACGCATGAAGGGATAACAATTATAAACTTTGGCATGGGTTCGCCAAATGCAGCTACAGTAATGGATCTACTTAGTGCTATAGAGACAAAATCAGTTTTATTTTTGGGGAAGTGCGGCGGACTCAAGAAAAGAAACAATATCGGTGATTTAATCCTCCCCATAGGTGCGATTAGAGGAGAAGGAACATCGAACGACTATTTTCCTCCAGAGGTCCCTGCAATGCCTTCATTCGCGCTTCAAAAAGCGGTAAGCACTACCATTCGTGATAATAACATTAATTATTGGACCGGGACTGTCTACACCACAAACCGGAGAGTTTGGGAGTTTGATAGTAAATTCAAAAAATACCTTAAAAAGGTTCGTGCCTATGCCATAGACATGGAAACAGCAACCTTATTTACGGTCGGGTTTCATAATAAAATACCGACGGGGGCCCTCCTACTTGTAACGGATCAACCCATGATTCCTGACGGTGTAAAAACTATGGAAAAAGACGCTGTCAATTCAAAACTTCACGACGAAAGACATGTGCAGATAGGCATAGATTCGCTTAAGCAACTCATGAATAATGGAGAAACGATCAGACACTTAGTCTTCTAATAGCTCACGCGCTTACGCAAGCACTACAATCGCCTTTTGCTGAAATATTTATTTCTTGAAACGGGAGCTGCGACACAGTCACACAAATAATAAATAAAAAAACAAGCGCAATGCGCTGGTTTTGAACACTTAGCAGAGAGGAAGGGATTCGAACCCTCGATAGAGTTGCCCCTATACCAGCTTTCCAGGCGGGCCCTTTCAACCACTCAGGCACCTCTCTATTGGAAAGGGCGAAATTAATTGAAAACTTACGAATGGCAACAAGAATGTGAGAAATAAAAGCTGTATTTTTGGTAAGTGTAAAATGTACACTTAACATGCGCAGCCAAACCGTACTTCTTGCTTTATTTGTAGCTTTTGCTGCAAAGGTTAAAGGTCAAAGTGATACCTATTTTGTACTCCCCCCTTTGTATGAATGGCAGGCCGGAGATCATGATATATATCTGTATATAAGCACGAGCGCACCAAACGCTTCTGTTTGGATCTACAACAGTGACACTTCATATTCGCAGACTGTAAATGTCACCTCCAATAGTGTTGGAACAGTCAGCTTAACCACCCCAGTAACCGGCCTATTAAGTACCTATGGCGCACGCGAATTGAATTGGTCCAATTCAAAACGTTACAAAGACGCTTTATTTATCGAATCCTCTGCTCCCGTAACCGTTACCCAACAAATCGTTGAACCGTTTAATCAAGACATTATAACTGCAAAAGGACGCAATGCGCTCGGAAAAGAGTTTTATGTTGCCTCCCAGACGCTCATTACGACCACCGTAAGTGGTGCGTTTTTAGGGTATCATGGGATGCATTATATAAGCGTAGTTGCCACTGAGGATAATACTCAGGTTAAGTTTCAAGCACCCACCGGTAGTATTTTTGATAATGGTTTAGATAGTGTTGTGTTCACACTAGACAAGGGGCAGAGTTGGGTTTCCACTATGGAAGACGACGA
>CAJQHZ010000028.1 GCA_905478295.1 uncultured Flavobacteriales bacterium | reverse complement strand
ACCTTCCGGGATGTGACAAATAATTAGGGGGCTGTAATGCCAGGATTTGAACTGATCGGCGAAGAAGAACGTGCAGCCCTAAATGAATTGATGGATGAAGGTGGCGTTTTATTTGCACATGGTTTCGGACCAATGCGCAAACGCTATCATGTTCGGGAATTAGAAGCAGCGTTTCGTGACAAACTAGGCGCGAATGATGCCCTATGCGTTTCATCAGGTACCGCGGCGATCAAAGTCGCGTTGAAGTCATTGGGTGTTACCTACGGGGATGAAGTAATCACGCAATGTTTCAACTTTATCGCGACGGTCGAAGCCATCGTAGACTGTGGGGCAACGCCCGTGATTGCAGGATCAGATGAGACCTTGAATATGGATCCTACCCAATTGGAAGGATTGATTACAAAAAAGACAAAAGCAATTATGCCGGTTCACATGTTAGGCGTTCCCGCACGTATGAATGAAATCAAAGCCATTGCTAAAAAATACAAACTGCCTGTGATCGAAGACGCCTGCGAGGCCGTTGGCGCAAAATATAATGGTCAATATGCTGGAACGTTGGGTGATGCAGGTGTCTTCAGTTTTGATTTTGGTAAAACAATAACAACTGGCGAAGGGGGCCTTGTGATTTTACAAAACGCTGAAATGGCCGAAAAATCGCGCTGGTATCACGATCACGGCCACATGAATCTAGAGGGTAGACCACGGGGATTAGATCGTGCAGGAATCACAGGCTTCAACTATCGTATGAGTGAATTGAATGCCGTCGTTGGTAAGGCGCAATTGGCAAAACTGGATTACATCTTAGAGGAATCTGGAAAACGCTTCAAAGTATTGTGTGATGGTGTCACGGTCCCAGCGTTTAAAAAACGCGCAATCCCAGAGGAAGCCGAACCTGCGTTTGACACCGTGATTTTCGAAGTCAAAGATAAAAATTTGCGCGATAGCACAATCGTCCTATTGAGTGACATGGGTTTTGGAACAAAAAATTTACCTGATGCTATGAATTGGCATTGCTCGGTATTTTGGGATCACATGGGGTTCGACACACGCACCCCTGCCGCGATGGAAACCCTCGCGCTTTTGGAACGACAAATCGCAATCCCCGTCGTTTTGGGCCGATCGGTCGAAGATTATGCAGCGCTTGCGGATGCATTGAACGCATTGGCAGACTAAGTTTTGTTAATCGTGGTACCAGCCCGGGCAGGATCCAAAGGAATTCCTGGAAAAAACACCAAAATCTTTCGCGATGCGCCTTTGGTGAATTGGTCATTTGCTGCTGCAAAATGGCTGTCGAACAAATTAGATGCACAGGTTCTATGTACCACTGATGATCCCAAGGTGGCGGAGCTGGCTCGGGCAATGAATTTGTTGGTGCACAATCGGGCCAAGCAGTTGGCCAACGATACAGCCAGCATGGCGGACGTAGTTCTGGATGTCTGTGAGGCCACGAACTCAAATAATTATATTCTGTTACAACCCACGTCGCCGTTACGGATAAAGGTCGATTTGGAACGACTGGTGTCAGCGTTGGAGAAAAATCCAACGGTCGTATCCTGTACCGCCCCTGCTGAAGCGCCAGAAGATATCATCGAATTGTCATCTGGGCCGATCATAACTGGTCCCAAAACTGAAACACGCCAAGAGCGTGTCAGAGAATATCGTTTTGTGGATGGGGCGTTTTATGCTGGCTGTGTAAAGAACCTTGAAAACGGGCTAGGTTTTTCACCCGCTGGCACAAAATTCGTAACACTATCCAATCCGATTGCTAATGATATCGATACACCCTTTGACTGGACGATGGCAGAAACCCAGCATGATTGGCTTGTATCGCAGGGAGTGGAATTTGTCCGTCCCTGAATTTGACCTCGTGATCGTGGGCGGTGGTTCCGCGGGGTTAGAACTGGCCCGCATGGCAACACGTGCAGAATTGAACGTTGCCTTGATTGAACAAGGTGTCAGCAGTGGGCGTCACATTTTCCAGCGTATTCCATTGATGGTCGGTAAAATTATAGGCAATTCGCGTTTTGTGGATGTTTGGCGATCTATCCCTTTGACGAGCGCTGGTGGATTTGCGCGGCCCATACTCGCTGGGCGAGGGTTGGGTGGATCCTCTCGGATCAATGGTAATGTAGCATATGCTGGGCCCCGCCATAGATATGCCCAAGTCTATGACAAAATTGGGTTAAATTTTTCAGATATCTTACGTGAGTTATCACCAGGAGCATCGAACGCTGCGCCGCGCGTTCACACATGGACAGATGGTCTGAGCGAACTGTTTTTGAAAGCGACGGTGGCTGACGGTGCCCGTTTGCTGGACGACCCCGATGATGATTTCTTTGGAGCATCACCCCTGCATGTGAATACGCGATGGGGTTTAAGACACAACCACTTGGAGGCATTTTACCGCCAAGCCAAAAAGTCAAAGCTCACGATCGTTCAAGGAACCGCAAAAGAATTGATCTTTACCGATAGTCGGGTTTCAGGAGTTGTTTTAGTAAGTGGCGTTGAAATACACGCACAGGAAATCATTCTGTCTGCTGGTGCTATTGGATCCCCCACCCTTTTACTAAATTCTGGTATCGGTGATAGTGCGATGCTGCGTCGAGCTGGAATTGCGGGCAAATTGGATCAACCTCATGTTGGTCGACACCTAAAAGATCACGCAAATTTGCGCATCCCGTTTTCTTGCCCCGAACATGATACGCTGAATCAAAAAACCCGTGGTTTTAAAGCGTTGGCTGAAGGGTTCAAATTTTTGACAGGTCAGTCTGATACCATTTTGCGCGGCCCAGGTGCATCAGCTGGTTTGAATGTCGAATGGGATAATCCGTATCGCATTCAACTGGTACATTTCACCCAAGACCGATCACAAGTTGGCACAAAAGGGATCGTATTCGAAAAAGTACGGGGCGCTTCTTTGGGAATGTATGCACTTTGGCCCTATTCCGAAGGGTCGGTTGAATTGACATCAAAGGAATTACGTATTGATCCAGGATTTTTAGCCGACCAGCGCGATATGACAACAACACTGCAGGCGTTAAGCCATGCCCGTAACTTGATTTTCCAAATGGGGTTTGCGCCGCATTCCAACCATATTGATGATGAAACATTGATCCGCACTGGTGTATATTCTGGTTATCATTTGATCGGGTCAAACCGCATGGCACGCACAGCGCGTGATGGCGTTGTCGCACCCGATTTTCGAGTCCATGGAATTGATGGCCTTTCGATTTGTGATGCATCTGTGATGCCGGATCATTTGTCATCACACAGCTATTTAGCTACGATCGCTCAAGCCCGGATGTTGGGTCATCAACGGGGCTGGATCTAATGTTTCCTAACCGTCTGTCAGATCGTCTTGTTTTAAGTCTCTGGTCAATCCTTTGGCATTTGGCTTTGCCATTGATAATTTTATACCTGTGGTACCGTAGCCGTTCGGAACCTTTATATATAACAAATTTGCGCGAAAGATTTGGAGGTGGATCACCAATACCACCAGACACAATTTGGGTACATGCCGTCAGCTTAGGAGAAACACGTGCAGCAGATCCGCTCATTCGCAGTTTGATAGATCGTGGTGAAACAATCTTGCTGACGACTATAACAGCAGCCGGGCGGGCCGAAGCGTCGAAACTTTTTGCAGATGATATTGCTGCGAAACGTTTATATCTGCGCTGGACCCCCATCGAATTACCCTGGGCCCTGCGTCGATTCATTTGTAATCATAAGCCTAGATTTGGCATGATTATGGAAATTGAACTTTGGCCACAAATGATTGCCCAAGCAAAACGTCTAGGGGTGCCTTTGATCATGGCACAAGCACAATACCCAGACAAAAGCTTTGCGCGCGATCAAAAGGGGTTTGGACGAATACGCGCACGTAGTATCCAGGGATTTGACTTAATACTCGCCAAATCTCAACGTCATGCAGAAAGATTTCGTCACTTCGGAGCCAAAAATGTTCGCGTAACAGGCGAATTGAGATTCGAACAAACTATCCCGCAAACACAGCTTGACGCAGCTGGTGCACTTTTGGAAACCATTGATCCAAAACGACTTCGCATTTGCCTTGCGAGTACGGCCCCCGACGAAGATCCAATGTTGATACCTGTAATTCAGGAGCTTTTGAAACATACAATTGGACCTAAACCGTTCATAATCTATGTGCCTCGCCATCCAAAGAATTTTGAAGAGACCAAGCAAAAATTGCGTAACGCAGGTTTAAATATGGCCGTCCGATCACGGGATTTTGCAGCAGACCTTTCAATGCTAACGCCCTTACCTGCTGATTGTGATGGTTTGTTTGGTGACAGTTTAGGTGAAATCAATTTCTACTACGCATTGGCCCAATCGGTGTTCGTTGGTGATAGTTTCAATGGCGAGGGGTCCCACAATATCATTGAACCTCTACGTCTACTGAATTCCGTAGTTGTAGGCCCCAGCATATGGGGCATCGAATACCCTGGTTTAGAGGCAATCGAAGACGGTGTATTGATCAAATTAGCCACACCTGATGATCTGTTAACCCATTGGCGTAATTTCACCCCGAACGTCAACAATGACCAAATTTCGAATTTTATCCACAATCATGGAGGTGCAACGAC
>CAJQHZ010000027.1 GCA_905478295.1 uncultured Flavobacteriales bacterium | reverse complement strand
GTACATAGGTTAATTTCAAAATAGTATGATGCAAGAATACAGCGGAAGTTTAAAACCTTTGAATTATTTGTATGCATTTTTCTAAGGGATAGTACTTTTGAGACTAAATAACGGGCATGAAAAAAGATATTCTTATACCAGAGGTTAAAAACGTTTACGTAGCTGCAGTTTTGATGACTAATGATACGGGGGATCAACAATGGTGGATTCATTTAATCAACGACAGCGCTCGCCCATTAGAAAACGTAATGATTCAAAGTCGCGGCTACAGTAATTTGGAAACGAAGTCTGGTGTTAAAACGGCAACACTCAGAAAGGTTATAAAGGTCTTACCCGCGAAGTCTGCAGCTAAATTAGAACCTATTATGCCCGAAGTATTCCACCTATTTAATGAATATTGGGTAACCTTTTTCGAAGAGGGCACTTTGAAAGATCGCAAATTCATTTTCGGCCCGTACACTATCGAAGCTGCGATCAAAGAAGACTTGCCGGTACTAAAGGATAAAGGGATACTGGTGCGTTAATTGGTTTTTTCAGAAAAATCGCGCCCCTTTCTAACTCTATGCCAAACCACCCATGCCAGGGATGCATTGAGTAAATAGAACGCATACTTCGCTACATAAGCTATGTTGCCAAAGAGTATATTTTGATAAAGCTTTAGCACATTATAGACCTGCCAGCTTGCCCATGAGTCAGCATACATTCTAGGGGTATTTAAAATACCCGAATAAGTTATTCCTGTGATGATTGCGGTAATAGCGAATTTTGCCGTGTTATCGCCTAGAGGTGTACGTAAAAAGTCCGTAAATCCTATGTAGTTCAAAGCGATTCCCAGCACAAAGGCAAAGCCAATGTTAATAAAGTAAATTGAATCTATTTTTCTAGGTATGCGATCCTTTCTTCTTTTCCAATACAGGTAGGATATACCGGCGCCTAAAAAGGAAATTGGGTATGTTAAGAACGCTGCGTCATTACCTAAATAATAATCGACAAAGGCCGAATTTACTGCAGTTAGTAAACCAATTAGATTACCAATATTATTTCGTTTTGTCACTAAACGCGTGACCATCATGGAACCAGCAGCACCGAAGGTTGAAAATATTCCTATGGGTAAGTCTTGGCGAATGGTTTTATGAAAACCCAGTGCAAAGGATATAACGAGAACAAGGAGCACCCCAATGACATCCATCCACTTGCTTTCGGTAATCTCTTGTAATCTCCTACCCCGTTCCACTTTGCTCTATTGAGTTCCAAAAGTAATTGGAAAGCGTCGACTTAAAGTTGTTTTTTACTGGAAAAATCGACCAAACCATAAAAACGCCCTGCGCTATTAATAACACAAGGCGTTCTTTACTATTCGGTTGTATTTCGATGAATTTATTCCTTGATAAATCGAATCAATTGTTGGTGATTTTCTACGAACAGAAAGTAGAGACCAGGAGATAATGAAGAAATTGAAATATAATCTAATGTCTCAGTAAAAGTTCCTTCTTGCACTGCCTTTCCAACGGGATCGTAAATTTTAAATTCCGAACCACCAAAAGCATGGTTTTTCAAGAATAATTTATCTGTCGCGGGGTTGGGATAAGCGTTGACTTGTCTCATTTGCTCCTCTTGAATTCCTATAGGATTCCCTACTAAAAACTTGGATTGGCGGTATCCAACGTTTGGAGGGCACGGCCCTGTTGTTGATAATTCTACTGTTTGGGCAACTGGCATTGGGTATCCGCCAACCCACCATTGCCATTGCTCAAGAAATAAGTTACAAGTGGGCGATCCAGTTTGCCCGTCATTCCAAGTCCGTGTATTGTAAACTAATAAAGCATTATTATGAACTGTCCCGTCGGGCATAGTAAGGGTTCCAGAAGCCAATGCTTCTGAATATGATGCATCATCTCTTTCCATGCTTGGTGGGCATCCATTACATGTGAATGAAATGTTTAACTCCGAATCGGTACTAGTATTACTCACAGCGAAAGGATAAGTAAGTAATACCAGTGGGTTTGTGTACGATGTCGTTATAACGGACATTTCACCATGGAACGTATACTGCGTCGCGTCAAATCCTAGAAAAAATATTCCTCCATCCTCATATTTTACATGCGTGGCATTTGGATAATTCGTGGAATAAGACGTTGATGAAATGGGTTCAAATGTAACCGATCCCGAGGCATCCGTCGTAATATTTGAAAAATCCCAATTACCTTGGCTGGAATGGGGCACGGTATCCGCTTTAGTAGAAAGAGGATAAGTTACTGCCGCCGAAGGTAAAGTCGGCATGTTTAGAGTTTGACCTCCTAGAGACATTCCAATAACAGAAAATAAACTAAGTAATAATTTGCGCATAATTAGTAAGGTTTTGTTTTTACTAAACTAATTAAATTTGATGACACTAAAAAAATCAGTGTTCTCATTATCAATACGTTACCGAATAGAAGTAAAAAAAAGAAATGAAAATATTACAAGAGACTAAACGATTCGTTCAGCAGACTTTACTTCATGCCGAAGGCGGACACGATTGGTTTCACATTGAACGGGTATGGAAAAATGCCGAGACTATTGCAAAAGGAGAGCAATGCGATCAGGAAGTAGTAGCCTTAGCTGCCCTACTGCACGATATTGCAGATTCTAAGTTTCACTCAGGCGATGAAACCTTAGGGCCGCGCGTTGCACGGAACTGGCTTGCATCAATAGGATACCCTGAAGAGAAACTAGAACACATCATCGCTATTATTGAAAATGTAAGCTTTAAAGGAGGTCTCAATGAACGAAACCATTCAAGCATTGAGCTCGATATTGTACAAGATGCGGATAGATTAGATGCGATTGGAGCCATTGGTATTGCACGGACTTTTAACTACGGTGGATTTAAAAATCGGACCATTTATGATCCGGATATCCCTCCTAACCTGAATATGACGAAAGAAGAATACAAAAAGTCTACAGCCCCTACAATTAATCATTTTTATGAAAAACTGTTGCTATTGAAAGACCGTATGAATACCCAAACCGGGAAGGAAATGGCAGCGGAGCGTCACCGCTTCATGGAGATCTATTTAGATCAATTTTATGCCGAATGGAACGGCTTGCGATAATTCTAGCGTAATTTAACCTTACCTAAACACACCACATATGTCATTTCGAATTTTACATCGGTATTTAGGCTATTTCTTAGCCGGTATTATGATGGTTTACGCTTTAAGCGGTATTACCCTAATATTCAGAAAAACCGACACCTTTAAAGTTTCCATTGATAAGGAACTAGTCCTTGAGCCAGGGCTAGATGCAACTGCTTTGGGAGAAACACTTAGCATTCGAAACTTAACTCCTAGGGACAATGATGGTACCATGATGGTCTTTGAACAGGGCGTGTATAATACAATCACCGGAGAGACAAAATACACAACTAAAAAATTGCCTACCTGGCTCGATAATTTGACGCATTTACACAAGGCCACCACAGAGGATCCGTTGTATTATTTTAATATCTTTTTCGGATTGGCCCTCCTATTTATGGCGGTTTCCAGTTTTTTCATGTTTGCTAAATCTTCTTTGATCTTCAAGAAAGGATTGTGGTTCACTCTTGGAGGGATCATCCTGGTTATAATTATGCTTTATGTCTAAGGATAAAGTAACATCATGTCAAGGCTTCGCTATCGGCAGAGGGTTAATATTTGGAACAGGCCTGGACTTATTAATGATTGCAGGTCTAGGTGTTGAACCGCTGACTGCAGACTTTATGGAGAACTACTTATGAAACTCTTAGTATTCTTTATTTTGAATTTTGGTGCCTTGGCATTGGGCAGCTATCTAATGGGAGAAGGTCCTACAGGGAATTGGTATACAAACTTGAATAAAGCGCCTTGGACCCCACCTGGATGGGTATTTGGGGCCTCGTGGACATTGATTATGGTGTGTTTGAGCATCTTCATGAATAAAGCCGTACAAATAGATTCATTACGCACGAGCATTCTTTGGATTTATGCAGTCCAATTAGTGCTAAACATCCTATGGAATCCGCTGTTTTTCAATCTTCATTGGACTGGATTCGCCCTTATAGAGATTATTACTCTTGTATTTGTCGTAGGTTTTATGGCCCTGAAAGCCAAACCTTATTTACCGCAATTGACCTGGTTACTAACACCTTATGTGATTTGGCTTAGTATTGCAATAACTCTGAATGCGTATGCCTTACAGAACAATTAAGGTAAATAGAATCCTCATTCTTCTCGGGTTTATTGTAGGTCTACCCCTGCTATTTATGGCAGGATGCAAAACACTTACAAGCACCATCTATCAAAGCATGGATTGTGACCAATTCAATATTGACCACATTGAATTACGTACGGGTATAGATGTCCCAAAAATTAAAAGAAAGTACTGTCTACTTAACGACAGCACACGTACGGTTGAATTCGAGGTGCTACTAAATTCCGAAGAATTAAAATCTTACAGTGCAAAATATTTTAATTGGAAAGCACCTTTGTTTACATCAGAAGGTCGGCGCAGCGATACCGAATGGCAAGCCAGTTTAGACACATCAAATAGAGCACTTATCTTTACTATTAATTATTTGGGAAATGAGTGATCTGGAAAAACATTACGTCAATCGGTCCAGCTGGATACGTGCCGCCGTTTTAGGTGCGAATGATGGAATACTCAGTGTTTCAAGTATTGCTGTGGGTGTTGCTTCGGCAAGCACATCAGAGGCCCCAGTGGTCATAGCTGCATTGGCCGGTTTAGTGGCTGGGGCACTTAGCATGGCTGCAGGAGAATATGTGAGCGTTAGCTCCCAATCGGATATAGAACAAGCAGATTTAGCACGCGAGAAAAAGGAACTCGAAGAGATGCCGGAAGTTGAAGAGCGTGAATTGGCAAAAATTTATGTTAGTCGGGGTCTTACTGAAGAAACTGCTACTGAAGTTGCCCGTCAATTGCACGAACACGATGCCCTCGAAGCACATGCTCGGGACGAATTGGGCATAAATGAAATAACGACTGCGCAGCCGTTACAGGCCGCAGGAGCAAGCGCATTGAGCTTTTTAATTGGTGGCCTCTTCCCTTTTGGGCTCATTTTTCTCTTTCCACTGGACCAATTGTATTGGGTAGAATACGTCTTTAGTATTTCGTTTCTAGCGCTACTCGGCGGTATCAGCGCACGAATTGGCGGTAGTAATGCTTGGAAAGCTGTGGTTCGCATCACCATTTGGGGCACCATTACCATGGGACTCAGCGCGTTGGTTGGAAGTTGGGTCCAAATAGGGCTTTAGCCCTACCTTTGACGTATGGCCACACGAATTAATAAATACCTTAGTGAGATCGGACACTGCTCGCGTAGGGGTGCGGATAAGTTGCTCGAACAAGGGCGAATCACCATCAACGGCGTCGTCCCAGAATTAGGCGAAAAGGTTCAAGAAGGTGATGTGGTTGCCGTTGACGGTAAGGTCGTCGGTGAACGTACTGAAAAACATGTCTATATCGCTGTGAATAAGCCGCGAGGCATTGTTTGTACGACAGACCGACGAGTAGAAAAAGACAACATTGTCGACTTTGTGGGACATCCGCAGCGCATCTTCCCTATCGGTCGGTTGGATAAGCCTTCCGAAGGGCTCATTCTTATGACCAGTGATGGAGATATTGTCAATAAAATTTTACGTGCTAGAAATAATCATGAGAAAGAATACGTCGTCACGGTGCACAAGCCAATCACGCAAGAATTTATCACCCGCATGCGCAATGGCGTTCCTATTTTAGATACAGTCACACGGAAATGTCACGTTGAACAGCTTGGTCCTAAAACATTTAGGATCGTCCTTACACAGGGATTGAATAGGCAGATTCGCAGAATGAGTGAATATTTGGATTATCGAGTAACGAAACTCAAGCGTGTTCGGATCATGAATATTGAACTTGATTTACCAGTCGGCAACTGGCGTGATTTGAAAACGCATGAACTGCAAACACTGAATAGACTTTGCGAATCCAGTAATAAAACACATTTTTAATGGATCTATTAAGCGCTAATATTCAATACATCCCTTTGCACGCTGAAGATCCTATGGTAGCAGTAGATCAAGCTATTGCCTTGATCCAGTCCGCCGGTGTATCCTATGAGGTTGGTGCCTTTGGCACGAGTGTAGAAGGTGATGCGCGCGCCGTTGAAAAATTGGTTCATAACCTACTAAAAACTGCGATCTCAAAAGAATTTCTCCTGAACGTTCAGTACCATGTGGGTGGTGACAAACTCAGTAATGAGGAGAAGGTCGCAAAGTTCAGATAGTTCCCTTGAACTAGGCGTATTGAACACTATATTTGCGCCCGATTAATCGAACACTCTAAAACGTCGAATATGTCTAAGATTCTGTATACAAAAACAGATGAAGCCCCAGCGCTAGCTACCTACAGCTTCTTACCTATAGTAAAAGCATTTACTGCAAAGGCAGGGATTGAAGTCGAAACGAGAGATATTTCTTTAGCGGGAAGAGTTTTAGCAACGTTCCCTGACCATTTAAAGGAGGAACAGCGTATTGCCAACGATTTGGTTGAATTGGGAGAATTAGCAAAAACTCCAGAAGCGAACATCATCAAGCTTCCGAATATTAGCGCTTCTATACCGCAACTCAAGACGGTTATCGCTGAACTTCAAGCTGCAGGTTTCGCCGTACCGAACTACCCGGAACACGCTACCACCACAGCGGAAAAAGACATCAAAGGCCGCTACGATAAAATCAAAGGTTCTGCTGTGAATCCAGTTCTTCGAGAAGGAAATAGTGATCGCCGCGCCCCAAAAGCCGTTAAAAATTACGCACGCAAGCACCCGCACAGTATGGGCGAATGGTCTGCTGAAAGCGCGAGTCATGTGAGTAGCATGTCTGAAGGCGATTTTTACGGAACAGAGACCAGTACCACCCTCGAAGAGAATTGTATTGCTGAAATTCGATTTACAAAAAATACTGGCGAAGTTGAAATTCTAAAGGATTCACTTCCCTTACTTGCAGGCGAGATTATAGATACTGCCACTATGAACATGGCGAAGCTAAAAGCATTTTTAGCCGAGCAAGTAGCGGATGCAAAAGCCAAAGGTGTATTGTTTTCGCTGCACATGAAAGCCACGATGATGAAGGTCAGTGACCCGATCATGTTCGGAGCAGCTGTCGAGGTGTTTTTTAAAGATGTATTCTTAGGCTATGCTAAAGATTTTGCTGATTTAGGCATCGATGTTCGCAATGGACTGGGTGATATTTATGCAAAAATTGGCCAATTGCCAGAGGCGAAACGTCAAGCAATAGAATTGGCTCTAGAGTCGGCCATTACAAATGGCCCAGACCTAGCGATGGTCAATTCAGATAAAGGGATTACCAACCTTCTGGTACCCAGCGATGTTATCATCGATGCATCGATGCCTGCGATGATTCGAACTTCAGGAAGAATGTGGGATAAGGACGGTAAAGCACGTGATACAAAGGCAGTCATTCCAGACCGTTCTTACAGCGGAATTTACCAAGCCACCATCGATTTCTGTAAGGCAAATGGTGCGCTCGACCCCACTACAATGGGATCCGTGAGCAACGTTGGACTAATGGCACAGAAAGCGGAAGAATACGGTTCACACGACAAAACCTTCCAGATGCGAGATGCTGGCCGCGTGGAGGTCGTAGTTGGAGATAAAGTAGTGTTGAGACAAGAGGTAAATACCGGCGATATTTTTCGCATGTGTCAGGTTAAAGACGCCCCTATTAAAGATTGGGTGGGATTGGCAGTTCGTCGTGCTCGTGCGACACAAATGCCAGCCGTATTTTGGCTGGATGATGAACGTGCGCACGACCGTGAATTGATCAAAAAAGTAGGCGCCTACCTTCCAGAGCACGATACAGACGGCTTAGACCTGTTCATTATGTCGCCGATCGAAGCCACTAGCTTTAGTTTAGAGCGCATTGTTCAAGGATTGGATACCATTTCTGTTACTGGAAACGTATTGCGCGATTACCTCACTGACCTCTTCCCTATTCTCGAGGTCGGTACATCCGCTAAAATGCTCTCCATCGTTCCTTTGATGAACGGCGGTGGATTATTTGAAACGGGTGCCGGTGGATCTGCACCAAAACACGTGGAGCAACTTACCAAAGAGAACTACTTACGTTGGGACAGCTTAGGAGAATTCCTTGCATTGGGCGTGAGTCTAGAACATTTTGCAGAGAAAGACGGCAATGAGAAAGCTGCTGTGCTATCGCGCACTTTGGACAACGCTACGTCTAAATTCTTAGATACCGATAAGAGTCCTACAAGACGGCTAGGTGGAATTGACAACCGCGGTTCGCACTTCTATTTAGCGTTGTATTGGGCACAAGAATTGGCCAATCAAAATGACAATACCGAACTAAAAGCAACCTTTGCTTCATTCGCGGAAACGCTAACAAAAAATGAGACCGCCATAGTCGAGGAGCTTATCGCAGTTCAAGGCAAAGTCGCAGATATTGGCGGCTACTATTACATGAACGATGATAAAGCTGCTGCAATCATGCGTCCGTCTCAAACTTTGAATCAATGCATTGATTCGTTCTAAGATCTGAGAAACAAACATGCAAAGAAAAACCCGGCGCCTGTGGCGCCGGGTTTCTTTTTACCGCATATCGCGGCCGTGGGTGCGGCGCACGATCTGGTTAACGCTGTTTCGCAAAGGCAAAGGTCAGCGGTATGTGCAAGCGTTTGGCCCAGCTCTTCTCATCGTGCGCCGCACCCGGGAACTTTTGGGTAACCCAACGTTCTCCTGAAACAAAACCATTGGACTCTAAAACGGAATTGACTTGATTTTGAAACGGCTCATACATCGCGTCGAGCGTCTCTGTACCATAATCAAAGTAAATTCTCTCAATACGCTCTGGTGTAATGTTATCAGCTATGTACGCCTGGAATGCATTAGGTATTTCTTCATTCGGGCTAAAACCACCAGGCCAATGCGTACTCATGCACAATGCCGTACCAAAAACCTCCGGATATTCCCCGATAGCATACATACTCATAAGACCGCCCATAGAACTCCCTGCTACAGCCGTTGCACTTTTATCAGAATAAACCTGAAATGTGGTATCGACTAAAGGTTTCACAATGTCTACCATATAGTGTAAATACGCATCGCTTTTGACAGGAAAAGCCGTGTCGGATCCATACGGGGAAGCGATTGCCGCCATGGTCGAATCTGAAAATTGCGCACGCAGCGTTTGGAAAGGCTTCTGCGGGAAATATTCAAAGTTTCGCATGACTCCGCCATGATGCAACGCCACGATAATGGTGGGCAAAGTCGTTTTTGTCGCAATAAGACTGTCCATGATTTCATCCACACGCCATTCTTGATGGTTCCAGGTCGAATTTGCATCAAACAACATCTGGCCATCATACATGTAGAGCACGGCATGTTTGCGCTTACCATCGTAAGTGCTGGGCAGCCAAACGTCCAGCGGTCGCGCACTGAGTGTGCCTTTCGTATGCGAGCTATCCAGTCGCAATAACGTTCCGGTGGATACCCCGCTGACAGTATCCCATTGCAACGTTGTAGTAGCCTCGCTTTGAGTAGAATTACTGCTGCAACTCAACAAGGATAGGGCTGTAAAAAGAGTGAAAAAGAAGAGTTTCATTTGCTATTTCAAATCAAAAATGAGTGCTCCCATAGGGGCCAAAGTGAGTGTTTCTTCCAGCGTAGTAGTCGTACCCGTCAAAACCTCGATCGCCGCTGAGAAGCCTTCAAGTCCTTGCTGGAATCGGACCAAATCAAGCGATACTTCCTCACTGTTTCGGTTAAATACCACCATTTTATGCTCGTCCTCGAACGATCTGAAATAGACGTAAACCTCATTCTGCGGGATATAATGCAAAAGTGTTCCCATATTTAACGCACAGGACTCGCGGCGCAATTTAGCCAGCGACTGGATGTAAGCAAAGGCCTCTTTCTGCTGAGCAGTGAGCCCTTCTCCGGTAAAGGCATTGACCGGGTCGCCTTCCCATCCCCCGGGAAAATCTGATCGAATAATACCATGGTCTTCAGTTCCTGGATTGCTCATAAGAATCTCTGTACCATAGTAGAACTGCAACGTACCACGCGTAGTAAAGAGAAATGCCATCGCCATCTTCCATTTGTCGTAATCCTCGTCCAATTGCGTGTAAATACGACTCATATCGTGATTGTCTGGGAAAATCATAATGTTGTTGACATCCCCGTACATGTAGTCGTTAGCAAGACTTTCATAGATCTTCGTCATGCTGCTTCTCCATCCCGATTCACCTTTCAACCCTTCTATGAGTGCCGATTGTAACGGAAAATCCATAACACTCGGCAAATAGGTCGTGTAATTGTCCATCTTCGCAGTGCCCGCTTGCCAATAGCTGATCAACGACGGATCACTCACCCACTCTTCTCCTACGATGTTAAAGTTGGGATATTCGTCTAAAATAGCTTTAGTCCAGTCGGCAAGAAATTGCTTATCGGGATAGGACCAGGTATCCATTCGAATACCGTGCAGACCTAAATATTCCACCCACCAAATAGAATTCTGAATCAGGTAACGGGCCAATTTTTCATTGCGCTGGTTCAAATCCGGCATGGTCTCTACAAACCACCCGTCTGTAAATTGTTCGCGGTCCACCTCCGCAGCATGCGGATCAAACCGACTCACCTTCATATGATTCGTCTGCGTAAATTCGGGCCATTGATTAACCCAATCTTTGCTCGGTAGATCTGCCATCCATGGATGTGAGCTCCCTATATGATTTGCGACTTGATCCATAATAAGACCAATTCCCTTCTCCTTCGCCTTATCGGCCAATTCTTTATACAGTGCATTCGAACCGTACCGTTCATCCACCGCGTATAAATCCGTCATCGCATACCCGTGATAACTGTACGATGGCATATCATTTTCAAGTACCGGATTAAGCCATAAACTACTCACTCCCAGATTCTTAAAGTAGTCTAAACTTTCAATAACGCCTGCTAAATCGCCTCCGTGACGACCGCCTTGAAACTCACGATTAGGAGCTTCAAGCATTCCCTTAACACAGTCATTGCTAGGATCGCCATTACGAAAACGGTCTGGGGTTAAGAGGTATATAAAATCCGCAGATGAAAATCCTTTACGTGCTGCACTTCCTTCCGCGCGCGCTCCAATATGGACGTTCAAGCGACCTACTTTCTTACCCTTCGTATTGCGAAAAACCAAAGTATGATGGCCTACTTTGGCATCTGCAGGAATTTTAGCGGTGATAAACAAATAGTTTGGGCTTTCCAATCCTTCACTTTTGAGGACTTCAAACGTCTTACTTTCTGCAATTAATTCGGAAATGTCTTTACCGTACACCATAAATTCTACGGTATTCATCTCCATTCCTACCCACCAACTTTCGGGTTCAATTTTATACAAATTCTGCGCCTGCGCGCCAAAACACAACAGAAACGCAAGACTTATCAATAGCTTTTTCATGACGTAATATCTAATACTCTTTAAATGTACAACCTGCTAGAGATTTCACCTCATGTTTGATAAAGACCCCGTAGTTTTGCACAAAAGATGAGCAAATGGCAAAATTGAAATTACAAGCGGAAGTCATAAGTGCCCTTGAAGGTGCCGAACTACAAGATTTTAGCACCGCTCAACGCGCCGTAGTCAGCACACTTAAAAGTGGTCAGAACAAATGGCTCATCGCAGCGGATCTCGCTCCTTTGCGCATTGCAGTGGCAGCGACCATAATTCATCAACTCAAGGAAAGTTTCGAAGATGTAGCACGCGCTTTAATCCTGGTGCAGAACTCTGAAATCGCAGATGAATACGCACAACACTTTGAAACCCTAGGCAAGCATACGGATCTTCGTGTGTGGACCGCGTACCCTGGGCCTCAATTATTAAAACAAAAGGAGGATATCTACTTCGGAGCAGATGTGGTTATTGCTACGCCCAAACGCTTGAACGAATTACTAAATATTGAAGGATTCAATAGTGCCTCTTTGAAAACGCTAGTCTTAGATGCATCGAACCAATTGCTTAAAGTAGGTAATATAGCTTTCACTCAACGTATCAGTGATAGTATCCCTTTAAAACAACGCGTATCATTAAGTACTGAAAATAAAGGAAGTACGGATGCTTACATGGACCGATTCGCCTTTCCTTTTTCCGTCGAAGAATATTAAGCTTGAACCGTTAAACGATGATCAGGCCAATACCCACTGTGGCGTGCTGGGTAAGCTTCGCTCAAGCCCGCTAAACTGTTTTTCCACCATTCTTGAGCATCAGCAATCAATGCATCGCTGTCCGTGTGAGAAATTGGAACAGCACGTATATCCACATATGCGTTGATTTTCGGCTCGCAACAAATCGCCCAGAGATGCGATAGAAATTTGACTCCAACTGGAAAACCAGTTTTCGCTGAATCGAAATGGAGGCTCCATTGGTAGATATTAAATCCATGTTTGGCACTTTCATAGAACATACCTGGCTTTAGGGGCAGCATTTGTGGTCCCTCCCAAGAAGTACCCTCCGGAAATAACACAACAGTTTGACCGCCTTTTATCGCTTCAATAATACCCTGGCGTGTCTTTATACGACTCTCTTTACTTTCACGTTTGACCCATAAAACGCCTAGTGCTCGAGCTGCCCAACCTATGAGTGGCCAACTCCTAACTTCGGCTTTTCCTACTATGGTATATAGAGCGCTAGTTGGCACAAATAGGACGTCCAGATAAGAACGATGATTTGCCATCAAAATACCCGGGCCTACGCTATCAAATCGAGGGCCCGACACCTTAACACCAACTATCGATAGCAACACCCAACGCAATGCGATAAATAAACCGTGTGCAGCTTTTCTACCCGCAAAAGGATATAAAAAGGCGAGACTGAGCACTCCAATAAGAATGACACTAAAAACACCGCAAACGCGAATAAAACCCAAGATACTTTTCATCGATGCAATTTACCTCTACAATTTAAGGACTCGTGAAAAAGATATACTCATGTTTTGAGAAAAAACATATCCAAATCAAACCCAATGGTATTTACTGGATTAATTCGTTCTCGAAAAAGAGACTAGAAATTCCAGCGATCTCTAAAAGTGTCCTTCACATCCACACCTATTTTCACACGAAAACCAGGATTAGCATCGGTTGGGCTTGTCAAATAATAAACTCCAAACCGCGTAGGAGTCTCCCAAAGTCTCACTTTACGCTCAAGTCCAACATAGGTCTCTAAATGCGAAATATCACTTGAAGGCAAATACAAAGCACTAAAGCCAGCGGCCAAACCAAAACCTAAACGGTTCAACACGGGAACCCGGTCCAATAGAAAGCCATCAAAATGATGAATACCAAAGGCCTGTAAATACACTTCCGGCGAGGCGAAGGTCTCCGGTAAACTCTGCATGGTAAATAATGGATTCGTGAACAGTAGGAAATCGCCACCCCGAAACCATTTGTACTCTATGAAACGTACCGTTGATGGGTCGTTCAAAAATCCACCTGAGATTAGATTATAAAAACTCTCTCCCGGCGCACCCCAGCGTACCATATCCTCTACCTGGAATTCGTATTTAGTATAGCGCACATTAGAGCCCAAAATATCCGGTATGCCTTGCTTAAAGGTCAATCTAAAATCGGGCCAGCGACTGCTTAAAACAATCTTTTGTCGCCCCTTTAAATAATAACGCTGGAATGGCCGAATCAATATTTCGGCGCCCAGCTGAGCTACAGTGTACGTTTCGAAATAACCCGGTTGGTTACGCGCGCCAAACAAGTCGTTTGACCAATCTGCAAATTCGAGCTCTTCAATGCTTTGCCTTTTGCTGTATTCGACCCCAAACCGAGTATAAAAACCATTGAACCACTCGTATTTATGATAACTCTCAATAAAAGTTTTCTGAATGAAATTGCTTCGTGCTAACAATCCTGTCAAATCTACGCTTTGTGTTATTTGGTCGTAGGTGTCGCCAACCTTGAAATGAACGGAACCGTTATGCAACGGTGCATAGGTATACCCCACATCCATCGAGCCCTTCATGTCCTGATTCTTAAAACCATAATTAAGGTTGCCGTAGAAGTTGATGGCATTATCTTTTTTGAATCGCTTACCCAACACCACAGTAGGTCGCCAACGCACACCCCCTATCCCCAGAAGATTCCATTGACCAATCAGCGGGCTAAAATAAAAATTGGTCCCTTGACTTCTTTTCCGGTACCCTACTCCACTAACAAGCGGTTCATACCAATGAAAAGCGTTGTACACAGCATCCATACTATCGAGGTACTCGTCGGAATTTAAGTAACGAATCAAGCTGTCTTGCTTCCGCGTCCATTGGTCCAATTCCTCGCCTTCAGGGCGGTATTCTTCCCAATAACTCACTTCGCGCATCTGCTCGCCTGGCAAGGAACCCACCTGCATCGCTCGCTTCACTGCAGGAACAATCGGTAAATCCATACCTTCCAATTGCCATTCAAACACACTTTTCTTTTTGCTATTACTAATCTTTATCGACGCGTTTGAAAATAAATAACCCTTTGTATACGTCTGTTCTAGCGAAAGTGCACCAACAGTACCCTTAAAAGATACGGGTCGCGATTGCGTGCTATTGATCAACAATTTACCCGACCAGCCACTCTTGCCTGACTTTGGCTCAAAGCCTAACTCTACGAAGGTCTCTCCAGCGAACAGATATTCCTTGAGCCACTGAAATTCGTAAACACTAAATCCATCCCAATCCAAAAGACCGGAAATGCTACGCGCTGATGCCTCTGGCAATTCGTTCGAATTGAAGGGATAAAAAAACGCACGATTAAAAGACATCTCCGGATACCTTTCTAGTAGCCCAGCATCCTCATCTGCATTAAAATCGAAAGCGGGGTTTAAGTTAAAACTTGCATCAAACCGTACAGACCGTCCATCATCTGGAATATACTTACTGTAATCCCGATACGCTTGAACCTCTTGACGTATCGCTAATCCATCAAAGAAAACATGTGCAACTTGTTCGAAGTCAACAGCATTATTCGTGCTCGTATATTTTCTACTGTAATATTTTAAATTCGACGGTGTGGAGCGCTCGAGAGTTCGCCAATTTTGTCGCAGCGCCTTTATCAAAATCTTCGCTGGATCTCCCTGATCAATCACAGTGACTTGCTGTAAAATAATGCTCGTATCGTTTTGTCCTATACTATTTACGGACAAAGACAACAGCGCTAGGATTCCGAAAAGTCTTTGATTAAGAATCAATTTTAACATGGATCTAAGGTAAAAAGAAAACCCCCTCTGCACTAGTGCAAAGAGGGAGCTCCTTAAACATATTAGGTATTAGTCCAATAATCTTTTTTTCTTCGCTGAGTTCCACCCCATAGAAATACCAAATCTGTATGAGGTACCGTCTTTAGGTGGAATTAGAAAGGCGTTGATTGGGAAGTTCATTTCCCCACTTTTTATGGTCTTACCTAAAGAAAACACCAATGCAGTACTAAAGCTGATTTCGCCGCGGCTGTCTAGTTGTCCGTCCATAGTTCTTGAAACATCAATGGTCGGACCGAAAGCAAACTCCCAGCCAGAATTGTTCGAACGTAATCCATTTAAAATGGTTAGTGTCGGAATGAATCGATTCGACTCAAGACCGGAAATCATAGGTACAATTTCGGCTAAAGCTTGCCAATTACCCGTCGTTATGTATGCCTTCTCAAACTGGTAACCGAACTGCGAGCTCAAGGGAATCTGTTGGTTCCATCCGCCTTCTGCCAATGGCTTCGCTAAAATTTTCGCATTGTTCCCCGTCACGAAACCGAAGCCCATACGAGGACCTTCTGCTACCAACGTTCTGTCAAACGGGTTGTTGAGAATATTGTCGTAATCATTGGCTACGGTGACGCGACGAACTAACTCTGGATCTACCTCTACACCCAACATGTCTTTAAGGGTTAGCTCCGCCATGAGGAGATCATTTTTAGGAACGTCGACATAATTTCGATTAGTACTCTTGATAAATTTTCCTTCGGTAACATCAAATAAACGTACGGTGGTACTGACTTTTTCACCGAGCAGGTTCATGGAACCTGTCAAAATAAAATCAACTTCTAACTGCTCTCCGTATTCTTTTAGACAGATTCTTGAGAAACAACCCGTAAAATCTTTTTCATCACGCTCGGAAATGTATTCAATGTCGTAGTTATCCATAACTTCATAATCAGACATGTTAATCATCTCAAGTGACAGCTTTTGAATGATCTGGTAACGTTCTACTTCATTGTAACCGCGTGTGTCAAAATCTAACACCGCCACAGAGGGTTGCGATTGTGCATTTGCGCTAAACGCGCTCGTTGTTAATGCAATAACAAATAATAAATTTTTCATAGTTCGTTGTTTCAGTCTTTTATCAGTGCTAAAGTCCAACAAACCGAAAATCCTCTTAACCTTAAATAATCTCTAATACGAGTATTTCAGAGACAATTACGGTAGGATTTTAATTAATGATCCATGTTTTGTATCAGAATTGATACTTTTTCTTTTTTTCGAAGGCACGATACAGGCTAGCCCTACTCACACCAATGTATTGAGCAAGTGTAATTCTATCCATAATATGGTACAATTCACGCTGCCGCTGCTGCACCCATTCAATACGATCCGGAGTCTTATTCATCCGTAGCATATTCAAACGTTCTCTCCGGATCTTTTGAATTTCCGCAGTTCCACTGAGGTAAATAAGGTTCATTTCGACGGGGTATTCTTGCTGTAATATTAGATAATCAGCCTCCCTAAGCCTTAGGATTTCCACGCTCGTGTAAGCAGAAAAATAATGTTTTGGCCTTTGGTTCGTAAACAAAGTGTCTTCATTAACAAATATGGAAGAGGGAGGAATCATGTTGAATAACGAATCCTCTTTCGCATACGGGCTGCGGTACATCTCCTTTAAAAACCCATTTTTTAAAAACCAAAAATCCTTGTTCATTGCACCAAGCTCTACTAAAACTCTGCCCTTTTCTGCGCTAATACCAGAGTCCATTGATGCGATTATGGCATCTATCGCTTCATCAAAAAATTCAGAGTAGACGGGTAGCGATTTAAAATATTCTCGCATTGCTGCTTTTTCGCCACTATTCATGACCAATTTCTTTTAGAGATCTAAATAGAGAGGCCCTCGAAATACCGAGATAATCTGCCAGTTCGCTTCTTGGTATCAAGTGCAGTAAATCCGGAAATTGCTCTAAAGCAGCATGAATTCTATTTGTTCCAGAGGTTTGAAGCATTTCATAGGTAGTATTGCGGTATTCAGTCATACTGAGGTTAATCAGCGCCTCCACTAGTTTAGCTCCTAGACCACCTTGACGGAGCGCATTTTGAAAATGAACGGATGGTAAGGAGGCTACCTTAGCATGAGACAAGGCCTTAGAATAGGTATCAGAACGTTTGGAATACAGCAATAAATCCTCAGAGAACGCGAATTTATTTGGCCTGTGGAAGCGGAGAATAAACGAATGAGAACCGCGTTGTAAATATTCCGCAAAAGTGCCTTCAAGTATAAAGTTCAGATCTCCGTTAGAAGAACTTAAATCCCAAAGGGTATGACCGCTAGGTACAGTCCTCAATGTAAATTTGCTGCTCAACTCACTTAAGGCTTGGAATTCAAGGTCACCTTGTAGTTTAATATGAGAAAGTAACCCGTAATGAAGTCGTTCGACCTCTTTTTGAGAAAGCATTGGCTCTTCGTATTGGTTTGGTTTGGTTTGGTAAAGACAAGTTACCAAAAAATCTAGGCCACATGTAGATTAAGGCGAAAAGTTTCCTGTAATCCTTTACTCTTTTTCACCGGGATATCTGTCGTAAATCATTGTTCACAACTGATTCAATATTTAAGATTATTTAAGCTCAACGCCCTTGAATAGTGAGACACACTTCGACTTAGATGACTGACATTAAGTTGATAAGATCTATTGGTAACGTTCGAATATTAATTGTAATTTACACTATTGTTAATCTATAAACGTGCATTATGAAACGTATATGTAGTATTAACCAAGCCATTAAACTTTTCAAAGGAGACCTGCCAAAGGTTAAGAATTATCTTCTGGAGCGAGGAATCCGCATCTCAGATAAAGTGTTGCGAGAACGTCTCAAAACATTGTGAAATTTGTAATAAATAGCCCTCGAAAGGGCTATTTATTTGTCTTATTTTTGGTTAAAATATAGCCGCAATGAAACGACTGCTCCTAATCGCTACTATCGCTGTACTGCTCAATTCATGTGCCAGTCCTAACCGAAGTCTTTACGATACTGCAAACAGTTTATACGGACAGAATTGGACCTATATCGGAACAATCATGGTATATCCAGATATTATCTACAGCGATAAAATCACGGCCGCCGAAAAAACCCGAGAAATATCGTTGCATGATGGATTAATAAGCTACGATAAGATGTTAGCTGCAGCACGCGAGGCCTACGGGGATACAGTTACAATCGCGAACATTAGAATCTATACTGAAGAATTTAAAACACGTTGGTTTGGTCGCAATTCTGACGTTCAAGCCATGGTTGACGTCATCTACGTCACAAAGTGATCAGTTGCAAAGATGGAGTAAGGAGCTGTCAAAATGTGTCTTATAATCCGTGATGCGATGGTAGGTAGCCTCAAGTTCTTCTAAATAACATGCTACTTCCTCGTAACAAGTCTCAAAAAAATCGTCATCAATAAGATTCAAACTTAAACGATAGAGTTCTAGGGCATCAAGGACCTGACGAGCGGAGGAACCGAATGTTTCAAAGAAATAAACTGAATGTGACTGAAGCAAAGCAAGATTAAAACCGTTTTGCTTGAAGGCCCAAATGATTTGTACTTCCTTATTATTTTTTAGCACAGGCTCAGGTAAAGCACGAATAATTTCCTGAAAAGCATGCAAAAAACACAACTTACTCACAATTAATCTGTTTGTAGTTTTAGCAACATCAACGAACAGAATGTCGGCATTATTTAATCTGAGGTCATCCACATACAAAAGTTAAGCATAAAATTTAATGTTGAAGGATTACGATCAAAAAGTTTCACAAAACGACTTATATGCTCTCATTCGCGAGGGAGAGCATAGCGAGCAAGACTTTAAGTACCGTATTTCAGATGCACGTAAGATAGCAAGAACACTCAGCGCATTTGCGAATACAACTGGTGGTAGACTGCTTGTCGGTGTCAGAGATAACGGCAGTATAGCGGGTGTGAAAGATGAAGATGATATCTACATGTTAGAAAGTGCTTCTGAGGTTTTCCTGAAACCAGCTTTGAAGCTCGAAGTTTGGGCACATGAGATTGAAGGAAAGAATGTTTGGGAAATAGAAATTACCGAAGGCAAGGAAAAGCCTTACCAAGTAGATGAAATCGACGGCTTGAAAGCCTATTATCGTGACAACGACCAAAATTTTGTCGCAAACGCGGTTCTAAAAGAAGTCTGGAAACAGGATCGATTAAAAGAATCTAAGCACCCCGTCGCATTCACAGAGAAGGAGCAGCGGCTCATTCAATACCTCAAAGATTATGACGAAGTAAGTGTTAGTAAAGCTGCGAAAGTAATGCAGTTGCAAAGAAGGAAGACTATTGAAATTTTAGCTCGCCTCATACGATGGGAAATTATTAATTGGTCACACGACACACAAGAAGGTTTCCGATATAGCCTTTAACCTATGTATTGGTGTGGATTTGATACCGTCCGAAGGGACCATTGAATTAGCGTATTTAATTCATCCTCTTCATTGAGTCCCCTTTTAATTCCCGCTAGTTGCATATGATGCGTTAAATGATGCAGGACAATACCACAACTTACTGAGACGTTGAAACTCTCGACAAAACCTTGCATGGGTATGTAGATCAATTCATCAGCCAATGACTGGAGTAAATCTGAAGCCCCCTCGTGTTCATTACCGAAGCAAATCGTTGCACTCAAAGAAGGATCTAGAGCGGTTATTGGTCGAGCGCGGGGATCAACTGCAGTGACATATAGTTTGCGCCCAGAAGCCTTTAGTTGGCGCGCCCATTCCTCTTGATTTCCGTCATTATAGGTATTAAAAAAAGTGGTGTCAAGCCACTTCTCCACCCCTTTAGAGATACCAGAGGCGACATTGAATCGTTCGTTTTTATCGTAGATATCAACCCGATGGACTCCAAAAGCATCTGCAGTTCTCATTAATGCTGAGGCATTCTGTGTCTTCATCATGTCTTCAAGGCCGAGTGCAAAATGTCGAGTTCTATTTGCCACCTTAGTCTTAAACAAGGATTGCTTGTGCGCGGTCAAACCAGTGCATAGCTCTTTATACAATTTTCTTTTCTCGCTTATATCTAAGGTCATCCAATCAGTTGTGGTCATTTCTTCGTTTCTTTGCAAAGTCAAAAATAATAGAGATGGTCAGTAAGATAATTCGATTAGGCGTAACTGCCGCAATTTTGGTTTGGTCGGTATTGCAATTCGTAGATGGCGAAATTGGTAACGGCATTGCCTTACTCTTTCCTGCAGCCCTTGTTCTATTGACCTATTTCAGAAATGAACGTATACTCATCTCGCTTTGGTACATGCGTAAGAGTGATGTTGCTAAAGCAGAAAAAATGTTAGGTCGTATTCGCAATCCTGAAAAAAGCCTGATCAAAAGTCAATTGGCATATTACTATCTTCTTATGGGGATGATTGAAAGCCAGCGTAAAGTAGGTAAAGCCGAAACGTTATTGAAGAAAGCTTTGAATACCGGTTTAAGAATGGACCAAGACAAAGCTTTGGCTAAACTAAATTTAGCCGGTATCGCATTGACGAAACGTCGTAAGAAAGAAGCACAGATTTTATTGACTGAAGTAAAGCGATTGGATAGTAAAAATGTCCTTGCCGAACAAACGAAGTACATCAAGCAACAAATGAAACGCATCTAAGAATAAGCCTTGAACTTATAGGGAACTCAGGTGTTAGCTGAATTAAACGCAACACTACATGTACACCCTAGAACGCACCCAACGCTTACCTATCAGTGTTGAAGAGGCTTGGAAGTTTTTCCAATCTCCAGAGAATTTAGCCGCTATCACTCCGGATTATATGGGTTTCAATATTCTATCTGAAACGCCAGATGAAATGTACCCAGGGTTATTCATTCATTATAAAGTGAGTCCACTGTTAGGTATGAACATGCACTGGACTACAGAAATTACCTATGTCGAAGCTCCTACCTATTTTGTTGATGATCAACGGGTAGGCCCATACAGTATTTGGCATCACGAGCACCACTTTAAAGCAATCGAGGGTGGAGTAGAAATGTTCGATCGTGTTAATTACAAAGTACCCTTTGGGATTTTAGGCAAAATTGCCCACCCCATTATTGTACGTCCGAAACTAGAGGAAATATTTGATTATCGTTTTCAGAAAACTGAAGAGTTGTTCGGCAAGTGGAAGTAGTTGCATTAGGCATAGATTACGGAAGTAAAACATCAGGTTTTACGGCGGCAGCAAGTTATTCCTCTACCGGTATAGTGCAGGTCTATCAAAGTACAAAAGGCAAAGATGCAGATGCTTGGCTTCTGGATTTGACAAAAAAATTGAAACCTCAATATGTTGCTATAGACGCCCCTCTAAGCCTTCCTGGAGTCTTTATGGATCCAACCTTATTCAATAATTACCACTACAGAGAGTGTGACCGACTTACAGGTGCAATGAGTCCTATGTTCTTAGGGGGCTTAACCGCACGCGCCATGCAATTGACGGCAAAACTGAAGCTATCAAACATAGAATCAGTCATTGAAACGTACCCTAAAATGGTTTGTAGCGCCCTAGGCTTGGATATGAAGCGTTACAAAAAAGATAGCACGTATCTCGAAGAGTTAAATTTTAAAGACTTTATGGATAATGCGCAGCTCAATCACTCAGTTAAGAATTGGCACCAATGGGATGCATTAATGGCCCTATTCGCTTGTTTAAAGCATAAAAACGGGACGGCGGAAGCCATCGGAAATCCTTTAGAGGGAATCATTTATTTTTGAGACATGTCAGAAGAGAAGAGAACATTTAATCCAATTGATCCTGAAAAGATCGCCGAAAACGCCAATGTGCTGCCGTACGGCTCCTCGGTTTCTGCACCTGCATTTCAAGCTGTTGATACACTAAAAAACAAAAGTCTTGATGTAAATGCGATGGAAATGCAAACGGACATGCAGCTCGATCAAATCCGTCAACAGATAGAACTATTGGCCCAACAAGCCGGGAAGATTCAAGCCAGAAAAGCCCTTAGCGAGCAGATATATTCAGCACACATGGGCTTTAAACCAGAAATCAATCATACGTATTACCTCTACAAGAAAGATGAAGAAGGTAACGTCCTCAGTATGATTGCTCCTCATGAATGGCGGAGCTGTCCCTACGAATTCTTAAATAAGGTCTTATTATTGGCCGATCATACTTGGGACATTATCGATTAATGTTAGAATTCATCGATCACATCGAATCGCCTACCGCGCCAACCCTTGTCTTATTGCATGGATACGGTAGCAATAAGGAAGATCTTTTCGGTCTCCAGCCCTACTTCAAGGGCTACAATCTCGTTTGCTTTCAAGCCCCAATCGCTATGGGTATGGGAGGCTATGCTTGGTATCCGATTGATTGGAATAATGGAGCTAAAATCATTGACAGCGAAGAAGTAGCTTCTGTGAAGTCTCTCGTATTAAATGCTATCGAAGACTGGACTGCATCGAATAAAATTCGTGGACGGGTGGTTATAGGTGGATTTTCACAAGGCGCTATACTATCTACAGCCGTATATGCTAGCGGAGTTAAAGCTGCTGGATACGTCTTCTTAAGCGGTTATGCCCTACCCGAATGGCACCATTTGCTCTCTTCGTTTGAATCTCAAATACCAGTATTTCAGTCGCATGGGATAGAAGACCCCGTCATTCCATTTGAATGGGCACAAGCCACGGCTGAATTGTTGACCGCTAATCCCAATTACAATTTCCATGAATTTGCAATGGGGCACAGTCTAAATATGCCCTGCATCTCAAAATTGCAGGAATTCTTAAAGAATACGCTAGCCTAAGGAATTGATAATTTTCTGACTGGCCTTACCATCGCCATAAGGTGCTTTTGTCCCGGGCTTAAAAGCTGATAGAATGTTTCGTGCTTTCGGCGCTAGGAGTTCCTTTTTAGAAGGATCAAAAAGGATACTCGCACCCATTTCAATCAATTCGACCCATTCGGTTTCACCCCTGAGCGTAACGGAAGGCTTATCGGAGTAATAGGCCTCCTTCTGAAGTCCACCACTATCGGTCAATACCAATGATGTTTGTTTGAGCGCCCAAAGCATTTCGAGATAACCTACAGGAGGTGCAATATGAACAGATAAGTTCAAACCAAATTCTTTTAAGCGAACTGCGGTCGCGGGATGTAATGGCATCCAAACAGGCATTACCGTATCGTTAAACGTATTTAACTGATCTACGAGAAAGGCCAGTCGCTCCGGACGACTAATATTTTCAAAGCGGTGCATGGTAGCCAAGGCAAATGGCTTTTGAAAAAATGAAATAGGCCCCATTTTTTCTGTGTGTACAGCGCTAGACTGAAACATCTGCAATGCATCTAACATCACATCTCCCACTTGTTCTATAATACGCCCCTTGAAACCTTCACGCTTCAAATTTTCTGTTGCTTGTTGCGTTGGTGTGAATAGCCATTTCGCAATGTGGTCAGATTCAACTCTATTGTGTTCCTCAGGCATCTCATCATTGTAAGATCGCAGTCCCGCTTCAATGTGAACCAGCGGAACCTTGCACTCCTGTGCCATACGCGCTCCTGCCAAAGTTGAATTCGTATCACCATAAACAAGCGCGATATCTGGCTGAATAGCATCAAATATGGGTTTCAATTCATCCTTCATCCGGGAGAGCATCTCATCTCGTTTGAGATTGCCACAATTTAAAATGGCATAAGGCTTTGGTAGGCCCATTTCTTCGAAGAAAACGGTACTCATACTGGGATCATAATGCTGCCCCGTATGAATCACATACTCCTGATAACCATTTAATTGAAGAGCTTTGCTTACAGAAGCACTTTTAATGAATTGGGGACGCGCACCAACAATAGTGATGACCTTCATATTATTGAGAAATTGCAGCGACTACCCCATCGCGTAGTTCGTATTTCTCCCCGGTCGTATCACATATAGCAGTAGTACCACTATCAAAATTTAAACGTGCACCTGCCTTACTAACCCAGCCTTGTTGTCTGGCTGGTACCCCGTAGATAAAGGCAAAATCAGGCACCTCACGTGTCACTACAGAACCTGCTCCAATGAACGCATAAGCGCCGATTGTATTTCCACATACTATCGTAGCATTGGCGCCAATCGAAGCACCTTTTTTAACTAGAGTTCTAGCGTAATTCTTTTGCTCAATAAAACTGCGCGGTGCATTGACATTGGTGAAAACCATTGAAGGGCCCAGAAAAACATCATCCTCAATCTCAACGCCGCTATATACACTGACGTTATTTTGAATTTTAACTCCTGATCCGACTATAACCGCGTCGCCTAGAAATACGTTTTGGCCAAGTATACAATTATCGCCTAGCGAACAATGTGACATAATGTGGCTAAAATGCCAAATCTTAGAGCCAGTACCTATTTGGACATCGGTATCAACAACGGCTGTTTCATGTACGAAAAAATCATCCATAATTAGGAAAAGTAGGTTGTTACGGTAGTCTGAATCGCAAGGACCTCACTGGGTTCGAGCGCCTCATGCACAGGAATACTAATAACGCAGTTTGATAAACTTTCGCTTACAGAGAGCGAAGTTCTCGGCTCAAAATGTGCGTAAGCCTTCTGTTTGTGCAGTGGAATGGGGTAATAAATCATTGTGGCAACCCCACGATCATTCATAAATGAAGCAAAACCGTCACGTTTTCCGTTAGGAACGCGAAGCGTAAATTGGTGATACGTGTGGTTCGAAAAAGATGCCGTTAAAGGAAGTACAACTCCATTCAAAGATTCAAAAGCACTCAAATACTGTCCCGCAATTTGAATTTTGGCGTTTAATGCCTGCGGTAAGTAGTTCAATTTAATAGTGAGCGCTGCAGCCTGAATGGGATCTAACCTTGAATTCACTCCTAATTGATCGTGATGGTATTTTTTACTTTGTCCGTGGCTGGCAATAGATTTTGCTTTTGCAAGCAACGAAGAATTCGTGCTAGCAATTGCACCTCCATCACCGAGCGCACCAAGGTTTTTCGTCGGAAAGAAACTAAATGTCCCAAAGGACCCTACTGTACCCGCATTACGACCTGCATATTTACCGGTGGTGAAGACTGCCCCAAATGCTTGTGCCGTATCCTCCACAACGGGAATGTCTGGAGCAACGTTTTCTAATGCCTCAATATCCGCGCATTGTCCATACAGATGCACGGCTATAATGGCGGCAGTTTTATCAGAAAGTACAGATTTGACTGAATCTGGATCGATAGTAAAGGTTGATTCGTTGACATCGCACCAAACTGCTACGGCCCCTAACAAGCCGATAACTTCGGCGCTTGCCGCGTAGGTAAAGGCCGGAACTATTACCTCGTCCCCAGCCTTGATGTCCAGAGCCATAAGTGCGATTTGAAGCGCATCGGTACCGTTTCCAACTCCGATTACAGGTGCACCTAAGTAAGATGCTGCTCTCGCTTCAAAATCTTGTACTACAGTTCCTCCAATATAACCTCCGCTGTGTACTACAGAGAGAACAGCTTTATCCAAATCGCTTTGATAAGGCGCATGGATTTTGGGTAAATCTACCATTGGAATTGGCTTAGACATCGTCTTGGAATTATACTGCAAAATAGGGCGAATACATTAGGTTAAAAAATATTAACTAGTCCAGCTTGAGCCAGCGCAACTGAGCCATTCGTTCCCCATCAACCAATCGGATAAAATACAAACCTACACTTCCCGATATACTCAATTGCTTTCGATGTGTCCCTACTGGCAGAAATTCTAAAAATATTTGTTCCCCTTGAGGGTTAAATACCGATAATTCTGCGTTGGCGGTCGTCGCTGGAAAGACCAATTCAACCCATTCGTTTCCAGGATTTGGATAGGCTGCGAATTCGGGTACAGAATCCGATCGTGACCAATTCGCATCATATTTTTTCTTACCTCCTTTATCGGGACAAAGCAAAGCGCTTATTGACTGACTCGATGCATACAGTATGTAAACGGTATCTTTTCCGATAGTTAATAGGTTACTATTTGCTTTAGAAAAACTCGTATTGTCAGCAAACAAGTAATAGTACGAACCATTGTAGCTGATGGTTGTAGTAGGTGCAAAACTACCCGCTAGATCATACATTACCTGCTGACTAAAAGTATTATGTCCTTGCTGTAATTCTAGTTTTTCTAGACTTTGAAAACTCACGCCTACTGTATTATTTTGAAAGGTGTTTCCAGCATTTTTCGCCAGTTTCAATTGGCCTTTAAATGCCTTAACACCAATTGTATTATAAGAAAACGTACTACACAAAACATGAAGTTTCGATTGCACCGATTGTAATCCAGCGCTGCTGTTTGAGGAGAAATTACAAGACTCTATTTGAATCCATTTACTAGGACCACTAAGGATTAACCCAACATCATTATTATGGAATAGCGATCGTTCAATAAGGTAATCACCGCCCGTTATGTGGCCACCCGTGGTGTTTCCTGTAAACGAATTCGCTGTAAACAGTTGTGGCGCCGTCGTTGCGCGCAATCCCATATATGCATTAGCAACCGTTGTATTGGCCATTTCCCATTGAACAGAATCATGAATTGACATAGCAGGTCTACCTCCTAGGAATTGACAATGCTGAATATCTACAGTGCCATTTGATACTATAACGGAGCCATTTTGTTTCTTACCTGTTTTAATAAATTCCGTATTCCATAGTTGAGCGCTGCAGTTCAATTGAAGCGTGGCCTGTGATTCAAGGCTTAATTCGCATTGATTCAATAGAAACTGATCCAATTGTATAGGAATTTCAAGTGTTGATACCATCCGAATCTTAGCATCTTCCAAATGAACTACCGTATGTTTTCCAGCTAAAACAGCTGCATTTTCCCCAAAGGTAAATTGCCCTGGTCCATTTGGTCGAAATTCCGCTTCTGATTCTAGTAAAAGCGTTCCATCTAGTACCATAGCCCCACTATCTAGTTCTATAGATACACCTTTTTCGATAATCAATGCAGCGCCATCTCCAATTTCTAATCGGCTAGCGAACTCGATGTTTAGAGATGCTCCTTTATGGAGTACCAAAGCACTGGAACTATTTACTCGTAACGAAGCTATCCGATCTGGCCCATCGCCTATTTGAAGCCTCCCATAAACGTGTAAAGTATCTGAAGTACAGCCCCGTCCCACAAAACAATATACCTTCTGCCTTGAAGCAGCTAAAGTGGCAGAATTCGCAGCACCGCTAAAGCCATTGCGAGCCAGTCCCAAAGTTATATTTTTGGGGACTAACACTTTCCCTAGATCGCTTAACACGGCACCAAAATATACGTGTTCCTGAGCGACGTTATAACTCGTCTTTAAACTGTCTTTTAACTTTTCATCATAAATGGAACGTAGCTGTGCCAGTCCATAGGCAATTATTGTCGAATCAACGGCGATGTGCGCTTGATTGGGATCAGCGTTATCGCGTACTATTCCTGGTGCAACAAAACTATGAAAAGAGGAGATTGGAAGATTTCTTAAGGGCCGGCTTACAAGGCTATCAGCGACATCTAACGCACTAAACGAGGGAATAAAGCAATGGGTAGGACTATGGATTTTGCTGAGTATTGGTATTTTAAATGCTTCTGTTGTTCCCGTAAAGCCTCCTGGCACTTCAGCATAATTTAAAGGAAATTTATGCTGAAGTACCATTGTCGCGCCTTTTGTCATTCGCTGCTTCATTTTCGCTAATCCATGATTGGTTCGATTCTGACGCTTAATTATTGCCTTAGAAAGGAATGCTTTTGATAAGCCAGGGATCATTGATCCTACTGCAGCGATGAGTTGGACTTTACGGGCAGAACACCGCGCAGTCCAGTTCATTTGAAGTGCCGTTACCAACTGTCGAAATGAGGTTGCCTGAAATAAATAAGAGTCAGCATGACTGTGCGCAACGGCCTCCATACCAAATACCAAAAGTGAATCGCGATATCCATCAAGATTAAAGGTGATGGTATCTGGATGATAGCCAACAGCATGTTTTACGCAAGTCTGTAAGGTCAAACCGTGCCTAAAATAACGGCTGAAAGGGTCCTTCAATGTTTGCGGTATTCCCATGTCACTGCCATTAACTATGGCGAATGTACGCATACCGAGAGGTAGCATTCCCGCCTTTCTAAGGAGTTGTTCATGCGCCTTACGTGCGGTAGGATCAAAGTGCGTGACTAACAGTCCGCGTGCCGCTTCTGAATTCACTACCCGAGTCCAGGGATTCCTTGCCATGGGTACAAAAGGCAGCAATTCGGCGTAATATTTACTGGCTGCTTGAAGTCCTATGGGAATAAATGCGCCGCGATGAGGGACATCAAAGGAGCCATAGCCTACGATAGGGTAACAACAGCCTGCTTTGGCAAGATCGTTTATGGCCATCTTCGCGATGACCCCCCCCATAGAAGCACCAATCAGTGTAATCTCAGCAGATGGATTCTCATCGTTTATCCATCGTATAGTCCTCAAGAGATTGATCTCATTCTCTTGAAGTGATAACTTCGCTTCTCTAAAATCCAGATGTACAATATCAAATCCTGCAATTGTAAGGGAATCATACAACCAACTTAATGGATGGATGTGTTGAAAGATTTGCGCTCCATTTTCGTTAAATACGTAACCGCTACTGATACTTTTATAGGTAAGATTTCCATAGGGCTGAATGGAGGATTCGAAGCCTTCAATAATTAAAACAGGTTTTTGAAGCCCCACAATGGGATTGGCATATTTAACCGTTATCCGTGCACCTTCTGATGGATCTGCAGTTGGTAAACAAGGTGGAGATGGCAATTGATTTGTTAAAAGTTCTCTATGAGCTACAGGAGTATTAAATACGACATTGAATTTTAGCCTACTCTCAGCGGTTTTTCCATTTTTATAACCGCGTATCCGGAGTTGTTTAACGAGATTTTCCACGTTCGGAGTGGCACATTGGTAAGAAATGGAAATCAATTGGTTTGTATTGATTTTTCGAAACCCGTTTCCATCGGCAAAGTCTACAGATATACTATCTATGCCGCCGATATTCTGATACACCTCACTTTCGTCAAGATTGAAGGTCACTAGGGCTGTATTTGATTCGCTGTATACAGATGAATGAAGGACAGATCCAATAAATGTTGTGTCTTGCAATACTGCTTGTTGCGCGAGTTTTATGGGGTCGCCTTGATAAACAGGATATTGCCCTTGATCGTCAACGAAAATGTATTCGTCTATTAAATCGAATTGGCCATTATGAAAATCTAAATAACCTTTAGCTAAGGAGTTTGAATCTAGCGTATTAAAAGTTGCCCAAAGTAACATAAGAGGAACATCTACCTTGTCCTTATATTTTCCCTCCAATTGCAAACTGTCCCAAGGTAAAAGGCGTAGCCCATTCTGTGCATGTAAGACACCGGTAGAGTCATACAACTGACTATGAAACAAATCCATATACACATACTGCATTCGCTCGATGTTCGCACTTCTGCCCGGAACTTTTCCGTTATGAAAATGAGGGTCTAACGGGGTTTCGTGCGTAAACAAATGCACGGAACTAACATCGTGTAATAATCCAGTGGGGAATATTTGAGCGGGTAGTTTCTCATAGATCCAATCCAACGAATCTTGCAATTGGGCATTCGAAGTAATGGGAATAAGGATACAAATGACCCAAGAAAATAGACTAAGTAGTAATGCTTTCATAAGACGCGATATTTGAGGTTTCTATTCAAATTGGCACGCCATATCCTAAAAGTCAATTTTTGTAAAGAACTAAAAGTTGCGAACAAAAAAAGCCCCCAA
The DNA here is from genome assembly GCA_905478295.1 of uncultured Flavobacteriales bacterium. Taxonomy (GTDB): domain Bacteria; phylum Bacteroidota; class Bacteroidia; order Flavobacteriales; family Schleiferiaceae; genus UBA10364. The sequence continues at coordinate 81,936 of CAJQHZ010000027.1, read as the reverse complement.
TCCTCACGGATTGGGGGCTTTTGAAATTTTGCTTTGCGGTTACTTACATCGCGCCATCAAGCTTCGCCGCAAGTACTTGTTTACTTGTTGCTCCCACTTGCTTATCTACGATCTCACCGTTTTTGAAAACCAATAGCGTTGGGATGTTACGTACACCGAACTGCTGTGCAACCGCACCGTCCGTGTCTACGTTTAATTTTCCTACAACTGCCTTGCCTTCGTAATCACCCGCCAATTCATCAACAACTGGTCCAACCATGCGGCAAGGGCCGCACCATTCTGCCCAGAAGTCAACCAATACAGGCTTGTCTGATTTCATTACAACTTCTTCAAAGTTTGCTTCTGTTATTTCGAGTGCCATAAAAATGTATTTCGTTTTCTTAATTCAAAAGTAGGACCAATTTAGCCTTGTAACCTATAGGCTCCACCTATGAGGTCATTGATGTTATCCACACGAAATGACCCTATTCTGTTAAAAACCCTATTGAACCAGCAAGAGCTGGGCTGTACCGTCTCTACGCACGATATAACTCCCTCGAGGCCAATCCGAAATATCTATGGTACCCCCATCAGCTAAATCACCCTCAAAGTGCACGCTGCCGCGCATATCAATAATTTGAATAGCACGAATAGAACCTGTAGTTTTTAGAGTGAGCGTATTCTTTGCAGGATTTGGAAAACACGTCCAAGGTGTATCATCGCGCTCCTTCATTCCAATGTGCAGCGCCAGTCCAAAAGCAAAACCACCAGTGAATCCTTTTGCCGTAGTGTCTAGACGTATCCAACGTTCTGGAAACGTATTGGCAACATCAAAGGGTATGAGTGAATCGCCTTCAAAATAAACTTGAGTCACCAATGTATCTGTAAACCAAGCATCTGTTAGATAACTTTTTAGATGAATGTGCGAGGGTCGGTAAGGATAAATACCTGGTAATTCAGTGTGAAATATGGTAGACTTTCCCGAGAGTTCCAATTTACCTCGGTAAGCGAAGTCGTTCGGATTGCCATCGACATTGCTATACTCGCCCAGCGTATTTGCGTGCCACAACTCCACCATATAGGTGCTCGCAAGTGTATCTAAATCTACTGTATCACAATTTGATGAAACATAAAACGTAAGCTGTAAAGCTCTTGCCGTGTCATTAACTCCTGGAGCAAGGGTGTCATTAGTAATGATCGGTGCATTTTCAATAAAATAGGGCCCTAACTGGTCCGGTGTAGTTACACAGTTCACCTGGGCTAAAAGAGGTGTCGTAAAGACTAGCATGATGCATCCAATCCACTTTTTCATCTAGTTTATCACCTTTGGTTGTAGTTTATCATGGTATTCTAGTACCTGCAACAAGTCCTTCGTGATAGTGACTTTGAATTCTTTTACAGGCAGTTTTATATCAAGTTTTTCTTCTAAATCTATCACATGCAGCTTCACTCGTTTTTTCCCAGGATACAGCGCTAAAAGCTCATGAAGTTCATCTACCAATGGCGTGGTCAGTTGTTGTAAACTTAGTTTAATCTCTAGACTCTTACTGCTTTCCTCCAAAACTTCCGAAAGTAAACGTACCTCTGCAACATCGACGCTCAAACGTTCTACAAAGCCTTCGCCTTGGCGTTGATTAAACTTTCTGCCGCGTGCTCTTATATAGAGTAATTGCTCGTTATCAAAGAAGTGACGGAACTTCAGGTAATCTTCACCAAAGAGCTTGAATTCATAATCCCCATGAAAATCCTCGAGTCGGAATATCCCCCAACCTTTTCCCATTTTTGAAATACGATGTTGCGCATCGGTTACTATCCCGGCAACGGTTACATCTCGGCCCAATATGCTTTCGACATTAATCAAACGGCTCAAAGAGGCGTTACAGAAATACTTAATCTCTGTTCTAAAGTCATCAAGCGGATGAGAACTAAGGTACACCCCGTTAATCTCCTTTTCCTTCTTCAGTGCAACGATTGATGGCCATTCAGGTACGTCAGGCATAGTGGGCGGTGGAAGTTCTTCTCCAGATCCTTCACCAAAAAGTGAAGCTTGTGCACTTTCCGCATCGTTTTTCTTGCCTTGAACGTATTTGATTGCTTTTTCTACAAAACTACGTCCACCCTCTTCCTCCGAGAAATACATCGCACGGTGGGTACCCTCGAAATCATCCATAGCACCACCAAGAATGAGGCATTCGATCGTTTTTCTATTGGCTTGTCGGAGGTCTATGCGCTCTAATAAATCGAAGAGATTTTTGAATTGTCCTCCATCTTCACGTTGAGCGATGATTTCACGGACTGCATTTTCACCAACACCTTTCATACCGCCCATTCCGAATCGAACTGCACCTTTTGGGTTAACAGCAAACCGCAATAAACTTTCATTCACAGAAGGACCCAATACTTGTACACCAATGCGGCGGCATTCTTCCATAAAGAAGGTGACCGTCTTTAAATCCGACATGTTATTTGACAATACTGATGCCATAAATTCTGCAGGATAATGCGCTTTGAGGTAAGCTGTTTGGTAGGCTACCCACGCGTAACATGTGGAATGTGATTTGTTAAATGCATACGAAGCGAACGCCTCCCAATCCTTCCAAACTTTCTCGAGCACGTCCCTATCGTGACCACGTTCTTCACCGCCGTCTAAGAACATTGGCTTAAGCTTATCAATGATGTGTTTTTGTTTCTTACCCATACCCTTGCGAAGCATATCGGCTTGACCTTTTGAAAAACCAGACAACTCTTGCGATAACAACATTACTTGCTCTTGATAGACGGTAATCCCGTAGGTTTCTTTGAGCTTGCCCTCCATAGCATCTAAATCGTAAACGATTTCCTTGCGGCCGTGTTTTCGATCAATGAATTCAGGAATATATTCTAAAGGTCCTGGACGATATAAGGCATTCATTGCAATGAGATCTGCAAACTCAGTGGGCTTTAGTTCTTTGAGGTATTTTTGCATTCCAGCACTTTCGTATTGGAAGATTCCCACAGTTTCTCCTCGTTGAAATAATTCGTACGTTTTTGTATCATCAAGCGGAAAACTATCCGGGTCTAGATCTACATCGTGACGTTGTTTGACCAAACGGCATGCCTCTTTGATAATGGTCAGCGTACGCAGGCCTAAAAAATCCATTTTAAGCAGTCCCGCATCTTCCACCACGGAGTTATCGAATTGGGTACACCACATTTCCGAATCCTTTGCACGAGCCACGGGAACCAATTCTCGAATATCACTTGGTGTAATAATTACTCCACATGCATGAATTCCAGTATTCCGAAGCGAACCTTCCAAAACACGAGCTTGGTTGATAGTCGTTGCCTCAAGCGATTCGCCTTCGGAAAGTGATTTTAACTGGCGAACCATACTTGCTTCTTCAGAACCAAATTTGCTTCGTAGTTGCTTTTCATCTAATTCCCAGAGCTTTTTAAGCTTTGTCATGTCTGGAATTAGCTTTGCAATACGATCCGTATCCGGCAATGGCAATTCTAGCACCCTTCCCGCATCACGTATGGAACTCTTTGCTGCCATCGTACCATAGGTGATGATTTGAGCCACCTGAGAGGAGCCATATTTATCGATAACATACTGAATGACCTTATCGCGGCCTTCATCGTCAAAATCAATATCAATATCAGGAAGAGATACACGTTCAGGATTCAAAAAACGCTCGAACAGCAGGTCATATTTAATGGGGTCCACATTTGTAATCCCTGTACAATACGCCACCGCAGAGCCCGCTGCAGAACCACGTCCCGGTCCCACACTAACGCCCATTTGTCGTGCTGCTTCACAAAAATCTTGTACAATCAAGAAATACCCGGGATAGCCAGTACGTGCAATGGTCTCAAGCTCAAAGTCTAAACGCTCGCTAACTTCCGATGATAAGTCCTCATAGCGTGCTTTAGCACCTTCGTAAGTCAAATGTCGTAAGTACGCATTCTCACCACGTTGTCCCGCATCAACCTTGTCCTGAGGATCTTTGAATTGCTCAGGAATATCAAATTCAGGAAGCAACACATCACGCTCGAGAGGATACAACTCTATTTTATCTAAAATTTCTTTTGTTGTATTCAGTGCTTCAGGCAAATCGGAAAACAGCTCAACCATTTCCTCTTTACTCTTGAAATAAAACTCTTGATTAGGGAATCCGTAACGGAAGCCTCGGCCACGACCTATTGGGGTACTCTTTTGTGCGCCCTCTTTTACACAGAGGAGGATATCGTGTGCCTCCGCATTTTCCTGAGTTAAATAGAAGGTGTTGTTAGCGGCAATGTATTTAATGCCGTATTCCTTGGCGTATTTAAGTAGTTGTAAATTGACGTGGTCCTCTTCATCAAGACCGTGACGGTTCAATTCTAGGTAGAAATCCTCACCAAACTGATCCTGCCACCATTCCAGAGCTTCTCGTGCCTGTACTTCACCCACATTGAGGTAGAGATGCTGTATTTCTCCGCGTAAGCCTCCGCTTAGAACAATCAAATCTTCTTTATTTTCAAGAAGGAAGGCTCTATCAATTCTCGGAACATAGTAAAAGCCATTCAACATGCCTTCGCTGCTGAGCTTAGCAAGATTGTGATACCCTTTTTTACTTTTGGCGAGAATTACGATTTGATATCCATCGTCTTTTTTACTTCGATCAAGCCTGTCATCACAAACATAGAATTCGCAACCTATAACACCAACAAACGGATATTCTTGAAGTGGCTCGTTCGAAGCTCCACTTTTTACTTTTTGATTATGCTCATACGCCTCTCGGTTCCCAGGAACCCCCATAACCGCGCGGTTAAAGTGAAATGCGCCCATGATATTGCCTAGATCCGTCAATGCAACTCCTGCATGACCATTCTCCACCGCAGCCCGCACTAATTCACTAACTACAGTCGTTGCTTGTAAAATAGAAAACTGACTGTGGTTGTGCAAGTGCGCAAAATCAACATCGGCTGCATGGAGGTCCGTAGTGGCGGTAACTTCAGATACCTCATCTCCTCCCAATCCTTTAGCCCGCTTTTTACGTGCTTCGTCAACAGCCAAACCTATAGCCTTAATAGGAGCTGTATTTGCAGTATAGAATCCATCCAGAAAGCCGGTAGGTTTGCCTATAACCTCTGGTGTAATAACCTTTAGACGGAGTAACTCTAGAAAAACACGAGCGGTTGCCTCGACGTCGAAGGCTGCATTATGTGCCTCAGCAAATCCTTCTCCAAACAAATGGACGTGAAGTTCTTCAAGTTTTGGTAGTTTAAATTTACCTCCTCGTCCACCTGGTAATTCGCATAATTTAGCCGTCGTTTCCGTACACGAATCCAACGGTTTTTTCGCGTCCAGTGGATTGACACCCTTGACCCTGTAGTATTCACAACCGGTCACATTAAGGTCAAAATTAACATTGTGACCCACAAGATATTCGCACTTTTCAAGCGCCGTCTCAAAAATCGCTAAAACATCCCCGAGTGGCTTTCCTTCGCTCTTAGCGCGTTCGGTAGAGATACCGTGCACTTTTGTTGCATTAAACGGTATGTCAAATCCGTCCGGATAAATAATATGATCCTGAACTTCCACGAGCGCGCCATTCTCATCGTGGATTTGCCATGCCAATTGAACCACACGAGGCCAATTATCAAGGTCCGTAATGGGGGCATTCCAATTCTTTGGAAAACCGGTCGTTTCAGTGTCAAATATTAAAAACATAGAGGCGTAAAGTCCTAATGAGGTCCTCTCAAAGCTAACAAAACTATACGCCTTCCTAAAGGAGTGTGAATAACTATTGACTACTTCTTACAACGCTAATAAAGAGTAGATTACGATTCCTTTATGGGATAAAAAGGATGCAGATCTTGGGGCAAAGAAGCCAATGAATGCGCCTCGGAATCTAACGGGCTGATCTGTGATTCACGCATGCCATGAACGATACTAATCGCAGCATGTGCGTCGCGCTCTGAAAAGCCTTCACCGTTCAGAATATGCGCGTAAGAACGAGAATGTAATTCTGTAAAGCCTTCGGTAAAATCGAAAGACCATTGGTCGAAACGCAGACTACGATGAATTCTACCCCCATTTTGTACCACCGTTTCAGGTAATGTCGCTGCATTAATGCTCAGAAACCAGCGCACATTTGCGTTTTTAAAAGACAAGACTCCTGAAGCGCGATCGTGCGAGCGGACATGTACTTTTTGATGCTGGACAGGGCCGAAAATCCAATGCAACATATCAAAGAAATGAACGCCAATATTTGTGGCAATTCCGCCACTTTTTTCTTCATCACCTTTCCAAGAAGCATAGTACCAATTACCACGAGAGGTGATGTAAGTTAGCTCTACGTCAAAAATGTGAGTCGGGTCCGATTTTAATTGGTCTTCTACTTCTTTCTTTAACGCAATGACACGTTCATGTAAGCGCAATTGAAGTATTGTAAACACCTTTTTATCAGTGCTTTGACTAACCGAACTTAAACCATCTATATTCCATGGTCTAAGCGTTAGCGGCTTCTCACAAATACAGTGTGCATTCATGCGAAGCGCATAGCGAATGTGACTATCATGAAGATAATTAGGAGAACAAATGCTAATGTAATCAACGCCCTGTCCACGCTCCGAAAGTTTGTTTAAATGCCTGTCAAAGCGCTCGAATTCTGTGAAAAATGCAGCTGAAGGGAAATAGGCATCTAAATGCCCCACACTATCACTAGGATCGTAGGCTGCTACCAACTCCCCTCCTACATCTTTTATTGCTTTTAGATGTCTTGGAGCGATATATCCTGCTGCTCCTATCAGCGCGAAACGCTTCATTTATCCTATTCTTTGGTCGTACGTAGATCCCATCGATGGATTTTCGCCCATTAAGCGGGTCATCATTTGCTTTTTCACAATATTGAAAATAACCATATGTACGTCTTCAGTCACTTCCATATCCATCACGGGTGCGTGCACATTGATGGTTGCGATTTGGGCGATTTTGCCGCCTTTAAAGCCACTTAATGCGACTGTAGTAGCGCCTTTTTCATTCGCATATTCCATCGCCGCAACGACGTTTTTACTATTGCCCGATCCACTAATACCTATAACTAGGTCATGCGGTTGTAAGAAGTTTTTAAGAGGCTCTATAAAAATGCTTTCCCAACCGATATCATTTGCAATAGCCATCATTGAGGGAAGGTTGTCGTTTAAACAGATCATCTTGAATCGTTTCTCTAAACCATAGCTAGCGCCCTTCAAGAAATCACCAGCGGCATGAGAGGCAGAAGCACCAGATCCACCATTTCCCATGGTGTAAATGTTCCCTCCCTTTTCATAAGTTGTATGAAACGCATCAACCAATTGGTCCAAACGAGTTGGGTCTAGAGCGTCGAGCGTTGTTTTTACCAGGTCAATATATTCTTGTGCGTTCATGTCTTGGTGTAATTACGAATTGGCCACTAAAATAACTGAATTATTTGCGCCATCGTATAAATCCTACAACACTCATTGCAGAATATATTACCATGAGCGCTGCATACACCCAAAGTCCCTTAATACCGTAAAGAATAACAGAAGCAATATTTAAAGGAATCCAGTAATGGAAGGCAGTACGAATTCTTTTAGCTTCCTGCCATGTCGCCCACAATCCAAAGACGGTTGTAAACGCGTCGAAATAGGCATATGACACACCAGGCAACGTATTTAGAGCGTAGCCTAATCCGAGCGCTGCAGGAATTCCAAGCAAAGCCAGGTATTGAAATTTTATTGGAAGCGAAACCAATGCAACACGCTCACTAGAGGAGCGCACATACCATTGGCTCCAACCGTAAAAGCCCATAAGAACGTACACAAAATAAAGACCACTTTCCGCATACAGGCCGGCTCTAAGGAATAATGCCACAGAAAGTGCGGAAGACAGCGTTCCAAAGGGCCACGCCCAAACCTTTCGTTCGATTAAGCCATATATGAACAGTAATCCTAGAAGCGTCGCGCTCCACTCTAAAAGTATATCTATAGACATAAAAAACCCCGAGCTTTTCGCTCAGGGCTAATTTAAATGGAATCTGCGAGGATTAGACCAATTCTTGTACTAAGTCCGCTGCCTCTTGTAAAGCAATCGCACTATGTACTTCGAGTCCACTCTCATCGATTAATTTTTTTGCTTCGACAGCATTCGTTCCTTGGAGGCGAACAATGATAGGCACATTAATATTACCCATGTTTTTGTACGCATCAACAACACCTTGGGCTACGCGATCACAACGGACGATACCACCAAAGATGTTAACTAAAATTGCTTTTACATTTTGATCGCGAAGAATAATACGGAATGCCTGCTCTACACGAGCTGCATCAGCAGTTCCGCCTACATCCAAGAAATTTGCGGGATTACCGCCTGCCATTTTTATAATGTCCATGGTAGCCATCGCAAGGCCTGCGCCATTTACCATACAACCAACATTACCGTCAAGCTTTACAAAGTTTAGACCGGCTTCTCCTGCCTCTACTTCTATAGCTTCTTCTTCACGCGTGTCGCGCATTTCAGCGATGTCCTTATGACGGTATAATGCGTTATCATCGATAGTTACCTTTGCATCTACAGCCAAGATTTTATCGTCAGAAGTCTTTAAGACTGGATTGATCTCAAATAGAGAAGCATCTGCACCCTCGTAGGCACGGTACAGCGCCGTAACGAACTTCGTCATGTCCTTAAAAGCAGCACCACTAAGTCCTAAATTGAAGGCAATCTTGCGCGCTTGGAATCCGGTTAACCCTACCTTAGGATCAATCTCTTCCGTAAAAATTAAATGCGGTGTCTCTTCTGCTACCGTCTCAATGTCCATTCCACCCTCTGTGGAATACATGATCATGTTGCGTCCAGTTGAGCGGTTAAGTAAGACCGACATATAGAATTCTGAAGTTTCGCTTTCCCCAGGGTAGTATACATCCTCTGCCACCAATACTTGATGTACTTTTTTTCCTTCTGCTGAAGTTTGAGGGGTAACCAATTGCATCCCTACAATACTAGCGGCTACTTCTTCCACCTTATCAATACCTTTAGCAAGCTTTACACCACCGCCTTTTCCGCGACCACCAGCGTGAACTTGTGCCTTAACTACGTACCAAGAGGTACCCGTTTCTTCAGTGAGTTGTTTCGCTACTTCAACCGCTTCTGCTGGCGTTTGAGCCACTTTTCCGCGTTGAATGCGCACGCCGTAACCGGCTAAAATTTCTTTTCCTTGATATTCGTGGAGGTTCATAGTGTTCCTTGATTTGCTCACAAATTTAGGGCACAACCTTTGAACGATGAACCTTTTTAATCGCTAAAGTTGTTAAAACAATATATCCAATCGATTACCGATATTTGCACATGCCCAAAACCTACCTAATACTCCTATTGGCTTCCCTATTCTTTGGCCTTGGTGCCCAGAATTTGCCAAAATCAGCATTTATTCCAGCTTTGCCAGATGAAGGTATGCGCGTTGATGGCGTTTTGTCTGAACCGCAATGGGATACAGCGGCGCAATTGGCCCCTCTAGAATGCTACTTCCCTGAACCATCCGCAACACCTGATGGGATTAAAGATGACGTCCGTTTATTCTACACTGAGAAAGGTCTGTATATAGCTTTTGCGTTTATCGACGATACTGCGCCGATATTGAGTCAATTAACGCCGAGGGACCGAGTCAATGCAAACACAGACTGGGCTCAAATCATCATCAATCCATTCAACGACGGGTCGAATGATTTCAATTTTTACCTTAGTGCCGCCGGTGTTCAAGGCGATTCTCGTGCTACTAATGACGACGATGAAGACGGAAGTTGGAACGCCGTCTGGTACAGCTCCGTAGTGAAAACAGAACATGCGTGGAAGGCAGAAATTTTTATTCCCTACCGTGTGTTGCGTATGCCGGAAACCAAAGAGGGTGAGGATCCGAAGCCATGGGGGTTCAATATTAAAAGATCCGTTCGCAGTACGCGTACCCTGTACAGTTGGAACCCTATCGATAGAAATTTTGATAACGAGTCCCTCCAAAGCGGTGTATTAGAAGGTATACGCGTAGTGAACCCGCCTAAACGCATCAGCTTAAGGCCTAATTTTACAGGTTCCGTTCAGCGCAACGGCCCTAGTAATACCACCAGTACAGGAGCCGCTGGAGCGGATATTAAAATTGGTCTCAACAAGAGTTTTACACTGGACATGACGCTGCTCCCTGACTTTTCACAAGTAGCTTATGATGAGCAATTTGTGAACTTCGAAGCCTTTGAACAACGGTTCGATGAAAACCGTCAATTCTTCACAGAGGGTGTCAACCTCTTCAATAAAGCCGGACTTTTCTACAGCAGGCGTATAGGTGGTAATCCCAAGAACTTCACCAATGCGAATCTGGGCGATCTCGAGAATACCACGCAGAGTTTTACTCGAATGTTAAATGCAACGAAAGTCTCCGGAACTACAGATAAGAACCTCAGTATAGGATTGCTCAATGCCCTGACTGCAAATAATTATGCTTTTGGTAAAGATTCCACTGGCGCCGCTGTCAAGATACTTACAGAACCAATGACCAATTATAATGTCTTCGCTGTGGACCAGCGCATTGGTACCAATAACTCCATAGGATTCATAAATACTCACGTGCTTCGCTCCAACGCTTCCGGGTCTACCCGTGATGCACGCGTTTCTGCGGTAACAGCGAATCTAAACTTATTAAAGAACAGCCACTTTTTCAATGCTACTGCCGCACAAAGCAGTGTTTACGATCTCGATAGCCCTTACAGTGGGGGTGCTGGGAGTTGGGAAATGGGAAAACAAACGGGCGCTTGGCGCTGGGAGCACGAATTGGATGTGGTCACCCCAAATTTTGATCCGAACGACTTAGGATTCCAACGCAGAGGGAATAAGATCCATCAAGATTTCTCGTTCAGCCATCAACTGCTGGCCCCAAACGAGCGACTATTGCGCAGAAGAAACCGTGTAACCTTGCAGTACCGCCAGTTGTTTGAGCCTCAAAGATTCGAGAGAATACATTTAGAATACAGCTATTTCGCTTTAACAAAGAGCTTCTTAGCCTTTGGCTATGATATCGAGGCACGTCCTGAAGAGTACGACTTTTACGACCCTCGTGTTTGGGGCAGATACCGCATAAATCCTGCATCATTTTGGCACAACGCATGGGTAAGCTCCGATTTCAGAAAGCCATTTGCCTACGAATTACGAGGTGGGCAATGGCGCTGGGCAGATTGGGGTGCTCGAGGCTACTATGGCTCTTCCCTATTGATATTCAGGGTAAATGACCAATTCAATTTTAGAACTGAAATATCCTTAGGCAACCACCGAAATGTAGGCTGGGCACAAACAGTCTCAACCGACAGTATCGGTATGGCGATGCGAGAGCGTAAAGAATTTACACAAAGTTTGGAAGGCCAATATTTATTTGGCCCAAATTCCTACCTCACTGTAAATGCGCGACATGCCTGGAATAGAATTGACTCCCAAGAACTTTTTCACCTCACTCCTGAGGGTGGCTTAACTCCTTCTTCAGCATATACCGATCAAGATTTGCGTATCAACATCTTCAATGTAGACTTTAAATACGTTTGGTGGATGGCGCCGGGACGTGAACTCAATCTGTTGTATCGTGCATCATTTGCTCGGGCAGACGACGCTATTGCGCTGAATTATTGGAACAACATGAAGGACATCAGCCAAACAGGAACAGATCAGGTCTTCTCGATACGCCTCGTATACTTCTTAGATTATGCTGAGTTACTGAAATAGCCTAATTTGCAGTTTATGATCGCGCTAAAAGGAATAAGGAAATCGTATGGAACCACAGAGGTTCTTCGCGGCATTGATGCAACCATTGCAACCGGTGACTTTGTGAGTATTGTCGGTCCATCTGGGGCGGGCAAAAGCACTTTACTTCACCTTATTGCAGGTTTGGATGCTGCCACAGAGGGCAGCATAGATTTCGAAGGCAGCGCCATTCAAGATTTAGATAAATCAGCGCTCAATCAGATGCGCAATGAAAAGATTGGCTTAGTCTTTCAGTTTCATAACCTACTCCCGGAACTTACCGCATTAGAAAATGTACTGCTCCCAAGGTGGATTGGTAAAAAAATGGACGACGCAGCTGAAAAAGATGCTCTAGAGAAATTGGCTTTTTTAGGTATTGCCGATAGAGCACACCATTTACCGAATGAATTGAGTGGCGGCGAGCAGCAACGCGTTGCCATTGCGCGAGCGCTCATTAATAACCCTAGCATTTTACTCGCAGATGAGCCTACAGGAAATCTAGATAGTGCGAATGCGAGCGCCGTTCATGAATTATTAGTCCAACTAAACGAAGAATTTGGTCAAACGGTCGTCGTTGTTACCCATAATGACCAGCTCGCTGCATTGGGTAAAAAACAATGGGTCATGACCGACGGTCTGCTCAAGGATTAACTCCGTCAAAATTTATGAAGCAGTTATCGCGCGAAGAATTGGCTCAATTTTTAATAGAGAAGGCCGATCAATACGCCAAATACAGCTTCGTACAGGACGATCCCATTCAAATCCCTCATTCCTTCTCTTCCACTGAGGATATTGAGATTAGTGGTCTTATCGCCGCCACGCTTTCTTGGGGAAACCGAAAAACCATCATCGCAAAAAGCAACGATCTGATGGACCGAATGGACCGTTCACCGGCTGAATTTATTCGCGGTGCGAGCGAGTCCGACCTGGAGACTTTTAATGGGTTCGTGCACCGTACGTTCCAATCCGAAGACATCAAAGGACTCGCTCGCAGCCTCAGAATGCTCTATCAAGAGCACGAAAGTTTAGGTGGTTTTTTTAAGGCACATGTTCGCGAAGGAGATACACATCTGGGGCATAGTTTTCAAGAATTCAAAGGGTATTTGCTAGATAAAGGACTCCCTTTACGTGCAGGCAAACACTTTGGCGACCCTAGTAAGGGCAGTGCATGTAAGCGATTAATTATGTTTACTCGTTGGATGGTTCGAACGAATAAAGAAGGCATAGATTTTGGTCTGTGGGATATTGACCCTGCTCTTTTATCCTTACCGTTAGACGTGCACAGCGGCCGTGTTGCGCGGAGTCTAGGTCTGTTGAAAAGGAAACAAAACGACTGGAAATCCGTACTAGAATTGGACCAATCTATTCGCAAAATTGAACCCCTTGACCCTGCACGACTAGATTATGCACTTTTCGGCCTCGGCGTTTACGAAGGTTGGAAATAGATTAAAGTGCCATAAGGCCCTCGATTTTTGTAGCCTTTTTATAACGATCAATAATACTATCAACGTCGAGCATCATTTCTTTCGCACTAATCGAAATAAATTTACCGGTCTTAGAAGGACGTAATTCTATTTGCGCCACTTTAGCATCAAATAGTGCTTCTACCTCTGCGACTTTTTGATTATCTGCGGGAACAATAAACTTAAATAGAAATACAGCTGGCCAATCGCGATCTTCAAGCTGCGTTCGTAATCCTTCGTACGGGTCTTTATTCATGATACTCTCGGGTTAGAGGGACAAAAGTACATCATCTTCTAGAGACCTCGAGCGCAAAAAATCCCGAGATGCAATGAGATCAGGATGCAAATAGCGGTCTTCCTCAATCACCGGAACGATCTCCCGGAAGGCGGTCACATAGCTTTGCATAGTAGGGCTAATATCCGCTTTTCGAAGGTGTAGTGCTTGGGATGCATTGAGTAGTTCAATACCCAATATTTGATACAGATTATCCACCACTTTAACCAATTTTGTTGCTGCATTCGCCCCCATACTTACATGGTCCTCTTGCCCGTTCGAACTCTCAATACTATCTGCAGAAGCTGGCGTACAGTATTGCTTGTTCTGGCTAACAATTCCTGCCGCGGTGTACTGCGCAATCATCAGTCCACTGTTCAGACCCGGATTCGGTGTTAGAAAAGGGGGTAAACCTCTCCTACCCGAAATTAGCTGATAGGTACGACGTTCAGAAATAGAGCCCAGTTCGTGCAAGGCCAATGCCATATAATCGAGCACTAATGCAAGCGGCTGACCGTGAAAATTCCCAGCGCTCACTACCGCATCCTCTTCTTCTAAGACCACAGGATTATCCGTGGCAGAATTGACTTCCGTTTCGATCACTTCCATCGCATGCCATAAGGCGTTTTTAGAAGCCCCGTGTACCTGCGGCATGCAACGAAAACTGTAAGGATCTTGCACATGAACTTTCTCATTGTGCATGATGGGCGCCTCATTCAACCATTGAAACAAGCGCTTGGCGGTAAGAACCTGACCTCTTTGTGGGCGAGTCGCATGGACACCTTGAGAAAAGGCCTCTATTCTACCATCGTGCGCTGCTGTTGATAGAGCACCTATAAAGTCAGAGAAGTAATCTAGTCTGCGTGCATGCAGTGTCGCGTAGATTCCATGCGCAGACATGAATTGGGTACCGTTTAACAGCGCGAGTCCCTCTTTTGAAGCCAATGTATGGGTTGCCCAGGCTTTGGCGCCTAATTGGTCTAAAACCTTTTGCGTTTCTAAAATTTCTCCCTTAAACCACAAGCTTCCTTCCCCTAATAAAGGAAGACTCATATGTGCCAGCGGTGCTAAATCACCGCTTGCTCCTAGTGATCCTTGCGCATAAATTACCGGCAGCGCGCCGCTATTGTAAAGCTGAACTAGACTTTCACAAATCTCGAGTCGAATCCCGCTCACACCCACTGCAAAGCTTTTTAATTTCAAAGCAATGATTAATCGGATGATCGCCTGATCCACATGTTCACCCGTACCGCACGCATGCGACCGCACAAGGTTGGTTTGCAACCTACCCAAATCTTCAGCACCCACTTCAATGGAACACAAACTACCGAAGCCGGTGTTGACTCCATATATAGGCGCAGTGCTACGCGCTGATTTTTCTTCGAGGAATTTGCGTGATGCTGTAATGTTCTTTCGAGCCGTTTCAGAAAGAGCGATTTCTGCAGAACCGTCCGCAATGGACTGATAGTCAATATAAGATAATGGCGCGGTTCCTATTTCTAGTCGTTTCATGTGCTGTGATTAAGGAACCCAAAAATACGCCACAACGTCTTTAATACCGCACAACTGCGAACCTTGATGCCAAAATTGGGTTTAGAATCTTAGAAGAAGTAACTATGAAACACTATGTAATCGTTGGCGGTAGTAAAGGTATCGGCAAAGCAACGGCAGAACTACTGGCCGCAGAAGGACACCAAATCACTGTTTTTAGCAGAACACCTTATGAAGGACCTGCGCATACTATTGAGTGGGAGGAGTTCGATGTACTGACCGACTCATGGGACGACATCATGCCAGAAAATATTGACGGTCTTATGTACAGTGTAGGATCCATCAACCTAAAACCTTTTCGCGGTTTAAAACCAGAAGTTTTTGAAGCAGATTTTCAACTTCAAGTGATGGGTGCAATCAAAGCTTTACAGGCGGCTCAAAAGAATTTTAATAAAGACAGTATTGCCTCATGCGTATTGTTCTCTACCGTTGCCGTGCAGCGCGGAATTCCTTTTCACGCTACAGTGAGTACCTCTAAAGGAGCAATTGAAGGCTTGACACGCGCCATTGCATCAGAGTGGGTACCAAAGGCACGCATCAACTGTATTGCGCCAAGCCTGACCGACACTCCGCTAGCATCAAAACTGCTAAGCACAGCGGAAAAGAAGGAGGCCATAGGTGCTAATAATCCAATGAAGCGCGTAGGTGAAGTTGACGATGTTGCTGAAATGGCAGCATTCTTATTGGGCGAAAAAAGCAGTTGGATGACGGGTCAAATCGTTCATATCGACGGCGGACAGAGCGTTCTGTAAGCATGTGGAAGGAATCGTTTACAGCTTTAGCCTTAGACGGTCTTCAGCGAAGAGAACGTACTGGATTAATTAACGCTATTTCTGGTATACGCACCGTTTTTCTGGCCATATCTGGAACACAGGGCAACTGGAATGCAGGAGTCTTTACCAATGTGACACATGTAGGAGCAAATCCTGCGTGCATGAGTATCTTATTCCGTCCAGATAATGGCAATAGACATTCCTACACGAATTATAAAACAAGCAAACGCATCACACTTGTGTCGCTTCCAGAGGAAGAAATGCAGCGGTTACATGATTGCAGTGCTTCTTATGATGAAGGAGTTTTTGAATGGGAACATTTGGGTGGGCGCTGCGAAAATATAGACGGCTGGACGCACCCCATACCTACTGCTGCATTGTGGGCGGTAGAATTGGAATTTGATGAGAGTTTTAAACTGAAGAACGATTGTATCTATACCGTAGGACATGTTCAACACGTAGGATTAGGTAAGGCCCTATATCGCAAGGACCGCACATTACATTTCGAAGCCTATCCCCTACTAGCACTCGGTCTTCAGCATTATTTTATACCCGAATCGGTTGCACACCTTCCCTTTCCTGAAGTAAAACCAACAAAAAATGGCGACTAAACAATCCGTTCATATTGTTTGGTTTAAACGCGATTTTAGATGGCACGATCACGCTCCCATTCGAAGCGCATTAGCCGCAGGGGAACGCGTACTTTTTATAGCGCTTTACGAACCTTCGCTATGGAGCGAAAAACCATACGATCCGCGGCACGAACGGTTTATCTGGGACTCTATTAAAGACCTTAATGAAGTTGTGGGTAAAGAAGTAGCCTATTTTCTAAAAGTTGAGGCCATAGATTTCTTCAAATTCTGCCTTTCAACCTTTGATGTAAAGGCCGTCTATAGTCACCGAGAAACAGGCATAGGCAAGACTTTTGAGCGAGATAAGGCCGTTAAACGTCTATTGAAAAACAGTGATATTTCTTGGAATGAATGGGATTACGGAGGCGTAAAAAGAGGACTTAAGCATCGTAAAAACTGGCTTAAAGATTGGTACGATTATGTGGATATAGCGCCAATTGAAACTGATTTGAATGCAGTTTGCAAGCAAGCGCACCCCAATATTTTTGATTCATGGCAACATACTAACAACTACGAACCCCATCCCTACTTTCAAAAAGGCGGTGCTCGACGGGCGGAACGCGTTTTGTATTCGTTTTTGACAGAACGTATTAAAGGCTATGCCCAAAGTATTTCTAAACCTTTAGCCAGTAGAAAAGGGTGCAGTCGTATTTCACCCCATTTAGCTTGGGGGAACCTTAGTATTCGTCAAATATGGCATATGGCAGAGGTTGTAGAGCTTGCGGGTAGTAAGCGAAACCAACGTGCATTTGTTGATCGTTTGCGTTGGCAGGCACACTTCATACAGAAATTTGAAAGCGCATGTCGCTACGAATTCCACCCTATCAATAGAGCATACGCCGCTGTAGATGCCTCAAAAGTCTGGGACGAGAAGAAATTTGAGGCATGGAAAAACGGCACCACTGGTGTGCCGTTAGTCGATGCGTGTATGCGTTGTGTAGCTGCGACAGGCTATCTAAATTTTAGGATGCGCGCCATGGTTGTGAGCTTTTATAGTCAATACCTGTGGTTGCCTTGGGAAGCTGGAGCCCGTTACCTGGCCAGCACTTTTACAGATTTTGAGCCGGGCATCCACTATACTCAGTTTCAAATGCAAAGCGGCTACACTGGGGTAAATACCATCCGTATTTACAACCCTATTAAGCAAAGCTATGACCAAGACGCAAAGGGTGAATTCATTAAGCAATGGCTCCCCGAGCTAAAGGACCTGCCCTTACCACATTTGCATGAGCCATGGGCCATTCCGCCAATGATGTGGGAAATGGAGCAATGGGATACAGGAGACTATCCCAAGACACCTATTGTTGATCTTACCCGAACGAGAAAATACGCAAGTGATCAACTCTACAGCATCAAAAAGACCAAAGCTTCTAAACAAGAGTCTCAACTTATCTTAGAGAAACTGGTCAACCCAAACACAAGAAGATCTTAAGCTTCCTCGACCAATCGAAACCCTTCTCCGTGAACGTTATCTATACGAAGACGCTCGTCTACTTTTAAATATTTACGGAGTTTGGCGACATAAACATCCATAGAACGTCCAGTAAAGTAGTTATCCTCGCGCCAGATTTTTAATAGTGCTTTACTGCGCGGCATCAGTTGGTTTTTATGTTGAATCAGCATTTTTAAGAGGTCACTTTCTTTAGGACTCAATCGGACCAATTCCCCTTTGCGACTTAACTGACGAATTTTTGGCTCCAAAATGAAACTTCCTATGCTGAAAGTATCGGGCTCTTCGTCCATTTCAGCCGCTTTTCGACCGATGATGGCCTGTATTTTATAGAGCAAAACATCGGTGTCGAAGGGCTTCACCAAATAATCATCGGCTCCTGCACTATAACCAGCGATAATGTCTTCCTTTTGTCCTTTTGCAGTTAAAAAAATCAGCGGCTGACCATTATCAATTTCTTTTACCTCAGTAGCTAAGGTCAAGCCATCCTTCTTCGGCATCATAATGTCGAAAATACACAGTTCGTATGTGCCTTGTTTGTAGGCACGCAAGCCCTGAACACCGTCGCGTTCCAGAGTGACCTCATAATCGTTAAAATCTAGTGTGTCCTTGAGCATGTTGCCAAAGTTCACATCGTCTTCCACTAATAAGATTCGCTGTTTTTCCATAATTATACTGTTTTTGGCAATACTAACGTAAAGGTTGTTCCGGCGCTAGGAGCACTATCTACTTGTATAGTTCCACCGTGTTTTTCTATGATATCTTTAACGAAGGAAAGACCTAAACCGTGTCCTTTCACATCATGAATGTTTCCTTTCGTTGCGCGATAAAACCGATCAAATACTTGTCGCTTGGTGTCCTCATCCATTCCTATGCCTCGGTCTTTGACCATAATTTTATATTCATCGATACCTTGGTCCAATTTAATGCTGATCTCAGGCGCATCAAGACTGTATTTTATGGCATTATCAATAAGGTTGGTTAATGCGCTTTTAAATTGAATCAAATCTCCATCCATTTCGTAATCGCCAGCCTCGCAGCTTAAATCGACCCACCCCTGTCGCTGTTCAGCCGTGAGCTTAAAATGGTCGACAGCTTCGCGTAAACAGACTTCTAAATTCATAGGAGCTAAGGTTAAGGTCAATTCCTCTTTATCCATCATGGACATCTGCAACACGCTTTCCATCTGAGCATTCATTCGCTTATTCTCGCTCTTTATAATGCCCAGATACTGCTGCATTTGCTCTGAATTCATTTGCTCGCCATTACTTAACAACGTATCCACAGCTAAACTGATGGTCGCTAGCGGAGTTTTGAATTCGTGCGACATATTGCTAATGAAATCGCTCTTGACTGCAGCTAAGCGTTTTTGTTTACGCCCTTGACGCTGCACGCTGAAAAAAGCGAACAAAATGACCGTGGAGAAAAGTAATGTCACAAAAAGATTGAGATAAACACGAGAAGCCAAATAGAACTTACTTGAAGGAAAATACATAAGCAACTGTCGCGTAGGACCAAAAAAGCTCTCGGCCAAAACAAAGTTGTAAGCAACTTTGTCCGTGGTAAAAGCATCACTGAGTAAACTGTTTAAATACCCATTCTCAACGATGGCCCATTTCGGTATGGTACGGATGCCATGAACGCGTAATTCGCTTTGCAATAAGCTGTCCATCTCCGATAATGAAATAAGCGTTTCCCATGGCAAAGAACTTTGAAAATCGTCAAGAAATCCTGAAATCATAGTAGTGTCCATCCCGAATCCCGAACCATAAGGAACCGCACCCTGAGTAGCGGACCAACGCAATGTGGTCGTTCCCATTGGCGTATTGATGGTTACGGTTGAATCATTAGAAGTACTGCGTTTCAGCGCTCCAGTACTTTTTCTTTTCACATACAGGCGAACCCGTTCATTAATAGTAGAGGCAGTTGCACTGACATCTGAATCAAACTGCTGCTTTTGCAATTCCAATTCTCCAGAAAGCAAATTCAATTGAAGTAACAAGGCACCTAGCACCGCTGCAGTCAGAACTGCCGTCAATGCATGTTTTCGAAGTTTACTTATGAATTGATTCAACATAACACGAAAATAGAACTATCTAACGGGATGCATTAGAAGTTTAACGCGTCTTAACACAAGAACGGATCAGAGCAACTGACCAATGAGGTCATCCACCGTCAATCCCTCGCCTTTCGCTTTGTAATTTATAACTACACGATGGCGCAGCACAGCAGGAGCAATTTGTTTCACATGCGCAGTGCTCGGCGTTCCTTCACCTTTCATCATTGCCAATGCCTTTGCTGCAAGAACAAGATTCTGTGAGGCACGCGGTCCTGCGCCCCAAGAGAAATAGTTTTCTGCTATGCTACTGCCGCCTTCTTTACCCGGTCGAGTTTTACGTGCTAGTGTTACAGCGTAATCCACTACTGCATCGGTTACCGGCATAGCACGCAGTGCAAACTGAAGGTCGAGCACCTCCTTCGAAGAAAGTACGGGGTTGACCTGTTTACTTCCGCCCACGGTAGTGGCACGTACTACCGCACGTTCTTCATCGAGAGCTGGATAGTCAACGTAAATATTAAATAAGAATCGGTCCAACTGCGCTTCAGGCAATGGATAAGTTCCCTCCTGCTCTATTGGGTTTTGAGTAGCTAAAACAAAAAACGGCTTCGGTAAATTCATCGTTTTACCTGCAGCACTGACCTTCTTCTCTTGCATAGCCTCTAACAATGCAGCTTGCGTTTTAGGCGGCGTACGGTTGATTTCATCCGCCAGCACCACATTAGAGAATATTGGTCCCTTGTGAAAGGTGAATTCTCTTTGAGCGTTCAATACCTCCGTACCCGTAATGTCAGAAGGCATTAAATCCGGAGTGAATTGGATGCGGGAAAAATCGAGACCGAGCGCTTGGCTCACAGAGGTGATTAATAAGGTTTTTGCCAATCCAGGAACTCCGACTAAGAGACTATGGCCTTGGCAAAGAATAGACAATGTGATTAAATCAACTGCTTCTTCCTGCCCGATAATAACCTTACCTACCTCAGATTTAAAGGACTGAAGCTTACCCGGGGCATTTTCGAGAGTTGAGATGATTTCTTCGTTAGTCATTATTGCTGTTCCATGAATTTAAGGCGTCATCGCAATCGTAATACCCTTCGTTGATCTTAACAAAGGTATCTGCCAATTTTTCTTCCTTCCACTCTTCAACCGTCTTTGCCTGTTTTTGTTGGAGGGCAAAACCTTTGATACGTGTGAAATCGAGATCTAGATTTGCTCTATGCGGCTCATATTTCGCATCCAAACGAACAATACGAAATGCTTCTCGCTGATCCTCTGTTCTGTAGAATGTTGCTTCGGAAATCTCACCTTCCGTTAAGGAATTAATTAAGCCGAACAGACCTCTGTCCAATTGCGATACTTCAAATTTATTATTTCCACTCTGGAAATTACTCATCTGACCACCATTGAATCGGGTTTGTTCATCATCACTAAAGCGTCTAGAAGCTTCTTCGAATGTCATTTCACCATTTGCAATGGCTGCACTAACACTGTCTAGGAAATTTTTCGCTTCCTGCAAGTTTACTTGCGTAAGCTTTGGCTTTATGAGAATATGACGAAGATCCAATTCTTCCCCACGCTTCTCAAGCAACTGTACAATGTGATAACCGAACTCAGTCTTGAATGGATCGCTGATTTCTCCCTTGCGCAAATTAAATGCGACGGCCTCAAATTCCTTTACAAATACACCGCGCTGAATGCCCTGGTATTCACCACCTTTCTTATTCGAACCTGGATCTTCACTGTAAAGAATAGCCATTGATGAGAAAGAGGTACCATTTTCAATTCTGTCTTTAAGCTCCTCAAGTTTAGTGATGACTTCCTGCTCTGCTTCCTCAGATAACTCTGGATATTTAACGATTTGACTCAACTCTACTTCTGCGCTAATGAGCGGAATGCTGTCTTCTTGTAAGTTTTCATAGTATTCGCGAACCTCAGAAGGTGTAACCTCGATACCTTCAACAACCGTCATTTGCATTCGTTGTGCAGTCAGTTGCTCTTTAATAAGGGTGCGCATATCTTCTTTGATTTCCACTACCGATTTTTCATAGAAATCTTCCAGTTTCTTTTGATCACCCATTTGCATGATCAATTGTTGAATTCTACGGTCCATATTAGCCTCAACCTCTTCTTCGCCAACAGAAATAGAATCAATGGTAGCATGATGAATGAGTAGCTTTTGAAACAATAACTCTTCAAAAACCTCACAATAGGTCACCGGTTTACCGAAGTTTTGACGGTTAAACACATCGTATTGCTCCTCAACATCACTTTTCAGAATGACATCACCTCCTACAATGGCTGTGACACCGTCAACGGTTTGCGGTTGAGCAATCGCGAAAACTGCGAGCAGCGTGAATACGCTAGTGTATAATAAGTGTGCCTTCTTCAATTGCATGTTCAATAATATTTTCTTCAATCTGTTCGATGAGCGCCAGTCGACGTTTGTTCAACAGTACTTTCTCAATGCGCTCTTCAACGTAAGGGAGCGGACTATAACTGTCCTTGATCCGTAGGGCATTTATTTGCACAAAATACACCAATGCCGTGTCTTCACAGGTAAATCTCTTTCTTCTATTTAAATAATTATACGGGTTGGTCGATTCCAACGGAATTTCTTCTAGAAAATCCATCATAGGTATCCATACAGAATCGCCATAATTGCTTTGTTTACTCACAAATACTTCAGCCCAATCCAAATATTTATCCTGGTAGCGGTCAGATAAAAACCATCGTTTAGCCTCCTGAGTTTTCTGCGCTTCTACAGGTGACGCAGCATAAAATGCTTGAATTATACTTTCCTTGAGTTCGAAATTATTCAAGTTTTGCTCGTAGTAGTCTTTTATCTGCTCCGCAGTAATGGTGGTGTCCAAATGCTGACGTACATAACCATCTATATATGCATGCTTTAGTAAGTCATTTCTGTACTGAGCTACTAACTCTTCAAAATCGGCCAATTCCGTTTGCAAATTAAATTCAGCCGCCTCTACAAGCAATTCGTTTTCAGCCCATTGACGAACCAATCGGTTAACTAAGGAAATACTATCGACAGCATCCATCTGCCCAGATTTAGGTAAATGGTCAGCAATATCTTCTACAAGAAGCTTTTTATTCCCCAATTCTGCTAATATATCTTGTTCCAAATCTCCATTAGAGACACAGGCAACAGATGCTAAAGCTACTAGTCCTATGAAGATTGGCTTCACCATTAACGCAATTCCTCAAATAGTGCAGATTTGGCAATTTCGTTGACATTTACCTCAAATTTTGATTTTAAGGCACTTACCCACTCTTTCTCAAGAGCATCTTGATAACTAGCTATTACCAGACCTTTGATTTCGTTCAAGGCCTTCGGTGCTGAAGGTATAAATTCGTCAATCTGAACGACAGCGAAGCTACCGTTATCAAGTTCTACAGGTCCGTATATACCGGATTCTTGCTGCCAAACCGCTTCTATTACTGAATTATCATCTTGCTCGTAAGTCCCGTTCTGAACGGCAACACTTAATGCGTCTTCATTTTCCAGTAACGCCTGAACCTTTTCAGACTTATTTTTTGCCGTCCATTTAGAAATCTTTTTTGCCATTTTTTCGTCTGTACTTACCCAATAGGTGGCCCGTATACGGTCTTCCCATCGGTAATCTTCCTTAATTAATTCATAATGGGTTGCGATACCAGCACTATCCTGTGCCGCTTTATTCCAAACCGCTTCTTGCGTTAAGTCAAATAAGAGAATACCTTCTTTATACTCTCGCACTAAATTTCTGAAATCTGCATGCTTTGATTCCAACTGACCGTCTTCATATGCGATCATACGATCATTAGAGTAGGCATTGAAGAGCACTCTCAGGAATTCTACACGAACCGCCTCACTACTCTGATTCTGGTTTTTCGTCCAGAACTCCAATACCTCACTTTGATAAATCTTTTCATTAGCAAAAGTGGCAACAATCCGATCACGAGACAACGCAGGCATTGCCCATGTCCCTGTTCCAAAAGCATTCTTGTCCACTAAATTCATAGTTCGTCCTAACCAACGCTCATCAATATCAAAGTTGTATTCAGTCTTTAAGCGCTTCATGAAACGGGTAGCTCCCACTCTACTTCTAGTATCACGCTTCACCTTCTTTTTAAGCTCAGACTTCAATTCATCAAAGGACGGTAATGGCTTTTTCTCAATGAGTTGAATCACGTGCCAACCGATACTGGTTTCCACGGGCGCAGAATAATCACCAGGTGCTTCAAGAGCAAAAGCTGCTTCCTCAAACCCAGGCATCATTTTATTGATACCAAATTCTGGTAATTCCCCCATGGCATCCTTTGTCTTGCGGTCTTCACTAAACTCGAGCAAGGAAATAAAGTCTTCGCCCCCCTCAAGTCGACCGTAAATTTCATTGGCACTGCGTTCAGCTCGCTGCTGCTCCTGTAAGGATGATTTCCCATTCGATGCGAAGAAAATGTGACGTACACGTATATTACCACTAGCAGAGCGACGGTCGAGTAACTTCAATAAATGATATCCATACTGACTTCTTACAGGCATGGATAAATCACCTACTTCCAAATCATATGCCGCCGATTCAAAAGGATATACCATATTAAATGCGGTGAAGTAGCCTAAATCACCTCCATTTTTTGCACTCCAAGTATCTGCGCTTGTTTCTCGAGCTGCATTTTCAAATTTCGTTTTACCCGTTAAAATTGACTTGCGTAATTCAAGCAATTGCTTGTACGCTTTTAAGGTATCCGAAGGAAGCGCATTCGCTTCCAAAGCAATCATAATATGTGCGGCACGGACCTCTTCTTGCATTCTCTCAAACGCCTGTCTAACCAGCTCATTCTCTGCACCTTGATCACTTAAGTACGGTTTCGCCAATTGGGCACGATACCCTCCGAACTCATTTTTAAAACCTGTAGCCGTGTCACGCTGCTGTGCATACGCTTCAGCTATTTTAAGTTTAAAGTTGATATAAAGGTCTAAATATTCCTCAGGTGTTTTGGGGTCTAATGCAGCCCCAACGCCTTTATTTTTCTCATATACTGCCTTGAATTCTTCAGTAGTTATACTTTGGTTTCCAACAGTAAATAATACCTCCTGTGCATTCAATTGTGCGCCCACAAAAATCAGGGCAATCCATATCAATTTTTTCATTGTGTTTATCTTCTACTGTAGTTAGGTGCTTCTCTAGTAATACTTACGTTATGTGGGTGACTTTCTTGCATCCCGGCCGCCGTAATTTGAATAAATCCAGCCGATTCTTTTAGGGTAGGGATATCCTTGGAACCGCAGTAGCCCATACCAGCGCGTAATCCACCAATAAATTGATACATAACCTCACTGACTTCGCCTTTGTAAGGAACACGACCTACGATTCCTTCTGGAACTAATTTCTTCACATCATCTTCGACATCTTGAAAATAACGGTCTTTAGAACCATCTGTCATCGCTTCGACACTGCCCATTCCTCGATAAGTCTTGTATTTTCTGCCTTCGTAAATCACCGTTTCTCCTGGACTTTCTTTCGTACCAGCGAACATAGATCCTAACATCACACAATCTGCGCCGGCTGCAAGTGCCTTTACAATATCACCTGTAAAACGAATACCGCCATCTGCTATTATTGGAATTCTATTATCGATTGCCTTAGCAATTTCCATTACGGCGCTCAATTGAGGAAAACCCACACCTGCTACAATACGAGTTGTACAGATAGAACCGGGGCCAATACCAACTTTCACGGCATCGGCACCTGCTTCCATTAAATACAAGGCAGCCTCTGGAGTTGCTATATTCCCAACAACAACATCTAGGTTAGGGAACTTTGCTTTAACGCGCTGTAACGCTTCTACAACGCCTTTGGTATGGCCGTGCGCTGTATCAATGATTACAGCATCGACACCACTCTCATTTAATGCCGTCACACGGTCAACAACATCCTGTGTAACACCTACAGCTGCGGCAACGCGTAAACGACCGAATTGATCCTTATTTGCATTGGGTTTGATCTTAATTTTAGTAATGTCTCGATAAGTTATAAGACCAACCAATTTATTCTGTTCGTCAACGACAGGTAGTTTTTCAATTTTGTGCTCTTGCAACATAGACTCTGCTTCATCCATGCTCCCATTTGGCTTGGTCGTAATGAGGTTTTCTTTCGTCATTACTTCATTGATGAGGCGATCACTGTCCTTTTCAAAACGTAAATCACGATTGGTGACTATACCAATAAGTTCTCGGTTTGCGTTCACCACAGGAATACCGCCAATGCGAAATTCTGCCATCATTGCGTTTGCATCACGAACCGTGGCATCTTTGGTAAGTGTAACTGGATCTAAAATCATCCCACTTTCTGCCCGTTTAACCTTGCGAACCTCAACAGCTTGCTGCTCAATGGTCATATTCTTATGTATTACACCTATACCACCTTCCTGAGCAATAGCGATTGCCATAGCACTTTCGGTAACTGTATCCATTGCAGCACTAGCTATAGGAGTCTTCATCCCAATGTTCTTGGAGAAACGCGAAGATAAATCCACGTCCCGTGGTAAAACTTCAGAGTAATTCGGTACTAAAAGTACGTCGTCGTAAGTGAGTCCTAGACCTAGGACTTTGTCGTTATTGTAAGCCATCGCAATCCCGATTTGAATTGCGCCCAAAATTAAGCAATTTCTACGAACTAAAGCGGGCGACCGATGGTCGCCCGCTTTAGTTTCTCAATCTTTTAACAATTAGTTAAGTAAGGTGAAGGTCCCGCGCTCCTCAACAGGCACATCTTCTATACTTCTATACTTAATATAATAGGTATAAACCCCAATTGCCGCTGGGTCGCCGTTAACTTTTCCGTCCCAACTTTCATTGAGATCGTTAGTCCTGAAGACTTCTTGTCCCCAACGGTTCGTGACGAATAAAGTATAGCTATCTGGCCTTGCAAAAACACCTTGAGGCTTCCACTTTCTATTTTCAATAACGTCTGAATTTGGACTAAATGCACTAGGTACCCATAAACGCGCCTTATGTACTGCACACGATACGTTCGAACGGGCATTAAATTTCTCGCCAAATTCATCGCGCCAAGGAATCACACCATCTTTAGCGATGGCTTTAATGTAGTAGCAGAATTTGCCCTTTGAGTTCGAGTATGGCTTTATATCATCATTATAAACCGAATCCGTTGTGGTCGCTGCCAATGCAAAAGAAGAACCTCCATCAATGGATCTATAAATCTTGTACTCCTCAACGCCCGCATCAAATTTTCTGTAATGTGTCCACGTCAGTGTATTCGACAGATTACCGATGGCCTCAACATTAAGAAGCATATTCGTTCCTAGATTGGATAACGTATCTAGAGCACCACAAGAATCACGAGAAGCAATACGATAGAAATACTTTCTGTTCATTGGATCCGCCGTGTAGTCTATGAATTTCACTTCCCATGGCCCCAATGCTGGTTTTGCGACGTTCCCAATGGTCAAATACGGTCCGATTTCAGCATCTGCACGCTGGATTTGATAGTCAATAACATCTGCATCCTTATCGATGTACGCGTAAAGATCAATACCGTTTTGAGAGGTAACAGATGCTCTACCTAAATACAACACTTTCGAGCCCTGTACTACAGCTGAGCTGTTACAAATCTTATTTGAAGTACTCGTAATAGTACCTGTCGTATCCACCGCACGTACATAGTAACAATAAGAATAACCGTTTATAATACCGTAGTGGTTAAACGTGGTATCCAACGTACCTCCTTTTAAGAGTACACCTGAGATTACACCTCCTAGAGGATCCGTAATGTCACAGTATAAATTATACTCCTTCGGCTGTGTCTGTGTCCAGGTTTTATAGGTATTCCAACGAATTCGAGCGTAACCATCACATGGATCTATACCTAAAAATAAATACATTGTACTTGACGGTATCGTATTCCCCACGCTACTTTGGTTTCCACAGCTATCAATTGCCGTTATAACGTATTCTTCACTTTCATTTTCAGCATTTGAAAGCTGGTAAATGTAGGGCATTGAAGTAGCGTAATCCGAGGCTAATATGGAATCAACAGGCTGCAAGAACCCTGAATTATCTCTTCTGTATATTCGGTAATAGACGACATCGCTATCAGAGGAAGCTTCCCATGACATAGCCGCTAGATTCCCTCCAGCCACTGTTACACTGTCAAAAACAATAGGTGCCGGCGGTGTTTTATCAGAGAAAAATCCACTATCCGAAGAACTAACACAAGCCGCGCCATAGCGGACTTCATAATTCAACCACTCCCCACAAAAGGCAACAGTATCTGTCCAAGTGGTATCCATTGTAGTCCCCAATTGTGTCCAGTTTCCTGAACTTATTGGTGCTTCTACCCAAACATCATAGGCAGTAGAATCATTACCGCGCATCCAAGGATTCCAATCAATCTGTGCAATAGAAGAATTTGGAGGTGGTGGAAATGCTTGTAGACCAACACGAATGTTTTGCAATACGGGTGTAGGGTCTGATAAGAGTCCACAACCCCCTGCTACCTGAATAGTGTAGCCGTTTACTGCATTAGGATCTGCACCAGCATGGGTATACGTTTGTGTTGCCCAATCGTAAATGGTATCAACCACAGAGGTATTTCCCAATGTATCGATGTGATTAATGACATAAAAGTCCCAATTAAAGCCTGTATCAGGATTATTAACCCAGTCAAAAGTCACACCATTATCATCCTGCTGAATACAAGTGTTATCGACATTTGGCATACCAGGCATGTAGTTTTTGACCTTCACCACTACTTTCTTGTACGAAAAACGATTAATTGGACACTGGTCATCCTGCATACGGAGGTAAAAGGAATATTCCGATTTTAACTGACCACATTGATATTCTTGGTAGAATAGGTGATTACAGGTTATGTTCCAGTTAAATTGGGCATCATTTAAACCAGGATATGAGAATACTCCTCCAGGATTTAATGAAGTCAACGTCGCACAAGGCGGATTGAAAAGACAAGAATTCGCATTCCCGTAATTCGCAGCAGAACTCAAATTACCTCCTGAGGCGCTAAACTGAATATTTTGAGAAGAACAGTTCGGATTTGGGTAAGCATCCGATGCTGTAATTTTAAAACGAACGGTATCTCCAGGGAAAGCTTCTGTATAATAGTAAATGGTGTCTCCTGCGGTGTTGGTAACCGGAGTTAGCACCGTAGCATTCATCAATGAGTTGTCGGGAGTTAATGACATATCCGGCGCTTCGTCTACAAAGGCGGAAGAACACAAACCTGTAGGAGGCGTACACGCCAGAGTTACAATAGGAATATCGCGGTAAATCTCACCCACCTTCTGACCACAACGCCATTCTTCAATGACAACACATGTTGCCCAGGATCCAGCTACGCCTGAATTGAAAGTGATTTCTCCAGTTTCTCCATCAATCGAGGCTGGTGTTGAAGAGGATCCGCTAGGCAATGGACTGTTCCAACTATACCCAGAAACAAAGTTAACTGAGTTACTTGCTGGGTTGGAAGAAAAAGTCGAGGCATCCCATGGGTACGACCAGTTGTAGTATAAGGAATCCAAATCTGGATCATAACCAAGATTGTTGTAAACAACATCTACCCCTGTACATGAAATTACCTGCGGATCTTCTAGGAAGTTTGGTGAGCTATCATAACAAGATGGATTTGCTGCAGTACCCGCCGAAAGTGCGGCTGTAGAACCGGGCGGAGTGTAAGGATACATGACGGCTCGAAGAAGGTAACTTGCTCCACCTGGACTAACAACATTAGAAATACTACCGGGACGACAACAACTAGTCCAGGTAAAGTACCAACCTCCAGCCGGAGGTGTACCGGTTAAAGTAATGTCGCCGGAGCGGTAGACATATTTCTGCATCTTACCCGTTCCAGAGGCTGCGCCAGCACAATTCGTAGTTCCTGTGTAGCAAGAAGGGACAACATCCGTAGTGCTGATGAAAGCACACGAAATACTAACTCCAGCATTAGTTGCTAATGATTGTGCTGTCGTGGGAAGCCCAATACCAGCGCACTCGCGGTAAAGAACCAGCGTGAACTGATACTTACCGTTTGGTTTACATTTCCATACAATCTCACCTCCCAAAAGGTGGGTGGCATGTCCTTGGAAAGACAGCATAGAAAGCACTGCAATGGCTAGAAAACGTCTCAAATTCATATTTGTTAGGTTGAACATCGAAAATAGGTCATTTTTTCATGAGAAAAAAGCCTTTCATTCATTGGCTTACCAACAATGAGTAAACGATGTAACTCATTGATTAACAACAACAATCGTTAAATATTTACCGCTTCGAAATCTTATTCAACGAAATCGCGCGTTGACGACTACACTTGTGGCGGCCTACTTCAAAGTCTCGTTTTGCAATATGCTTTGTTCCTCTCCCTTGAACCCTAGCGCGCCACATACGCCAGCTTTTAGGCTTCATTTGATTGCGCATGAGTGCGATGGTTTCAGCTTCTGAAATACCAAATTGGGCAGTAATAGCATCAAAAGGTGTTCGATCTTCCCATGCCATTTCGACTATACGATCTACTTCTCTTTCGGTAAGTTTTTTAACTACGGCAGAACCTTTCAATGTGTGCAATCGTTTTACAGTTATGCATAAGAAACAACACCTGCCCGAAAAAGTTTGCGCCACGTGCGGAAGACCGTTCGCATGGCGCAAAAAATGGGAGCGAGATTGGGAAAACGTAAAGTACTGCAGTAAGCGCTGCAGTAAAACGAAATTATTTATATAGGTTCCTTGAAATAACGACTTTTTGAATTTCAGAGGTGCCCTCACCTATGGTACACAGCTTGCAATCACGATAGAATTTCTCTACAGGATAGTCCTTCGTATAACCATAGCCGCCAAAGACTTGAACCGCTTCATTTGCAACTTCTGTAGAAATTTCAGACGCATAGAGCTTTGCCATGGCACTTTCCTGTGTCATGGGTTTGCCCTCCTCTTTCAAGGCGCCCGCATGCCTGGTCATCAACTCTGCCGCATAGACTTTAGTTGACATTTCGGCGAGTTTGAAACTCACGCCTTGGAAGGATCGAATCTTCTTCCCGAATTGTACCCTTTCATCGGCATAGCTGATGGCCGCATCCATTGCACCCCGTGCAATTCCGACGGAAAGTGCAGCAATCGAGATGCGTCCGCCGTCTAGAATTTTCATGGATTGTATAAAGCCGTCACCAACCTTACCTAGAATATTTTCTTTTGGGACGCGACAATCGTCAAAAAACAGACAAGCCGTCTCAGAAGCACGCATACCCAATTTATTTTCCTTTTGACCAGCGGTGAAACCTGGCGTGCTCTTTTCAACGACAAACGCTGTCATTCCGTGTGAATCGCCTTTTTCCCCTGTTCGTGCAATGACCACAGCAATCTCAGAACTAATCGCATGTGTAATCCAATTCTTAGAACCATTCAATACGTAATGATCTCCATCTAAAACGGCAGTGGTATCCATACCTCCTGCATCAGAACCTGTACCAGTTTCGGTAAGCCCCCACGCACCGATCCATTCGGCCGTAGCCAACTTAGGTAACCATTTCTTCTTTTGAGCTTCCGTTCCAAACTGTAATATATGACCGGTACAAAGTGAATTGTGAGCAGCAACGGAAAGACCTATTGACCCACATACTTGCGCAATTTCATCAATAATCGTGATATATTCTTGGTATCCCAGACCAGCACCACCGTATTCTTCAGGAACTAGAACCCCCATAAATCCTAATGCACCCATTTCTTTAAATAACGGAACGGGAAAGTGTTGACTTTCATCCCACTCCATAACATTAGGTCGGATATTTTTCTCTGCAAAATCTTTGGCCGATTGACGCACCATTTCCAGCAATTCCTGGCGCTCGTCACTGAGTTGAATTCTCATAAAATTGGTTTCTGTTGATAGGTTTGGTAAGATAACAAAGAAGCCCGCATGGTGTTTGCGGGCTTCAATATTTTTTTTTAATTCGGATCTACTTTTACTAGCTGTCTTTTAACAACTTCTTGTATTTGAATCGAGTAGGTTCTGTGCGCCCGAGTCGCTTCAATTTATTTTCTTCGTATTCACTAAAACTACCTTCAAAAGAATACACCTGAGAATCGCCTTCAAACGCTAAAATGTGCGTACAAACACGGTCTAAGAACCAGCGGTCGTGTGAAATAATCACCGCACACCCTGCAAAGTTTTCTAACGCCTCTTCCAACGCTCTTAATGTATTGATATCTAAATCATTAGTAGGCTCATCCAAAAGTAAAACATTACCCCCTTCTTTAAGTGCCATGGCCAGGTGAAGGCGGTTGCGTTCACCTCCGGAAAGCACCCCTACTTTTTTGCTTTGATCACCGCCTGCGAAATTGAATCGGCTCAAATATGCACGAGCATTTACGCGCTGGCCACCAAGCAGTACTTCCTCTGTACCCTCTCCGACTACTTCGAAAATGGTTTTTTCTGGATTCAGCTTTTCGTGACTCTGATCGACGTAAGAAATCTGAACCGTCTCTCCCACATCAAAAACGCCTGCATCCGGCTGTAACTGGTCCATGATCATTTTAAAGATTGTGGTTTTACCCGCGCCGTTTGGACCGATGATTCCAACAATCCCTGCCGGCGGCAATGAGAAATTCAAATCGTCATAAAGCAATTTCTCGCCAAATCCCTTTTTTACATTTTTCGCATCAATAACATTGCTACCTAATCTAGGCCCCGCCGGGATAAAGATTTCAAGCTTGCTTTCTTTCTCTTTTTGCTCCTGAGACAACATACTTTCGTAGTTATTCAAACGTGCTTTGCTCTTGCTTTGGCGTCCTTTTGGGTTCATGCGCACCCACTCGAGCTCGCGCTCTAAGGTTTTACGGCGTTTTGAAGCTTGCTTTTCCTCTTGCGCCATACGTTTAGTTTTCTGATCGAGCCAAGAGCTGTAATTCCCCTTCCAAGGAATCCCCTCACCGCGGTCCAATTCTAAAATCCATCCCGCTACATTGTCTAGGAAATAACGGTCGTGAGTGACCGCAATAACGGTCCCCTTATATTGTTGTAAATGCTGCTCCAACCATAAAATACTCTCTGCATCCAAATGGTTGGTAGGCTCATCTAATAAGAGGACGTCGGGTTGTTGCAATAAAAGTCGGCAGAGCGCTACGCGACGAGCTTCCCCACCTGAGAGGTGGTCAACTAATTGGTCCGACGGTGGACAGTTCAATGCATCCATCGCACGGTTCAACATCGTCTCTAATTCCCATGCGTTCGTTGCATCAATCTGATCCTGAAGCACCGCTTGACGAGCCATCAGCTGCTCCATCTTATCCGGATTTTCATACACTTCAGGCAAACCAAACTGGTCGTTTATGCTATTGTATTCATCTAAAACGGCTACGGTTTCAGCAGCGCCTTCTTTGACAATATCTAAAACTGTTTTTCCTTTTTCTAACTGAGGCTCTTGCTCTAAATATCCAACGGTATAGCCATGTGCAAAAACGACATCGCCTTGATAGCTTTTTTCTACCCCGGCAATAATCTTTAAAAGTGTCGATTTACCCGAGCCATTTAAACCTAAGATGCCTATTTTGGCTCCATAGAAGAAAGAGAGATAAATGTCCTTTAGTATAGCTTTGTTGTTGTGAGGAAGGACTTTGCTCACTTTGGACATCGAAAAAATGACCTTCTGACCGTCGTCTGACATGTATAAACGTATTTCTAATTTAGTACTGATTCTTCTTGCGTTGTTTGCTTTTAACGGCACGACGCTATCTGCCCAAAGTTACATATTGAAAGGGACTGTAGTAGATAGAGATTCAACTTTTGCATTGCCAAATTCACATGTGGTCAATAACAGGACATTTATGGGTACCGTTTCAAACGGAATCGGTTACTTCGAGATTCCCGTTGCTGACGGTGATACCCTCGTTTTATCTAACATCGGGTACCAATTCAAATACGTTCCCATAGATAGCGCATTATGTACCGCACTTGCTGCTAGCGAAGAGCAAGTACTCAAACTTATTCCTAGAAATTACTTGTTAGATGAAGTAAGTATTTATGCAATCACGTCTAACAATCCACGCACCATGCCACAGCGCAGCCCGCGTGTTCCATCAAACGCGGATATACGAATACCAGAAGCAGTTGCCCCCACGCTAGCTAATCCTTTAGACTTTTTGTATTACAGCTTTGGGAAGCGCCCACAGCAATTGGCTGCGTTAAGAAAACTGCAACAGGAAGATTACTACCGCAGAAAGTTAGAGGAGGGAAATAATCGGACCATTTTGGAAGATTTAACCGGAATTCCAAAAGAAGAAATGGAGGCATTCATGTTCTATTGCAAATATTCGGAAACACAGATACGGACCTTCAACGATTATCAATTCCTTGTTTCACTCCTTAATTGTTATGAAGAGTACGAAAGAGAAAAGGCCCAATTAGAAACTGAAGCGTCCCTAAAACGTTAACTTTATGGATCACAACTTATACCTTGAGAAGAATCGGGCGCTTTGGAACCACTGGGCGAGTTTACATCCACATTCCGCTTTCTATAACAACGCGTCGTTCATAGAGGACCCGCAATCGCTCCACTCCATTGAACGGAATGTATTGCCCAATTTAAAGGGTAAAAGTGTACTCCACTTGCAATGTCACTTTGGACAGGATACGATCAGCCTAGCCAACCTCGGTGCAACCCACGTTGTAGGTCTCGATTTTAGCCCAGAAGCCATACGTCAAGCGGAAAAGTTAAATACGGCGTGCAGTACCCAAGTCACCTTTGTTGAGTCCGATGTATTGCAAATACTTCCCCATTTAGAAAACACTTTTGATGTAGTGTTTGCATCTTACGGTGTGGTCGGCTGGCATCCTTCGGCTAAAGCTTGGATGGATGCGGCATTTTCTTACTTAAAGCCCGGTGGGTCGCTCGTTCTGGTGGATTTCCATCCCGTATTGTGGATCCTTGATGAGGAGTTTAAGGAGATTAAATACCCTTATTTCAATACAGGAGTGATTATTGAAGATCGCGCCGGTAGTTATGCAGCGCCGGAGGCCAATCAAATGGTAAATTATACTTGGAACCACAGTATCAGTGACCTCATCTTGCCTATCGTAGATCACCCTGAACGTTCCTTGACCTTCTTCGGTGAAAGCGATTGGAGTCCATATGCCCTATTCGAGTATACCGAAAAAGCACCCGGCCAATTTCAAATTAAAGGAAAGGAAGGCTTCTTCCCGCTCGTCTATGCAATACGTGCTCGAAAGGAAATCGTCGTTTAAATCGCCTAATGAACGCGATCCGTTGTGTAGATTTTAAACAATGACAGCACACGTTCCACTGCGAACCAGAACCTCGTTCGATCTAAGATAGGATTTAGCCATGGCGTGTACGTGCAATACGAACGCGTTTCAGGTTTAGTGTGGTGTCTTGCATGGTCTTGTGGACGTTGAAGCACTTTGATTTGCTGAAGCCAATGTATGAGTCTAGGTTTTTCGTCTGGAAATTTATGCGACCATTGGTGTACGATATTTGCATTCGCCCCCAAAATTGCAATGAACCACCATTGCCACGTTACCGATCCTTTGATCAAATAAACAGCCAAAAGCATTGCGGTCACTCCTGCCCAACCAGATTTACACAAATACCAATAACTTCTGGTAATCATCTTTCTCGGATTCGCGTGGTGCCAAGTATTGATCTCTATAATAGCTTTTCCTACAATGGGCATATCTTCTCGACCATAACGGTCCATCCACCAATGCACTACGCCAGTTAAAAAATCCAACAACAGATATAAAAGCACTACTTCGATAAAAACTTCTAGCATTGTACGTAATTATTTTAATCAAATTTAATACTATCCAACGCTTAGATAAAACTGAATGTTCTCAATAACTGGTATTTTATTAACCAAGATTTCGTTAAACCAAAAAATTCAAACGTAAAAATGTCTCGTTATCGAGATTTATAGAACCCGGGAAGCAAGGAAATAATATTTATAGTACTTTGTATTGCATAGTACCTATTTAAACATATATCTTTGCCCGAAATACGACGACTAATGAAAAAACACCTTTTATACCTCGTACTTATTGCATGTACAACGGTAGTATATGGTCAAACGAAAGGATTGGCTGATAAACTTTACGAAAAATATGAACCCAAACCTTATGTTTCCGGCTTCAGTTTTGGCGGGTCATTGCTCACTGCACTCCCATTAGATATTGATTTTGCCAATGGAAATTTCGAACGTACCCTTAACGGTGAGATCAAGCGGGTGCAATGGTTGCGAATTTCAGATGAGCGGTACATCAAAGAAGTCACCAGTGAATGGGAACAATTCCTCAATAAAGCGCGCTACAAAAAAGTTCCTATTGAGGATGATGATGGCCAAGACCATTACCTGTTTATACGAGGAAGCAGAACCCGATTTGACGAAGCTCATTTCTTAATTCGTGAAGATTCAAGCACCATATTACTCACCGTTTATGGTGATTTCACATTGACAAAGACTTTAGATGAAGATTGAAAACACAAAAGCACAAATGCGCAAAGGCGTCTTAGAATATTGCATTCTTGGCATACTCAGTAAGGGTGATGCCTACGCCTCAGACATTATTGAGCGGCTAAAAAGTGCTGAGCTCATCGTTGTAGAAGGAACCCTCTACCCTTTGTTAACGCGACTGAAGAATGCAGATCTGCTAGAATATCGCTGGGAAGAAAGCAACGCTGGTCCCCCACGGAAATACTACAGCCTCAGCGCGCAAGGACGCGCTTTCCAATTAGAACTAAAAGGTACCTGGGAAAACCTGAATAACGCCGTTGAACAACTTACCTCGACCCCATCATGAATAAAACAATAAATATCAACCTTGCAGGCATCATCTTCCACCTTGATGAAGTGGCCTTTGAAAAATTTAAAACCTACCTGTCCAATGTCAAAACCGCTTTAGGTAAAGAAGAAAGCGGTGAAGAAATCATTGCGGATATAGAAGCGCGGATTGCCGAAATCTTCAACCTGCGCATGAAGGAAAATGGCAGCCAAGTCGTGAACCTATCTGATGTTGAATTCATCATCGAGACTTTAGGGCAACCTGAAGCATTCGTAGATGAATCTGAAAATGAAGTACCAAAGTCAAGTAGCAAAGAAACTCGACGGTTCTTCAGAAATCCAGACGAAAAAGTGATTGGCGGTGTTTGCAGTGGTATCGGTGCCTATTTTGACATCGATCCAGTTTGGATTCGAGTACTGTTTTTAGTCTTACTCTTTTTCACAGGTATCGGGTTCATTACTTATGTGATTCTTTGGGCCGCCATTCCAGAGGCCAAAACAACCGCTCAAAAACTCCAAATGCGTGGTGAGGCAGTTAATCTTAATAATATTGAGAAGCTTTTCACAAAAGTGGAAGATTATACTTCCACCGAGAAAATCAAATCGGGAGTCAACAGTTTTGTTTCTTTTGTAGTGAACGGAATCGGATCTATTTTTTCATTCGTTTTTAAATTTATCGGTGTGATGCTAGCCATTGCAGGAGCACTTTTCGCTTTTACCCTCATCGTTACGTTGCTTGGGATTTTTGGAAGTACTTGGAACTTAGACGGATTCAACTTTATCAGCCTTAACGGCTACATCTATGGTCTTGACGGGGCTCAAGCAATATTCGGCAGCGGCTGGCGTTTGCTCGCTTTGCGCGTGGGTACCTTGCTCACACTATTACTACCTTTGTTTGCATTGGTCGTTTTCCTCGCTAAAATATTTGGAAGAGAATTGACCAATTCTAAACTCCTCTCCTTCTCGGGAATTACCAGTTTCATCGTTGGACTGATCCTCATTTTCATCAGCGCAGGTTCGCTCATTACCGACTTTAGAGAGCGCTCAACCGAAACCGATAAAATCACTTTATCGGGTATGAGTTTTGAAATCACTGCAGATATTCTAGAAGACGATCAGGGGTTTTTCTTTGATGTAGAAGATGAGTTACTGCATATTGAAAATGTCCGATTCAATATAGAGGCGACCACGTACCCCACTGCGAGTCTTGAATTAAAACATGCTGCTAGTGGTCGTAACCATTCGGAAGCCCGAGCTAGAGCGCAGTCTTTTGACTACCCAACAGCACTAGAAGGAGAAACATTGCGACTAAGCGAATACTTCACAGTGCCGAAAGAATCTTTGTACAGAGGACAAGATCTGAAAGTCACGCTGCGTTTACCTGTAGGTGCATCGGTCTATTTAGATGAGAGCATTGAAAACATCATGTACGACATTCGCAACGTTCGAAATATGTACGACGGAGATATGCTAGGACACCAATGGGAAATGACGCCAGAGGGTTTATCCTGCACCGACTGTTCAACTATTGAATACTACAATGCTGAAGAGATAGAGGAATCCATTGAGGATAATCTCGAAGAAATGGAGGAATCCATTGAACGAAAACTAGAAGAGCTGGAGCTAGAGTTAAAGAAACTAAAAGACCAGTAGGCCCGTACCCTGGCCTAATTCTGAACGTAAACCCTCGCCTTTGGCGGGGGTTTCTTTTTTACTGCATCGCGTACAACGTTCCTAATGCAAAGAAGAATACTGAAAGTACGACAATAACCCAGATACTCAGTGGATTACGGACATCACCCGATGCTGTTAAACGGGCAAAAAGAGTGCTAAGAATGAACCAAGCAAGGTAATTCTCTATGGGTACTACGACTGCATCCCATTGCCAATAGGTTAATTCGATCGCCACAGGCTCGATCAATACATCCATGGCCGTCATGGCTAATCCCGTGAGAATACTGCGCATCCAAACGTTTTGGAACCTAACCCCGGTAAGGTCATAAAACGAGCGTATCAATACCCACCACAAAATACCAATCATAAAGGGCGTCCCCATAATCCCTGGACCTAGGGCTGTTCCATAAGAATAGGCACCAAAAGGAAATCCGGTATTAGTACCAATCAATTCAATGATAAAACCAAGAAATATAGGTAGGTAATAAGCCCATTTAACTGTCGGCTGCTTTGAAGCGTATAAATACAAGCCAGCAAGGAGCAATAGGTTCAATGGAGTAAGAACAACCAATTGACCACGCCATTCGCCTCCTAGTAAAAACAAGCCTACCACATGGAATACCACTAAAATCCAACCCGCGTAGGATTTGATTAATTCTTTGATTTTCAACATATTATTCATCTTCAATCAGCCATTCCGACGCGATTTTTCCGCTGAGTAAGCAAAGCGGAACACCACCGCCTGGATGCGCGGATCCCCCACAAAAATACAACCCTTTGACGGAGTTACTTTTATTCGAATGACGTAAAAATGCAGCCATACGGTCGTTCGAGCTGGTCCCGTAGAGTGCGCCTCCAATGCTCGAAGTCCGTTGCTCTATATCTTGCGGACGCAGTACTTCTTCCATCTCTATAAGCGGTTCAATGGATGTCCCTAAGACTTTAGAGATTCGTTCCAATACTTTTTCACGTACTAGCGGGACAATCACGTCCCAATCTTGCCCTTGATCATAAGGCGTGTTGACCATAACAAACCAGGAATCCTTATCCTTTGGTGCATCTGTAGGTTCTAATCTGTTTGAGATGTGTATGTACACCGTGGGATCTTCCCAAAAAGGGCCATTGGACTGAATCTGTTTAAATTCCGTTTCGTAATTCTCACTGAACATAATATTGTGTAAATCCAGCTCTGGGAATTGTGCAGATAGCCCCCAATAGAAAATAAGTGCACTAGAACTGGGCTCTTGTTCAAGGGTCTTTTTAGGACGCTTTACCTTTTCTGGCATAAGGTAGTTGTAAGCATGCTTCACATCGGTGTTGCAAACCAATTGATCAACCTCCCAAGTCTTTCCTCCAGCGACTAACCCTGTAATGGATTTATACTCAATGAGAAATTCCTCAACTCTTGTTTCCAATTCAAAACGCACCCCCAAGTCAACCGCCAAACGTGTTAGACTTTGTGATATTTCATGCATCCCTCCCATTGGGAAATGTGTACCCAAACTATGTTCCAGGTGCGTTATCATCTGCATGATACCCGGTGTTTGATACGGCGATGAACCGTTGTAGGTGGCGTATCTATTGAACAATTGGACCAATTTTGGAGTTCTAAACGCCTTTTCGTTTTCTTCGTGTAAGGTTGAAAATAAACCCAGTTTTGGAATCTCTGCGAGGACTTTAACCACTGCAGGTGTTAAAAAGGTACTGGCCCGATGTAGACTCTTTTCCAGAAAAAAGGGAGCCGTTAAATCGTATTTTCTTTTTGCTTTTTCGAAATAATCTCGCAATTGCTTCGCTTCCGAAGGGCCAAAAACCGATGCCACTGCAGCTTCGTTTTTTTCTATGGAAGGATACATCGTAAGTTTCGTTCCATCGTCCCAAAAATAGCGACACACTTCAGCATGTGTATGGTAGTTGAAATACGCACGAGGATTTTTTCCTGCTAATTCAAACAATTCATCCACTAAATGCGGAAGCGTGAATAACGAAGGTCCCATATCAAAACGAAAACCCTTCTGTTCAAATGCAGTTACTTTTCCGCCGGTGTACGAATTTTGTTCAAACACAATAACCTTCTTACCCGCGACTGCCAAGCGAATTGCTGCACTAAGCCCTGCTATTCCTGCACCAACAACTGCGACTGTACTAGAAGATATAGACATGAATTATTTTCTTTAGGGTATTTAGTAAACAAGCCCGGACTGATATTGTTGTTTTTTGGTGGAAAAGAAACTTTATACCTATGCCCTGGCCTTTATTGGTGCAATCGTAGTGCTCAGCGTTGTATGGCCTTACGAACACAAACTTATAGATTGGCGAGCACCTGCAGATTATTCCGTCCTAGAAAGTGACGAGATTTTCTTCAACAATACGCGCATCTATAAATACCGCACCGACGAAAGGGCGGAACTTACTGCGCAAGGATTCAAAACACACCGCTCCTTAAAATGCCTGAGAGACACTACAGTGCCTTTTCTAAATTTTTCAATCGTTAACAATTGGCGCGCAGATCAAGCCTATATTGTCGCCGAGCCGAACGCTAGGAAATTTTTCCGAGACACTGTTACCGTTCATGTAGATACCAACGAGGTAAAGATCTACCTCGATAAAATGGATTTTGAACAGCATTACCAATTGGCTGCCCTACTCTTTCAAAATGCCTTTGACTACCACCGTGCCTTCATAGTTCAAGGAAAGGATTCCTTGCTACTTTATGGCACACAAGGCAATGAAAAAGCAAATTTTGAAGTTCTTAAGGATTACTTCAGACTCGTGGGTCGATTCCAATAATCACTTCTTATTTCGCTCAGCTGCCCGAATGCTTAGAAGTTGAACAACCAGTGCAAACCCGACAGAACTATACACATACGGCTTGGGGATTTCTACGTGAGCGCTCTCCGCTATAAGTACCGTCCCTATCATTATTAGAAAGGCCAATGCTAGGATTTGTAAACTCATGTGGCGTTCGATAAATTCTGCGATAGGTTTTGCAAACACCAACATGATGACCATTGAAATTATCACAGCAATTATCATAATAACCAATTCATGGGTCATTCCTATAGCGGTCAAAACGCTATCAAAACTAAAGACAATGTCGAGCAGACCTATTTGAATAATCACACCCAATAGGGACTTAGGTTTCTTACCATGTGCGCCATGCCCCTTTCCTTCCGTTTTTTTTACAATCTCCGTAGAAGACTTCGCCAACAAAAACACACCACCGATAAAGAGAATCGCATCTCTGCCAGATACAGGGTGATCGCCTAGACTAAAAATTGGTGCAGTTAATCCGATAAGCCATGTTATCCCAAATAACATCAATACTCGAAATCCTAGCGCGAGTCCCAGACCTATTCGTCTAGCAAGCGGTTGTTGCGAAGATTCCAGATCATTAGAAATCAAGGAAATAAATATGATATTATCTATTCCCAGAACGATTTCTAGAAAAGTCAAGGTAAGTAATGACAATAATCCTTCAGGGCTAAAGAGAACGTCCATGGTGCGTGTACGGATTAGATTTTAGATAAAGATAAATCTTTGGCTCTTCGCCTAAATTTTAAAAGAATGAAATTTATTAAAGACGACTCTTACGGGTCGCCTCAAATTTTTCATAAAAATATAAGGTCCCTAAAATCAGTAGCATCCCATAGAAGATATCTTCAAAGGGTATAGTACCTAAGCGAATACCTAGGTTCTCATTATTATTGTACCACACTACCTGCGTCTCTAGAAATGAGCCTGTTAGAATCCCGTTTTTAATAAAAAACGGGATTAGAGCAAGCGGATAGCATTCATAAAAACGAGGTAACCAACTGCATTTCGCAATCCAGCTAACATAGATTAGTGCTAGTCCCAACAGAATAAAAGTGGACGCGGTGTAACTCTTGTCATAGGAAATAATACCTACAGCCAATGAGAATGGTATGAGTAATTGAGAAATTTTACCAGCCAATTTTGGAGTAATTATTCCCTTTGGAAAAAACAGCTCCAAACACTTGTAAATAAAAATACAAGCGAAAGGAACGGTGATAAAAAAGAGGTATTCACCGAGCGGCAATCCGAAAAGAAAGATGCCACTTAAATATGCCGGGGTAAAACCCCACACACCTAATTCAGTAAACCATATATCCCAAACTAAAAAGAAGCCACTAACTATGAACATGGCTTTCGCAAGGGAACCGAAGGTTTTATAGTAAGCAATTCTAGGCTCAAAGCTGCGAACTAAGGGCACGCTTAGGGTGCCTAGATTAAGCAACAGATATAGCCATTTAGTTTCTAACACTAAGAATTACGATTGTGCACGTAAAGCACGTACTTGTTTAATGTATTTGGGATGCACCCAAAGCATACCAAAGTTCTCTCCATCCTCTTTTCCTAAATGCCTGTGGTGCATTTTGTGGGCCAGTCGAATAGCCTCAAGATACGTTGATTTCGTTTGTTTGAATATAGGAATGCGTTGATGAATAAATAATTCGTGCACCATAGCATAGGCAAATCCGTAAAGCGCAATACCTGCACCTACGGCAACGCTGATGCCAGTACCGTACATAAGACCGAGCATGATGCAGAGCCATGAGGGTATTGCGAAAATGAGAAAGAACGTATCATTCTTTTCCAATGCCCCCGGAGTCTTTGTATGATGGTCATCATGTAAGAACCACAAGAATCCATGCATCAGGTACTTATGAGCACCCCAAGCCACACCCTCCATACTAAAGAAGGTCAGTAACATCACGAAAAATTCAAGCGTTGTCATTTTACTACTGATTTTAAAAAAACTAAACTTTCTTCAACGTGGTCAGTCGCACGTAAAAGACTCTTAAAGATATAAACTACTCTATGGTTTTCATCCGTCACATAGGTGATTCTATTCGCAAGGGTGTTGAATAACAAACCTGATGCACCAAGGGACTTTCGCACTTTGTGCCCTGGGTCACTTAGAATGGGGTATGTCAAATTGTATTTTTCTGCAAATCCTCTGTGTGATGCCACATCAGCATCATTTATTCCGATGACCTGTGCGTTAGCGGCTTGAAATTCACTTTCGTAATTTCTAAAATCGCAGGCTTGCGCTGTACAACCGGGTGTATGGTCCTTTGGATAAAAAAATATAACCAATGGCTGACCCAGAAAATCAGTGGTATTTACAGGTTGGTTATTTTGATCTAATAATGTAAAAGCAGGCAACGCATCACCTACTTTTATTGGGTTATTGGGCATGATTAGTGGGTATTCATTGATATTAAAACGAAAGGAATGAGATTTTGTTCGCTAAAACTACCTAAGTAATTTCCACTCGAAATTCTCAAACCGACGTAATTCTACCCATCGATTTTGCTGGTCTTGTGTAAAATCAAATCCAAGAAGAATACCGCGCATAGGACCCCCTCCGTATAGGTGTCGTTGAATATGAAAATCTGCAATGTCGTAACCTCTGATGGCATACTGATTGGGTTCAGTTCCGAAATGCGATCTAAAGGCTTCAACGAATAACAAAGTATTCAGGTCTTCGTACGATAAATAGGAGGACATTGCACAAATCACCTCCGATTCTCGTGTAAAATTATCATTGGTAATTCCACTGTTGAAAAGCTGGTATTCAGTGGCAAATAAAGAATATGACGCCGATCCTGATCTTAAATTACGAAGTACATCGAGCATAAAGGCGGGATCATTATCATAAATGATAAGCTCGTAATGCAGCACACTATCTAGCTCGGCCAATGCTTCGTTTGAATACCACTTATCGTCGTTAGTAATCAATATTTTATTTGGGTTGTTAAAACCTTCGTAAAACGCCTCGCATTCTTTGGAAAGCCCTTTTGTAACAATCAGCGGCACGCTTTTCGCGCTTAAAGAATCTCTTTCATTGACCAATTCTAGGAGCATTTGATAAAAGCTGTCTTCAGACACCACCGTATTGTATACTCCTAATTCTTTAATCGCAGGGCTTTTGCTCATTAGGTTC
Organism: uncultured Flavobacteriales bacterium; assembly: GCA_905478295.1. Classification (GTDB taxonomy): domain Bacteria; phylum Bacteroidota; class Bacteroidia; order Flavobacteriales; family Schleiferiaceae; genus UBA10364. The sequence goes on along the minus strand of CAJQHZ010000027.1, from coordinate 37,536 downwards.
ACTGATTTCCAAGCAATCCCAATATCCGTGATTTGCTGTACGCGTTTTGAATAAAGCGGTCCTAACAAGAGATCGTAGTTATCGAGATTCAAAGAGTCTAAAGCTTTCTTTAACGAGTCGCGTTGATTGTGTGAATCGATGAAATCGATATTGACAGAAAATGAACTATCGCTATGTAAATAAGCGGCGAATTCCATGCCCATGCGCAAGCTCATTGCCACTGGACTGCGTTTTGCTAAGGCCGTTTCATTGATATAGTCAATGTGAAAAAAGGGTAAAATTCCGAGAACTTCCAAACTCGTTCTAGAGCTGTCCGATTTTACAACCAATGAAGTGTCTGAAGTTGGAATTGCGTCTGTTACGACGGTATCCACAGTGGCTTGAAATAAAGCGATAGCATTTACCGGCCTCACCAACTGTAAACCCCGTTTCCAATTCGTACGCGCATCAGGATTAAGGCGGTAAAAAGAGGCCATATCTGGAAAACCCCACTCCTGCGCTAAGTCTTCTGGCGTATCTCCACGTCGCACTTTATACATATCAAACATGGCGTCAATGCCTACTGAATCTTGAATGCTTGCGACAGAATCAGTTGTATTTACGAGCATGGTATTTTTCTGCTCGAGCATTGGTATGATCAATACATCGTCAAGAGAAAGTGCAGTACCCGTAATTTGTGGGTTCGCTTCAAGAAGCGCATTTACCGTTATCCCGTACTGTTTTGAAAGTGAATACAGTGTATTCCCCTTTACCACCACATGTTCAGTGACCGATTGCGCACTGAGCGATGAAGTAATCGCGAAAAAGCAAAGAAAAAGTAACTGTTTTATTCCCATTCGATCGTGGCTGGTGGTTTCGAGCTGATATCATATACAACGCGGTTCACCCCCTTAACCTTATTAATTATTTGATTGCTCACTTTCGCAAGAAACTCGTAAGGAAGGTGCACCCAGTCAGCAGTCATGCCATCGGTACTTTCTACCGCACGCAATGCCACCACTTTTTCGTAGGTACGTTCATCTCCCATTACTCCGACAGAATTCACAGGAAGTAAAATACTGCCTGCCTGCCAAACGCTATCGTAAAGACCTACGTCTTTCAATCCTTGAATGAAGATGTAATCGACCTCTTGTAAAATAGCAACTTTTTCAGCAGTGATATCACCTAAGATGCGAATAGCTAGTCCTGGTCCCGGAAATGGATGACGTCCCAAAAGATCTGCTGCCATATCCATAGATGCGCCGACACGACGCACCTCATCCTTAAACAAGGTTTTTAATGGCTCGACCACTTTCAGCTTCATGAAATCTGGTAAACCACCCACGTTATGATGACTTTTTATCGTAGCCGAAGGCCCATTAACGCTGATACTTTCAATGATATCTGGGTAGATTGTTCCCTGTGCCAACCATGTGACATCTTCAATCAAATGTGCTTCTTGGTCAAACACTTCAATAAATACTCGGCCTATCGCTTTGCGCTTTGCTTCCGGTTCATCTATTCCTGCAAGTGCAGAAAGGAATTGCTCAGAAGCGTCTACACCTTTTACATTTAATCCCATTCCTTCGTACTGCTTAAGTACATCGGTGAATTCGTTCTTTCGTAACAAGCCGTTATTGACGAAGATGCAATACAAGTTCTCCCCGATTGCTTTGTGTAACAACATGGCAGCAACCGAACTATCAACACCACCGCTCAAACCAAGAACGACCTTGTCATTACCTAGTTGCTCTTTCAAAGCGGCAACCGTTTCATCTACAAAATGTGCAGGTGTCCAGTCGCCCACTACCCCAACGATTTCGTAAAGAAAGTTTTTTAGTAACTGCGTACCGTCTGTACTGTGATAAACTTCCGGGTGGAATTGAATCCCGTAGGTGTCTTCGCCATCAATTTTGTAGCCCGCAACCTTTACGTCATGCGTCGATGCAACAATTTGAAAGCCTGCGGGTAGCGCCGTGATCGTATCACCGTGGCTCATCCAAACTTGAGATCCCTCATCAATACCCTCAAACAGCGTATCTGAAGAAGATACTGTACTGAGGTTCGCACGTCCGTATTCACGAATTTCACTCGGCGCGACGCTACCTCCGAAAGTTAGGGCCATGTATTGGGCACCGTAGCATACACCTAGTAGTGGAACGTTACCTTTAATTCCAGTCAAATCGAATTGAGGGGCATCCTCCTGCAATGTACTGTAAGGCGAACCGCTTAGTATGACGCCTTTTACATCAGATGTTAGCTCCGGAGGATTGTTAAAGGGGTGAATTTCACAATAAACATTGAGTTCACGAATCCTACGCGCTATGAGTTGCGTGTATTGTGAACCGAAGTCGAGGATCAAAATGGTTTCTTGCATTCGGCAAAAATACCACTAATTTTTGCTGCTCAGCACCCAAGTTCCTGCCTTTATTGTTGACATGTTTTCAACGATTTCATCACGAGGATCTGCACCTAAAGTTCCTACGAGGTCTAAATAAGAAGCTTTGCGCTCCCAAAATATTCCCTCTGGATACACAGACGCATATGCCGTATCAATCGCAGCCATTGCTTCCGAATGTCGCCGTTTTTGTGTTCTATACCTAGTCTCTGCCGTTCTTTGAGCTAATCTTGTCATCTTCACTCGCAACGCATCGGCATGTTGTTTTAGCTCGGGATAGGCAGCTTTCAAGGCTGTATTCCATGCTTCGATGGCCGACTCAAGAGGAAGTTGTAAGGATTCTCCCTCTGCTTGTAATGAAACACTATCAGTAATACATTGCTTTTTTAAGTCCTCAGCAGAATTTGTCAAAATAGTAGGAAGCGATTGTCCAATTTTATCGAGCGCACGTTTCAGTTTATCGTTTTGAACAAAAAGACTGTCCCTCAGATAAAGCACCGGCATGGGTCGATCCATTTTTTTGAAAGCTTCGCCAAGTTGAAGCCAATAAGCAAGTTCACCACCTCCACCTACATAAGCGAGATTCGGCAATAAAAACTCTTGATACAAAGGGCGCATTAGGGCGTTTGGACTAATATGGAGTGACGGACACTGATGATCGGCTTGCTCAAATCGTTGGCGGTCACCATCCCGCAAATCAAAAAGGTTTATTTCTCGCGGAAAGACCTGAGCCTTGTAACCATGTTCTACTAAAGCTTCGGTTTGTTTCTTAATCAGCTTCGAATAAACACCCTTCATTTCTTCGCGCCACAACGGTTCAGCGGCAGCTTTTAGCGATACATCTTGACCATCCAGCACGAGTAATCCTAATCCTTCCGCCCATTGGCGCACCCACTGACGGGTGGCTTCGGCTAAATTTTCGCATTCCTTATACGCTTGGAGTCGCGGCTGGAGGAGTTCCTTCTGCGCCGCGTTAAGCGGGACGCTTTCGAGCCAAGATTCTAATTGGTCTGCTAAGCTGTCTGTAGGTAACCAACCTACTGGACCTTTAGCATCGGGCTGCCTCCAAGTAAATTTGTACTCGCCTATTTGAAAAGAGGAGATTTCTTCGAAGTCATGATCTTCAGTAGCCATCCAAAATATAGGAACCACTTTAATTCCGAGCGCTACGGAAGCGGCTTTAGCGAGGGCAACAGCACCTAAGACTTTCGCTTCAAAAAAGACAGTGCCGCCGCAAATCATTAGTTGATGTCCAGTGGTGATAGTAAGTGCACCATTACGTAAGGCACGAAGCGAATCTTCTTCAGAGGCGCTTAGATTCGCATTTTGACGAGCGAACACATCGGCAACAATTTCTCGAGTTTTTGAGGAATAGTCTGACTGTGCCGTTGCTTGAGTCGTGAACGATTTCCACTCATATGGCACCTTCGCAATAGATTCTAGAAAAGTTCCTCCAGCTAACAGGTCCTTCATTACTTTTGAAGGAACGCCGGTATCCTGATGGGGAAGCAGTGAATATGTAAATTGAGATGACATTATGAAAGCGAAGATAATTGCAATATTGGTTGCAGCCGTATTGCTAGGCTGCAGTTCTTCAAAAGAAAATACCTGTGCACTTGATGCTCGGTACACTTTTAATTTCGAACAAGCGCAGTACTATGCGCTTCCCCCAATAGATTTTAGCTTCAAATTGAGCTACGACTATCTTGTTCGAATGCCTGAATTTGGTAAGCAAAACTTCAATTATTATGAAGTGGCGCGCTACAATGATGATAGTACCGGCAGTGTACTACTTAAGGTACATCCTTTCAAGCGACAAGGTGCCTTTATTTCTGTGGCTGAACAGCGTACAGCTCAAATAATGATGGATTTACAAAAAGCAAAGCGAGACAGCTGGGTGACCGAAAAAGACGATACGCTCAACGATTGGTACATCAGTTATGGCCGCTATCAGCAGGATCCAGAAGATTATATCATAGGACATACATTAATCATGCGTGACAGTATGAGTAATGGACTGTTACTAGAATTACAAATGCCTTGTCCTACAGATTCATTCCGCTTAGAACGCGAAAAATGCCTTGAAGAAGTCGTTCGCTCATTCAAAGTCTATTTATAATCATTGAGACTTAATACTTAGTCTAAATCGAAACTCAAAAGTATTTTACCCTAATTTACCCTTCATCTCCTTGAAATACAATTAGTTATTCTATATTCACACTATTCAAAGGAAACTTTGAATTAGGTTAGGGGTACGGAGCCAAGAAATTGGCTCCTTTTTTTGTCTAAACTTTTTTTTACAGCCCACGTTTACTCTTAGAATGGGCAACACCTTACGACTTATTTTGGGCGATCAGCTCAATGCACATCATTCCTGGTTTTCAACGGTAAATAACCACATCACATTCGTGATGATAGAATCGCGGGAGGAAGGCAGCTATGCGCCCCATCATATTCAAAAAGTGACGGGCATATTTTCAGCGATGCGTCAATTCGCTCAATCGCTGCAGTCATTGGGACATCATTTTCACTACCACAACATCCTCGATGGGAATGAACCCAATTTGCGCACCATTTTAGCATCGATAGCGCGAAAAAAAGGTGTTGTAAAAATTGAAATGCAAGAACCTGATGAATGGCGATTGCGTGAAGATTTAGAAAAACTTAGAGGCGAAGGGTTCGAGATTTCATGGTGCTCAAGCGAGCATTTTATAAGCTCAAATGCAGAATTTCGGGGACTATTTGAAGGAAAGAAAACCTTCTTGATGGAGACGTTCTATCGTGCCCTACGCAAAAGAACTGGTCTCCTAATGGATGGAAAACAGCCAGTCGGCGGTAAATGGAACTACGACGCTCAAAACCGTAAGAAACTCCCAAAAGACCACCTCCCTCCGCCACCATTCGTACCCAGCACAGATGTAAGTAAAGCGTACGCAGATGCCATTGCAGCAAAGCTTCCTACCATAGGGAAATTAGAAGATCCCTCTCATTTCTATTGGCCCACAACGCCATCGCAGGCTTGGGAAATTTTTGACCATTGGCTTCAATACGGCTTGCACTCTTTTGGAGATTATCAAGATGCGCTGACAACGAAAAGTTGGTCGTTGTACCACAGCCGGATTTCTTTTGCTTTAAATACTAAAATGATACAGCCGCTGGAAGTATGTCAGCGCGTTGAAACATATTACCGCACGAATCCTGAGGTTCCTTTAAATGCAGTTGAAGGTTTTATAAGACAAATACTAGGATGGCGTGAATTTATGCGCTGTGTTTATTGGCATCGTATGCCAGAATTTGCCTCAGAAAATTTCTTTGAATTTGACCGGAAACTGCCACAATGGTTTTGGAACGGGGAAACGAAAATGAAATGTTTATCTCATACCATTGGGCAAAGCTTGAACCACGGTTATGCACATCACATCCAAAGGCTCATGGTAACAGGAAATTTTGCTCTGTTGGCTGGAATTGATCCAGATGAGGTGGATTTATGGTACCTCGGTATCTATATCGATGCATTTGAATGGGTGGAAATCACGAATACCCGCGGCATGAGCCAGTATGCTGATGGCGGCTGGATTGCCACAAAGCCCTATGTTTCTTCTGCGAATTATATGAAGAAGATGGGGGATTATTGCGACCAATGTCATTACAATCCGAAGACAAAAACAGACGACGACAGTTGTCCTTTCAACGCATTGTACTGGAATTTTTTTGATAGCCAGCGCGATAAACTTCATTCGAACTTTCGCCTTGGCATGGTATACCGCACCTACGATAAAATGAATGCCACAGTAAAAGCTGGAATTCGAGAAAAAGCCCAATCCCTATTAAACAACATCAACGAATTATAATATGAGTACTTGCATCCTTTGGTTTCGGAACAATCTAAGACTGGGCGACAACGCCCCCGTGATTCAAGCATACAACTCGTTTGAAACCGTAATCCCTGTATATTTCATCCCAGCCGCAGATCAAATCGATTCTTGGGGCAATCCCACCATCGGTCCTTGGCGGGAACAATTCTTACACGATGCAGTAATGGATTTACGGGAAAAATTACGCGAGCACGGAAGCGATCTTTTGTTGTTGGAAGGAGATCCTGTAACAACACTTAAAGAGTTGGCTGCGACCTTTGAAACCAATGCTATTTATGCGCCAAAGGAAATAGCAGCGTATGAAGTACATGAGCAATTGCAGCTGAATCTTTGGGGTAAGAGTGAAGGTATAGAAGTTAAATTTCACTTAGAGCGTACATTATACCAACCGGATGATTTTCCTTTCAGTTTAGAAAACATGCCTCAAGTATTTTCTCCATTCAGAAGAAAATTAGAAAAGTATGCGGCGCCAAGGAAAGCTTGGGAAGAGCCCATCATTTCTCCTGTAGATGTAAGCGAATTCTACCCCTTGCAAGGTCAATGGGAAGTGATTACTCCAGCACCCGATGAGCGCACGGCATTTCCATATCGAGGAGGTTTACGTGAGGCCTGGCGTGCGCTCGAGGATTATTTCTGGGAAGGTGAACAAGCCGTTCAAGTTTATAAAGAAACGCGCAACGGCATGTTGGGTAGATCTTTTAGCTCGAAGTTTTCACCATTCCTGGCCATCGGTTGTATCAGTGCAGCTCAGATCATGGGCGAATTGAACCAATTCGAAGAACGTCACACCAGCAACGACAGCACGTACTGGCTCTTCGTCGAACTGCTTTGGAGAGAGTTTTTCCAATGGACGGCTTATAATGCGGGTAAACTACTTTTTATACCAGCAGGACTCCAACCGGAAAAGCCCTGGAAGCCGCACTTCAATAAGCGAAAATACGAGCAATGGAAAAACGGTGAGACTGGCGATCCGTTAGTCGATGCAAATATGAAAGAGTTGCTGGCTACCGGATTTATGAGCAATAGAGGCCGTCAAAACGTAGCTTCTTACCTCATTCACGATATGGGATTGGATTGGCGCAGCGGTGCGGCTTGGTTTGAGAGCCAATTAATTGATTTTGATCCTGCTTCAAACTACGGGAATTGGCTTTATATCGCCGGACGTGGAAACGACCCTAGACCCTTCCGGAAATTCAATACGAAAATGCAGCTGGAACGCTACGATCCCGACAACAGCTATGTGAATACTTGGTTGAATTAATGTACTTTTCGATATGGATTGGACGCATTTATTGGATTTAGAATTTCCTCAATTACCCTTAGACGCTGAAGATGAGGCCATTTTGAAAGAATTGGCTCATAAGCTTCAGGACAACTATCCATACCACAGCCCAGATTACGCCGGTCAAATGATCAAGCCGCCGCTTCCACTTGCACTGGCTGCGCATTGGATGACCAGTTTTGTGAATCCGAACAATCACGCGCTCGACGGTGGACGTGCGACCTCAGCCTTAGAACTTGAAACAATCGGGGCCCTTGGGAATATGGTAGGCTATTCAAAACCTCTGGGACATTTGACCTCCGGTGGGACTACAGCGAATCTAGAAGCACTATGGGTCGCACGTCAATGCGATGCAAATACGATCGTTTTAGCAAATGAACATGCCCATTACACGCACAGTAGAATGAGTGAAGTACTGGGAATGCCTTTTCAAGCCATTGCCTCTGTAGAAAATGGTTCGATGAATTGTTCCAAACTCGAAGAGGTGTTAGCGCAACTCCACAGTAATGGGGCAAAATCCACAATCGTTGTGACGCTCGGAACAACAGGTATGGGTGCAGTGGATCCGCTGGAAGAGATCATCCCGATTGCACGAGCCTATGGCGCACGTATCCACGTTGATGCCGCTTACGGAGGTTACTTTACGCTCGCCAACTTCCCAAAAGACGTGCAATGTCATTTTACCGCGATGGCTGCGGCTGATTCTATTGTGATTGACCCACACAAGCACGGTCTTCAACCTTACGGATGCGGCGCAGTGCTGTTTAAAAATCCTGAAGAAGGGCGCTTTTACAAACACGATAGTCCGTACACCTATTTTACTTCTGACCAGTTACACTTAGGTGAAATCACACTCGAATGCTCACGCGCTGGAGCAGCTGCAGCGGCACTTTGGGCGACACAACAGAAATTTCCTTACGTGCGTTCTGGGAATTTTGCACAGCGTTTGAATGCAAGCCTCGCGGCAGCCCAAGGATTAAAAAACACGTTACTTGCTAAGGGATGGTGGGCATTAGAACCCGAACTCGATATCTGCGTATTTAGTTTAACCGGACTGAAAGCATCAGAAATAAGTGCTAAAAACCGAGCGTTTTTTGCTCATAAAGCAGAAGAAAACATACATCTCGCTCTATTTAGCCTGCCGCAACAAAACTGTCCCTGGGTGATCGAATGGGATATCCCCAGTCTGACTGTAGTGCGCAGTGTGCTTATGAAACCAGAGCATAATGACCCTGGACTTTGGGAACGGATTGCACGTACCTAAGCACCTTTCACTAAAGTGCAAATTCCTTCGAAGTCTGTTATAATTTGCTCTCCAGTAGCGAGATTCTTCAAGGGAATTTCCGAGGCGGTCATTTCATTAGTACCTACTAACGCGAGGTAACCTATGCCTTTTTTATCGGCGAAATCGAACTGCTTTTTGAGTTTTGAAGCGTCAGGATACAGTTCCGCGCGAACACCCGAAGCTATGAGTTTTGCCACCCATTTATAGGCTACCACACTCTCTTCCGCGCCGAAGTTTGCAAACAATACCGCAGCAGCATTGGCTGTCGTTGCAGGGAATAAATTCAATTCTTCTAAACATAGATAAATCCGATCTAAACCAAAGCTAATCCCTACACCCGATGTATTCTTCATTCCAAAAATACTGGTCAGATCTGCATAGCGTCCACCGCCACCGATACTCCCCATCGAAACGCCATGAGCGGCAACTTCGAAAATAGTGCCCGTATAGTAGTTGAGTCCACGGGCAAGTGTAAAATCGAAAACCAATTCCGAACTATTCAATCCAGCTTTAGCCTGATTCAAGACGAAATTCATCTCATCTAATCCTAAATTACCTTCTGAACTTTCTGCCAATAATCCAGTCAAACGTTCTAGCGTCAATCCTTCTTCTAGCCACTGCCCGAAGGTGGCAACAGCACTCACCGGTAATTCTTGAGCACGCATTTCTTTCAAAACGCCTTCTACTCCTACTTTATCTAACTTATCGATCGCTACTGTAAACGCAATAAATGCATCGCTAATTCCCAATACCTCAGCCATTCCTGCTAGAATCTTGCGGTTGTTCACTTTAATAGTCGTGGAAAGACCAAGTTTGGTAAACGATGCATCGTACAATTGGATCAATTCTACTTCTTGCCATAAACTATCCGAACCCACAACGTCTGCATCGCACTGGTAAAACTCACGAAAACGGCCCTTCTGAGGCCGGTCAGCACGCCAAACCGGCTGCATCTGGTAGCGCTTAAACGGAAAGGCTAATTCATTTTGGCGCTGGACTACATATCGAGCAAAAGGAACGGTTAAATCGTAGCGCAATGCCTTATCGGCAACTTTTGACGTAAGCGCTTTTGGGTTTTTCTCAGCCCATAATCCTTCATCAATCTTTGATGTAAAATCACCGGAGCGGAGAATTTTAAAAATCAGTCGGTCCCCTTCCTCACCGTATTTACCGGTAAGTGTTTCCATATTTTCAAAAGAAGGCGTTTCTATAGGATCGTAGCCGCGCAATTCGAACTGCTCGCGCAAAACATTCATGATGTATTGGCGCTTCTGCACTTCCGCCGCTGAAAAATCTCTGGTGCCTTTCGCTAATGAGGGTTTCATAGAACTCTTATTGATAATCTAGACTACAAAGGTATTGGCTTCTTGGCGATCTTCTACTCTATTCCCAAACAACTTCTGTACAGCGTTTGAAACGTTTCCGATTCTTTCAAAGCCTGAAAACTTCTTTCGTTGTGCTTCCAATTCTTCCGCATCGGCAAAGCCCCGAAAAACAAATGAGCCACGCCATCTACTCCAAACTCATCCAAAACGGACCAATAGGTGCAAACCACACCTGGATCAGTATCCGGTAAGTCCAATGCTGCAGCGAGCGGATATTTAACGAGAGAGAAATAGCGATCCGCCGTTTCTGGATCAATGTACTTATCCTTTAATTCAAAGTAATCCGGATTTCTAGCGTTGAAGGACACAATATATTTCCCTCCTTTGATCATAGGCATGCCAGCAGGCCCAACCAGCCATTTGCCGTCAATAAATCTACCATTCAACACCTCAGTAAAGGATTGACCTTGATAATTCCAGCTAATGGTATAGCTACGGTCCGGGCCCGTAACAATTACTGTGGCCATGCGTTCCACTCGCTCCTTTTCAACCATCCAATGAATAAAACGCGGTTGAATCACCATACCGATGCCCGATAAAACAATGAGTACGAGAATAACGCTAATGCCCCAAGTAGCTTGAATATTGCGTTTGCGATCCTCTTCTGCCCGACGCTTCAGCATCTCAGCGCGCATTATCGCACGTTTCTCCGCTAACGCATCTGCTTCTTTTGAACGCCCTTTACTTTTTTCAACGGTGGCATCCACGAGTGCCAATGCTCTTATCACGTACTCTACAGCAGCTCCTAACTCCTGAAAAGCCTCTTCGGTTCCTCCGGAATCCGGGTGGTGTTTCTTCGCCAACCTTTTGTACGCAACAGAAACCTCCTGCTCGTCTTTCGGCAAGGTGTCCAATTCTAATATGCGTAAGGCTTCCGTTATTTTCACTGGTGGAATACGTTTAATCATCGCTTAATTTAAGAAAACGCTTCCATAGATATTAACGTTGATAAATATTACGTTCATCCGCTCTTGCCGGAACCAGCTCTCCGGAGATGAATTTTCGTTGTAAGATATTCTCTATTAATCGGTCTTCTGCATCGTTTTCCGGGTCATACGGACGCTTTAAATCGATATCATACCACCACGCAGTCATGGACCAAAACCGCGCAGATAATCCGTTTCTGTAGGTTCTTATGATTTGATACACACTGGTGTGCGTCTCTCGGTAAACTAACTTACTTAAAATTTGTCCCTCACTCCGTGTTAGCTTTCTCAACTCTGGCTCAAAACGCTCTTCTAGATACTTCTGGTAAGACTTCGTGTATTTTCTTCGTTGCCGTCTGCGATCTATTCCCTCCAATTGCATATTCACAGAATCCATACGTAAAGCCGCCTCACGAACATAAGGATACACCCTGCCCACCTTCTTCATGAGAATATAGTAATTACGGCGGGCTTGAAAGTCACTCAATGTAGGCTTTGCTACAAATAACATTTCATCTAATACCGACCAAGGGACCGTATCACCGTCTACAACCAATTGCCCTAATAAAGGACTATTAGACTCCGTAGTCATACTTAAAGTATCTATCTGCTGTGCTTGCATCATTAGACTGCAAAAGAACGCGAGTAGAACTTTAACTCCTCTTTTGCTTCCAGCGGCTTTGGCCATTTGATGTGTTCGTATGTTGCGTTTCTTTCTGTTCTTGGAGAAGATTGCTCAATGCCATCGCTCCGACGACTTCCAATTCTGGATTACTTTTATCTATGGCTTCCGGCGTGTAGTAATTAGCCACAAAATGTGTATCGAAATCGCCACTAACGAATGCCTCGTGGTCCATGACAAATTGGGCAAAATCTAGGGTCGTTTGAACGCCGCTGATTCTGTATTCACTCATCGCACGTTTCATTCTGGCAATGGCCTCCGTGCGGTCAGCCCCAAAAGTGATGAGTTTAGCAATCATAGGATCGTAGTAAATACTCACCTCCATACCTTGTTCTAATCCGTCATCTACACGAACTCCTAATCCCTGCGGCCGACGGTACTCTCGTAAAGTTCCCGTACCGGGCATGAAATTCGCTGCAGCATCCTCCGCGTAAACACGCACCTCGATGGCATGTCCCTGAATCTTTAAATCTTCTTGCGAAAAGGGCAATAACTCACCTTGCGCGATTTGAATTTGCGCTTTTACTAGGTCTATCCCAGTAATTTGCTCAGTTACCGGATGCTCCACTTGCAGACGGGTATTCATTTCTAAGAAATAGAATTTACCGCCCGGTTCAAAAATAAACTCAACTGTTCCCGCACCACGATAATCGCAGGCTTTCGCTACATTCACTGCAGCCTCACCCATTGCAGCTCTTAGCTCCGGGGTAAGTACGACAGAAGGTGCTTCTTCAATGACTTTTTGATGCCTTCGTTGAATGGAACATTCTCTTTCAAAAAGGTGCACAACATTTCCGTGCTCATCTGCAAGCACTTGAATTTCAATGTGCCGTGGGTTTTGGACGTATTTTTCAACAAACACTGCTCCATTTCCAAAGCTATTTTTAGCTTCACTGACTGCACGTTGCATTTGATTTTCAAAATCGGCAACCTCATGAACAATACGCATGCCTTTACCACCCCCGCCAGCACTCGCCTTGATCATTACCGGAAAACCGATGTCCGTCGCTAATTTCTTCGCCGCTTCTACATCCGTAACCTCTCCATCTGAACCAGGAACTAAAGGAACATCAAAGTGCTCTACAGCAGCCTTCGCACTCAGTTTATCGCCCATTACCTTAATGGCATGCTCGCGTGGCCCAATAAAGGTGATGTCAGCAGCGGCTACAGCGGCTGCAAATGCTGCATTTTCACTTAAAAATCCGTAACCAGGGTGAATGGCGTCTACCTTGAGTTCCTTTGCAAAAGCAATAATTTTATCCCCTTTAAGGTAGCTTTCAGAAGAGGGTGCCGGTCCTAAACAGACGGCCTCATCAGCAAAAAGCACGTGCGGTGCTCTTCGGTCCACTTCAGAATAGACAGCCACTGTTTTAATGCCCATTTCACGAGCACTACGCATGACGCGCAAGGCTATTTCGCCACGATTCGCGACCAATATTTTGCTTATAGGTTTCATAATGTGATACGTTCGCTTGATGCGTTCAAGCAAATATAAGACACACTACGCGAGTAAATACTTAGAGTTTAAGTATACGTCTTCGCCACAACTGCTCATCAGTCGATATTCTAATCTCATAGCTCCCTGCGGGTAAAGAGTGCAGATCTAATTTAAAATCGTTCGCCTCAGTTACCGTTTCATGGGCTAATTTCAGTCCGGCAGCATTATAAAGTTCAATTTCACCGGTTACGGCAGCACTAAACTCGAGTTGAACATAGCCCAGGGTTGGATTTGGATAAACGTCTAAAGCCGTTGAATATTCGTTCATTCCCACCTCCGTCAGACTTCGAGTAATTACAGTAGTGTCACCACAATCATTGATCAACAATAACCGTACGGTATACTGCAATGAAATGACCCCATAAGTATGTTGTGCGTTTGGTGAGCTGCCTTGATCATTGGTTCCATCGCCCCAGTACCAGTGGAATTGAGTCGCCCCGGTAGAAGAGGCAAAGAAGTTCACTGTCATACCATTGGAACTAGTGGATACAATATTGAAATTGAAGTTCCCTAGGGGTGGATCACAAGTAGCAACATCCTTAGAATAGGTATGCTCAGTCCCACAACTGTCTGTAGCTGTTAAAACCACAGTGAACGTACCGTTTGTCGAATACGTGTTACTTACAGTGAGACCGCTGCCTGTTGAACCGTCACCAAAGTCCCAATTGTAATTGGTCAAATTTGCCGGTGTCGCAGTAAAATTAAATGTGCTACCAGATGCAGATTCGGTGAACATCAAAGTCACAGGTGTACATACCTCAACCGTATCGTAGAGGACAATGGTATCTCCGCAAAGGCTCGACGCGGTCAGTGTTATAATGTATGTTCCTGAGCTGGTATATGTGTGGGATGGGGCTGAGTTGGCAGTAGCTCCCCCACCATCGCCGTAGGACCAATCAAATATTAAACCTGTTCCCTGTGAACCTATTGTATTAAAGTCTACAGTTAACCCATTGATTACGTTTGCCGCTGTAATAGACATAGTATCACATACAGTGATTGCGTGCAATAGTGAATCGACACTTCCGCATGAACTATAAACGACTTGGTACACATTCATACTACCAAAGATGGTACTGTATGTGTGTTGTGCAGTCGATCCGGTGTCTTGGGTAGTATCCCCCCAGAACCATACTGTAGAATCTGCCGCTGTAGTTGACGAGGTTCCTGTTATTGCCGTACCGTTCAGCGTTACCGTGCCTGTTGCAGATATTGGAGGACAGGGCAATGTTGTAAAAGAAACACTGTCCCAAAGGCTAACCAATGAGGACGTACAAGTATCCTGCACCCACACAGTATAGGTGGTTGAAGGCTGAAGACTTCCAATGGAATAGGCTCGATTAGCGGCAGCAACGCGTGTTCCCGTACCTAATGTAAATCCTTGAATATCGTATTCTAACGCAGACGAATTAGCCGTACCTGACCATGTAATATCTGCACCATTAAACGTGACGTTATTCGCTGAAATATTAGGTATTGGACAAGTGGTGGGCTCATCAATTTTAATATCATCGATGGATGTTGCAGCCTGATATGCTGTAAATGAACCCGTGCCGTCCCGCCATGCCTTAAAGATGATTTGTACCGTATCGTTTTCATACGCAGAGAGGCTGAGCGTTTCCTTTGTCCATGACGCATTCGAACTCGTCTGTTGCTGGCCATTAATAGTCTTCAATAAAGCCGCTGGCTGTCCTGAGGCTTTGATATAGATTCTTAATTTATCAATAGCTGCGCCGTACATATGGTACCAAAAGGTCAGTTCAGGGCTTTGCAAGGTGTCTAAATCTATGAGCGGTGTCCTAAATTCTGTATCGGCCGTATTGCTGAAGGGCGTCGCACTTCGCGCGAACGCATAACCACCAGATCCAGAAGTATGATCGCCGGAAGGTCCGGTGCCAAAATAATGTGCTGTTGTTCCTCCACCAGTCCAGAAATAATCTAAGGTATCAGAACGGTTCCAACAGTCGTCAATTTCACCGTTTTGATCAGGCCATGCCGGTCCCACCCACGTCGTGGAACTGGAAAATTGTTCAACAAAAGGTGCTGTATAAAAAGTACAGTTTGTTCTAAATCTAGGACCATCAAGCCATCCGCTGACATCGCCCGTCCCACATGAATCGCGAACTTGCCATTCGTAAGTGGTTTGTGCGGAAAGCATCCCTATACCTTTAGCTGAAGTATTTGCCGTAGTCCAACTCCAAGCGTTTGTACCTACCTCACGGTACCGTAATTGATAGTTCGATGCTCCACCAGAGGTCCAATCCAATTGGGCTGCCATTACACCGACAGCGGTTACTGCTGTATTAGCAGGCTTTGGGCAGCTCGGCTCCTCATCAATCTTCACATCGTCAATTGCAAACTGTGTGTAAAACGAACTTTGCGTATTCGTATAATCAAAACGAATACGTACCGTATCCCCTGCATAAGATGTGCCTAATGCAATAATTTTTTCAGTCCACGCAGCATTTTTAGAACTGTGAGTCGACCCTGACGTATCCCAGAGTGCCGACCAGGTTCCACCGAGTTTTTGAACATAAACGTCAAAATCGCCCATACTTGTACCAAAACCGTGATAATAGAAGCTTAACTCAGGCGATACCAAAGTATCTAAGTCAATCCAAGGCGAAATCAACCGAGGGTTGGTACCACTAACAAAGGTGGTCGTCACCTGATTCATCATGTATTGACCCGAGCCTGTCGTGTGATCACCTGCAGGACCCGTCTGCGTCCAGTTGAATGCAGGAGGACCCGGTGTCCAAAACTGTGTGGCGGAGCCCTGATCAAGCCAGCATTGGTCTAGATCTCCTTGAGCGTTCCAACTGGATGAAGGATCCCAACTTGCGCCATCGAAATTCTCAGTAAATGGGGCTGTTGCGAATGAACACTGCGTTATGAACGTGGTATACGATGACCAAACTGAAGTATCACCTGCAGAACAGATGTCACGAACGCGAACCGAATACGTGGTGTTTGGTGATAGACCTGAAAGTGAACCAGGTTTTGTTGCAGAGTTTACAATAGTACCTCCACTAGCACCTGAGTTGCCTTGGGCATACTGAATTTGATAACCGATTTGATTGGTGTTCAACGTCGTCCAGTTCACATTGACTGTGGTCGACAGTAAATTTGAAATGGTAGGATTTATGGGTTGATCGCAGCTTGGTGTTTCTTCGATAGTAATATCATCAAGAGCCACTCTACTCTGCGTCCACCAACTAAATGAGGTATTGCGTTTCGCTGAGAATCGTATTTGCACTGTATCGCCCGCCCACTGTGCGAGGGACTCGACATGTTTACGCCATGCAGAATTTTGCGATGTGAATTGACTAGATGCCGTTGACGAGGTAACGGTATGCAATTGGGTCCAAGAAGTAGTACCCACTTTACGAACGCGAACATCGAGTAAATCAATGTCGGCACCATACATGTGGTAGAAAAATTTTAATCTTGGGACTGTGTCATTGCTTAGATCTATCGGAGGAGTAATTAGATGCGTTACTGTTCTGAATGTACCCGAAGTACTCCAACCCTCTGCCACAGCGTATCCTCCAGTTCCAGAGGTATGATCTGCACTAGGTCCTGAATTAATTGTTCCGAGCGCAGGCGGCCCCGCCATCCAAAGGTAATTTCCCGTGGAAAGTAAACGATTCCAGCATGAAGGTATGGAGCCTGAATTTAACCAAGAGGATTGCGCTACCCAGTTTGATCCATCAAAGTTCTGTGTATAGGGCGTGCTTTTTACGCATTGTCCAAGCCCTTTTTTGGCGTAGAAACTTGTCAATGCAATGAAAAGATATGGGAGTAGGTTTTTCATCATTGCAAAACTAACAAAACTGAATACAAATTGTTTGAACAATGAGTTTGTACTAACCTGCAACGAACGAGCACTAAGTTTCACTATTTTTGGATACAGATGAACAGACTGAAACACTCACTTCTCTTGGTATTCATAGGGTGCTCGCAAATTTGCGAAGCACAAGTATTGGCCGTATTTAAATATGATGGCGGAGGTGATTGGTATGCCAATCCTACCGCTCTGAAAAACCTCAGTGAATTCTACAATAAAAGTACCGACGCGCGGTCTTTAGTTCATTCGGAACCCGTAACTGCAGAGTCGTTGCTCGCAAGCGGTGTTTCTTTTTTACACGGCACCGGCCATGGCCGGATTATACTATCTGAGGCCCAGGCCAATCAGCTGAGAGCGTTTACCGAAAACGGAGGATTTCTTCATATCGATGATAATTACGGCATGTCAACCTATGCGAAAGAAGCACTTAAACAAATATTTCCTACGGCCACTATAGAGCAGGTTTCGCACGACCATCCTATATTTAATTCCTTGTTCCCTTTTCCTGAAGGCATGCCCAAGATTCATGAACATGATAATGGTACGCCCGAAGCAATCGGTTACTTTGTTAAAGGCGAATTGGTGGCGCTACTGACCCTAGAAACGGATTTAGGCGACGGTTGGGAGGATGCAGAAGTACACGCAGACACAAAGGAGAAACGAGAAGCGGCATTGAAAATGGGCGCAAACTTATTACATTGGGCAACCGTAAGAAACCAGCAACCATGAAAAATTTTGAACTCCAACCCTTTGCGAAAGCCTGCCTTCAGCTATTGGCATTAGCTGCTTTAAGCTATGTGTTGTGGACCATAAAGAGCGTAGTTGTATATGCTTTTATAGCATTGTATATCAGCGTTTTAGGTAGACCTCTTTTCAAAATACTTCAGTTCAAAACAGTACTCGGTAAGTACCTCGGAAAGACCGGGAATGCGGCCATTACACTTTTAACAATTGGGGCGATATTAAGCGCTGTTGTTACTTGGTTTTTCCCACTGATAATCAAAGAGTTTTCCTTTCTAAGCACCATAGAATACGACCGATTGATCGCAAGTTTAGAAACAGAATGGAACCAATTAGACGCCGTACTCTCAAGTTTTGGTATTGACTCTCAAGCAGAATTGGAACAAGTCAATAGAAGCCTACAAGAATTTGCATCCGTGGATGCGATAAGTAATGCACTCAGCGGGTTAATCGGGAGTATGGGAAATGTGATTATTAGCGTCTTCTCAATTGCATTCATTTCGTTTTTCCTGATTCGCGAGCAAGAATTGGCCCACCGTTTTATTGATTATATCACACCTAAAAAACACCATACTAAAATCGATACAATGGTACCCGGTATTAAGCGTGTGGTCACACGTTACAGTTTCGGAATCCTTATTCAAATCACCCTCATTTTCTTATTGCTCTCTCTGGGTATGGGGCTAATTGGGATTAAGGGTGCTGTTGTTCTGGCACTTACTGCAGCAGTTTTCAATCTTGTTCCTTACGTTGGTCCGCTGATTGGCGCGAGCCTCGGTATTCTATTGGGTATGGGACAATTATATACTGCAGGCCTTACAGATCCAGCGACTACCGTTGATTTATTGCAGAGTTTGTATCTATTGATTGGTCTTTTTGCGGCGGTCCAATTGTTAGACAATGTGGTATTTCAACCTTTAATTTTCTCCAATAGTGTTGGTGCTCATCCGCTAGAAATATTCTTGGTGATTTCAATAGCCGGTACCCTTCTTGGCGTGGCTGGGATGATCTTTGCTGTTCCTGCGTACAGCATACTAAGAATTGTTATCAATACTGTCAAAGAAGGTTGGGAATCATCCGGTACCTGAATGTATGGCACACCCCAAACAGCAAGTACATCCGGAGGATTTCATAGGTCCAGAGGCAACAGCCTGGCTGGCATCTCATAAAGATTCAGCGGTAACGGATCTCCGATTAAAATTTGGCCTTAAACGCCCCTATGCCAGTTGGATTACACAATTAGAGGTACAGCGTAAGTATGCTAATAAATTCCCAGCCTTGCTCCGCGGGAATTGGATATTTCCTACAGGACAAGCAACCGAACAAAGCAGCTCAGAACGAACAGCACATTACAAGGCATCATTGATCGCTTCTCCGTTCACGATAGATTTATGTGCTGGAATGGGTATCGATTCATGGGCTTTTACGCAACGTAATGGCTCGCTCGGTCATTTCGCGAATGAATTGGACCCTGGATTGTCCAGGCTTTTAGAATTCAATCTAAAAAACACGACACACACCGCAGGCACGGCAACATCGGTACTTCATGAGCTAAAACGTTGGCTTCATGAAAAAGATATTTCCCCATCAGAAGTCACCATTTACCTTGATCCGGACCGAAGAACAGGTACCGGAAAGTCTGTAGCACTTCGAGATGCAAGTCCTAATATTATTGTTTTACAACAGGAGCTACTTACCCTGAGCCATACGCTAATGACAAAGCACAGCCCTATGGTGGACTTGAATGCACTGCATGAGCTGGAGTACTTAAGTGAAATTCATGTGGTTGAGTACCAAGGTGAATGTAAAGAAGTGCTAGCAATACAGCGAGAAGGATACCTTGGTCAGCCCATAATTAAAGCCATTTTACTACAAGCAGACTCGTCTATTGAGCATAGCAATACGCACAAAGCAACAGCGTTGTCATTTGTCAATGAATTGGACCAATTCCTAATTCAACCCGGTCCGGCACTGGCAAAAAGTAAATTGCACGAAGGTTTGGCTACAAAACAACATTGGAAAAAATGGACCGTGGGCAACCTCTACACAACAGACGAGCTTCTCCCCGCCTCTTCTTTTTACAAGCGCTACAAAGTCATTGAAGTTGCGAAACCTTACAAACTAAAGCTTCCTTCAGAGGGTGGCGCTATAGAGCGCATCGGCTACCCGGAACATCCCGATGTAATAAGAAAAAAATTGGGTTGGAAAGAAGGGCGAGAAAACAAATTATTCGCTGTTAAACAGGGTAAGGATAAACTAATGGTCCTTGTCAAGCGTTTGGAATGAGGCATCCTTTTTGATGTATCTTTATTCTATGCGCAAAAGCTTACTTTCCTTGTTCCTCGTGCTTACGCTCTTCCCCACCGTCTCGGGACAGGAAGCGCTTTTTGTGCCCAACGAAGGACAGTGGTCCGGTAACTTTTCGCACAAAATGCCTTTGAAATATGGTGGATTGTTTTTCGAAAAAGATGCGGTGCAAATTGTCCTTCGGGACGCACGTCATTTAGAAGACCTCCACGGTCATAACATGCACGAGGCAGGACTTAGTCACGAAGCGGATGTCCTTAAGTGTCATGCGGTACGGCTCAAGTTTTTAAATGCTACACCAACGTTAGCGCAAGAGCAAAAACCCACAGAGTTTTACCACAATTACTTTATCGGAGAAGATTCAACATTTTGGCGCGGTGGCGTACGACCCGCACGTGGCTTAACATACGAAGGACTATATCCAAACTCTACTTTGGCATTTGGACAAACTGGAAACCATGTGAAATACCAATGGCACTTAACAGATGCGTCAACTGTAGATGCTATTCAATGGATCTATGAAGGCGCTACTAAAACCGAAATCAGTCCGGAAGGCGCATTAATCATTCATACGTCTATCGGTACTTTTCTCGAAAGTGTACCAGTCGGTTGGGGCTGGAAGGACGGTAAACGCGTCGACTTCGGACTGTGGTATGAAAAAGACAACAATATCATTCGGTTTAAAACGGAGGCTATTGCAAGGACCTTAGACTCACTTGTCTTGGATCCGCAACTCATCTTCACTTCTTTTAGCGGCTCATTAACGGACAACTGGGGCTTCAGCGCCACCTATGATGATCTAGGTAGATTATACGGGGCAGGTGTTGCTTTCGCAACGGGCTATGTGGCATCGACAGGCGCATTCCAAACGACCTATAACGATCCTCCTGGAATTAACTTAGGCTTCAACCCTGATGTAACCATTACCGTGTTTGAACCGCAAGGAAACACGATGCTTTACGCTACGTATCTAGGGGGTACAGCGCCCGATCATCCACACAGTTTAGTGGTGAATAGCAGCGGTCATTTAATTGTTATGGGCACCACTGGGAGCAGCAATTTCCCGACACAGAATCCGATTCAACCTGCCAACGCTGGTGGAACTTCTGTAAGTATTAACGGCTATGAATTTAAAAAGGCAGACCTGTTCATCACGCGTTTCAATACCAACGGTACAGCTTTGCTCAGTTCAACCTACATCGGTGGAACAGGAAACGACGGACTCAATACCAACATCGTTAAAAATTATGGTGATGCAGCCCGCGGTGAAGTCGTAGTAGACGGTTCAAACAACATTTATGTCACCGCTTCTACAAACAGCACCAACTTCCCTTCTACAAATTGCAGTAGTTGTTCAAAAGCCGGTGGTCAAGATGCCGTTGTATTTAAACTCAATCCCGCGGGTACTTCGCTCCTGTGGAGCAACTATTACGGAAGTACCAGCGACGATGCCGGGTACAGTTTAAAGTTTCACAACAATGCAGTTTTTGTAACTGGCGGTACTGATGGTAATAATCTTCCCAGCACAACCGGCGGATATAAAAGCGCATACGGCGGTAATCACGATGGTTATGTCGCAAAATTTGACGCTTCGACAGGTGCCCTGCAGCAATCAACCTATCTCGGCACAAGTTCATACGATCAAAGTTTCATTCTCGATGTGGATAAACTAGGAAACGTTTATGCTTTCGGGCAAACACAGGGCGCCTACCCTATTTCCAATGGCTCGTGGGGCACACCACAATACAGAAAGCAGTTCATTCACAAACTAAGCAATGATCTTACTTCAAGCTCCGCATCAACAGCGTTTGGTTCACCGCAGGGAGTGCAAAATCTAGTGCCCACGGCCTTCAATGTTGACGACTGTTTGAACATACTACTCTCCGGTTGGGGTGGCGTAACGAACAATGGTTATTACAATACTACAGTAGAGCAATTACCTGTTTCTTCAGATGCCTTACAATCCAGTACGAATGGCTCCGATTTCTATTTCATGGTGCTCAGCAAAAATTTCGGTTCGTTCTCGTACGGAAGTTATTTTGGAGGATCTACCAGTTCTGAACACGTGGATGGAGGTACGTCGAGATTTGACGACCGTGGCCGAATTTACCAAGCCGTTTGTGCCGGTTGCGGAGGGAACGATGACCTCCCTACGACTCCAGGAGCCTTCTCCGAAACCAACAACAGCAGCAACTGTAACCTAGGCGTGATAAAATTGGATTTCGAAACGGCCATAGAAGCAGATGCTTCCGTAGATCTGAATTTTCTACCGGATACCAGCTGTTATGAATTGACGCTTCGTTTGGCGAATAACAGTACAAACGCCAATGCCTATTTCTGGGATTTTGGCCAAGGCGACACCTCCAATCTTACAGAACCCATTGTCACCTTCCCCAACCTGGGCACCTACAATGTGATGCTGGTGGCCATAGATACCATATGCGACAGTTATGACACGGCTTTTGTACAGATCGTTCACGATACTGCAGCATTCCCTATCTCTGATTGGATGGAAGATTATGCCAGCTGTGATTTATTCCGCGAAGTAACATGGACGGACCAGTTAGTTGATGCCGATTATTACGAATGGGATTTCGGGGATGGTACAACGCTTACGACGACCAATACCGTTGTGAACCATACCTATCCTGCTTTCGCTACCTATACAGCGACAGTATCGGCTAGGGACAGCTTCTGTGACGTTGGATACGACCAATTCTTCACCATTGTCTTCGATGACGATGCGAATGTACCTACAGTAAATCTATTCACCGACAGCTGCCGTTACGGTGGCGTTGACGTCATCTACCAAAACGTGGACAGTAACATGATCTTCGAATGGGACTTCAGCGGCAATCCGGATACTGGTATGATACCTACTTTCCGGTACCCAGAATCAGGACTTGAAGATGTTACACTGACTATTATCGACACCCTATGTAATCGAGCCTATGAATTCGATTTCATGGCAACTATTGAGCGCATTGACGGACGCGTCTATATTCCAACAGCTTTCACTCCAAATGGGGATAAGGATAATGAAAAATTCAAGATTTACGGAAACAGTTGTTTAGAAGATCCAACCTTTAGGATTTACGATAGTTGGGGAAATGAAGTCTACCGAAGTGAAAATCCATTCAATGAATTTTGGGACGGTACTTTTAATGATAAACCTGTACCTCAAGATGTATATACCTACCGTTTCACTGGAGGCGATGAAGTCCGAATAGGAACCGTAACTCTCCTACGCTAGGCGTGTACTGGAGATTCAGTGTAAAGTTCTCTCAATACATTCAAGAAGCCCTCGGCACAATCTTTCGTATTGAATTTACTGAACGATACACGAACGGGTTGGTACTCAGCGGTCCACTCCCCCAAAGCACGAATCACGTGACTGCCTTGGTTCGAACCAGAAGTACATGCAGAACCGCCGCTCACATTAACGCCCTTCATATCCATGGTAAAAGTGAGCATATCGTTACCTGTTTTCGGAATCGCAATACTCAATACGGTATAAAGACTGCGGTCCAATTCCGCACTGCGCCCAAAAAACTTCACTCCGGGAACAATTTCTTTGACGCCATCTATGACATACTTCTTCAACGCTTCTACGTGCTTATGATCTTCCGACATTTCTTCTGTGGCAATAGCGAAAGCTTTACCTAAGGCACAAATCCCAATAGTATTTTCAGTTCCAGCTCGTAGGTTGCGTTCTTGCGCACCACCCTGAATCAAAGGCTTGATCTTCAATCCGCTGCGTACATAGGCAAATCCAATGCCCTTGGGCCCGTGTATTTTATGCGCAGAGCACGTAAGAAAATCATAGGAAACTTCCTTTACATTAATAGGCAAATGACCCATGGCTTGAACTGTATCTGAATGAAATAAGGCGCCGTATTTCTTGCACATCGCGCTGATTTCAGCGACGGGATTCAAATTGCCTATTTCGTTGTTTGCAAACATCAGACTCACCAACGTTTTTGGCCCGTTCTCGAGTAAGGCTTCTAATTCTTCAAGATCGATATCGCCGTGAGCATCAACAGACAAATACGCCGCGTTTACTTCACCGCGCTCGACCATAAATTCTACGGGATGCCCGACAGCGTGATGCTCTATATGCGTAGTAATGATACGTTCAACACCTAAATCACGTACGCTACAAAACAGCGCCATGTTATCCGCTTCTGTTCCACCAGAGGTGAAGAAAATCTCACCAGGCTCCGCCCCTATGGATTGCGCTATACGCTTACGAACGACTTCAACTTCAACCTTTGCTCCGCGACCACTGAGGTGTGTGCTCGACGGATTGCCGAAATTATCCATCATGCGAATCATTTCCTCTTTGACGCGAGGTTCTAAGGGTGTGGTAGCAGCATTATCCAAAAAAATAACTCCCATCTCTGTGCAATTAGGTTTGCTCAAAGATAGGAGTTAGAAAGGATTGATGGAAGTCTTACGCGAGAGACGCGATAATATCCATGAAATCTTGTCCCAATTGGGTCGCTTCGTCGACAGACGGCGCCTCCGTATAAATGCGCACAATGGGCTCTGTATTAGATTTACGTAAATGAACCCAACGGTCTGACCATGTGATTTTTACGCCATCTATTGTACTTAGTTCCTCATTAGAATAACGCTCCGCAATAGAGGCTAAAATACCATCGACGTCTAGACTAGGTACGAGCTCAATTTTTTGTTTTGCCATGTAGTATTCCGGATATCCAGCACGCAATTCGCTCATTGTCTTTCCAGATTTAGCCAAATGCGTTAATGCCAATGCTATTCCCACGAGTGCATCCCTGCCGTAATGAAGTGCCGGTAGAATAATTCCGCCGTTACCTTCCCCTCCGAGCACAGCATTCGTGCGTTTCATCTCATTCACCACATTAACTTCACCTACCGCTGAGGCAGTGTAACTTCCACCCTTAGATTCTGCAAGATCTCGCAGCGCCTTAGAAGAGCTCATGTTGCTCACGACAGCACCTGTCTGTAAACTCAATAAGTAATCTGCAACAAGAACGAGTGTGTATTCTTCACCGAACATGGCTCCTTTTTCATCAATAAATGCCAAGCGGTCTACATCGGGATCAACAACAATACCCATTGAAAACGAACCGGATTTTACCGTATCGATAATGGCGCCAAGGTGCTTTTCTAATGGCTCTGGGTTATGCGGGAATTGTCCCGTAGGCTCAGGATAAAGGTTTTCATAGCTAACACCCATCGCATCCAAAAGCAGAGGAATGGCTACCGAACCAGAACTGTGTACCGCATCTATTGCCACATGAAACCCTCCCGCACGCACTGCTGCTGCATCTACCGATGGAAGTGCTAAAACTTGTTCTATATGCCACTCCATACCGTCATTGCATTTCGATACTTGGCCTAAATTATCTACCTCAGCGAAGGCTAAGTCCGCATCTTCTGCTAATCTTAAAATAGCGGCGCCGTCATCTCCAGAAACAAATTCACCCTCCTCGTTTAGCAACTTAAGGGCGTTCCATTCTTTTGGATTGTGCGACGCAGTAAGGATAATTCCACCCGATGCCTTGAAACGTGGCACTAACATCTCTACGGTTGGCGTAGTGCTCAATCCGGTATTAATCACATCTATTCCTAAGCCTTGTAAAGTACTAATGACTAAATTTTCTATCATCTGTCCGGAGGGACGCGCGTCCCTACCGATCACTACTGTGCAGTGATTATTTCGTTCTTTGAGCCAAGCTCCGTAACCTGCTGCAAACTTTACAGCATCAAGTGGTGTTAAGTTATTGCCGGCAGTACCGCCAATGGTGCCGCGAATTCCTGAGATGGATTTAATTAAGGTCATCTTGTTTGGTTAGATTTCTAGCGAAGATAAGGCAGGCTGATGTGGTGCCCAATGAAGGTGCGGTCAAAATGGTCATTGTTAATAACAGTGTTGATAGCTTTAAACGAATTTATTACCCCGGCTTAGTGAAGCCATTGAATTGTGCTTAAATTTCTACTATGCGATTCGAAGATCAGGACACGTACACTTTAGTAGTTCAGTTTGAACAGGCCTTGAACGAAGGCCGTCAGCCCTACTATGATGTAGAAGATTTAGAACTTATCCTGGAGTATTATCTGGAAACAGGTGGTTTTACTCAGATGCGTAGCGCACTAGCATTGGCGCAAGAAATTCATCCCTTAGCTTTCGTATTCAAGGTGAAAGAAGTGCAGCTTGATATTGCGATGAAAGATTATACCAAAGCACAAGCGAAACTCAATCACCTAGAGGGATTAAATATGCGTTCGGTGGAACTGCTCATTGCGCGGGCTACTATATTACTCCATCAAGGAGATAATGCTGAGGGACTCCAAATTTTAGACAAGGCCTTCGAAAATGCGGAAGATCCTATAGATGTTCTGCAGCTTATCATTGACGCACACCTCAGTCAAGGAGACTATCCTCGCGCCATTAACGCACTTTTAAAATGGTGTAACATGGAAGAAGAACCTTTTGAGGAAAGTGCTTTGTATCAATTAGCCATGTGTCTTGATTTCACGAATGAATACGACAGAGCATTAAAGCTATTCCACGCCTTTACCACTCGTGAGCCGTACAACCCTTTGTTGTGGTACCAGATTGGTGCTTTTTATTTGCGCAAGAATCAAGAAAAAAAAGCATTAGAAGCTTTTGAATGGGCGACACTAGCAGATGAAAACTACCATCCCGCTCATTTCGAACAAGGCCGAATTCACGAGCGAAACGAACGTCTTTACGATGCACTAAATGCGTACCGACAAAGCATAAGTGACGAGGTCCCATCCGGTTATATTCATTTTAGGATAGGACTTTTAGAGCTGGAATTAGACGCGCCAAAAGAAGCACTGCGTCAATTCAATACTGCTATTGAACTGGAAAACGACATTGACGATATCCATTTAGAGCGTGCTGGGGTGCTCATGGATCTAGAGCTCTACGCTGATGCCTTAAAGGATTTTCAACGCGTATGGCTCGAAGAAGCCTATGGCGAAGAGGATGTACTGGACTACGTAGAATGTTTAATAGAACTGGACGATTTAGATGAAGCAATCCGCATTCTTTACGATGGGATAGCGAAATTCCCTACCGCAATACAACTGCGCTTAGTACTCTCAGGCTACCTCATTGCGATCGATGAATTAGCTGCAGCACAAACGGTCCTAGCCGAAACGTTGCAAAAAGAGCCAAAAACCCTTCTACTTTTTGCTGAATACTTCCCGGAATTACCAAAAATCCCTGCTGTAGGTGCTATTTTAGCATCCATTCAAAGGGAGAATCATGACTAAGAAATACGGCTTTTTATTTTTAAAGGGCATGGCTATGGGAGCAGCTGACGTTGTCCCAGGAGTAAGCGGTGGTACAATCGCATTCATAACTAACATTTATGAAACGCTCATTCACGCCTTGAGTCAATTTAATCTTCGTGCGATTCATCTACTACTCAAAGGTCAATTCAAGGAATTTTGGTCCCACATCAACGGCATCTTTTTAACTGTACTGTTTGCCGGTATTTTTACAAGCGTACTGAGTTTAGCGGCTTTGCTTTCACATTTGCTTGAAACCTTCCCCATCCATCTCTGGAGCTTTTTCTTTGGATTGGTTTTCGCGAGTATTTTCATAGTTGGTAAACAAGTGAGTCAATGGAAATGGTTCACAATTCTAAGTTTTACAATCGGAGCTGCGCTGGCCTATTGGATAACGACCTTACCCGCTTCTTCCGGTTCAGAGTCCTATGCCTACCTCATCTTGTGCGGTGCCTTAGCCATATGTGCAATGATCCTGCCGGGCATCAGCGGTAGTTTTATATTGCTATTGCTCGGCGCTTATGCTACTGTTTTAGAAGCCATTGCTACTCGAGAATTTGGGATGATCGCTGCAGTCGGTATCGGTGCTATTCTAGGATTACTCTCTTTCACAAAACTTTTGAAATGGGTTTTCGAAAAATACCATGATCTCACCATAGCATTGCTTAGTGGCTTTTTGCTCGGCTCTTTGAATAAGATTTGGCCTTGGAAAGAAGTTTTGGTGACATTCACTAAGCATGAAGGAACACCTAAAGAGGAAATCGTTCCTATCCTTACTCAAAATTTGGCACCAGACGAATTGTGGCTGGTAGCATTAGTACTCGCATTATGTGGTGCAGCGCTTGTGTTCGGTTTAGAATGGACAGGCAATAAAAAATCTAAATCCATTCAATAGATGATTCAGCTAGGGCTCATAGGTTTTCCCATCGAACATAGCCTCAGTCCTGATCTTTATCATGGCTTTATGGAAGTATCTGAAACAAAGGGTTCCTACCACTTATTTCCAATGCATTCCATCACGCGAGAGGAACTAAAACACCTTTTTACGAAACACGAATTAACGGGATGTAATGTGACTATCCCGCTGAAAGAAGCAGTCCTGCCTTTACTAGACCGGATAGATCCCACCGCGAAAGCTATTGGAGCCGTGAACACTATTGTACTAGAATCAGGGATATTAGTAGGATACAACACGGACTGTACCGGTATTGAAAAAGCGCTTGATGAATTAAATTCAGAATCACCGAGTGCGCTTGTTTTCGGTACGGGCGGCGCGGCGAAGGCCGTTCAATATGTCCTTAATCAACGCGGTATATCGGCAAAGATGCTCACGAGAAAGCCAGGTCCCAATAATTACAATGCATTGACCGCTGAAGATTTTAATACGTACAAACTTTGGATTAATTGTACACCGTTGGGTGGGCCTGATTATACGGATGTGCATTTACCTATTCCTTATGGCGTTATAAGCCCGGAATTCGCGATATTTGACCTAATTTACGACCCGCTTCCAACGCCCCTGTTGCAAGCTGCTAACGATGCAGAAGCGCGCAGTGTAGATGGAAGAATAATGTTAACTGAGCAAGCGAATAAAGCATGGAAATTGTTCCGCGCCGCTTACTACAAAAATTTGTAGACGATGATGCTAGAAGATCAAGAACAGCAGAATACACCTGAAACAGAAGAGACCGCTACACCAGAGATAGTTGCCGTAACCTCAACGGACGGAGAAATTGAATCCACTGATGCTGCTGTTGATGCAGCTCAAGAGAATAATATTTCCGAAGCAAATGAGGAAGTGAAAGCTGTAGAAGCAGAGGAAGATCACGATGCGCCAAAAGACAAAAAATTGGCCATCCCAGATTTTGATGCTTTAAGCATTGAAGCTGTTTTAGAAAGTATTGAGAAGCATATCAAAGAATTCGAACCACAACGCATCAAAGGCATTGTAGAAAGTGGGAGATCAAGAATCTTACAAGAATTAAACGCAGAAAGAGATGCCGCAAAGGCGACCTATTTAGAAGAAGGTGGCAATATCATAGACTTTGAATTTAATCAACCGCAACGCAAAACATTAGGCATCCTCTATGGAGGTTACCGCGATAGATTGCGCGCACACTACGCACAACTGGAAGCTGAGTTAAGCACTAACCTAGCAGTGAAAACCGCCATTATTGAAGAGGTAAAAGCCCTCCCTATGGCCGAGGGATCTGCAAAAGAGAAATACGAAACCTTCAAAGCGTTACGTGAACGTTGGAATCAGACTGGATTGGTTCCAAAAGCAGACGCTCGAACGGTATGGGCCAACTACAACCACCACGTAGACAACTTCTTCAACTTTTTAAGATTGGCGTACGATCTCATCGAAAAAGATTACCAAAATAATTACGACGAAAAAGTTGCGTTATGTCAAGCCTTAGAGGATAATATTCAGGACGGTGCAAGCCCCGGCCTATTCAGAACTTTGCAACAGACACATAGTAAGTGGAAAAGAATTGGGCCCGTTCCTAGAGAACATAAAGACGCTTTGTGGGACCGATTAAAAGCTGCCACAGCCAAGGTGCACGAGCTTCGTGATCAATACAACGAGAATTTGGTAGAAATCAATGCATCTAAGATTGCTGCTAAAAAAGTAGTGGCGGAAAAAATTGAAGCGTTGACGGCCGAACTGCCAACAAAACACAGCGGATGGCAAAAATCGAGTAAAGCGCTTGAAGCATTACGCGCAGAATTTAAGGCAATAGGTTTTGTAAAAAGTGACGAAAACGACACCGTTTGGGAGGCTTACAAAGCGGCTCAGCGAGGTTTCAATAAGGCGAAGAATGAATTCTACAAAGAAGAAAAAATACGCCAACGTGAAAGTCTCGAGAAGAAAAAAGCTTTGATCACTCTTGCCGAAAGCTTGAAAGATTCTGATGACATTGCAGGTGCTTCACAGCAGCTCAAACAGGCCCAGGCAGACTGGAAAAACACCGGTTACGTCCCGAAGAAAGAAGGTGATAAATTATGGGAAGCCTTCAGAGCAGCCTGCAATCACTTTTTTGACCGTCTTAAAGGCGAACGCAAGGCAAAAACAGCGCAAGACAATGCAGTGGTCGAGTCTAAACAAAAAGCACTGGCGGATTTAAAGAAAGCCAAAATCGGGACTATTGAAGAGGCTATAGAGGCAAGCGAACAATTTTCGGCAATCGGAGTACTTACTGGTCGTAATAGAAAGATTGATCAAGACTTCGACACCCTACTTTCGGAAAAAGTGAGCGCTTTAGGATTAGAACCTTCCGTTCTTGAGCGTACAATGTTCGAAGCTAAAGTTAAAGCTCTAGTTGAGGCGGACGACCAAGACGGCTTGCACCGACAACGCAGCTGGATCCGCGAGGACATGGATAAAACCAAAAAAGAATTGCACCAACTCGAGAATAACATTGCATTCTTTTCTGGAGCCAAAGGTAATCCCCTACTCGATGCTGCTTTAGGTAAAATTGAAGCACATAAAGCCCGAGTAGAAGAACTAACCGCTCTACGTAAATTATTCAATAGCTTGTTGAAATAATCGAGAATGGAGTTTAAGCTAAAAGCCCCTTTTGAGCCCATGGGGGATCAACCGCAGGCCATTACTGAACTTGTGGAAGGCTTGAACGACGCAATCGCTGATCAAGTTCTATTGGGTGTTACGGGGTCGGGTAAAACCTTTACGGTAGCCAACGTCATTGAGCGAACCCAACGCCCGACATTAATTTTATGCCACAATAAAACACTCGCGGCACAACTCTACGGGGAGATGAAAGAATTCTTTCCGGAAAATGCCGTAGAATACTTCGTAAGCTATTACGATTATTACCAGCCTGAAGCCTACGTGCCTTCCTCAGGACTGTACATCGAAAAGGATTTAAGCATTAATGATGAGATAGAGAAGCTGCGTTTGAGCACCACTTCTTCACTATTATCAGGTCGTCGTGATGTCATTGTGGTTGCTTCTGTTTCGTGTCTCTATGGGATGGGCAATCCAGAAGCCTTCAATAATTCTGTGGTCGACCTTAAAGTGGGTGAAATTATTTCGCGTCAAGCATTATTGCACAAATTTGTCAACGCACTTTATGCGAGAACTACTGCTGAATTTAAGCGAGGCTCTTTTCGTGTAAAGGGCGATGCAGTCGATATTTTCCCCGCTTATGCCGAAACCTTTTTTCGAATCAGTTTCTGGGGCGATGAGGTTGAAAGCATAGAGCATATGGACCCAATAAGCGGTTCGAAGATTGAAAACATGAATGAGATGCGTCTCTTCCCTGCGAATCTTTTCGTGACAGAAAAGGATCAACTTCAAAATGCCATTCATCATATTCAAGACGACCTGATGAGTCAGGTGGATCACTTCAATCAAGTCGACCGAAGAATGGAGGCAAAACGACTGGAAGAACGAACCAACTTTGATCTTGAAATGATTAGAGAATTGGGCTATTGTTCAGGTATTGAAAATTACTCCCGTTATCTTGACGGACGAGCACCCGGGGTACGCCCTTTCTGTCTTTTAGATTACTTTCCTGAGGATTTCCTATTGGTAGTGGATGAAAGTCACGTGACTTTACCTCAGGTACGAGCCATGTATGGTGGAGACCGATCGAGAAAAGAAAACCTTGTAGAATATGGATTTCGTCTGCCCGCGGCAATGGACAATCGTCCTTTAAAGTTTGAAGAATTCGAAAAACTACGCGGACAAGCACTCTTCGTGAGTGCAACACCTGCAGATTATGAGCTCAGTTTGAGCGGCGGTGTATACGCCGAACAAGTCATTCGTCCCACAGGACTTTTAGATCCCATTGTAGAAGTACGTTCAACGGAAAATCAAGTCGACGATCTAATGGATGAGATTCGTAAGCGAACAGCGCTCGAAGAACGCACGCTCGTTACTACACTGACGAAACGAATGGCCGAAGAATTAACGAAATACCTCACACGCTACGATATTCGGTGTAGATACATCCACAGTGACGTCGATACCATGGAACGCGTAGAAATCATGCGTGATTTGCGTTTGGGCGTTTTCGATGCGCTCATAGGAGTTAACCTCCTTCGTGAAGGTCTAGATTTCCCTGAGGTAAGTTTAGTTGCTATTTTGGATGCAGATAAAGAAGGTTTTCTGCGTAGTGAACGCTCACTGGTCCAAACCATAGGTCGTGCGGCGCGTAATGTAAACGGTAGGGCTATACTGTATGCGGATAAAGTCACCAACAGCATGAAAGCGACCATGGAAGAAACTGAACGTCGCAGGGAAAAACAAGATGCCTTCAATAAAGCCAATGGTTTAAAACCGAAGGCGTTGAAAACCAGCAGGGCAGAAATTTTAGCGAAATCCGGTGCCGTGAGCAGAAATATGGATTATGAAATCAGTCGAGACCAGCAAAAGTCGGCGGAGAAAGCCATGAATTACTTCACGCCTGAAGATCTTGAAAGCGAAATACGTGCGACCCGAAAGACTATGGAATCTGCTTCTAAAAGTTTAGATTTTATTGAAGCCGCAAGATTACGCAACGCACTTATTGAGCTCGAAGCGAAAAGAGAGAAGCGTTAAGAGAGAACCATTCTAACGAATAGCACACTCATGATTTTTATAGTATTGGGACTTGGAGCATTGTTTTATGGGATGGGCTACCTCATTACTGAGGGCAACGCATCCATGCTTTTAAGTGGCTACAATACCATGAATAGCGAGGACCAGAAGTCGTTTCCTTTGAAGGAATACCTCGTAGATTTTAAACGATTTCACCAATGGTTTGGTGCAGGATTTACGGTTTTAGGTCTACTGCTTTATGTATTAAATGAGCATTGGCTCGGCTACCATTTAGGTGTAACCCCGCTCTTGGCCTACCTCTATTTCTTTTGGCAAACGCGTAAGTACACGCTAGAACAGTCGAAAAATACCAGGAACCAATTTTGGATTGGATTGGCTGTGTTGTTATTCACGCTTGTATTTGTGGTGGGTATGTTATTCTGGTCAAATAGAGAAAATACGGTTGTTTGGACCGAAAAAACGATAGAAATTGAAGGGCCTTACGGTGTTGTCATTCCATTTGAACAAATCGAGTCTTTAGAGCTGTTGGATGAGTTACCTGAAATCAGCTCAAGACTCCATGGATACTCCACAGGAAGTGTCGCCAAAGGTAAATTCAAAGGGGTTAAAGGGGTTCACTACCGCCTACTGTTAGACAAGCCTTACGAGAAAATACTACAAATCAACAGTACGGATGAAGATCCAGTGTTCCTCGCACTTGAAGGTGTAGATGAAATAGCGCTCGAAAAACAGTTAAAAGCGCAGCTAAGAGATTGAATTAGTCCTCAAAAGAATAGTCAAAAGCAGTAACATCCTCCTTGTACAACTCCTCAACGGCAACGATCAATCCTGGCGTATAGTAGTCGCGGTAATCTTTAGATTTAATTTTATCACCACGGCTGAATAGTAAATGCAGCAGAGATTCGGGTTGCTTCACAAACCTTCTACCAAACTTTCGAAGACCAGAAATCCCACCTTTTTGAGCACTTTTATTTCTATGCGGAAGATTTTGAACAGGCATATTAAGGGCTTTACAGACTTTAGCAAAATCCGTTTGTAAGCTTTCAAATTTACCTATGAAATCGGCTTTATTCTCTCCGTTTTGGTAAAAGAAATCATATTGTGGACCGTAAAACCAGCGCTGCTCTTGAATGAGTAGAGGCAGTTTAGTGATCACAAATTTTTCAAAAGACATCAGGTGCTGATGACCATGAAATTTATAAAAGGATACCGCTCGAGACCAAGGGTTACGTACAAATCCGAATTTATAATATCGATCAAAGTCCTGTTGAGAGACAAAGTGATGTCGCACATAATCTACTGAATGTAAATGTGCTAAACGTGGTGGACCTATTTTATCCGCGGCATTAGGTGCCAATAATAGCGGCAAGCGCTCCTCCCACTTTAACCCGTGCAGATCAAGAAAAAAAGCTTCTACACTTTGACCCGCAGCTTTGGGGACATGTATAAATAGGGTTTTGTATTTGTGGGAAACCATTGGCTAAAGGTAAATAACATTAGGTTCTGATACATGCAACGATAACCTGTTATAGTAAACCGGAATTGCGTGCAATAATTAAATCTTCCGGGGTGTTTACTTCTGGAACCGCATGTGGCACCAAAGCTACGTCAATAGCATATCCGTGATGTATGAAATCCAGTTGTTCGAGAGACTCCTGAATGGCTAAATCAGATCTGAAATCTCCCTCATAGTTCAATACAAACTCGCGCTTGTAGGCATACAGCCCAAGATGGCAGTATTTTTTGACGGGCGAATCGCCATGTACGACGTATGGAATTGGGTAACGGCTGAAGTATACCCCTTCCCCTTTTTTATTTCGGATCACTTTAACCGTGTGTTCATCTTTTACCTCTTCGGATTCATAGGCGATAGTGGCAACAGGATTGACATCGATTGCTTCAACTACAGTTTTCAGATAGGAAACCGGTAAAAAAGGCTGGTCTGCTTGGAGATTCACAACAATATCCCAATCCTCATCTACGCCAAGTGCAGCTTCAAAAACACGGGAGCTTCCGCAGGGATGTTCGAACGAGGTTGCAATAGCAGCAATTCCGCGCTGTTCACATAACTCTAGGATCTCCGGATTTGGTGAAGCAACGAATACCCGAGCGAAGACTCCAGAAACCTGAGCGATATGGTATACGCGCTCGAACATCGGCATCCCTTGGATGTCAGTTAGGATTTTATTGGGGAATCGGGAAGATTCTAATCGGGCCGGGATGATACAAATCGCTTTAGCCATGGATATCATAGAATTGGACCACTCCTTTTAATTGTTGCGGTGAACCCACCAGGACGGTGATAATTTTCTTCTCACGGAATAGTTTGTCCATCTCACTCACCCCCATCTGCTCGTCTATAAATATGGGGGTTTTAGTGCCCATTTCCGCAGCTACTAAAGCATTAGGATTAGAGCTCGAGGCCATGGCACGACGTATATCGCCATCAGTAATAACGCCTTGTACATCGCTTGTAGTTCCGACGACTACAAGACCTAATCGACCTTCAGAAATGCGTAATAAGACTTCATGCAGGCCATCTTCCGGATGGACCATGGGCACTTCAGCAATCATTACATCTTTTGCTTTAGTCAGCAAAGAGCGCCCCAAAGTTCCCCCAGGGTGAAATTTAGCAAAGTCGTCTTGAGAGAATTTACGCAGTTCCATCAATGCAGCACAGATGGCATCTCCCATCACCAGAGCGGCAGTCGTACTGGTGGTAGGCGCTAAATTTAGTGGGCAGATTTCCTTATCTACCTTGCATTCTAAGTGCACAGTGGAAAATTGGGCCAAGGCACTGTCGTGACTTTGAGAGAGTCCAATTACCTTTTCGGTGCGGCTGTATTGCAGTAAGTTCAAAAGCTCAGGGGTATGGCCAGAATTTGATATGGCGAAAAGCACATCATTGGCTTCGATCATCCCTAGGTCCCCGTGGTAGGCCTCGCCGGGATGTACGAAGAAGGAAGGGATTCCAGTACTGGAATACGTAGCGGCCAATTTTCGTGCAATAATCCCGCTCTTCCCCATTCCCGTGAAGATCAACTTCCCGGACATCGAATCAATGAGATCTACCGTACTTTGATAATCGTTTCGGTCCTGCCCCGCCATGTTCAACAACGATTGGGCTTGGGCTTGGATACTTTGAATGATGTGCTGATTAATGTCCATGTATACGAGCTAAAACTTCTTTAAAAACACCAGCGCCTCCATCCGTCTTGAGCTGCACATCACAGATGTTCAATAACGCTTCAGCCGCATCGTTCACGGCATATAAATGACCACATTGTGAACGCACGGCGCAATCGTTGGTATCGTCCCCCACGAAAAGGGTTTCACTTTCAGAAACTCCGTATTGATCGCGCAAGGCAGCCACCGCTTGGGCTTTATCGTTGATGTTCATTTGGCAAAAATCAAGGCCCAATTCTTCTGCACGTCTTTCCAAGGCTGCAGAACCACGACCGGTAACTATACCGAACTTGATGCCTTCCGCCATGAGCGCTTTAATGGCAGTTCCGTCTTTCACATTGAAAACTTTCAGCACCTCCCCTTCGGCCCCGTAATAGAGCTTACCGTCGGTGAGCACACCATCACAATCTGAAATGATCAATCGTATCATAGCAAGTCTTTAATCAATGCCTCAAGATCGCTTAGCTTGAGCATGTTTGGGCCATCCGACAATCCTTCATCAGGATTTGGATGGGTTTCAATAAAGAAGGCATTCGCTCCCCATAGCTTCGCCGTTTTGGCGAAGTACGGCACATAGGCTCTATTGCCACCCGTAGTTCCATCGTTGCTCTGGGTTTCTTGTGCGGAGTGCGTACAGTCCATAACCACATGGTCTGTTAAGGCCGCAAGTTTCTGAATATTTCTAAAATCTACGACTAATTCACTTGGTCCAAACAGAGTGCCTCGCTCCGTCAACCAAACCTGCTCATTGCCTGTGGACTTCACCTTATCTACAGCGAATTGCATTTTCTCGGCATTCAGGAATTGGGCTTTTTTGATGTTTACGATTTTCCCCGTTTTTCCTGCTTCAATCAACATGTCTGTCTGACGACAGAGAAAGGCTGGAATTTGCACTATATCTACACGATGTCCGTAACCTGAAATCTGCTCTGGCGTGTGAAAGTCAGTAGTAATGGGTAATCCAAACTCTTCACGAACAGCTTCAAGCATGGCAATGCCCTTTTCTATCCCAGGACCGCGGAAGCTACTCAAGCTTGTACGATTTGCCTTATCAAAGCTCGCTTTGAAGTAAATCTCTACGTTGAGTTCTCTTTTAATACGGGCCAATTCTCCTGCTACTTCTCGCAACAGCTCAGGGCTTTCAATCACACAGGGTCCAGCAATGATAGTCATGTAAGCAATCTTTCGTTGGGTGCAAGTATAAACGTATGCCTGCGGTATTACGTATCAAAAGTAGGGAAAGATGTGTGAACGCTTATGCCGTGTAC
>CAJQHZ010000026.1 GCA_905478295.1 uncultured Flavobacteriales bacterium | reverse complement strand
TCAGTATGTTTTTATTGTTGGTGATGTTCGAGATATCCAAAGCAAACTCATGCGAAAGCTTAGCATAATTCCATTTATACCCCACTTTCAAATCCAATCTGAAATACGCATTATACTGTTCCGTATTGAAAGTAGCATCGTTCACATACTCTATTTCTGACATTTCAGTCGATTTCAATTCGTCTACAGTACCGAACCATCTACCGCCAATGGTACTCACCTTCGTACCTAAATTTAGAATACCATAATCTCCGACAGGAATATTACGTGCCAAAACTAGATTCATCGCATAACGTCCGTTAAATAGTGTATTCACCCATACGTCGTCTGCACTTCCTGGCAGTGCATCTAGGTTCTGCGAACCTTTATATTTCGCATCAAAAATAGAACCCGTTAATAATCCGTAAAAGCCGTTTCTATAGTAATGCTCCATGGTGAATTCAAGACCGTAATTACGCCCCAAACCTCTGTTTTCTAAAGGCTCTGCCCATAATCTCCCAAAACCTGAACCGCCATTCACTAACGAAAAATAGCTGGCTTGTTGTTCAACCGGGATATTCCATAGATATTGGTAATACGCCTCAAGTTTTAAACGAATAGGGTATTCAAAATTATGCTCCCAACCAGCAACGGCATGCGCACTCTTCGTTAAGCCCATTTCCTTGTTGTATGTAGTTCCCAATACTGTAGAATCATCCATTGCCTGAGAACCTTCGTAGTAATAGAGGTAGCTGCTCTGCATTTGTGTATGATATCCAGCGCCTGTAAAAAACTTATTATGCTTATCCATATCATAATTAAAGCCTAAACGTGGCTCAAATAAACTAGTGCTGTTGCTGTTGATTGTACTGTGGAACGCCGTGGCACCAGCAGTCATAGTTAAAGCATCAGTCAAGCGATGTTTATACGAAAGAAAAGGCTGGATATTTGCATACGAATCATCGCTGTTCCATGGCATCTCCCAATCATAAACCGCGTTGGTTATCCCATTGACGATGCGCGTTGAATCGTGGTAACTACCCATGATGTAGTCCACATTGACACCAACTTTTAAGGAGCGACGTGCATCAAACTTTTTTGTGTAATTATAGTAGGAATGAACTTTATCCTCAACATAACTATAGTCTAAGATTTTTTCAGTGCGATCTACGCTGTAAACTAGGTTATCCACATCGCTTGAATCGATGCTTCTCCAAACCTTATTGTTAACGGAATTAATCTTAGCTCGAGATGCTGCTACTCCCATTTTCGCATAACTCATTTTGCTGAGACGTTTGCTGTATGTCGCTCCTACAGTAGCCATATGTGTATCAAAATATTGATCGCGATCGACGGAACCGTAGCTTTCAAACTCTCCAGTAAATGGATCTCCATCAGTACCAGAAACGTCAATGGTTAAATCAGAAGTACCGCCGATACCCCAAAAACTCAGTTTAGAACCGTCCTTTTGCGGGAAAGAGAAACGAAAGGCGCCATCGGCGTACAAGGGCACGGCTGTCGTCCCAAGCGGTATACCTAAAGCATCAGCCATTCCCAACGTGCTATAACGTCCTAATAAGAGGTATGAAGGCGCATTAGGTTTGTCCTCACCTATTCGACCTTCCGCCATTAGTTCAACCCCTAGTAAACCAAACTGAAAGGACCCTTCGAATGGCGTTGCGTTGTTTCCATCGCGCATCTCAAGGTCAAAAACACCGGAAATAGCATTTCCATATTCGCCTGGCCAAGCCCCAGTATAGAAATCACCGCTCTGGATGTATTTATTGTTCAATATCGTTACTGGACCACCACCTGTTCCTGGAATGGCAAAGTGGTTAGGATTGGGAATATTTATTCCCTCAAATCGGTATAAGATCCCCGCAGGCGTATTACCGCGAACGACGATATCATTCCTAGAGTCATCAGAGCCTTGTACTCCAGCAAAATTCGTAGCCATCCTTGCGGGTTCACCTCTCGAACCGGCATAAAGATTAGTCTCCTCAACTGAAAACTTGCGGGCAGAAACCAATGCCATTTCATTCTTCACATCACCTCTAGGGGCAGCAACAACTTGCACTTCATCAAGCTTAACGGTGCTCTCGGTTAGGTCTACACGTATCACAGCTTGCTTTGCAGAATTCAGCTCTACTATGGAACTCTTGGGCTCATAACCAAACAATTGGACCGCAACAACTTTGCGCCCGATCTCTACTTCAAAAGAAAATTGACCATACTCATCGGTGAAGGCCTGACTTGCATCACAAACGACCATGGCATCTACCAATGGAAATTTAGATTCAGAATCTACCACGGTACCACGTATGGTCTGGGTTAAGGTTTGTGCCGATAGCATAGCACTAAACAACAGAAGGAAACTTAGTATAATTCGTCTCATTATAAATGGTTTTGTTAGACACAATTTAAGACAACTTTATGAAGCACCGTATTAATTCAATATCAACTTTGAGTCAAAACGTTGTCTAAAATGGGCAAATACAGTAATCATACCGTAAAAACGTCTCATTAAAGAGATTTTTTTTACCTACGTTAATGGACCAACATTTCCGAAACTTATAGATGAGATGCTAAAAAAAATCCGAAAATCGCTTATTACCCTTACCATAGTATTGCCAAACCACTGATTCTGGGTAAGTCCCCTTCAGGTCACTGAAACGTTTAAATGGGTATTTAGCTGTTCGCGCTCTTGAGCGCTGAATACTCGTGAACTTGCCGTAGAAAGCGAAGTGAGCTCTGATGATGGCGAAGGTATGCTTTGGTTTGCCGGCCAGTAAGAACTGGATTCCCGCGAGTCCATCGAGTAGTAAACGAAGAAAAATGACGCCCAATGCTGAAAAATGGGGTAAATTTTTCATAACGATAATCAGGTTATTTCTGAAGTTTAAGAATGTCTTCTTCGGATTATCTACGCTTAATGTGGCTCCTCCCAGGTGATAAACGGTACTTTCAGGCTGAACCCATACTTCAAAACCCGCGCGTTGCATTCGCCAACATAGATCAATCTCTTCCATATGCGCGAAGAGCATGGGATCTAGACCTCCTAAGGTTTTAAATACCTCCGTACGGACCGCTAAACAGGCCCCTGTGGCCCAAAACACTTCTTTTGGGGTATTGTATTGACCTATGTCATTCTCGAGCGTACCAAACACCCTACCGCGACAGAAAGGATAAGCCCACCGATCCATGAATCCACCGGATGCTCCGGCATATTCAAACTGCTCTGGAGAACGGTCCCAACGTATTTTCGGTTGTAAAGCTGCACAGTCAGGATGATTTTCAAAGTGCTCAAGAATAGGGTTAAGCCATCCAGGAGTTGTTCGAACATCGCTAT
>CAJQHZ010000025.1 GCA_905478295.1 uncultured Flavobacteriales bacterium | reverse complement strand
CTAAAGCCCCGGGCCTGAGCGCAGAGTTGAAGCGCCAAACCGTTATTCATGTTCGTCAAAAGCTAAGCACATCTGAACGGCGTACATGTAACGTGTTAGGCGTTGCACGCTCGACAATGACGTATCAGAGCAAAGACCGGGATGAAGATGCGCTCAGGCATGACATAATCAGACTTGCAAAGATGTATGGGCGGTATGGGTACCGTAAGATAGCACAATTGCTCCGGATCTCAGGTTGGAAGGTAAATCACAAGAAAGTCGAGCGAATTTGGCGTGAAGAGGGGTTGCAGCTGCCAGAGCGCCATAAACGCAAGCGTCGGCTTTATCATAAAGATAGCTCCATCATCCGTATGCGTCCCAATGGGCCTAACCATGTGTGGGCCGTCGATTTCGTACATGACAAGTTGAGTAATAACCGTCCTTATAAAATGCTGACCGTGGTGGATGAATATACCCGCCAGGCACTCGCTGTTCATGTGGCGCATAAAATGAGCGCTGCTGATGTCCTGGAGGCGCTGTATCCGCTCCTTATCACACATGGGAGGCCACACTATATACGTTCTGACAACGGGCCTGAGTTCACAGCTGAAGTGTTTCAAAAGTGGCTTACCAAGGTAGGTATAAAACCAATTCGTATTTACCCCGGTTCGCCATGGGAAAACGGATATAATGAGAGATTTAATGGAACGCTTAGGCGAGAGATTTTAGATGCAGAGTGGTTTGTGACGACAAAACAAGCCCAAACGGCCATCAATGCATGGTTAAAACAGTACAATCAAATCCGCCCTCACCAAGCTCTGAACATGAGGCCACCAGTTCCAGAAACTCTATTGAGAAATGGTACATAAATTGGGGGCTGGACACTCGCTTAAAGGTCTTTTGAAGTAACAAAATGCAGAAATGATGCTCAAATTATGCAAACTTAAAGGTAAATTGTGCAGTAAATGATGAGCCAGTTTTTTTTTGCATGCAGCAAAAATTTGCCTATTTGTAAGCACAGAATTAATATTTTTGTTAATTAGCCAAAAGTGTCATATCATAAAGGTCAAGGTGGGCTAAAACATCGCCGAAACGAGCAGCAATCGACCTAAGGCTTTCTTTACTCCCGGGGAAGCCTTTGTTTTTGCTAAACAGATACTGAGTTAAACACGTCTCAAATCAGATGGCATAAAGCTATTAAAGCAAAATGCGTTTTTTAATTTTTTATATTAAAGCTCGAATTTCTTCGATCATTTTTAGTGTGGCTTCAAATCTCGACCCATCTAGCGGGATGTCTTGACTGGAAAACCACGCTATCGACATCTTTTTAATTGGGTCTACAAACAAAAACTGCCCATGTATTCCAACTCCAAAAATCAATGGTTCAATACCACGCTTTACATACCATTTAGATCGATAATGGATATCTCTGCTGCCCATTATTTCGTAGAAATCTCCATCTCGCCATGCCTCAGGGTCTCCATTATAAAAAATATCTTCGAGCCAATTGCTCGGGATCACTTGCGTTCCGTTGCGCTGACCGTTGTTTGCCATCATCATGCCAACTCGAGCCAAATCACGAGCAAGCAAACATTTACCACCTGCGGCACGTGAACCACCAATGCGGTCAACCGTAATGTAACCTGGTGCTTCCGCACCAAGAGGCTTCCACAGTCTTTCACTGACTAAATCAGCATAACGTACACCACTTGCGCGCTCAAAGACCCAAGCTAGTAAGTCTGTATTTGGAGAAACATAATGGAACCGATCGCCATGAGCTCCATCGGCTGTCTTCAGCAGAGACATGAAAGAGCGCAAATCACCAGGTTCTCGGTTTTTGGGAACCGGGTTCCAGTTAGCTGCATATCTATAGTCGACGATTGGACCTTCAGTGGCGAGGTAATCTTCATCAAAAAGTATTCCAGCGCGCATATCCAAGAGATCCCGAACGGTAGCCCCAGCGTACGCAGTTTCAGAAAGTTCGGGTACGAATTTTGTAATTAAATTATCGATAGCCAGCTCACCACGCTCCACGAGCGTTCCTGCCACCAAACCCAACATCGATTTAG
Source organism: uncultured Flavobacteriales bacterium (assembly GCA_905478295.1). Lineage (GTDB taxonomy): Bacteria > Bacteroidota > Bacteroidia > Flavobacteriales > Schleiferiaceae > UBA10364. The sequence goes on along the minus strand of CAJQHZ010000025.1, from coordinate 562 downwards.
ATACTGACATCAAAATATGCGGGTCATTAGCTGTCATTCCATTCCGGTAAATCTCATGAACAAGTTTATTATCATGTAAAATAACAACAGCATCACTGTCTGTGTCCGCCATTATTTTTTCGAGACCCAAACATGAGATATCCATGACACTCGCTTCCAATTCCCAAACGTCTTTTGGATTGTTTGGGATTTCAGCAGTGGGGACGATCTCTCTCACATGGTGAAAAGCCCAATGGCAATAGGGCGCTTTGCGCCAATTCGCGAGAGAAACACGATTTTGTTCCGTAGGTGGAAAACCTTGCATTATATCTGACATCAGAGGCTCCCGTTTAATCACGTGGAAAGCGTTGCATAAAAGTAAAAACAGCTTCAATCTATAAATTTTAAACGATCTTATGTATTAACAGCTATAATGAACCAACAAGGCATCCTTGATGCGCATAATTTTAAGAGGTGTCTTAATGAAAATTTTCAAATCAGGATCAAGACCGACTAAAAAAGCATCCTCAGATTGGTTTACTGGCGACGTATGGCAAGACCCAATTGTTGAAGCACCTGAACC
>CAJQHZ010000024.1 GCA_905478295.1 uncultured Flavobacteriales bacterium | reverse complement strand
TAGGGAATCTTCGCCAAAAAAGTCTTTGGAAGTGGATTTTACTAGGAAGTATCATTCTGACGTTATTTAGCGGATCTCGTGCTGCACTTTGGTCGCTGGTGTTCATGTTCGTCTTGTATGTATTGGTCCAATTCCCACCTGTCTATCGCTTCGCTTTGCCTGTATTAGCCATGGGAGCGTTCTTCTTTTTAGGTGGGGTATCAAAGATGGAAGAAGCCTTTACCTACAACAACTACGAAAGCCACGACCCACAAGCCTCGCTGGTTGAAAAAAGCATGTCCGTCACCAATGTGCAAACCGATGCCAGTAATATCGAACGACTCAACCGATGGGTTTCAGCACTTCGGATGTTCGAAGAGCGTCCGTATTGCGGCTTTGGTCCAGGTACCTACCAGTTCACCTACATTCCATTTCAGGAAAAGCGTTTAAAGAACCGCCTAACGGTAACAAACCCCAATGCTCCGCCTCCAGGCTCTGGTGGAACAGCTCATTCGGAACTGCTATTACAGCTTAGTGAAAACGGTATATTGACGCCATTGGTTTTTTTACTCATGTGGATGCGTTGGTGGTACTTTGGTTTTTTTAGTATTGCCAAACGAAGCCCATTACTCCCGCTGTTTCTGGGGCTGAGCACCTACTTCTTTCACATGCAGTTTAATAATTTCCTGAACCAACCCGTATTTGCCTTTTTGTTTTGGGCAACCGCGGCCTATTTTGACTTCCAACTAAGCAGCAAAGACGATGAGTTATTACGATAAAGTAGGCACCTACTACGATAAAGATGCAGTAGATTTTGAACAACGCTACCATGAAAACCCGGCGCTTCAGCGTATCCGTCAAAGCTTTCGACAGCATACGAAATCTTACGAACAAACCACCGTTTTAGAGGTAGGCTTCGGCCCAGGATTTGATCTCGTACATTTTGCAGAACAGTTTCCAGATCGGAAGTTTTACGGCATTGATATTTCTGCGGAAATGGTGCGTTTGACGCAGGAAAAGATCGATCGAATGGGACTTAAGAATGCATGGGTGGCAAAAGGCAGTGTGGAGGATATTAAAGTGCTTTTTCCAGGGGTCCAATTCGATATGATTTATGTTTTTTTCGGTGCCTTAAACACGGTGAATGATCTCGAAGGTGCGTTCACAGATATGCGTGTGGTCTTATCATCCGGCGGCCGCATGGTCCTTACGTTCGTGAACAAATATTACATCGCGGGAACGCTCATAGAACTGCTGAAGTTAAAACCAAAATTTGCCTTTGCGCGATGGAAGAAGGTATGGGGAGGCTATTCGCCTACAAATTTCTTGGCCAGCCGCTGTTATCGGCCAGGGCAGATAAAGAAATTGGCCCAATTAGAGTGCACGTATGCGCGTGGATATAGTATTTTTTATCCTGCTTGGTATTACCATAAATTCCATAGGTTCATCCCGAAAAGTGTGCTTCACCTGCTTTGGCAGTTGGACGAACGTATTGCCCGCACGCCAATGGGCAAATTGGGAGAATATATGCTCTACACCTTCGAGAAAGAGAATTAGGATTTTGCTTGGAGTCGCCTGACGGTCGATTCAACTAAAGCTTTGAGATCTGTGTGCAGTGGCTTGTAAGCTGCTCGCCAATCCTTGTGCTTTGTTGATACTGGGGTCGAAGAAGTGAGCGCTTCAAATACTGTTTTACCAAATCGGCTTTCTATTTCGCTTGCGGGTATGTTCATTGTTGTGGTTTCCATGCATTTTGCGACCAGTACTGCGAAATCTACTTGTTTAATAGGCTCAAATCCGAAAAGATTCGCGCTTTGGTTGGGCACGCCGCGCTCCATAAGATGGGTAAGTTGGCCGGCGCAATCTTCCACAGAAATGATGGACATGTATTGTTTGCCATCGCCGTAGATGGGAACTTTTCCGTAGCGTAGAGCAGGCTTGTAAAAGAAGTGCTCAAACCACGAATCCGGTCCTAAAATCCATCCTGGACGAGCGATTCGAACGTCCATTTCTCCGCTTTCTGCCGACTGTGTCCACGGACGCTCAGCATATTCATAGGCTTTAGCATAAGCAATAGGGAGAATTTCGGCATCCTCATCTATGCGATCTTCCGTATTTCCGTACATAAGTGTGCCGCTGCAATACACCACTGGAACAGTGGGTTGTCTTTCTTTGATTAACGCTATCAGATGTTGATTCGCAGCATGTCCTTTACGAGCAGCAATTTGGCGGGATCGGTCGCTGTTTCCAGCCATACGCGCACAATGATAAATGGCATCTGGAGGATATTTTTCAAAAAGTTTTAGCGGAATTGCACGCAAAGGAAACAGGTGAAAGTTAGTTCGCTCCATGATCCACGGCACAATAGTTTTTTGAGCTAAGGTTATGAGTTGGCCGGTCCAATTCGCATTCGCCCGTTCTGTAAACAGCCTGTGCGTGACCAATTGGCCCACATATCCTGTGGCCCCTAATACCCATTTATTTTTACTCTTTTTATCTTCCATATCCTTGCGAAAGTAATGGAAAGCGCCGCTGACTCTTCGCATTAATCTGTTCGAATGGCAGCGTATTCAAATAAGGTGGCGGACTTTCAAATCTATTATTAGCAAAGGCAGGACTTATCGTTTTACAAATGTCGCTTGAGAATTGTAAGTACTGCCTTTTAGTACATAGCTGTATATCCCTGATGAAAGTTGGCTAATATTGATTTCTGCTCCGCTTTCGTAGTCTTCGATTTCTATCACTTTTAATCCGGTATTGGTAAAGATGCTTAAAGTCGCTTCCCCTAAATCGTGATGAATCTTGGCGGTTCCTTCCGTAGGGTTAGGATAGAATTTTGACTTTCCACGCGATGATTCTTCGATACCTATAGCGGCACTCTGATAGACTCTAACATAATCGACAATCATCGGACTGGATACAAAATTCGCATCTATACTGCTTTGAATAGCGATGTTCAACAATAGGTATTGTGGTGCATCGAAAGGCCAGCTGCTTGCAGTTTGCGTGCTGGGTTCGTAGGTATAGTGTACTATGCTGTCAACACTAAAAACCATTTTATCCGCACTCCATTCTAACGCATAAACATGGAAGCCCGTGGACACCCCGTTGACATATTGGGTACCTTTATTGGAGGTATTACCAAAACTTGAAGGGGTATGCATAGCGCTAGAGACATAGTTTTGATTAGAGCCCCAATGTTCCATGATATCTATTTCACCGCAGGCCGGCCATCCTGTGGTTGCATAGCCTTGAACGTCCCAATAGGCACCAACTTCATAAATATTTTGACCCAGTGTCCAAATCGCTGGCCAAGTTCCCACACCTGTGGGCAATTGAGCACGAACCTCCACACGTCCATATGTAAAGGCGAATTTCGAATTTAAGCGCGCCGAAGTATACTCTTTGGTCACATTTTGATCGGTGTATGATTCTTTTAGCGCAGTTAGATATAACGCCCCGTTTTGCTGGTAGCTGTTTGTGTCGCGATCCGTATAATGTTGAATTTCCCCATTCCACCAGCTTTGACCGGCGTTAGGAAGTGTGGTTTGATGCCACCACTTTGAAGTATCTATGCTACCAGTCCCGTTAAATTCATCCGCCCACACCAAAGTGTCGTAGACTTGCGCATTTAGTGAGTGGAGCGAAAAAGTAAAAAGGAGTAGAATTAATGTTCTCATGTCGCGATTTTATAACTCCGTAAAGCTCGTTGTCCTGCTCAATGTAAAAAAGTTTTTTTTGCGAACATTTGTACTATAAAGAAACCGGCCCGAAGGCCGGCTTTCTATTTATAACCGTTTGTAGTTTTGGACCAATTCCTCCCCGGTTGCTGCGTTAACGTAAGTCTGTTGAATCATGTCTGCTCCAACTTTTGCATAATTCACAGACCATTCTCCTTCATATCCTTCTATTGAGCCTGCCTGAGCAACTTCCATTACGTTTCCGTCTCCGTTGTCAATAAACGCACCATAGCCGAAGTCTGCATGTTCTACAGAATCATCAGACCATGTATGGAACCATACGAAATGCCCACCACCTATCATTTTAATTTCATTGAATTCACTCACGCCTTCAACTTCGTTTCTCGAACTGAGCTTCCATAATCCATCATAAGATGAAGTGGCACCCTCAAGCGCATTCCAGCTTTCATAAAGGTCAATGCTTGAGCTGTCTTCTAGTTGTATTCCCTTGATTTCTTGCTCGAATCCTAAGGTTGTTTTGACTATGCTTAATTCAAACACGGTACCTGAATCTACAGCCCCATTTACATCATAAACTGGGGTTTCATAGAGTTTGCCATTTTTAGTTTGAGCAATACCAGCTGAAAATGACGGGGTATTATCCGCAGCGTTCCAAGACGCGAACATATACCTTCCTCCGGAATATATTTTAATTTGCTGAGGCTCAATGGTAGTGCTTGAGTCTGAAAACGTCCATACGGCTTTATCTAATAAATAAGCGCCGTCTTCAAGAATGGGAGGTTCTGGTGCGGACACGAGGTCCTCTTGTGGCGCTGCACAGGAAATAGCGAGTAACCCTGCAGCCACCAAAAATGTGGTTGTTTTCATAATGTGTTGGTTTTGTTCTTACTAAATATAAGAAAATAACCAATTGATTATGAGGTGTTTGTTAATGTGATGCAGGTGCTTTAATCCCTGCGTTCACTTCAAGGTCAATATAGTTTTCTTTAGGGGTGATGGGGCATGAATACCCACCAGTATAGGCGCAATAGGGATTATAGGCATAGTTAAAATCCAAGACCATCGTGGTTCCCTCGGGCTTGGTAATGTCCATGAATCGGCCCGTGCCGTATGTGCTCACCCCTGTAGTTTTATCCATAAATGGAAGGAAGAGGTGGTCCTGGTACTCTTCTATGGCCATCAACCTTTTGCTTTGGTAGAGGAACAATTCTAAAGTTTGTCCGCGCAGTTCAAAGGTTGCCTTGGCATATCGGCGGTATTCTCTGCTCACCCCTGAACTGGTCGCCATATTAAACCACGGTTCATTTTCGAGCACCCTAATCTGCGTCTCAACAACCATCTCTGGATTATAGCTAAAGAATTCATGTCCGTGGAAGGCCGCCCGCTCTTCAGGTTTGAGAGGACTCGTAGTGGAATCGGTATAAAAATCGTCCAATTC
>CAJQHZ010000023.1 GCA_905478295.1 uncultured Flavobacteriales bacterium | reverse complement strand
CGGAATCGCTAGTAATCGCGTAACAGCATGACGCGGTGAATACGTTCCCGGGCCTTGTACACACCGCCCGTCACACCATGGGAGTTGGTTCTACCCGACGACGCTGCGCTAACCCTTCGGGGAGGCAAGCGGCCACGGTAGGATTAGCGACTGGGGTGAAGTCGTAACAAGGTAGCCGTAGGGGAACCTGCGGCTGGATCACCTCCTTTCTAAGGATGATCTTAGTTAGATAAGTTCTCTTATCTCGTAGATCACTTAGCAGTGCTTTAAGCACATAAACTAGATTTCTTCGGAAATTCAGTAACGGTACCAGGCCGTCCTCGTATCTCTTCATCGTCATCACGGGCTACCGCCCGTTTGGGTCGGTAGCTCAGGTGGTTAGAGCGCACGCCTGATAAGCGTGAGGTCGGAGGTTCAAGTCCTCCTCGACCCACCAAAAAAAAGGGGGCGTTAGCTCAGATGGGAGAGCACCTGCTTTGCAAGCAGGGGGTCATCGGTTCGATCCCGATACGCTCCACCATTTACACGTTAAATGGATCACCAAGCACACGTTTGTGTTTTTGGTCGTCCATTTGGACGAATTGAAATCGTATAGAGAGAAAAAACATCAGTTTTGTTTATTGCGTAACCGAGTGTGGTTATGCGGGCTTTTATTAGCAAAAATAAACAGAATTAATCCAAGTCAAGTAAACTAACCAAAATTATAAGTTCTTACACTTGAACCAGCGTAAGAGCTTGGGAAAATTTACTCTTTTGTTCTAGATAAAGCCTAGCTTTTTCTGGATCAAATCAAGCGCGAAAAGGGCGTTTGGTGGATGCCTTGGCAGTAAGAGGCGATGAAGGACGTGATACTCTGCGATAAGTCGTGGTGAGCCGAGAATAGGCTTTGACCCGCGAATCTCCGAATGGGGCAACCCACTTGATATTTCGTTAATGTTATCTCTTTGAGGTAGTCATTAGCGAGATAAACCAAGTATTTTTGACCTGAATATATAGGGTTAAAAAAGCAAACCCGGGGAACTGAAACATCTAAGTACCCGGAGGAAAGGAAATCAATAGATACTCCCCTAGTAGCGGCGAGCGAACGGGGACCAGCCGAGTGATGATTGCGACTAGAATAGCCTGGAAAGGCTAACCAAAGAGGGTGACAGTCCCGTATAGGAAGTATGATTCAACGTATTAAGTAGGGCGGGACACGTGAAATCCTGTCTGAACATGGGGGGACCACCCTCTAAGGCTAAGTACTCCTTACTGACCGATAGCGAACCAGTACCGTGAGGGAAAGGTGAAAAGCACCCCGACAAGGGGAGTGAAACAGTTTCTGAAACCGGACGCCTACAAACAGTTGGAGGGCCCTCGAGGCCTGACAGCGTACCTTTTGTATAATGGGTCATCGACTTGGTCTATCTAGCAAGCTTAAGCCGTTAGGTGTAGGCGTAGCGAAAGCGAGTCTTAATAGGGCGAATGAGTTAGATGGATCAGACCCGAAACCGAGTGATCTAGGCATGACCAGGCTGAAGGTGAGGTAACACTTACTGGAGGGCCGAACCCACACCTGTTGAAAAAGGTCGGGATGAGTTGTGCCTAGGGGTGAAAGGCCAATCAAACTCGGAGATAGCTGGTTCTCCGCGAAATCTATTTAGGTAGAGCGTCATCCGAATACCCCGGGGGGTAGAGCACTGGATGGGTAATGGGTCCTCACCGGACTACTGATCCTAACCAAACTCCGAATACCCGGGAGTAATAGATGGCAGACACACGGCGGGTGCTAACGCCCGTCGTGAAGAGGGAAACAACCCTAACCTACAGCTAAGGCCCCTAATTCATGGCTAAGTGGGAAAGCAGGTGGGACGACCAAAACAACCAGGAGGTTGGCTTAGAAGCAGCCATCCTTTAAAGATAGCGTAACAGCTCACTGGTCTAAATAAGTTGTCCTGCGGCGAAGATGTAACGGGGCTCAAGCCATGAGCCGAAGCTTAGGATGCCGTAAGGCATGGTAGCGGAGCGTAGTGTGAAACAACTTCATGCCTCTTTTGTACTGTTTTCAGTGCACCGGAGGCTCGGAGTTTTCAGTGAAGCCGGGGCGTGAGCCATCCGGTGGAGAGATCACTAGTGAGAATGATGACATGAGTAGCGACAAACAGGGTGAGAAACCCTGTCGCCGAAAGTCCAAGGGTTCCTGCTTAAAGTTAATCTGAGCAGGGTAAGCCGACCCCTAAGGCGAGGCCGAAAGGCGTAGTCGATGGGAACCAGGTTAATATTCCTGGGCCAGGAAGATGTGACGGATCCCGACTGTAGTTCATCCTTATCGGATTGAATGGGCTGCTTAGGGGTTCCCGGAAATAGCCTTCCATGAGATCGTACCCTAAACCGACACAGGTGGACTGGTAGAGAATACCAAGGCGCTTGAGAGAACGATGTTGAAGGAACTCGGCAAAATACCTCCGTAAGTTCGCGAGAAGGAGGCCCAGTTTCTACGCAAGTATAGACTGGGGGCACAAACCAGGGGGTGGCGACTGTTTACTAAAAACACAGGGCTCTGCGAAGTCGCAAGACGACGTATAGGGTCTGACGCCTGCCCGGTGCCTGAAGGTTAAGAGGAGGGGTGCAAGCTCCGAATTGAAGCCCAGGTAAACGGCGGCCGTAACTATAACGGTCCTAAGGTAGCGAAATTCCTTGTCGGGTAAGTTCCGACCTGCACGAATGGCGTAACGACTTCCCCGCTGTCTCCAACATCGACTCAGCGAAATTGAATTGCCTGTCAAGATGCAGGCTTCCCGCGGTTAGACGGAAAGACCCCGTGCACCTTTACTACAACTTTACACTGGCATCATGTATAACATGTGCAGGATAGGTGGTGGGCTTTGAAGCTGAAACACAAGTTTCGGTGGAGCCTCCCTTGAGATACCACCCTTGTTCTGCGTGATGTCTAACCGCGGTCCGTTATCCGGATCCGGGACCCTGTATGGTGGGTAGTTTGACTGGGGCGGTCGCCTCCTAAACAGTAACGGAGGCGCGCAAAGGTTGGCTCAGAGCGGTCGGAAATCGCTCGTTGAGTGCAATGGCAGAAGCCAGCCTGACTGCGAGACTGACAAGTCGAGCAGAGTCGAAAGACGGTCATAGTGATCCGGTGGTCCCGAGTGGAAGGGCCATCGCTCAACGGATAAAAGGTACGCCGGGGATAACAGGCTGATGGTGCCCAAGAGTCCATATCGACGGCACCGTTTGGCACCTCGATGTCGGCTCATCTCATCCTGGGGCTGGAGCAGGTCCCAAGGGTACGGCTGTTCGCCGTTTAAAGAGGTACGTGAGCTGGGTTTAGAACGTCGTGAGACAGTTCGGTCCCTATCTGCCGTGGGTGTAGGATACTTGAGAGGAGTTGCCCCTAGTACGAGAGGACCGGGGTGAACGATCCACTGGTGGACCAGTTGTCATGCCAATGGCAGTGCTGGGTAGCTAAGATCGGAAAGGATAACCGCTGAAGGCATCTAAGCGGGAAGCCCCCCTCAAAACAAGGTATCCCTGAGAACCGAGGTAGACCACCTCGTCGATAGGCCGGAGATGTAAGCGCAGTAATGCGTTCAGTTGACCGGTACTAATTGTTCGATAGGCTTGATTTGATCTAGTAGAAGCTCGACTTCTAGTAGTATTAAAAAGAGCTGCATAATGCAGTTTGGTTTGGATTTTGATGTTTCTTTTTTAGTTTGGTGGTCATAGCACGAGCAAAACACCCGATCCCATCCCGAACTCGGCAGTTAAGTGCCGTTGCGCCGATGGTACTGCGTCTTAAGACGTGGGAGAGTAGGTCACCGCCAAACTTAGTAAGGAACATCATGATTTTCTCTCTTTATGATCTCTAATGCTAGTCTTTTTAGACAATACCTGTCGCGGGATGGAGCAGCCCGGTAGCTCGTCAGGCTCATAACCTGAAGGTCGTAGGTTCAAATCCTACTCCCGCAACCAA
>CAJQHZ010000022.1 GCA_905478295.1 uncultured Flavobacteriales bacterium | reverse complement strand
AATGTGAGGCATTGTCCAGCAGTGTACGAAATGGTAGAGCGAATGAAGTTACGCTCTGATTAATAGCGACTTAATTACTTTTTATTGAACTGAAATGGAATGCTAGTGCCATTGCTACAACAGTCACTGAACCAATCACATTGTACCACAAAAAGCCCAATGAAATAACGTCAGTAGTATTGAGGTAGTGGCAAAATAGAACAGTCAATTGGCCTATAATTCCCGCTTTCAATATGGCCTTACCACCAATGGGTTTAATGAACAACGCCACAAGAAAAATTCCCAATATCGTACCATAAAAGAGACTCCCTAGGACGTTTACCAATTGGATTAAATTCTCGTACAACGGCGCAGCGAGGGCGACACCTATGGCGGCAATTCCCCAAACAAACGTAAGTGTTCGGATCGTACGTTTCGGGCGTTCGGACTCCCCTTTGAAGACCGTATAATAATCTACATAAGTCGTGGTTGCCAGAGCGCTTACCTCTCCTGCAGTGCTTGACATAGCGGCACTGATGATGACAGCTAGCAGTAAACCAACCAGTCCTTTAGGTAAAAAATTGAGCACGAACGTGATAAAGACATAATCTGTGTCTTTGCGTTGAAAGTTTGGAATATGAGTTTCCAGCGTTGTCATGTACGTTTCGCGTAGTTGGGCGAGTCTTGCACTGTGCGCATGGACTTCAGTCCAATCTGCTTGAAGTAGCGCAGCACGTTTAGCGTCAAACACCATAGTATGTTCGTTCTCTAACTGGCCTAATGCTGCTTGAATTTCTGATGGTGCGCGCTTTACCTCACTCTCGTTAAAGAAGATGGGGGGTTGCGTAAATTGGTAAAAAACAAAAAGGAGCACACCAATAGCTAAGATGGCAAACTGCATGGGTACTTTAAATACCCCATTAAACAATAAACCAAAGCGACTGGTTGACTGATTTTCAGCACCTAAATAACGTTGCACCTGGCTTTGGTCTGTTCCTAAATAACTGAGCGATAAAAATAATCCACCGGCTAATCCTGACCATAGTGTATAACGTGTTCCAGGATCTAAACTGGTATTGATAATGTTGAGTTTACCCATTCTTCCCGCGATGTCGTAGGCCTCCGGAAGGCTTACTGGTATCTTATCTACAAGCAAATAGGCTGCGATACCCATCCCACTGAGGATGGTAAGCATCTGCCACTTTTGGGTAACGGCTACAGCTGCGGAGCCGCCAGAGACCGTGTAGAAGACTACAATGAGCCCTATGATGACAATCATCAGGTTGAGCGATACACCCAACGCCGCACTCAAAACTATGGCGGGTGCGAATATGGTAATACCTGCGGCCAACCCGCGCGACATTAAGAAAAGAGCAGCGGTGAATAATCGGGTTTTACGGTTGAAGCGCTGTTCTAGGAATTGATAAGCTGTGACTGCACTCATTTTGCGGTATGCAGGTACAAAGAAAATACTAACCAATATGACCGCTAAGGGAAGCCCAAAATAGAATTGGATAAAACCCATGTCCTCGGCATAGGCCTGACCTGGAGTAGATAAAAATGTGATCGCGGAGGCTTGGGTGGCCATTATTCCGAGACCTATGGTCCAAAGACTTACATCTTTAGAGCCACTGAGTAGCTCTCCAGCATTACGGCTACGGGTTTTATAAATACCGTAACTGACAATCGCCGTTAGGGTCGCCACTAATACAATCCAGTCTAGTGCGTGCATTTACACGTATTGACGCGTGATAAAGTAGAATGCTACAATCTCTGCTACCAAAAGTGCTACCACGCCTATGTAGTATTTCTTCCAATTAACAATCGATGTGTTCTTAATGGTCATAATGGAGTATGTTTTGTAAAAGTTTCATGGCACCTGGAACACCTGCTGGCAGTTCCCTGAACAGTGACAATCCCGTGTAAATTACGGAACCTTTTCCATAATGTCCAACAACGGTGCTGTTGGAATAGTTCGTACCTGTACTTTCCATAATTGTAAGTACCTCACTGTATCCCTCAAATGATTTAGGAAAATACAACCCTCGCTCTTGCACCCAGAAATCGAAATCTGAAGCAGTGATTTCATTTGGGGAGGAAAGTATCGGGTGTTTACTCAGCGTAATAGGCGCCTCCTCTTCAGTCACGCGGTCTCTTCCGATTATTAGTGGGAGCGGCGTTGGCAATTCAATACCGCTTCTTCCAGCAGTCGTGTACGTCACGACAAAGTTGCCACCACCTTCAACAAAGGTCTTGATTCTATCGCCACTATTCATGAGCCATTTCTCGGTATTGAAGGCGCGAATTCCCACAAGTACAGCATCTACTTCATTCCATAAATCCGGAGTATCCTCAGTAATCCGAAGTACCTCGTACCCCAAATTCTCCAAGGTTTCATCCATGATATCACCTGCACCTTCTATGTAGCCTACTTTAATACGCTTCTTATTCAAATCCAGCACGGCTAGTGTACTTGAAGCCTCCATGTAGCGGTAATGCGTACCAATGTGCGGGTAGGAAATCTTATGCTCTTCTTTGAGCAACGTTAAAGAATAAGACGTGCCCTCTATCATAGAATGAGGAGCAATATGTAAAGTAAATTTTCCTTTCTCAACTGATTTTGGCACCTCCGCTGTGAAATGATTCCAACCTTTTGAAAGTTCAATCTCTTTGTTGACACCGTGCCAAACAATAATACCCTCATGGTTTTTGGCTAAAACTGCCCATTGCTGTTTACCTGATTTACTCGCATGGATAGAGTACCCTATTGAAGCGCCTTTTCCAGTACTCCAATACACTCTTTGGTCAAACTTCGCGTGAACAACCGGTTCAATAGCTATGGCTTCTCGGTATTCCCCTATGGCACGATCAACGAGCTTTGCAACGGGCAATAAATGAAGCATAATAATGGATTCATCACTCTCTAAGCGAACCTTAACCACATCGGTGGCCTGCTCCCTACCCAACATTAAATCAATCTCAAGCTCAAAGCCTTCATCACTCACTTCTTGAGCGGGATTCAAACCCATGTTTTTTCCAGCCGTCATAACCGCAGCAATAGCCACATTTACCTCAGGGTTCATACTTTGCACTTTTAGCATAGCCTGGTGAGCTGTGTTCTCCATCAATGGATTTTCCGAGGTATATACCTCAGCATAAAGCCCTAATAAATGGAGCATTACGTTTTGCCAGCGTTGGTACTTATCAGATTGCGGGCTGGTTTGCTCAAGCAATGCTGCGCCCAATTCTACCCATTTGGCAACGGCTTGCTTTTGGTCCCCTATTTCAAGAGCGAAGGCCGCATCCTGAGCCAATAAACTTTGTGCATCTGCGCCGCGGTCCGGTATAAGGTAAGAGGATAAATCGCCTCCACCCCAAAGCTTTTTGAAGTACTCTTCACGCGGGCCGCGATTAATAGGAACACCAAATCCTTGGCACTTGTGCTTGGAACGCGCCGCATCGCCTATGGCGCCATAGGTATCGCCCAGCAGTGGATCGAACCCGCTCATATCAAGGTATACAGCCTCAGGGTCGTCCTTTAGGGTTTCGTCCCACCAAATCGAGGTATTCCACCAAACGCCCTGCACCGACCAAGCCGCTGTGGCTGTATCGTAATTCTCGTCCGAGGCCAGCTCAGCACATTCAATAGCGAGCTCGGCTGAGGCCGTATGGTGGCCATGACCTGCTCTCTCATCTGGAGGGAAACGTGTGATAATAAAGTCTGGCTTGAGTTCACGGATGGTTCGGATGGCTTGCAATTGAAGATCGTCATGGTCCCATTTCGTCCATACCTCGTCCACACTTTTTGAATATCCGAAGTCTAAGGCATCGGTGAATCGCTGGTTCCCGCCGTCGACACTACGTGCGGCACGAAGTTCATGTTCACGGATGACGCCCAATTCCGCTCCAAGCTCGTCGCCGATCAAATTCTGTCCGCCAGAACCTCGGGTAAGCGATAAATAAGTGGTTTCCGCATCAAGCGCATTCGATAACCACGCGATCAATCGGGTGTTTTCATCGTCTGGATGAGCTGCCATATATAAGACTCGCTTTCCAGAGCCAAAGCGTTGCATTTCCGCCAATGCTGCACTTTGCGATAGGGGTGAAAATTGTGCAAATAATTGATTTCCAGACGCAAATAAAAGCACCACCAAAAAAGCCTGAACATTTGTAGCGATACGTGTTATATTGGTACTCTTTTTAATAAAATACATGGTGAGATCTTTACTTTTCCTATTAACGTTTACGTCGTTTGCGGCGCAAGCCCAGCTTAAAGTCCAATTAAAATCGGGCACCTACCACATCGAGGAAGGAACGTTTAAACAACTAAGCAATACGCAACCGACATACGGAGTGGGTCTTTGGGACCGGGCCGTGCTCGCCGAAGATAAAAAAGCATTGACTGATTTAGGTGTTGAACTCGGGCATTATTTACCAAAGAATGCGTTTGAAGTAAAAATTCCGGCAGGAGTGACTATTGCACAATTGCGTGATGCAGGGCTCAATGCGTTTGTAAAATGGACGCCGATGATGAAACTCGACGGTCCGCTCTCCATCGGTGACTGGCCTGAATGGGCAGTGCTCAACGACGGTCGTGTTGCTGTTCAATTCAGAACTTCTGAACACTGGAAAGCACCAGCATTTATCTCACAGGTCGTTGATCTTGATGCGGAATGGCATACTGCGATTATAAAGCCTGAATTATTGAATCAATTGGCTCAAGATGATGCTGTATTGTTCATTCAAGCTATTGAAGAACCTGGAACACCAGAAAATTACAACAGCCGTGCTGCCGCGAGAACTGCCTACATCCAAGGTCAAACTCCTTTTGATGGATCTAATGTGGTCGTGGGTCTTGGCGATGATGGTGATATAGGTCCACATGCAGACTACAAAGGTCGATTAACCTCTTTGGCTGGCAACAGTATAGGTGACCACGGAGACCATGTCGCTGGAACCATTTTCGGCGCAGGAAATATTGACCCAACAGCTGAAGGTAATGCACCGGGTGCCACGATGGTGTATTACGACTATCCGAGTAACTTAAGTAATATTGATGCGCATTACGTTTCTTACGGTATACGAGTAACGAACAGCTCTTATTCTAACGGCTGTAATGCAGGATATACATTTTATGCCCAACAAATGGATAAAGATGTCCGGGATAATGCAGCTCTCGTGCATGTCTTCAGTGCGGGTAACTCAAACGGATCGAATTGTGGTTACGGAGCAGGATCGCAATGGGGAAATGTTACTGGTGGACACAAACAAGGAAAAAACGTTATTGCCACTGCGAACATAACCAGTACTGACGCTATTGCTCCATCTTCTTCACGAGGACCTGCTGCAGATGGCAGAATTAAGCCAGATTTAGCTGCAGTAGGAACCAATGTCTATTCTACTATTGACTCCCATACCTACGGCAATAAAACTGGAACGTCGATGTCTGCGCCAGGTGTAGCCGGATACTTCGCAGTGTTGCACAATACTTTTGATGTATTGCAACAGGATACCGCAGAAGCTGGTTTACTTAAAGCAATTGCTATGAATACCGCAGATGATTTGGGAAATCCAGGTCCGGATTTCATCTACGGCTATGGTCGAGTGAATGCACGTAAAGCCCTTAAGGTTATCCAGGACACTCAATTCCTTAGTAGCAGCATCACAACAAACGATACATTGACCTACACAATATCCTTACCAGCTGGAGTAAATAAATTCAGTGCCATGCTCTACTGGACAGATAAAGAAGCATCTACGAGCGCATCTAAAGCATTGGTCAATAATCTAGATTTCGAAGTAACCGATTTAACAGGAGTTACTACCTACCAACCATGGGTTCTAGATCCTACACCGAATACGACTACACTTTTGTATGGTGCAACTCGGGGCGTAGATACACTCAATAATGCAGAACAGGTTACACTTAATACACCTTCTTCAGGAGATTATCGGTTTACTGTTTATGGCACAAACATCCCTCAGGGGCCACAAACGTTTTACATCGTTTATGCGATGGATATGGAAAAGAACCCTATCGCATTCCCTCATGAAAATGCAAAGCTAACACCGGGCGCAAATTATGTACGTTGGAACGGCGCTACCTCATTGACATGGCACTATTCTACGGACAGCATGGGGACTTGGACCAGTGTGAACTTAAATGCCACAGGAGGGAATCGAGTAGCCAATTGGAATGTGCCTAATGTCGCAACAAAAAATGCGTTTTTACGCAATATTCAAGGTACAGACACCACTGTGGCGGGACCGTTCGTTATTCTCAATACTCCAACCAACCTCAGTCTAGACTGGGCCTGCCCTGACAGTATAAAAATCTCTTTCAGCCCTGTTAGTGGAGCAACAGACTACACGGCTTACATATTGGGTGCAACTTACATGGACAGCGTGTACAACAGTACTTCAAACAGCATGATTATTCCTTACCAACCTACTAGTGGAACCTGGTTTAGCGTGAGTGGTACTATAAACTCAGTTGAGGGAAGACGTGCCTACGCTGTACAACTCCCTTCCGGCACTAACGCTTGCCCTCTGCCAAGAGACGGCGGGATTAGCTCTTTACTAAGTCCGCAATTCATCACCTCCTGTCAAAACCCGATGCAACCGGTAACAATAAGTATTACCAATCCTTCTACACAAGTGTTGGATACATTACCTGTGGCCATGGCATTCGGGACAACGACTGTGCGAGATACATTTTTTGGAAATCTGAATTCCTACGCGGATACCACTTTCACATTTGCGACACCCATTACATGGAGCGGAACGACTGCCCAAACGCTTAAGGTTTGGTCAGAACTCAGCGGCGATCAAAACAGTTTGAATGACACTGTTGTCCAAAGCATTAATTACTACAATTCCTCACTCTATGGATTGCCCTTTACCCAGAATTTTGACGGGTTTTCAAATTGTGGGACGAATACCAATTGTGGTGGAACTGTGTGTAATTTAGGTGGCGATTTCATCAACTTGACAAATGGAACAGAGGACGATATCGACTGGCGTACCAATAGTGGATCAACTGCATCGAGTGGTACAGGACCAACAACAGGAACAGGCGGTAGTGGGAAATACCTCTACCTTGAAGCTTCAGGAAATTGCGAGTTCCAAGAGGCGTTGCTATATACTCCATGTATCGACTTAGCTGGAAGTATCTCCCCTGAATTGCGTTTCGCATATCATATGAACGGTGCGAACCAGGGTGATCTAGAAGCCGCCATTTTTAATGGATCGAGCTGGACGACACTTTTTACACAGAGCGGAAATCAAGGTAACAGTTGGAAGAATGTTGCTATTGATATCAGCAGTTTTGCAGGAGATACAGTACTCTTTAGATTTAAAGGTATTACCGGCGATAGTTACCAAAGTGATTTGGCCATTGATGCTATCGAAATTGAGGATAATATTGGTATTCCTGTAGCAGATTTCGTTCCTGTAACGGGTACACCATGTTTAAATACAGGTGTCATACTCTCTGATCTCAGCACGAAAAGCCCAACGTCGTGGAATTGGTCGATCACTCCTTCCTCGCATAGTTTCATTAATGGAACATCGAGCAACTCACAAAACCCAGAGGTCAGTTTCAGTGCCTATGGGGCCTATACTATTACTTTAATTGCGAGTAACTCCTATGGAGCAGATACCATTGTATTAGCAAATGCTGTAACGGTCAGTCCGCTACAAACGCTTCCTTTGGTAGAAACATGGACAGGTAATGGAACAGTTGCGTTCACCACCGAAAATCCGGACGGCAGCACCAGCTGGACCAAAGGAGAAGTTACTGGACCCACGGGCGCTAAAAGTGAAGTCATGTATATGAACTACTTCAATTACTCCACTGTCGGCGCTGAAGACGGCCTTTTGAGTGAAAAGTTTGATATCAATGGCTACAATCCCGTCTTGTATTTCGATGTAAGTTATGCGGCGTATTCTACCGCCTATGCCGATTCTCTTTTAGTCGAGGTGAGCACAGATTGCGGAGCGACTTTCACACGCGTTTATGAAAAAGGCGGTGGTGATCTAGCGACCGCTTCTAATTCTCAAAGTCAATTCATTCCGGGCGGATCAACCGATTGGCGCACAGATAGTGTAGTTCTATCTTCTACAAATGGAGATTTTGTACAATTCCGTATCAAAGGAATCGGAGGATACGGTAACAACCTCTACATAGATAACATTCGGGTCATTTCTTCTGGAACTCCTGCTACGGCTGCTTTGAATATTTCACCCATTTGTGAAGACACGCCGTTCGACTTCGACTTGAGCAGTACAGATACGACAGTCGATGGTCTGTTTACTTTAAACCGTCAAGGATCGAGCTTACTTTCGACGTTCATAGGAATGGGAGCACATACAGCAACACTAAACATTTCAACAGATTACGACCTTGAGTACATCTACTACAATGCCTACACCTTCGTAGCAGACAGCGCTGTTCTAGTACCTGGTCCGAAGCTCGATGCAGATTTCGAATTGCAAAACACGAATGGGCTGACCTACCAATTCACGGACCGCAGTACGCCAACACCAAGCGCCTGGTTCTGGGATTTTGGAGATGGGAATTCTTCAAATGCACAAAACCCGACGCACACTTTTTTAGGAAATGGACCTACTACTGTGAAACTTGTGATTACTACAGCTTGTGGCCTGGACAGCATCAATGTCCCTTATACCAATATTGGGCTCGATGAAGAAGGCACTGCTTCTATGGTGCTCTATCCTAACCCTACGGAAGGTATACTTCACCTACACACGGCTGAGGTAGAAGGAAAGGTATTCGTTCAAATCTTTGGTACGAATGGTGCATTAATGGAAGAAAGTATCTTCAATGCAATCGCTGGACGCATTACTCTGAATATAGGAGCATATGCTAGTGGCTTCTATCAAGTCAAAGTGACCACTGAAAATTCAGTTCAAAACTTCAAAGTCACGAAATACTAGGCACGTTGGCTCAATGCCCATGCGCCGAAGTAGGTGATTAAACCGTTGTAAAGTAGAAGCTCAAAACCTATGGTGTACCCTAAATTGGGTGCCCATAGGCTTAGGGCGTAGGCTATAAAAGGACTACCTATTGCTACTCCGGTAATTCCCCAACCTTGAATCTTTCTCTTTTGCGTCAAAGCGAATGCAAAAAGTCCGAGCAACGGACCGTAGGTATAACCAGCAGCTGTAAATAAAGCGGAAATGATGCTGTCCGCTTCCAGGGAATAAATCAGGAGCATTACAACGAGTAAAACTCCCATAAACCCCACATACACTTTGTTTCTGCGTTTAGAATCTTCCTTCGTATTCATTGCAAGAAAGTCCACGCAAAAAGCAGTGGTAAGTGAAGCAAGTGCGCTATCTGCACTAGAGAATGCAGCAGCCAAAAGCCCAAGGAAAAACACTGCACCTAATAGCGCTGGCATACCGCTACTGGTAGCGACAGTTGCAAAGAGTTTATCGCCGGTTGCAGTAATACCCTGGAGTGCAGCATAATCTGTCAAGAGTATACCTAAGGCCAGAAACAAGGCATTCACAAAAAGTAAATTTACTCCGAGCAAGACCACGTTTTTTTGCGAGTCTTTTAGGCGCGCAACCGTCAAGTTTTTTTGCATCATGTCTTGATCTAAACCGGTCATAGCAACAGCTATCGACATCCCTCCGAGCAGTTGTTTCCACCATGCTTGTGCCGAACCAGATTTGATGACGTAAGCCATGTCACTCTTGGTAATATAATCCCAAATGCTTTGTTGTTCAGGAACCACAGCGCTACCTACAAAATAGAGTGCCAATGCAGCTGCAATAAGCATGAATGCAGTTTGAAGGGTATCCGTGATAACGATGGTTGCAATACCGCCCGCCGCACTGTAAAGTGCGATGAGTGCGAGAACGGCTATGGCAGTAATGGGAAAGGGAATGTGGAGGCTGTCGCATATCATTAATTGGACGACCATGGTTACGATGTACAAACGGGCACTTGCACCAACTATACGCGAAAGCAGGAAGAATGCAGAGCCAGTTTTATAGCTGGAAGCCCCCAGTTTTTCCCCAAGAAAACTGTAAATACTTATCACATTGTATCGGTAGTACACGGGTAATAGTACGTAAGCAATGAGTAAATAGCCAAAGAAAAAGCCTACCACCATCATCAGGTAGGTCATTCCTGAGTCAGCTGTCCATCCAGGAACACTAATAAAAGTGACACCGCTGAGCGAGGCGCCAATCATGCCGAAACTTACCAGCAACCAAGAAGCGTTTTTATTCGCGTTGAAGAAGGTTGCGTTGGTCGCGCCTCGCGAGGTTATTTTACCAATCAAAACGAGCACACCTACATAGGCAAGCAAGAGAATTAAAAAGAGCGTGTAGTTCATGTTCACAAATATGCGCAATCCCTTACTTTTGAAACAGATGAATTTTTCCAGTAGAAAAATAGAACAAGCCGTTGAAGAAATCTCACGGTTGCCAGGTATAGGTAAGAAAACTGCCTTGCGGTTGGCGTTGCATTTGTTGCGTAGACCTGAAGGGCAAACAGATGCTTTGGCCGCCGCTTTAGTCGATTTACGCCAAAACACAACGTTTTGCGGTACGTGTCACACACTTTCTGACACGGAAACCTGCAGTATTTGTGCTTCCCCAAAGCGCGATTCTAGCATTGTGTGCGTTGTAGAAGATGTGCGAGATGTGATGGCAATAGAAAATACAGGCGGCTACCAGGGTACCTATCATGTATTGGGTGGACTGATTTCACCGATGGACGGCGTTGGTCCGGGTGACCTCACAATCGATCATTTGATTCAGAAGCTGAAAGAAGGTGGTATAGAAGAATTGGTCTTTGCCTTGAATACAACCATGGAGGGCGATACCACGAATTTTTACCTCTATCGAAAAGTGAAAGACTTCAATGTCAATTTGACCACCATAGCGCGCGGTATTTCAGTCGGCGATGAATTAGAGTTTGCCGATGAAGTGACGCTTGGACGCAGCATTCAACAGCGTATTCCTTACGAACAAAGTCTCCCGAAATAGTGGTTCTCAGCATAGTCATAGTCAACTACAACGTTAAAGAGTTTTTGACGCAGTGTTTGGAAAGTATCTACCGAAGTAAGACGGACTATGCTTTCGAGGTGATCGTTGTAGATAATGACAGTGCCGATAGCGGTGAATCGCGCATCTTGAAAGCTTTTCCTGAGGTACGGTGGATTGCAAATACAGAAAATGTCGGTTTTGGGCGTGCTAATAATCAAGGGTTTGAGGCCGCAAAGGGAACCTATACACTAATTCTCAATCCCGATACCGTCGTGCAAGAAGATACACTTGAAGTGTGTATTGACTATTTAAAGTCGCACCCAGAGGTGGGTGGGTTAGGTATAAAGGGTATTGATGGAACGGGCCAATTCCTTCCTGAAAGCAAACGCGGTCTACCTACCCCGATGACGGCATTGTGGAAAATCACAGGACTCTCAAGAATTTTCACAAAATCGTCGTTTTTTGCACGCTACCACATGGGTCATTTGGATCCCGATGGCAATCATAAAGTCGACATATTAGTGGGATGTTTCATGATGGTTCCTACCGCTTTATTGCGGGAGGTTGGTGGATTTGATCCTCGGTATTTTATGTACGGCGAAGACATTGACCTGAGCTACGAATTATTGAAAACAGGCCATGAAAACCACTACATCAGTGATTCTCAGATCATTCACTATAAAGGCGAAAGTACGAAGCGTGGCAGTCTGAACTACGTTAAAATGTTCTATCAAGCCATGATTATTTTTGCAAGAAAGCAGTTCAGCGGCTCCTCTGCCCTCGCCTATACGTTGCTTATTTATGTGGGTATTTACCTTCGTGCCGGATTGGCATTGTTAGCCCGTCTCGCGAAAAGTGCGGCAACGCCGATCATTGACATCCTACTGTTGGCCTTTACCCTGGACCAATTAAAAACGTATTGGGAACACAACCATCGCTTTATAAACGGCGGCTCGTATCCAGATACCTACACCTATTACGTTCAAGGATCTTACATCCTCTTCTGGCTGCTTGCCCTTGCCTTAAGTGGAGTGTATACGAAGAATACTCGACCGGCTGTAATCGCCCGTTCTATGACTATTGCCACACTAGTAATAGGCTTCTTTTATGGGTTGCTTCCAGAGGGACTTCGATTCTCTCGCGCCCTTCTACTTCTTGGGGGGTTAGCAGGCATTACTATGCTCATCCTTTGGCGTTCCATTATTGGTCTGCTCACTGGAAAACATTTATTCACTCTGCCCGTCCAACGCCCTAGAATGCTCTATTTAGGCTCTGATGCTGGAAGGGTATCACTTCAAAAATTACTGACTGAAAATGGCATAGTTCCTGCGTTTTTCTTACAGGATATGGCGAGTGACAATGGAGCAGTGGATTTGGAAAAATTGGAGGCGAAAATTCAACTCTACAACATAAACGAATGTGTGGTAGAATCCACTGCTCGGCCGGCCTCCGTTCTTATGCAGATCATGAGTGTATTGGGCACTCAGACTAACGTCAAGTCCTTAGTCACCAGTGGGCCTTATATCGTGGGCTCGAACAGCAGTTTGAATCAAGGCGAGACGTACGGTTTAGGCCAATTCAAAGTAGCGGATGCCAATTACCGCAGACAAAAACGACTGCTTGACATCACCTTAACGCTCCTACTTATCCTGACTTTGCCGCTCTCATTGACGCTTGCCGCCATCGCGGGTCGCGCCAAAGGATACATCAATTGGCTCACTTATTCTGGAAAAATAATCGCTGGAAAAGCGACTCTAGTCGGCTATAGTACTGAAGCAGCGGCAAAAAATCACTTACCCATTCTCCCTCCTCCGATTTTCGATATCGCGACCGGAATCCCAAAAGTCTTGAACGTATCGCAAAGTGTATCCGCTCTTGTTACCAACTATGCAAAAGAAGCAGAATTAAAGTCCGATTTGCGCCAGCTCTGGGAACTAAGCAAATTCTAGCGCAATAGTAATAGTGGGATATTTTGCCGTAAATTCGAGGACCGAAAAATCCAAATTCAATGGCTCAGTTTGAATTAATCTTGCCCAAAATGGGCGAATCCGTTGCAGAAGCTACCGTAACGAACTGGTTGAAAAATGTTGGTGACGTCATTGACGCTGAAGAAAGCGTAGTTGAAGTTGCCACCGATAAAGTAGACAGTGAAGTACCTTCCCCTGTTAGTGGAACTTTAGTCAAAATTTTAGTCGATGTAAACGGTGTTGTTGAAGTAGGCAGTCCCATCGCAATTATAGAAGTAGAAGGCGAAGGTGAAGACAGTGGTTCAACAGCTGCTTCTGCGCCTGAGAGTATACCAGAACCAGCAGTAGCGGCAACTGAAATAGAAGTTCAAGTAGCCGCGGCGGTGGCAACGGTAAGCGCGCCCGAGCCCAGTGCACCAATTTCCAAAAATTCAAACGGTAGATTCTATTCACCGCTCGTACGTTCTATGGCGAAAGAAGAGGGTATTGGTCAATCGGAATTGGATCAAATACCTGGCAGCGGCAAAGAGGGTCGAGTTACTAAAAAAGACATTATCGCCTATCTAGAAGGCGGACGTCAGGCGAAAGCAGATCAAGCTCCTGCTGCTAGTGCAGCACCAACTGCAGCCGCCGCATTACCTACAGCTCCGGCTTCCGCTCCTACCCCTAAAACTGCAGCACCTGCAATCAATGTTGGATCGGGAGATGAAATTATTGAGATGGACCGCATGAGAAAACTCATTGCTGACCATATGGTAAATTCAGTACAAACCTCTCCACACGTTACGAGCTTCGTTGAAGCGGACATGACGAAAGTTGTACTGTGGCGTAACCGAGTTAAAGGCGAATTCCAGAAAAAGCATGGAGAAAAAATAACCTTTACTCCGATAATTATGGAAGCCATCGTTAAGGCCATCCAGGATTTCCCAATGATCAATGTGAGTATTGACGGTACAAAAATCATTAAACACGGAAATATCAATGTGGGTATGGCAGCCGCTCTACCGTCCGGCAACCTCATTGTTCCTGTCGTTAAAAATGCAGATCAATTAAGCTTGTTGGGTATCACAAAAGCAGTGAACGATCTAGCCAACCGTGCTCGAAACAACCAACTCAAGCCTGATGAGATCAGCGGAGGAACTTATACTTTAACCAACGTAGGAACCTTTGGAAACGTTATGGGTACACCTATCATCAATCAACCGCAGGTAGCCATTATGGCCGCAGGTGCAATAGTTAAAAAGCCTGCCGTCATTGAAACACCAGAAGGTGATATGATTGCAGTTCGCCACAAGATGTTCCTCAGCCACAGCTACGACCACCGAGTGGTCGACGGTGCACTGGGAGGCATGTTCGTAAAACGAGTGGCCGAATATTTAGAATCATGGGATTTAGATCGGGAGATTTAATTCCAAAATTTATAACTTTATAAAGCCGCCCTTAGGGGTGGCTTTTTTTTGAATTTAAGCGTACTCCAATGAAATTGAATCTTACCCGTCCCATCTGTTTTTTCGACTTAGAAACTACAGGCGTCAATGTTACCAGTGACCGCATAGTAGAAATCTGTGTCCATAAAATCCATACCGATGGTACAGAAGAAACGCATACGTGGCGGGTGAATCCAACGGTATCCATTCCTGCTGGTGCTTCCTCCGTTCATGGGATCTACGACCACGATGTAGCTAACGAGCCGACGTTTAACGAATTGGCAGCGACTGTACATCAACTCATAAGTGACAGTGATCTCGCTGGTTACAACAGTAATAAATTCGATATTCCCTTATTGGCAGAAGAATTCTTGCGCGCGGACATCGATTTTGAAATGGGTAAGCGTAAAGCTGTTGATGTGCAGAACATCTTTCACCGTATGGAGCAGCGGACGTTGAGTGCCGCCTATAAATTTTATTGTGGTAAAAATTTAGACGGAGCACACACCGCGGAGGCCGATGTGCTGGCAACTTATGAAGTCTTGAAAGCACAAATCGAACGTTATGAGGAATTAGATAATGACATGAATTTCCTATCGGACTTCTCTAACCGACAGCGTGTTGCGGATTTCGCAGGCTTTATCGCTTTTAACGAAGAGGATGAAGAAATTTTTACTTTTGGAAAATACCGTGGCATGACGGTAAAATCTGTATTGCAAGAAAACCCAGGGTATTTTAGTTGGATTCAGAACGCTGATTTTCCGCTTTACACTAAAAAGGTTTTGACCGCGATACGACTCAAAAATTTCAATAAATAGTAAAACGTCGGCGATGAAAATCATTTGTATTGGGAGGAATTACGCGAAACATGCTGAGGAACTCAACAATCCTATACCGGAGGAGCCCGTAGTGTTCCTCAAGCCGGATACAGCAATCCTTCTAAAGAAACATCCATTCTTCATACCAGAGCACAGTAACGATGTGCACCACGAAATTGAAGTCGTAGTCAAAATCAATAAATTGGGAAAACACATCGAATCTCGTTTTGCTCATAAATATTACAGTGAAATTGCCTTAGGCATTGATTTTACTGCGAGAGATGTACAAGCGCATTGTAAAGAAAATGGACTACCGTGGGAAAAAGCAAAGGCTTTTGACGGATCTGCGGCAGTATCAAAATTCTTTCCTCTTGCAACAATTGGCAAGGACATTCAGGATATTAATTTCCATCTAGACATTAATGGAAATACGGTTCAATCCGGCTCCACAACAAACATGTTATTCTCTGTAGATGAGATTATTAGCCATGTTTCAAAATACTTCACTTTAAAGACGGGCGATCTCATTTTTACGGGTACGCCAGCGGGTGTTGGACGCGTGGAACGTGAAGATTTATTAGAACTTTTTCTCGAGGAGGAGCGTGTATTTTACTTCAACGTAAAATAAGCTCAATCAATACATTTTAACATTGGCACATTAAAGTGCCACTTTTATTGACTTTCAGGTCGGGCGCATTCCCATTTTTATATATTTGTAACTACCCTGAAAATACGTTAACACAAACGCGTTAAAATGAAGAAAAGCTTACTAGCTATACTCCTAATTGCCCTCGCTTCCCCAGCGGTTTTTGGACAATTTGCTCCGCCAATTGACACCGTTTACACGGAAAATTTCGATGGAACCTTAGGTGCCGACTCAATTGCCGCCAACTACAACACGGATTCCACCAACGCCACGCGCTCTTGGAACGATACATCGTACATCAAGACCACAGGCAATGCGTCCTTTCATACGCAGATCTATGCGAATGACTCGATTGTTTTCGAAACGGATGCCTTCACTACGGTAACTTACACCAACGTCAGGTTGACATTCGACCAGATTTGTAAAATACGTTACATCCAAAAAGCGTTCATCCAAATGTCACGTGACAACGGAGCGACTTGGGTGAATTTAACCAGCACACATTATCAAGGAGGTAGTCCTCAGTTTAGTTCGCAGGGTTGGTTTAACGAATTATCTTACCCGTCACAACTACTTACCCCATATTGGTACGGACCTACTATTGGTAATTCCAACACTGGAACGGGACCTACGCCAACTACCGCATCTGACTGGTGGGCGCGCGAAACATTTGACTTGAGCAGCTATTTAGGAACTTACGACAATACTAACTCGCAATACGGTTATGCCAACTGTAAGTTGCGCTTCATCATGTCAAATAAAACGGGTACACCATCACCTTCAGCACTAGAAGGCTGGTTTGTGGACAATCTTATGGTTGAAGGGGCACCCTGTGAATTAGAGCCACCGACTATGGATTGGGTAAATGTGAGTGTTCCAGCCAAACCCATTGGCGCACGCTACATGCCGACTCAATCTGTACGCGTGAAGGGAAAAGATAATGTTGGTGTTGATAGTATGCGGATCTACATGCGCCGCTATGATTACTCTACGAGCTCATGGAGCACATGGAGTGATTCTTTAATGACTTCTTCGTTCTCCAGCAATTGTCCTGATTCATCGCAGTATACGTACACTTTCGGCAATATCGGTGTCCACGATACCATCGAATGGTACGTCCGTATTTTTGATTGTGCTTGTCCCAACGTCGTCCGTGATCCATTAGAATCTGCATCCATTTTCGCTTACAGATTCTGGAGAGATACCGGACTACCTCCTATTTGTGGAACGACAACGCAAAGCTCTTTCCCATATTCAACTACGCTACCTGTCGATCAGGATTTTGAAAATAACGTATACTGGGTTGCTGGATCTGGTACAGGAGCTACAGGTGTTAGCCACCGCGGTAACTTCCCTGATCAGAATCCACCTTATGGACAAAATTACAAAGTCATACCCAACGAAAATACCATAGGATTTGCATGGTCTATTCGAACTGGGGGTACGGCAACGAACTTAACAGGACCCGATGGTGATGCTTCTCCAAATGGTGGCGGAAAATATATTTACACAGAAGCTGAACAAGGTTCTTCGAATGATAAGGCACACTTTATAACGCCTTGTTTAGATTTGAGAAGCTACAACTGTGCAATCCTAGAATTCGACTACCACATGTATGGCGCACACGTCGACTTCCTAGCCATTACCGCGGATACTGGGTTTAATACCTCAGCGTATACTGGTTTGGCACGTATTGACGGTCAACAACAAACGAAGTCAACTGATCCTTTCAAAACTTATTCTGTTGCATTGAATGACATTACAGGAGACTATGCGCGCATTCGTTTCTCTGTGAACAGAGGGAATTCACTCAAAGGTGATGTCGCAATTGATAACATACGCATTTATGAACCACCAACCTATGAAGTGGCGCTGCGTGATGTCTTTAATCCTGAAAATGGCTATTGTTCGTATTCGAATAACGAAACCATTGATTTATGGATTCAAAATAACGGGTGTACCAGCCTTGATAGTGTTCCTGTTACTTGGGAATTTGACTACACCAATACGGCTGGAACCACAACCAACCAAACTAACACAGAATACATTACCCAAAAGACATTAGAAACGGGTGATTCAACTTTCTACACCTTTGCCACAGGACCCAACCTAAGTGGTTACGGAATCTATGACATCTGGGTGTATACAGAACAACCTGGTGATACGGTTGCAACAAACGATACTATTGGGCCGATCAGAATTGTGCATGAAGAGCCATACTCGACCTTCCCATACGTATTAGACTTTGATGGTGCAGGAACAACTGCAGGAAACAACACAGCAGGAAATGCCGGTAGTTTCCCACTAGATGTGTTCACGCCTGTTCCAGCCGGTAATAGCGGTGAATTTGCATTTATGGTAGGTAACGAATGGACCCCAACTATAGGTTCAGGTCCAATCACCGATAAAAGTGCACAAGGAAACTATTTAGTTACAGAAGGTAACTATGGTCTTTCACCAGCGTCGGCAACGCTTGTATCGAAATGTTTGGATTTGAGCAACATGACTAAGCCTGTTCTTCAGTTCCGTCACCATATGTATGGAGCTGATATCGGAGCTATTCGTGTACAGTGGATCAAGTCAGGAGATAACTTCTGGACGAATCCGATGACGCCATATACAACTACCCTCACAGATGAAAAAGACAACTGGTCTTTCTACGAGGTTGATCTTAGTGCACAAGCGGGTAATCTTATTAAGCTTCGTTTTATAGCACAGAAGTCCGGTTTTGGTGTCGCTGCAGATATTGCGTTCGACGATATTGTTATTGTAGACAAGGCTAATGTCGATGTTGGCGTTGACGCAATCGAAAACCCAGTAGCACGTATCAATATGGTCGGTGGCCCAGCGACTAAGAAAGCAAAATTCAAAGTCAGAAACTTTGGTAAGAACGCCCAAAGCAATATACCGGTAACCTATACAGTCACCCCTACCTGTGGTACAAATGCAGGAGTTAGCACTACATATACCTTTACCCACAGTGGTTCTATCCCAGCAGGCGGTAATGTACTAGTAACAGATAACACAAACACTGTTGCCTGGCCAAAAGGTACTTTTGAAGTTCATGCCTACACTACGAAATCAAATGACAACCATTCATGGAACGATTCGTCTTATGTGAAGAGTGCGGGTTGGCCGGAAGTATACATTCAATCTGGATTTGTAGAAGATTTCGAAAACTGTAACGACGGCGATTCTTCAGGATTCTTCGTTTCAGGAGCATTAGACTTATGGAAAGTTGATCAGATTAATGCCCTAGGTAACAATAATGGTATGGCTACACGCCCTAATCAGAATGTACCTGGTGGTCTTGAAGAATTCTTATACTTCCCGAGGTTTATCGGCTTCGACACTATAGCGGGTGCCGAACTACGTCTGGTTCACGATGTTGATTTAGGAGCCGGTGATGTTGCACTGATCGAATTCCAAGGAGGTGGAACATGGAATACACTTGGATTCTGGGATCCACAGAACGTAGTAAGTACCAACTGGTATAATACGGGTACTTCTTCAGTAAACGATGCATGGGTCGGTGCCCAAGGTCAGATAAGCTCTTCTTGGCCATTATCAACCTGGAACTTTTCTGCTGCACCGTTAATTCTTCGCGCACGCATGAAATCGGGAACAGGAAATAGTGACGGTTGGAATTTAGACAAAGTAGAAGTTTACATTCCACCACAAAACAGTGCCGCACCTATCAATGTGACCACTGTGGAATACTTACCTGTACCTGATCAGAACAATCACCTGAAGACCCTGATTAAAAATACAGGTGCGAAAGTCCTTGACAGCTGTTTGGTGGAATTTAGTACGGATGGTGGAACTACATGGTCTAACCCGGAGCAGGTAGTCTTCAATCCGCCATTGGTACCAAGAAAAACAGCATGGTACGAATTTGATCAAGATTGGGTTAGCCCGGCAAGTGGACTTTACAACGTTTGTGTACGCACTTCACGTCCAGACAGTAAGCCAGATAATGATCCAAGTGATGATCAAATCTGTGCAGATATTACTGTTCTAGATAAGATCATTATGTCTGTAGATAGTTCTTACTGTAATAATTTTGATGACCCCGCCATATCACCATGGTTGACCTTAAATGCATTCGTCAAGGACGGGCTAACTGCTTGGGAAGTGGGGACGCCGAGTATTGCACCTTTAGTTGCTGCAAATAGTGGTTCGAATGCATGGATGACTGATCTTGACTCTAATTACAAGAAACGCGACTCTTCAGCGCTCTATACACCAGTATTCCGCTTAGATTCAGGTCAGACATATACCTACGAATTCATGCATGCTTTCTCAACCGAAATCTATCATGATGGAGGAACCGTAGATGTCACTTTTGATGGCGGTATCTCCTGGCATACTGTAGGTACAAACCTCTTCGGTGCGACGTGGTTCAATACCAGTTTTGTTACTTCATTGGACATCTTCAAACCAGGTTGGACGGGTGTGAGTAATGGGTGGGAACAAGCCACCATCAACCTGGCGGTTGATACAGCGCGTAATGCCATCTTTAGATTCCGCTTTGGCTCTGATGAGACTATTAATAAAGCCGGATGGGCTATTGACGATTTCTGTTTCTACAAGACCAGTGACAACGATAGAATTTATGTGATTGGTCAAGAAGAATTGGAACAAAACATTGGTGTTGGTAACATCCACCCGAACCCTACTTCAGGGATTGCGCAGTTACCAATCAGCTTCCAAAGCGATGCAGATGTGATAATCACTGTGCGGAATACACAGGGACAAATCCTCGAACAACGCACGGTTCATGGAACTTCTGGAATACAGACCTTTGCTATAGAGACCTCCTCATGGGCGGCAGGCATGTATCTTGTTGAGACCGTTACTCCTATTGGAACAGATGTTCAACGTTTGATTGTAGAGTAATACAACAACCAACTCTTTTTTTCACCCTCGCACTTCTCTCGAGAATGCGGGGGTGTTTTTTTTAGCCCGAAGCAGGCTTTAAGCAATAAAAATTAGCTATCTATATATTTTTCGGCTGTTTAGCCAATTCGTCCATTTGCGTTGATTCTCCAAATGACTTGCATAATCACGTGCGAAAGCATGGTAACCGGGTTGATCGGGATCTGCACACATGAAGATAAAATCGTGCGAAGGCGCGTTTAATACAGCTAATAGTGCTGCCTTCTCGGGAACACAAATAGGTCCAGGGGGAAGACCTACATTCTTATACGTGTTGTACGGCGAATCAATGGTTAAATCTCTTCGCAAAACACGTTGCACCACTGCAGCAGGATTTTCTTGCTGTATAGCATAGATGACCGTAGGATCTGCCTGCAACTTCATTCCTGCTACCAATCGGTTCAAATACAAACGAGCCACTTTCGGACGGTCGTCGGCTTTACTGCTTTCTTTCATTACAATGGAAGCCAATGTGCTAATCTCCCCTGGCGTCAAGCCCAATTCATTTGCCTGACGAATGCGCGAAGGCGTCCAAAATGAAATGGTATTCTGATAAAGCTTATTTGCAACAGTCTCTGCGCTGGCATTCCAATAGAACTCATAGGTATCGGGTAAAAAAGCGCCTTGCTTCAAAGGCCCTTCCCATCCTTCCATGGGTGCTTGCAATGCTTCATTGAGAGCAGCTGCATCGACCATCAGCTGAGGACTCAATTGGTCCGCGAGATCGCTTAGGTTCTTAGCGCTATTGAAACTTACCTTCACAGGCGTCTGTAACCCTGCTTTCAACATATTTACGATTCCATTGCTACTCATTCCCTCCTCGATGAGGTAATGTCCCGTATTGAGCGTATCCAATCCCTTTTTCTTACCAATCAAGTAAAAACCTTCCGGCTGAAGTAATAGGCCGGATTCAAACCACGCCTCATATACTGTTTCCAATGTGGTTCCGGGTTCTACATATAATTCATAGGGT
The DNA here is from genome assembly GCA_905478295.1 of uncultured Flavobacteriales bacterium. Lineage (GTDB taxonomy): Bacteria > Bacteroidota > Bacteroidia > Flavobacteriales > Schleiferiaceae > UBA10364. The sequence goes on along the minus strand of CAJQHZ010000022.1, from coordinate 36,799 downwards.
GCCAATTCCGGATTGACATTCGCTTCGAAAACCGCATTATAGCCTTTCCAAACCAATACTAGCAATAGACCCGGAATAACCACGCCTACTGTAATCACCATCAGTTTTCTCATGAAACTAATTTTTGAAAGAGTTGTGCATTTTGATGAGTACCGTCGAACCAGACCCAATCTTCTAAAGTTCCAACCGCACGATATCCGCTTTGTTCGAACAATTGTATGGAGGCATCATTATTCATGGGAACATGAGCATAAAGACTATGCAACCCGAGCGTCTTAAAGCAATACGAATCGAAAGCTTTTAGGACCATTTTACCTAATCCTTTACCGCGAAACGCCTCCGAAAGTAGAATTCCGACTCCAGCTTTACGAGCTACAGGGTCGTAATCAAAAAGGTCAATAGCACCTGCCGTTGTCCCGTTAAAGACAAAGAGTAAGCGAAGTTGACCATCACGTTGTAGGTTGCCTGGTTGTGCGGCCAAATAATCGGCCAACACTTTTTTACTCCACGGCTCCTTACTTATTCCTAAATACCAAAGCGATGCATCATTTTCGATGCCGTGAAGCCATTGAAGGTCTTCCGGCTCAGGTGCGCGCAAGAATCCGTTATCCGTTACTTTAATCATAATGGTAACAATCCTTTAAATACTTGCATTGCAGGTCCAGTAAGCACAACATCTGTAAAAGGTCCACTTCCTTTGAAGTCTACCGTCAATATTCCGCCTTGTGCATAGAGCCTTACCGGTGCAGAAGGCGCCCAGCCCTGCGCTACTGCAACCATAGCTGCTGCAGTTGCACCTGTGCCACACGCCAATGTTTCGTTTTCTACACCGCGTTCGTACGTACGTATAGAAAGTTCGCCTTCACACGCTTGAATGAAATTTACATTCGCACCTTCTGGTCCATATGCATTTCGAATAGAGCGAGCCGTGCCTACAAAATCTGGTCCCGGCTCCCGATGCTCAACGTGATGTGGAGACCCCGTATCAATAAAGAAACCATTGTTTCGAGAGATAACAGCAGGGGCATCGATCATACTTAAGGCAACGCTCGATTGAGAGACCACAGCAGTATGTGGCCCATCAATGGCATGAAAATTCAACGTGCCCTCAGCGGCAATTCCTAAATCCACCGCAAACCGCGCAATGCACCTACCGCCATTACCGCACATGGTACTTTCCCTTCCATCAGAATTAAAATACTGCATGTAAAAGTGATCGCCTTCCACCTTAGGCGCTTCCAACAACATTAATCCGTCAGCGCCAACACCGTAATTTCGGTGGCACCAATGTGCTATGGTTTCGGTCGTTACAGTCAGCGTACCGGATCGATTATCGATAAGGATAAAATCATTTCCAGCGCCGTGGTATTTATAAAATTCTACGTAGGACATGCCAGTAGGTGTTAAAAGGCGTTAAAGTTATGCGTTTCGATGAGGTATGTGCGTTGATTTGGTGTACAATATGAAGGTACGAAGGAAACAAGAATCTAACGAATGAACCTTATGAAAGCATTACTGAAATCCATAGGTCGCCCCATAGTGTTTACTGCCATAGGTGGCTTGGTGGCGCTTGGAGCCGCGCACAGTTTGGGATGGACTGGAAAAACCGTCATTATTGAGGATACGCATCAGAGCGCCTCACAAGTGAATTTGACTGTAGACCGTCCACTGCCCTCTGCTCCAACAGATTTTGTTGCAGCAGCGGAGCGCACTGTGGAAGCGGTAGTTCACGTGAAGACCACTGCCGAGCGTGTTCAGAATTACTACAACCCTTTCAATGATTTATTCTTTGGTCGGCCATCTACCCCAGAAAAGTTTGAAGTAGAAGGCTCCGGATCCGGCGTTATTCTTACCGAAGACGGTTATATCGTCACCAACAATCACGTCATCAAAGGTGCGAAGACCATTGTGGTGACGACCTCAAACAATGACGAATACGAAGCAGAATTGATCGGGGCGGATCCCACTACTGATATTGCTTTATTAAAAATAGAGGGAATTGAATTGACAAAAGTGAGTGTTGCAAACTCCGACGAGGTCAGATTGGGCCAATGGGTGCTTGCCGTAGGCAATCCGTTCAACCTCACCTCCACAGTTACAGCAGGTATTATTTCTGCAAAAGGTCGTGATATCAACATTATTGACGAGCAAAGTGCTATAGAGAGTTTTTTACAGACGGATGCTGCTGTTAATCCAGGTAATTCTGGAGGTGCGCTAGTCAACACTTTAGGAGAATTGGTGGGGATTAATACCGCCATCTCATCTCGAAGCGGATCTTTTGAGGGCTACAGTTTTGCCGTCCCTGCCAACCTGATGCTTAAAGTCGTTAACGATCTAATGGAATATGGCCGTGTGCAACGCGCATTTATAGGCATCAACTATAACGAAGTTACCGCTGCATTAAGCGAAGAATTAAACTTAGAAGTAAATAAAGGGGTTTATGTAGCTAATATAATTTCGGGAGGGGCGGCGGACGACGCTGGTATCACCAAAGGAGATGTCATTATAAATGTCAACGGAAAGTCCATCGCCACAGGAGCCGACCTTACCGAGGCATTGGGGCAGCGTCGACCTGGAGAAAAACTTTCCGTAGTGGTGAATCGTTCAGGAAAAAACGAGGTCTTCAATGTAGTACTCAAAAATAAACTAGGCACTACCGAAATGCTCACTAAAGAAGAAGAATTACTTCGCAATTTCGGCGCCGAACTCGAGGAATTAAGCAGTACAGACAAGCGCCGCTTAGGACTTCGCTACGGCATTAGAGTTTCTAAAATATTGGGTGGTAGATTTCAAAAAGCGGGTATACCTAAGGATTTCATCATTGTAAAACTCAATAACGTTTATGTAGAGAACGTTGAAAGTTTTGAACGACTTGTACGACAGTTCAACCCAGGCGACGGCGTTCTTATCCAAGGATTTGAACCCAATGGTAAAGCAAATTACTACGCTTTTGAGTGGTAATAGTGCTTCATTGCCCTGGTACACTCCCCCACTGAACGTAACCGATCAGCTGGGGGATTTTTTTTACGCCAAAGTCATTCGTAAAAGTGTACAACTTACACTGTTTAAAACCCACTTAAATGACTGTTTAATAGCTGCTTAACAAGTACAAATAAACCTTTTTATCTCTAATATCCTGCCCTAACTTTGTACTTAGAACCACCAAAAACTATCACATGATTGCTCAACAAGAGTATACTCAGAAAGTGAGGCATCGTATCCAGAACGAACGCCTCGCAGTGGACGTAAGTGCCTGCGTACACGAACTCTTTTACAACAGAGGCATTGAAATAACCATGTTCCGTAACCAGCTCCGGGATAAAAGCGCAAGCCAAGTATTGGAATTGCACCAGTACGCCTCGGATTTTGTCGGTAAAGCCATCCGCGTTGAAGATACGCTGGAGATGCTTCTTGCTCTCAAGCGAACCGCTATCGAGCATGCGAAGCTCGACATCGGCCGTATCACTCACGAATGGTCACGAACAGACGATACTGCTGACCATTGGATCATGGACCATTTAGGTAGCTTCTTTAAGCCTACTACCCTAGAACCTCGCGATGTAATACTGTTTGGCTTTGGTCGCATTGGCCGATTATTAGCTAGAGAATTAATCGTTCAAGAAGGAAGTGGCAATCAACTCCGACTGCGCGCAGTAGCCGTTCGAAGTATTGATGCAGCAAGTTTACACAAAAGAGCTTCGCTTTTGAAAATCGATTCTGTGCATGGAGATTTTCCCGGCACCTTAAAGGTCGATGAAGAAAACCTCGCACTAATCATTAACGGCCGCCCCGTTTATTTTATACCTGCTCCGGACCCCACCAAAGCGGATTACACAACCTACGGCATTAACAAAGCCCTACTTATTGACAACTCAGGCGCCTTCCGGGACGAATCATCCCTTAGTAAACATTTAGAAGGAAAAGGCGTCGATAAAGTACTACTGACCGCACCCGGTAAAGGAATACCCAACATAGTGCATGGCGTCAATCAGAGCAGTATTGCTCAGAGTGATCGAATAATATCTGCAGCGAGCTGCACGACAAATGCTATTTCCCCTGTACTCAAGGTAATAAACGATCACTTCGGCATTGAACGCGGTCACCTCGAAACTATTCATGCCTACACGAACGACCAAAACCTTGTGGACAATATGCACAGTAAGTATCGACGTGGTAGAGCGGCTGCGATGAACATGGTCATCACGGAAACTGGAGCGGGCAAAGCAGTCGACAAATGCATTCCAGGATTAGGCAAAAAACTCACCTCTTCTGCCATCCGAGTGCCCGTACCTAACGGTTCGTTGGCCATTCTAAACCTGCAATTGGAACATCCCACAGATTTAGAAACCATGCACCACAGCTTAAAAGAAGCCGCTTTATCTGGTGCATTGGTGGAGCAAATTCATTACAACACGTCTAACGAATTGGTCTCCTCTGATATCGTTGGAAATCCCTGCCCATCCATCTATGATGTAAATGCTACACAAGTCACAGAAGATGGGAAATCTGCCGTACTCTATGTGTGGTACGACAACGAATATGGGTACAGTCGACAGGTACTTCGCCTTGCAAAGCACTTCACCGGTGTACGCCGTCCTGCATATTACTAATGACCACAAACCTAAGTGAAACAGAAGGGCCCGGTACAAATGTACCGGGCCCTTCTGTTATGTAATTACCAATAGGTTAATTATTTACCATCTTCAATAATAAGTTTAAGCAGTCCTGTATTTGAATTAATACTTTCCTCAAGACTAATCATACTTTCAGTATTCTCTACACCCTCTATATCGTTAATTCTAAAGATAACATCCTTTGCATGGGAAGCATCGCGGCAACGAATTTTACAGAAAATTCCATATTTGCCGGTAGCCAAATGTGCCACTGTTACTTCTGGTACACTCCCGAGCGAATCTATAATTTGAGGTGAAGTTGACGATCTTGAGGTATACAACCCTATATAGGCGATAAAGCCGAAGCCTAATTTTTCATAATCGACACTTATTGAAGTGCTTTTAATGATACCCATTTGTTCCATCTTCTTAACGCGAACATGAATGGTGCCAGGGCTAACTAATAAATCCTTGGCGATTTCAGTAAAGGGTTTACGTGCATCCTTTACTAAATACTCCAGAATCTGCTTGTCGAGTTTATCAATCTTCATAATGAGTAACTAGGTTTTGTTAGCTACGCTAAATTACTTGATAATTGGACATGTTACCACATTTTTATGGGGTTAAGGCATCCGATTGTTCTCGGTTTTGTTTTAAATTCACTTTTATTGTTGTATTTTTGCAGTCTGTTCAATAAATATTTGAGTTTATTGATTTCAATTTAAAAACATGTAACAATGACTGAATTAAGTACTGCATCATCTACACAAACCGCACTTTACACCATCAACAATCCTGAAAGCGTTATTGAAGTCTTTCTGGATGCTGAGGCTGGAGCGGTCCGTGAGGTAAAGTGCTTAAATCACAACCGTTGTAAAGAATATACGTACAGTGTTGCTGAATATTTAGACCGTTACAGCCACCATCCCGCTGGTCAGGCTGTTAAAGCAGCATTATAAACGCATAACAATCTTTCCGTTCACTCTGTTTGTATTTGGGTTAAAGTGGCGTTGAGGGAAAGCAACGCCACTTTTTTTGCATAAAAAAAAAGACGCATCGAAAGATGCGTCTTTTTCGTTTTGTCCTTACGGATCTTATTTCTTGTAGAACGGGAGTTTTACCACCTGCGCTTTGATTGGCTTATTACGAATCATTACGAAAAATGTTGAACCTTCTTTTGATAAGGCTGTAGGCACATACCCCATTCCAATATTTTTACCTGTTGAAGGGCTATTCGTTCCTGACGTAACGCGACCAATCACGACTCCAGATGCATCTGCGATAGGATAATCGTGCCTAGGAATACCGCGATCTATCATCTCAAAGCCAACAAGCTTATTTTCCGCACCTGCTTCTTTCTGGGCCTGAAAGAGCTCGCAGGAAACAAAGTCTTTGGTAAATTTTGTGATCCACGAAAGACCTGCTTCAATAGGACTCGTAGTATCATCAATATCGTTTCCGTAGAGCGCCATACCCATTTCTAAACGGAGGGTATCTCTCGCTCCCAGACCTGCAGGCAGCAATCCATAGGAATCACCTGCTTTAACTATGGCTTCCCAGAGTGATTCAGCTACCGCATTGGGAACATACAGTTCAAAACCTCCTGAACCCGTGTAACCTGTTGCGGATATTATAACATCGTCTATTCCAGCCAAAGTGTCTACTGTAAAACTGTAGTATTTGATAGCTGCTAAATCGATCTCCGTGAGAGTTTGAAGCAAAGGAATAGCGTTCGGACCTTGCACGGCTAATAGACTGTAGTCCTCACTCTGATTGCGGAGTGTGACATCAAACTGTGGTGCATAATGCATGAGGTGGTTCCAGTCCTTTTCAATGTTCGATGCATTCACGACCAGCATAAAATGCTGCGCGGAGAAGCAGTACACTAATAAATCATCTACAATACCGCCTTGTGCGTTTGGCATACAGCTGTATTGGATTTTACCCGGTAGTAATCGGCTTACGTCGTTAGAGGTTACCAATTGTAGAAAGTCGAGTGCTTGCGGCCCATCGAGGAAGAATTCACCCATGTGACTCACGTCAAACATTCCCGCCGCCTCGCGAACTGCAGCGTGCTCTAATTTTAATCCGTTGTATTGAACCGGCATGCTGTACCCAGCGAACGGTACCATTTTCGCACTTAAAGCTTCATGAACATGGGTCAGTGCTGTGGTTTTTAAATCATTACTCATTGTGAATGGTTCTTTATTCGTTAGCCGCTGCTCTTAAAGCTAAGGACAGTCAGCGTCCCACAGCTCATTAGCATTAGGCAAAGGTTCTATTCGTAGGCTTTATAGATGGTACTTATATCTGCTTCGCCCAATCGCGTGCAAAATTAACCATCAATTTGAACTCTGCCACACTTGCAACACGTTCTTTATGGAATATTAGGATAGCTTTTCCGTTACTCTCCATATGGAAACCGGGATGCTCGAGTAAAAAGTCCACACATTTCTTAGTGAAGAATGCCCTGATTGCCTTAGGATCGGGACCTTTCAATTTAAATTTCGCATCAAATACCGGATTACCAATCTCCACATCTTTTACCCCTGTATATTGTGCCAAACGCGAGAATATTCGTTCTCGATCCAAAACAAATTCGGGTAAATTGGATACTTGAGGATCCATAACAACACAAGCCAAATGCTGACTGTCTTTCATAATAAATTCGCCACTGTGTGAACTTACCTCCAAAGCATAGAAGTTTTGGTCAACATCTTTAAGAAGGTTGGTAGTATAATCGATACGACGGTGATTGAAGTATTTAAACTGCTCCACTAATTCGTCCCATTTAGACTGGGGCCACGCTGTAAATTTCAATCCATTGAGTACGGCAAATGCACTCAATTTTTCTTGCTTCGCGCTTAATCGTGCTCCTTGCGCACTACCTGCAGAAACATGCATTCGGAACTTTGAACGATTTGCACGTGACTGCACACCTAAAGGATGTGAAGAAGTTGGGGCAAAGGCTTCTAACCCCACAAGTTCGAGGCTACCTCCTTTTTGATCAAAAAGCTCTGTATACCCCGAAAGGTGATCCATTACAGTATGGTCAACGAATTGCGTATTTGAGAAGTCAGCAATAAGCGTCGCATTCGTTGGTACACTATCCAGCTTACTCTTTAACCTGGGGTAATTCAAGAAATTAGCGAAGTAATTAATGTTTAAGATGAATTTCTGTTCATCCTCTTCATACAATAATGTATTAGGACGGTAGAAATAACGCAGAATATCGATGCCTGAGCCTGTTATAAATACTTGCACAACAAATGTCGCCAACATACCTAATGCTATACCCATTATCAACCCATAGACAAGCGTCGCAAAGAGCGTAAAGAAAAACAGGAAAAGCTGCTCTAGACCTACACTCGCGATACGGCTGAATTGTGATGGATTTAATAGCTTATACCCTGTAAACACTAATATAGCCGCTAATGCTGGAAGCGGGATTTGTGTTAATAGCGTCCGAAAAAATAAGACAAAAACTAAGATGAGAATACCATGGAAGAAATTGGCCGAACGCGTTTTAGCACCATTGCTCACATTTACAGAACTCCGGGCAATAACCGTTACCACACTCAATCCTCCTACCAATCCAGATAAGGCGGTTGCTATACCCAAAGCGCGCAGGTCTTTGTTGACATTTGAGCGACGCTTATATGGATCTAGACGGTCCATACCTTTTATGGAGAGTAAACTTTCAATGCTCGCGATAAAGGTTAATGATACTGCTGCACCCCAGAATGGACCTTTGGTAATACCAGAGAAATCGGGCATACGCCAAGCAGACATCCAGTCCGCAGGTATATTTACAAGGTACTTTTCAGGAAAGAAACTCGTACCTAAAATGCGCGTACCTATCATCTGAACTGCAACAGAAATAATAACTACCCAAAGCGGAGCCGGCACAGAATGTACCCATTGTGCACGAATCTTAGGAAATACTGAAAGCAGAAGCAAACTGAATAGTCCAATCCCAGCCGTTTTCCATGTCCCTGCATCCGCCCAAAACAGGGCCTCTATAGAATTGACGAATTCCAATAATAAGGGAATAGGAGCCGTGCTTTCAGGATTTAAAATTCCAATCATCACGTGGCTTTGCTTCGCCAAAATGATGATACCAATGGCAGCCAACATGCCTTGCACGGCAGAGGTTGGAAAAAGATCGGCCAATACGCCTAATCGGACGGATCCCAAAAGGAATAACAAAACGCCACTGACGACAATGGCTCCCAGCGCCATATAATAGCCTGCGAGCATATCTCCATTCCCTAATGTGGTGATTGCAGCAAGAGTGACGACAGCCAATCCATTACCCGCGCCGGTAATGGTTACATACGACCCTCCTAAATGCGCAACGACTATCCCCCCAACTACAGCGGCCATAAGACCTGCAATGGCGGGTGCACCTGAGGCTAATGCCAATGCTATGGAAATGGGTAGCGCTACTAACGAAACTACAAATCCGGCCTTTAAATCGGCCTGCCAATTTTCCTTGAATCCTTTAAATCCACTACTCGGCTTATTCATAGACATTGTCTTTAGTGGTGTGAACAATGAGAACGTCCGAAGGTAAATCGGCTAGTATGTACTCTAAATCGTGCTTAAAAATTCGATCGAACAGTCCCAGTTTTGTATCGGGTGAATTCACAACCAAAAGGTCCGCTCGTTTTGCTTTTGCGTAATGAGCAATGGTATATCCGCGCTTGCCAAAAACATGCTGTTCTTTGATATCTAGATTTACTGGAACCTGACAATTTTGAAGCATATCTTCAATGCGGCTGTGTTGCTCACGTTCGATTTGCTTTCTTTTACGCTCGCTGTTTAATTGGCTTTTATCGTCGTCCGGTTTAATCAAGGACTTTTCACTTAATTCATCCACAACAAACAGCTCTTTACTGCCCAATTTCGACCCAAGCCATAAGGCGGTACGAATGGTATCTAAAGTTTTAGGGTGGTCTAAACCGTTGACCACAATGCGCTCACAAGGCATACCCTCCACTCTACTGTGGGTCAATAACAATAAGCTCACTTTCGCCTTCCGGCAAACATCACGAGCAATACTGACCGTAAAAACCTTAAACATATGCTCTCGGACTAGAGCGCCTAAAGCAAGTAAGTCGATACTATTTTCTTGGCAAAGCATTCGTAATTCTTCCTTAGGATCACCCTCCTTGCAGACCAATTCTACGTCGGACTTTGATATACCTAGCTCTGATAAGAAACCCGTGTAAGTCATCTCGCAGCGGTCGTTCCATACGCCGATATGGAACACGTACATCTGTGCATCACATCTCTGAGCGATCCGGTAGACTTCTGCTAGGTTTGCCTTCGCCATTGGTGAAAAGCCCATAGCAGTGGCGATTCTCTTAAAGGTTACGGGGGGTATACCTGATTTTGTCATCGTTTATTTACTGCTCGTTTAAACTCATTTAACTCTGTTCGCGTTCCTTGGAAAATACGTCCTATGCGACCCTTTGGGCCGGAAGCAAATACATATTTTCCACTGTACGCGAGGCTGTGCATGGCTGTAGTATCCAATTCATGTAAAATAGAATCCGCATAATACATACCCGCAGTCCCTGTAAAATACACATTCTGTCCAGCACTTACTACGTCAGAACTATACGGAAGATTACTAAAATTATCAATCGCTGCATAAGCACTTTCAGGATCGTATTCTATACTATTACCCAATGCGGCAGTATCGTAGAGGTAATCACCTCCTACAATGATGTAACGACCGTGGTGCCAATCGTGAGCGAATGCACCTTGACTGGGAAGTCCTTGAGGTAACTCTAGCCATTTTGCCGTCCAAGTTTCTCCTACATCTACCGACATAAGTATGCGAGATACCGTGCCTCCAGTCACCACGCTCAGGGTTGAATCCTTGAACAGGATAGAAGATCCGCTTGCAGCAAAAGCCGCTTCACCGTCAATAGCGGAAGGTCCTGAGATTTCAGTCCAATTGCGGCCGCCATCCACAGTCTTCAGGAGCTTAAAATGTCCATCTACAGGATCACCAAAAACCCAGCCTAAAGTATCGTTTGCAAAGGTGATGCCGTCGAGAAAAGTCGATTGTGCAGTATCGGAAAATACGCGCGACCAGTGTGCACCGCGGTCTTCGGTAAAGTAAATATAGGAAGGCGCCCCAGCGCTTACGGCGATGAAACGAGAATGATCCTGGGCCCATACGCTGCGGAATTGACTCTCTGGTGCATCGGAAATCTGCATGAATTCCCAATGGATTCCCGCATCAAGACTAAAGCAAAAACTACCTTCAGATCCACCAACTACGACTACGCTGTCGTCCACTGCATGTAAACCGCGAAAGCTAAACTGCTCGCCGGCCTGGTACAGTGGAATGAACTGTGGACGTAGGGTTTCTTCCGTTGTATTGCAGCTCAATATAAACAGCACAAATAGCGCCGTTATACAACCGAAACCTATCTCCTTATGTCCCTTAAACATCCATTTTTAGCTTTTCCTCAAGATAAGTAGTAGCTGTTAAAATGCAAAGTAAATAAAAGGCTGAACCTCAGCGCTAAGGATTTGATAAATGACCATCGTTGCGGCAAGAGCGAGCGCAAATAACGCCCATGAGGGTGCAGTGCTCACGGCCTTACGAAGGCGTGCTTTGTGAACGCTAGGGATCCAGTGGATGCCATAACCTAGAATAAGTACAGTGAAATATTTCCAGTTCCCAGCAAGCACTCCGCCAACGGTCGACCACCCAAAATCGTTTGGAATTTTAGCGAGGATTTGAATAGCACCGTCCCAGGTAGGGGAACGGAACCACGCACGAGTAAAGGTGATAAATACCAAAGTGATCACTAAACCTATGGCCCTATTGTACCAGCGTGACTTGTCTGCCCATGGTGAAATTTTCTTCCAATTCTTGTAGACTACTAAGCCCACACCATTCAGCGTTCCCCAGGTAACAAAATTCCAAGAGGAACCGTGCCAAAGACCTCCCAAAATCATGGTCAGCATGAGGTTGATGTTCGTGTTAACCCAACGCTCTGCCGTCATACTGTAGCGCATGAGTAAATAACCTCCTGCGAATAGCACGCCCAGTAATACGGATAGTAATGGCTGATCCACCACTAATGCAATCATCACTAAAAAGAGGAATACAATAAGGTAAGATGCAATGGAACCGGTTCTATTTCCACCTAATGGTATATACAGGTAATCGCGCAACCAAGTCGACAATGATAAATGCCAGCGACGCCAGAATTCCGCAACTGAAGAAGCCTTATAGGGGCTGTTAAAGTTTTTAGGTAAAGTGAATCCTAAGAGCATTGCAATACCAATAGCGACATCCGTATAGCCCGAGAAATCTGCGTAGACTTGCATGGAGTAGCCAAAGAGTGCACTCATGGTTTCAAAACCGCTGTACAGCTGAGGATTATCGAAAACACGATCGATGAATTGGACCGCGAGGTAGTCCGCAAGTACCAATTTTTTGAGCAATCCATTTAAAATCCAGAATACTGCTAAACCTGCTCGCTCTTTTGTCAGCGCATAAGGTTGATGCAGCTGTGGGATAAATTCGGATGCGCGAACAATGGGACCGGCGACCAATTGTGGGAAGAAACTGACATAAAAACCAAAGTCAAAGATATTTTTAACCGGCTTTACATGGCCCCGGTAAATATCTACGCTGTACGAAATGGTTTGAAAGGTGAAAAAGGAGATTCCAACAGGCAATAGGATTCGATCGAAAACGAAATTAGTACCAACAGCATTGTTGGTCCATAGCGCGAATTGGTTGATTACTTCCAATTCAATTCCGGTTAAATCCTGGAGAAAATCCGCAACAAAATAAGCGTACTTAAAATACCCCAGGACAAAAAGATTCACCACGACGCTCAAAGCGACTAGGGCTTGACGTTGCCAGCGTACCTTATTCTTAAATATGGCCCAACCAATACCAAAATCTACGATTGTCGAGAATAGTAAGATAATAAAGTAGAAGCCGCTCGTCTTGTAGTAGAAAAATAAGGAGACAGCGAATAGAAAGAGGTTACGACGGGCGGTGTGTTTATACACAAGACTATAGCCACCCATTACCAATGCAAAGAATACCCAGAAATAGCGCTGCGTGAAAAGCAACGGACTATCCTGTTGGTAGGTGAACCACTCTACAATATTCCACTGTTCCATCATGGGGCGAGTGCTTTTAAATGCTGCTCATAGGCCTCCCAAAAGGCCCAAAACAGAAGATCCGAATTCAGTCGGTAGCCCGCTCTAGTAAGGTGAATTTTATCTGATTTCGCCAGACGATGTTCTTCCCAGAGTACTATACTGTTTAAACCGCCCATGACCCCGAAAAGGTCCCATACTGCGGCATCGTGTTCTTTACTCAACTGTTCCATCACACGTACTACATCCAAAGCATGTTTGTTTGGGGTGCGTCGCTTGTAATAACTGTCGTTGTTGGTCATAAAAATAAAGGCGCAATCTGGATTGATGGTGCGGAACCAATCCACAAGTGTATCGTATCGTGCCTTATATTCCTCTGGATGCCAATCACTGTCTGGCTTGTATGCATCATTGATTCCCAGTCCAAATATGACCAAGTCGGGTGCCACATAGGCCCCCTGCTCAATAAAATTCTCACTGCGCAAGAATGACTTCGTTGCCGCCCCATTTACACCCAGGGCATGGTAAATCAAGCCTGGCTCATCGCGCACCATTTGTATACCCTGTAAAGTATACTGAGATTCGCCCTCTTCTGCGGCATCAAAAGAAACCGCAACGGAATCCACTAGTGCATTAAAAAACCAACAGCGTACACCTGCCACCGTGTCCACGTAGGTACTATCCGGTACTGGTGTGCAAACGGGTACCATCGTGTTACTCCGGTAATGCTCAAACACTCGAAGTTCTTTAAATGCATAGGCTTCCCCAGCCCCACTAAAACTTTGCAATGCGAAACCGGCGTCTCTGTCGCGTGTTATGGCATCAATCCCACTGAAACCCCATGGACAATTATTTCGTGGTATGGAATTTCTACATCCCTCCCATGTTCCCATTTTTTTCACATAAATATTACCGGGCATATTGGTATTTGCCAATCGGTGCGGGAAAAAGAAACCACGCTCGACATTTAATTCTGGGGCCAATTGGGCCAAATTCATTCGCATCGCGTGACTCAGCGTACCGCCTTGAACGTGAGAACCGCCCATATGTACTACGTTCACTTTTCCCTCCTCTTCAAATATGGTACAGTCCAATTTCTTAAAGAAATACTCCAAAGCGTCTTCTGATCCAAAATACTGGAGCGACTGTTTCGTCGTATCTAAAAAAGGATATTTCAACGAAAGAGCACCCAGAGACTCTTGTCCTTGGAGAACTAACGTGAATGCAATGAACAATAAGGCGAGTCTTTGCTTCATTCTCTGGATCCTGTTACGGCACCTGTGCCTTGATTCATTTGCTTGAATAATGCCGCTGAATCAGCCAAACGCTGCATTTCAACACGTTCTATGGCGATCAAAGCGTTGTACTGGTCTTCTAATACTTTCAAGGCTCCGACAAGCGATGCACCAACTTTGCTAGCGCCTTTGGGGGTGAAATGAATATAATCCCTTACTGCTAATGCTGGTTTAGCATCCACCCACTTGACCATGGAGCCCGAACCACCCATAACATCGTATAAATCCCAAAATGCAATACCTCGTGATAGGAGCTCATTACGCAACCGATGGGTAAGTTCTTCCAACAAAGGATAACTCTCAAATGCCAGTCCATTTTTTCGTGCCATATCCGAAGGGCCTATAAATAAGAAGGCTGCATTGGGGTGGAGTCTTTTCAAATAATCCGCTTGTCTTGCTAAAGCGCGAGCGAACCTACCGACATGCGCCTCATCCTTTAAATAAGGCACGGCATTACCACCGAACTGCAAAATGATTAAGTCATAGGCCTCGCGTTCTAAGGAAGCTTTGAACTGCACCCTGTTCATTTTTGTGAAAATCATCCCAGATGCACCGCGCATAGCTACGTTATCCGCATGAAAACCAAAGGGACTTTCGAAACTGATGCCATAAACGCGAATCTGTTGCTTAGAATTGATACGCATTGAAAATTTATCGTCATTCGGGACATCGATCGCAAGCGTCCACTCGCCAGCTGGAAAGATGCGGGTAGAATAAATAGAATCGGCCACCAAAATCTGGACAATGGAGGGTGATGCGCCCTCTACATGCATTTTAGCCGTTGTGAAATTTCTTGCTCGACTGTATCCCCATTTGCGTTTTTTGAATGCTACGCTCCCTACAAATTGACCGCTATCGTTCGGTTCCACTAAAGTGAAAGAACCTAAATGCCCATATTTCATATCTAAAAAGGCAGTATCGCGACGTCCAAAAACCGTCTTGCGTGCGAGCCCTTCTTCATTTTCAAAAGCCAGAGAAGATGGTGCGACCAGCGGTTGGAGTGCTACATAACCGAAGCCGGTACCGCCGTAGTTGCGCTGATAGGCATCGCGTAATTGCATGGTAATACGATCACCTTCCAATTGCGAATCCCCGAAATGAAGCACTCTAACTCGAGAATTGGGATCGGCTGATAAACGCTCCAATCCTTCAAAGAATGGAGCGAAGAGCTTCACATCGGACAACTGTATAGCGGTATCTAAAACAACCGGTTCCGCCACCGGCAACATTTCGGTTTCCTCCGAGAGTAATGGGGTCGTCACAGTGTCTGTTTCTTCTATGAGCGCATCTAAAACCAAATTTTCCGGAACCACAATTGCTTTGTCTACAGTACTATCTTCGGACCAAAGCGCACCTAGTAATTCACTCGGGGTATAATACCCAATCTCGAATGGACCCACCTGCCATTTCTCTTTTGGAGAAAGAAAACTCAGTCCCAGCATAAGGGTACCTAATGCAAATAGAAATAAGAAAAAATGTGCCGGTTTATTCATGCCCTAAAGGGTACTAGGGTATTTATCGGGAGAGTAATCAGTAATGGTTAGGGTGTTGATTTTTAGGCGTTCACCTGCTTTGATCAATTCGTCGACTTTATTCCAAGTCTTAATATTATCTGCGCTGACACCTGGAAACTTGTTAGCAATGTCCCACAAGGTATCCCCCGGCTTGACCTCATAGGTAATATATGCACCTGCTAAAGCCAATACCTCTTTTTTCAGAGTATCTTTTTCAGATGTTGGAGCTGCTTTAGGATTTTTTTTCGGCTCAGCAGCTGCTACTTGAAGGGATTCGCGCTTATTCGAAGATACCCAAACGGTCAATTTTTGACCGGGATAGATTATGTTGCTTTTAATACTGTTCCACTTCTGTAAGTCACTTACTTTCACGCCGAAAGTTGTGCTGATTTTACCCAAATAGTCCCCGGAGCGCACCGTATAGGTGATCGCGTCATGAATGGACGGATCCGGCATAAAGGACATTACTTGTTTTCTGCGCTTTTCATATTGTGCAAGAAGGGCTGCTTCATACGTCTGCTGCTCTTCTACTAACGCGGTCCAATCATTAGGACCGGGTATCCATTCCACTCCATAGAGCGCTGCACCCTTCGGCAAAACATCACGCGTTAAATGAGGATTGGCAGATTCAAGCTCGCGCAGTTTTATCCGACCTTCGTCGGCTACTGCACTTAATAACACTGTTCCTGGCGCTGCTATCACAGTAGCTTGAAGGGCGTAATCAGATTCTAGTCCATAATAACGACTCACGGCCTGCTTTCCCTTCACTGGATCAAAGCGCTCGTCTACAAAATCGTTGATTGTAAGTCCCATTTTTATGGCTTGCACTCTGGTCAGTGCAGGGACTTCCATAGATTGCCATCCCGCCGGTTCAAAAGTTGCCGGCGAGCGCACCAATTCCCACTGCACTTCAACGAGATCTGCATGAGCGGTAGTATCCTCTTGCAGTGAGGCTGCATGCATAAAGCCATGGCTGCTGAGCAGTAGTAGAAAAATTTGAATGGTGGAGGAAATACGCATATAAACAAATATAACGTTTGCCCAAGCCAATTCCATCTATTTAAAACTGTAGAAAATTGAAGTTTTCCTCATCGATTTGTGAAAAACTCTTTCAACTAATTTCTAGAATTTCGCACCGCTATTTTAGACGTGAATCAAGGTTTAGAGCACCTCGCAAATGAGATCGTAATCGTGCGCTTCAATGACTTTAACCGTGCAGAAATCGCCGATTTTCAGATAAATATCCTCAGCTGGTATGAGCACTTCATTATCGACATCCGGACTATCAAATTCCGTACGACCTACAAAATGTGCACCTTCCTTACGGTCGATCAGTACGCGGTATTCCTTGCCTACTTTTTGCTCATTTAGTTCACGACTGATATCCATTTGGATGGCCATGATTTCGTCAACGCGTTGTTGCTTCACTTCCGCTGGAACGTCGTCCTCAAGCTTGAAGGCGTGTGTGTTTTCTTCGTGGCTGTAGGCGAAGACACCTAATCGGTCGAAACGCTGTTCGCGAACCCAATCCAAGACGACCTGGTGGTCTTCCTCCGTTTCCCCGGGATAACCGGCAATCAACGTAGTACGAATGGTAATGCCCGGCACTTTTTCGCGCATCATCGCCAATAAGGCATCCGTCTTCGCTTTTGTAGTACCACGACGCATGCTTTTAAGCACGGGATCAGCAATGTGCTGCAGCGGAATATCTATATAATCACACACCTTCGGCTCCTCGCGAATAATGTCTAACACATCTTGCGGGAATCCCGATGGAAAGAGGTAATGCAGACGAATCCATTCGATTCCCTCTACTTTGACCAGCTCTTTTAAAAGCGCTCCTAATCTGCGCTCTTTATACAGATCTAACCCGTAATACGTCAAATCCTGAGCAATGAGAATCAATTCTTTGACCCCTTTTGCCGCCAATTTTTCAGCTTCTGTAACCAAATCTTCAATCGGTGTTGATTTGTGACCACCACGCATTAATGGAATGGCACAAAAACTACACGGACGGTCGCAACCTTCTGCAATTTTTAAATAGGCAAAATGCTTTGGCGTCGTAGTCATACGCTCACCTACCAATTCATGCTTGTAATCTGCGCCCAATGTCTTCAGCAACAATGGCATATCTCGCGTGCCGAAGTAGGCATCTACATCCGTAATTTCAGCTTCAAGATCTGGCTTATATCTTTCTGATAAACATCCTGTTACATAAACGTGATCAACCTCTCCGCGTTGCTTTTTATCAGCGTAGTGCAAGATCGTATCAATACTTTCTTGCTTCGCGTTATCAATGAAGCCACATGTATTGATCACCACAATATTACCCTCCTCTTCTTCTGGTGCTTCGTGTGTCACCTCCTTACCATTGGCTTTGAGTTGACCCATTAAAACTTCAGAATCGTAGATGTTCTTTGAACACCCAAGCGTCACAACATTAATGCTGTTCTTTTTGCTACTACGTGTACGCATACTGGATTATTTGTTAAATAAGCTTGAAGCAAAAGCCTCAGGGTTGAACAGTTGTAGGTCTTCCATGCCTTCACCAACTCCGATAAATTTTACTGGAACGCTTAGCTGATCGGAGATGCCGATCACGACGCCACCTTTCGCGGTCCCGTCCAATTTTGTAACGGCTAATGAGGTGATTTTTGTCGCCTCTGAGAATGCTTTCGCTTGAAGTAACGCATTTTGTCCGGTCGAACCGTCTAAAACCAAAAGTACCTCGTGCGGTGCATCCGGAACCACCTTTTCCATGACTCGGCGCACCTTACTGAGCTCCGTCATTAAATTCTTCTTGTTGTGCAATCGACCAGCAGTATCGATGATACAAAGGTCGGCTCCTTTAGACACTGCATGTTGAAGCGTGTCGTAAGCAACGGAAGCAGGATCCGATCCCATTTCTTGTTTAATCACAGGTACTCCCGTGCGTTCTCCCCAAACGCCCAACTGCTCAATAGCAGCGGCACGAAAGGTATCCGCAGCACCCAGTACAACATTATATCCTTTGTTTTTGAATTGGTGGGCAAGCTTACCTATGGTTGTAGTTTTCCCTACTCCATTCACACCGACCACCATAAGAACATACGGCCCCTGCGTTTTAGGAAGCTCAAAGTCTTCCCAAGCACCGCGTTCGTGCTGCATGAGCCCCGAGATAATCTCATAAAGCATCTGCATCAGCTCGTCCTGATCCATGACTTTATCGCGCGCTACGCGCTCCTCTAAAGCCTCTATAATCTTCACCGTTGTATCTAGACCTACATCAGAAGTGATCAACGCCTCTTCAATATCATCTAAAACCTCATCATCAACCGAGCTCTTACCAGCAACGGCACGTGTAATTTTTTCGAATACACTACTGCGCGTTTTCTCAAGACCTTGATCTAAGGTCTCCTTCTTGTCTTTGGTGAAGAATTTTGAAAAGAAGCTCATACGACTGCAATAATTTAGATAAAAAAAAACCACTCCGGAGAGTGGTTCAAATATCGTGATTAAAGACGGATCTTATTTCAAGAAGTCTTTAGCTAAATCTTTAGGCACTACACGTGTTTCAAAAGAGTACGACCCTTTTGCGTTTTTTACCATGTTGATCACTTTCGTGAATTGCTTAGCGTCAGCTGACTTAAGCGTTGCTACTACTTTCTTTGCCATCTTACTTAATCTCTTTATGAACAGTCATGCGCTTTAATACAGGGTTGAATTTTTTCAACTCCATACGATCTGGCGTATTCTTTTTGTTCTTTGTTGTAATGTAACGAGAAGTACCTGGCATACCTGACTCTTTATGCTCGGTACACTCTAGGATTACTTGAACGCGGTTACCTTTCTTAGCCATGTCCTAAATTATTTTACTACGTATCCGTTAGCTGCTGCATCTTTCAATACTGCAGAGATACCTTTTTTATTGATAGTCTTCAAAGTAGAAGCAGCAACCTTCAAAGTAACCCAACGGTCCTCTTCAGGGATGTAAAACTTCTTGGTGAACAAGTTCGCGTTGAACTTTCTCTTGTTCTTTTTATTCGAAAAGGAAACATTGTTTCCCGTCATTGCCTTCTTACCGGTCAAATCACAAACACGTGACATAAGCTATTTTCTTTTCTGGGTTGTACCAAAATGGTTTGCAAAATTAAGTCAATAAATATTATTGGCCAACATTACTTAGCCATAATCTTCAACTTCTTTAAGTAATAAATTTAACGCGGCGAATATAGTCTTTTGAATGTTGCGCTCGCGCACCTTCCCAAAGACAAATTTCTCAGTAATGGTGCGGGTTGGACCAGCAATAGCAATCCAGCTGGTTCCGACCGGTTTATCGGGCGTTCCACCGTCCGGACCTGCGATACCACTGACCGCAACGGCAAAATCCACCTTTAATTTCGCTCGAGCCCCCTCCGACATCTGTCGAACGACTTCCTCGCTTACGGCGCCTTTTTCTACAATGGTCTTGTGATCCACACCCAAAAGAGTCTCTTTTATGTCGTACGAATAAGCAACTATACTGCCCTCGAAATATGCCGAAGATCCTGATACACTAACCAGCGTTGCGCCAATACCCCCACCCGTACAACTTTCCGCGGTGCCGACGGTGAGACCTTTCTGCGTCAACACTTCACCTAAATACTTTTCGATTGCACTGTTCGAACCGTCCATTAATGGATCGCCAACGGCCTCTTTAAGCACTTTAGCTGCTGCTTCAAGATCTGAATGTAGATCGTCCGCGCGTTTTCCTCGCGCCGTAAGACGTAATCTCACGAGACCCGGTTTGGGGAGGTAGGCCAATTTAATGTTCTCAGAAAAATCACCTTCATACGGCTCAATCTGATCTGCCAAGACGCTTTCTGGCACGCCCACCACAAACAAGGTTTTGTGCTTGATCTGGTAATCAATCTCATCTTGCAAAAGCGGTAAAAGCTCGTCCTTAATAATCCCCTTCATCTCATAAGGAACTCCGGGAAGACTTACTATCCTGCGGCCGTTGTGGCGAAAGAGCATGCCCGGTGCGGTTCCTTTGTGGTTGAATAGGACCTCACAATTTTCCGGTACCTCAGCTTGAAATTTATTGCGCTCGACAGGTTTACGCCCGAAGCTTTCAAATAATTTCACAATGTGCGCCCAAACATCTTCGCGAAAAACCATATTGGTACCAAAGTAGCGAGCAAGGGTTTGTTTCGTTAGATCGTCCTTCGTGGGACCCAAACCGCCGGTCATAATGACCAGTTCTGTTGAAGGCAACAATCCCTCCAAAGCACCTATGATGGCTTCAGCAGTATCCGTAATACTGTTAATGCGGGAAATCTCTATTCCTTCTAAATTGAAAGTCTGGCCAATCCACGCACTATTGGTATCAACGATCTGTCCAATCAAAATTTCATCGCCTATCGTAATGATCTCTGCTTTCACTTCCTTTACTTTTGAGGAGACCAAAGATACTATTCATGTTACCGCATACCGCTTCTGAACTCATTCTAAATCCTGACGGCAGTGTTTACCACCTTGGACTAAAAGGTGAGGACATTCCCAATCTGATTTTCACTGTTGGGGATCCCGACCGAGTTGGCAGCGTAACGCAGCACTTTGACTCTATTGCATGGACTAAACAACGACGTGAGTTCACTATTGTTCGAGGCACGCTTCAAGGGAAAGAAGTATTGGTTTTGTCCACCGGCATGGGGACTGATAATATCGATATTGTAGTGAATGAATTGGACGCAGCGGTGAATATTGATCCTGTGACTCGAATGAATAGGACCCAATTGCGCAAGCTCACAATCATCCGAATAGGAACCAGCGGGGCCATAGACCCAGACATTCCGCTTGGCACGCACCTTTTGAGTGCGGGCGCGCTCGCCTTTGACGGACTGCTTCCCTTCTACCAACATCCCTTCAAAACGGTACCCGTACCCGGTGCTCCTTTCGACCCGTTTTACATTCCTGCACCATGCAACACGAGCCATGCTCAGGGCATACCGGAATTAATGTTGGGCATTACCGCAACCTTACCCGGTTTTTACGCGCCACAAGGACGAACCATTCGTACTTCTTCCGTTTTTAAAGAGGCCATGGACGCGCTGCATCACCAATCTTTTGACGGCTACCCATTGACCAATTTCGAAATGGAAACCGCGGGCATCTACGCCCTTGCCACCCTATTGGGGCACGAAGCCTACAGCTTTTCTGCATTGCTCGCCAACCGTGCTGCAGGTACCTTTCATGATCAGCCGGCGCAAGCGGTGGAGTCGCTTATTCGCAAGGTGCTGGACTGGGCGGTGGAGCGGGCATAAAAAAAACGCCCGCGATCGCGGGCGTTTTACGTTCTATAAGTTGATGGGCTTACTTCGCCACGTTCACTGAACGCAATTCACGAATCACCGTCACTTTCACCTGACCTGGATAGGTCATTTCAGTTTGAATCTTCTGAGAGATGTCGTAGGAGATTTGAGCAGCCATTGCATCGGTTACTTTTTCACTCTCTACCATTACGCGCAACTCACGTCCCGCTTGAATCGCATACGCTTTAGTTACACCGTCAAAGTCATATGCGACATTCTCAAGGTCTTTTAGACGTTGAATGTAGCTGTCTGCGACCATGCGACGTGCGCCAGGACGTGCACCAGAAATGGCATCACACACCTGTACAATTGGCGAAATCAAAGAAGTCATTTCGATCTCATCGTGGTGCGCACCAATGGCATTACATACCTCCGGCTTCTCACCGTACTTCTCTGCCCATTGCATCCCTAAAATGGCATGCGGTAGATCCGTCTCTTCGTGCGGTACTTTACCTATATCGTGCAATAATCCTGCACGCTTCGCAATTTTAGGATTGAGTCCCAATTCCGAAGCCATAATAGCACATAAGTTTGCTACCTCACGACTGTGCTGCAGTAGGTTCTGTCCATAAGACGAACGGTACTTCATACGACCAACGGTCTTAATGAGTTCCGGATGTAGGCCATGAATACCTAAGTCAATAGCGGTACGCTTACCAATCTGAACAATCTCTTCTTCAATCTGCTTGGTCGTTTTAGCCACCACTTCTTCAACACGTGCTGGGTGTATACGTCCATCGCTGACTAATTTATGCATTGATAAACGTGCAATCTCTCGACGTACAGGATCAAAACAGCTCAACAGAATCGCTTCTGGTGTATCATCTACAATGATTTCCACACCCGTCGCCGCCTCAATGGCGCGAATATTACGTCCTTCTCGACCAATAATTTTACCCTTAATATCGTCGTTCTCGATATTAAATACCGAGACGGCATTTTCAATGGCATTTTCTGTAGCCACGCGCTGTATACTCTGAATGACCACCTTTTTCGCTTCCTGATTCGCTGTAAGCTTCGCCTCTTCAATGGTATTTTGAATGATGGCTTGTGCATCTAACTTCGCCTTATCCTTTAAGGCCTGAATCATCTGCTGCTTTGCTTCCTCTTCGGTCATTCCTGAAAGGTTTTCCAATTCAGCTATCTGCTTATCGCGTAGCTTCTCAACCTCTCGAACGCGCGAATCTAAAGACTCACGTTTTTTCGCTAGCGTCTCTTTATCGCGCTCCACGTTACGCTGGTCTTTTTTATACTCTTCAATGCTCTTTTTGAGACGTTCGTCCTTTTCACGAAATGAATTCTGACGTTCGGCTAATTTTTGATCGCGCTTCTGTACTGCACGTTCGTGCTCTTCTTTAAGGTTCAAGAAACGTTCTTTCGCTTCTAGTGCCCTATCTTTTTTAAGCTGCTCGGCCGCTTTTTTCGCCTCAGTAATCATGAGGGCACCGCGTTTTTTCATTGCGTTTTGCCAGAGAACATAGCCTCCAGCTAAACCGATTAAAAGACCTACTACAGCAGCAATTATTGTCATTACCATACCACTATTGGGTTTACTGTTTTTAAAAAATCCCGCACCTGCTATGCATGTTGTCTAAACTCCTATATATCAGGATCTGTACTAGCCGTGACGCCTTGACCTTCCACTGGAGTAAACTCCCTCAAAGAGGTGTGGCCTGCTCGTAACGTCTCGAGCGAAGTCCATAACAACGTGCTCGTTGAGTTTAGCACAAAAAATAGCAAGTACGGGAAAGTGTTTATCCGTTTTGTAGGGCTGCATCTAGTACAGCTTCCACATCTGCCAGCGCTTTGCCGGCTTGGGACTGAACGTCTTGAGATTGTTTTAGCGCGATTTCCGCTTTGGAAGCAAGTTGCAGCGCACACATACTGAGTACATCCTGCTTGTCTTGCACAGCATAACGGCTTTCAAACCGTGCTACCGCATCATTTATGGTTTTCACCGCCGCTCTGATCTGCTCTTCCTCTTCCCGTTTAATGGTCAGCGGATAAGTTCTATTCGCAATGGTGACTTTTATTTTTAACGTGTTCTCACTCACTGAGGTTACGCACTTAACAATTTCAAACAACGGTCAATCTCCCGCACCAACTCCGCAATCTTCTCTTCGCTGTACGTGTCTTTTGCGGGCGAACCACTCTGGACAGTTAATGCGAGATTGCGTTGTTGCAACTGATCTTGAAAATCTGCATGTTCCGCTTGCAAGGCTGCGAGAGTTTCTTGCAAATGGTCAATTTGTTCTTCCAACTCCTTAACTTTCGACTGTAATTCCGCATTGCGATTGGCCACTTTTGAGGCCTTATCTACCACACGCTGAAGTACTTCAGAAATTTCAGTAGTCATTTAAATCAGTTTCCTTCAAATATACCATAATTGTAGCTTTGTAAAATGTTAAATCGGTCCCTAATTCTTGGGTTGTTACTAACGACCTCACTTTTAAGCGCTCAATCCGCCTTTGACCCTAGTCCTCCATTAGACATTCCATTAGTACTTAGTGGAACTTTCGCGGAATTGCGGGGAAACCACTTCCACGGCGGCATAGACATCAAGACTCAAGGCCGTAGTGGCCTTAAAATCTATTCCGTAGCAGCCGGTTATGTCAGTCGAATTGCTGTGAATCCATACGGGTACGGAAATGCACTTTATCTGCGCCACCCCGAAGGATATACCACCGTTTACGGCCACTTAAACGCATTTTACCCGGAGCTTGAGGCATGGGTAGAAGAACAACTGCGCGACCGCAGCAAGAACGACGGCAACCTCTACCCTTCGCCAGAGCAGTTCAAGGTCACCCGCGGCCAGCTAGTCGCTTTCAGCGGCAACACCGGCGGCTCTTTCGGTCCTCATCTGCATTTTGAAATAAGAGATACTAAAACTGAAGAACCATTGAATCCTTTGGAGTTCGGTATTGAAGTAAAAGATACACGTAAGCCAGATATACGCGGACTAAAGTGGACTGCGAAGGACTTTAGCGATGCGGGTTCGTTCAAATCAGGAGACACCATCAAATCGACTAGTGCGCTTGGCATTGATTTGTTCACCACGGACAAGCAAGATCTTGCCAATAACAACAACGGCGTTTACGCCATAGAAGCATCCATCGATGATCAAACCTTTTTCACGGCCAACTACCGCCGAATTAATTTTAGCACCTCAAGGTTCATCAATGCACACATCAACTACGACCTGTACTGTTCCGGGGGGGTACGCTATACGAGATTGTATGAGCTCGAGAACAACCCGCTGAAGATTACGGATACGTATGAAATTTCGGCACCGGCCTTCCGCGCTTCAAAGGGATGGATTACCGTGGCCCAGGACAGCGTAGTCAAACTGGAGGCTAGCGTCAAAGATTTTAAAGGAAATACAAGCGAATTTAGGTTCTACATCGAAGGCAATGAACCGCTGTCGCCTGAAAAGAAATCTATAAAATTGGACTGGGAAAAAGATCACGATTTGACTTTTGGGGCCATTCAAATACACCTACCCGCCGGCGCTTTGTACAAAACATCCGAATTTAATTTGCTCAAGAAAGGGGATGCTCAATATGTTATCGGCGAAGGTTGCGTGCCTCTGCAAACCCACATGACCCTTGAGTGGACCTTAGATAGTACCCAAATACCAGGAGTTGGCTGGTTCCTTTGGGAGGCAGATCACACGGGGAAAAAGAGTGCTATCTCTGGTGAGCGCGATGGTGCGGTGATGACCTTTAAAACAAGAAGTACAGGGACGTATTCG
This sequence comes from uncultured Flavobacteriales bacterium, assembly GCA_905478295.1. Taxonomy (GTDB): domain Bacteria; phylum Bacteroidota; class Bacteroidia; order Flavobacteriales; family Schleiferiaceae; genus UBA10364. The sequence continues at coordinate 11,146 of CAJQHZ010000022.1, read as the reverse complement.
TTGGACCAAGATTTGAAAAAACCTGAGGTGAGTTTATTGAAAACGACCACTTACCCGCGCAGCAATAGTACCTTTCGCGAGATTCGCTTGCGCGTGGCAGACGATAAGACGGGTGTGGAGCGTTACAGCGCTCGGATCGATGACCGATTCGCACGAATCGACTTTGACTATAAAAAGGAGATGTTAAAAATCATCGTTCCTAAGGATATCCCCGCAGGAAGCCATAATTTGCGTGTTGTAGTAATCGATGGTGTTGGAAACACCTCCGTAGAAGAGTATACAATCACATTATGATGCAGCGCGCACTACTTTTTATTCTCCTTTTAACCTGCTCTTTCCAGGCTTTAGCTCAGGAAGACAAAGAGCCGGTACAACTTCATGGGGTGATCGTCAGCAATGATTCTTTGATCCAGCTATTGCCCAACGTCCAAATCTTAGTGAAAAGTCGTGGACAAATGACAGTAAGCGACCGTGACGGATTTTTCTCGTTGGTGGCAATGCCAGGAGATACTGTGCTTTTTCAGCATATTGGATTCCGCCTGAACCGCTTCTGGGTCGCAGATACATTAGAAGGGGAGCACTTCCTTGCACGCATCGTTTTAGAATGGGACACTGAAGTCTTAGATCCAGTCATTGTTTATCCATGGCCGTCGAAAGAAAACTTTAAAGAAGAATTTCTGGCGATGAAAATCGAAACCACGGAAATGGATATTGCACAACGCAACCTCGCATTAGATGAACTACGTGCCCGAGCTGCCGCCATGGGCTATGATGCCGCTGAAATGCAAGATTACCTCATTACCATGCAGAACCAGCAACTTTATAACGAAGGGCGCTATTACGGGGGTAATGGCGCTTCTGCGATTTTGGGTGCCCTTTCGAATCCTTTCGCTTGGACGGAGCTGTTTCAAAGTCTTAAACGCTAGCTAGATTTTGAAAAATCTACTTTTCATTGGAATCTTATTCTCTGCTGGGCTTCACGCTCAAATTATGGATTCGACGCTGCTCGATGAGGTCGATGTGAAATCCCAGCGCGTATTAGAAGAAGGCACCAACGTTCTAGGGAAGGATATTCGCTTCACGACTGGTGCCGAAGGCGGCGTAGAAGGAGTCGTAAAAACCTTTGCCGGAGTGAGCTCTCGAAATGAAATGAGTTCGCAATACAATGTTAGAGGAGGAAACTTTGACGAGAATCTAGTCTATATCAACGACTTTGAAGTCTTCCGACCATTCCTGGCTCGAGCGGGCCAGCAAGAAGGCATGAGTATTATTCATCCGCATTTAGTCAGCAGCATCAACTTTAGCGCTGGAGGGTTTAGTGCTTTAGAAGGTGATAAACTCAGCTCTGTTCTGGATGTGAAATACGAATACACTAGGGACCCCAAGCTGAAAGATCTTATCGTAGAAACTTCGTTGACCGGAGTAAGCTGGGCTTCAAAAAACCACACAAAAGGTTGGACCATTGCAAGCGGTCTGCGATACCGTAATAACGCGCTGCTATTAAACGCTACTGATGTTCAAAGCGACTACTTTCCAGTAAATGCAGATGGCCAATTACTACTTACGAAGCTGTTTGGTAAGGGCCCGAATGAAGTAGGTACTTCGAGAGTGGAAATCTTCGCTCATGTTTCACACAACAGGATGAATCAGATTCCGCAAAACAGACAAACCAACTTCGGATCCTTGCAGGAGGCCCTGCGCTTGAATGTATTCTTTGACGGCAAGGAAGAATTTGGTTACGATACGCAGTTCTTAGCTGCTAAATACCAAACACTTACGCAGTTTTCGGGAGGCGGAGTTCGCACCCTATCTGCTTCAGGTTTCCACACCACGGAATTGGAAATCACCGATGTCATCGGCTACTACAGATTGAACGAACTCAATAATGATCTCGGCTCCGATGACTTTGGCGAAATAAGCCTCATCCGCGGTGTTGGCGCCTTTCAGGATTACAGAAGAAATTTCCTCGATGCCTACATCGGAAATGTAAAATATGAGGAGTTGATCGGATGGAACAGGTTCGATCTTACCTGGGGGGTCCAATTGCAAGGAGAAAACATCTACGACCGCTACAAAGAGTGGGAACGCATCGACAGTGCCGGCTACAGTTTACCGAATACGGGCAGTACCATCGACAGCGTTATCGACGGAAGGTTATTCAGCACACCTGCCGACGGCTTAGAACTATATACGCATGTCGCTGCAACGCAAACCTTGATCAATGCGCGTGCGAAGAGTTGGATCAACGCGAAGGGTTCTATTCCCTTAGATAAGGGCATCTGGCATTACAATATAGGTGCACGAATGCAGTGGGCTCAATTATCAAACGAAGTGCGCATCAGTCCCCGCGCACGATTCAATTTCATCCCTGAAGGTGGACTTCTGGCAGCCTATCGGTGGACCTTTGCCGCCGGATTGTACGATCAATATCCATTTTACCGCGAGATGCGTTTGAAGGACGGCAGCTTAAATACAACCGTAAAAAGCCAACAAGCACTTCACCTGATCGCGCGTCAAGACAAAGATTTCGTATTGTGGAACCGGCCCTTCGTATGGACGCTTGAAACCTATTATAAAGGGTTACAGCGCGTGAATCTTTTCGATGTGGAAAATGTCCGCATTCGTTACCAGGGGAACAATGACGGGCTGGCGCGAGTGTACGGGATTGATTCACGTATAAATGGAGAGTTTGTGAAAGGCACCGACAGTTGGTTCACCTTCAGTCTCTTCCGAGCTCAGGAGCGCAGTACCACCGACTTGGTACAGGGATGGCACGCACGACCTACGGACACACGTTTTAATTTTGCCGTATACTTTCAAGATTACTTGCCGAACGACCCCTCTACCCGGCTTTCGCTTACCCTGATGTTAGGCGGTGGCTTTCCTTTTGGACCGGACGGCATCGGTAATGAAATAGCACAACCGGAAGACCGGTTTTTCCGCAGTCCCCCTTATCGTCGCGCGGACATTGGATTCATTAAAGTGTTGGGTGGAAAATGGACGGAGCGCTTCGATGAAGTATGGGTCAGCGCGGAGATCTTCAACTTACTGCAGGCCAGAAACACAGTGAGTTACCTTTGGGTAAAAGATATCAGTGCGGCAGGCCAATACGCCGTCCCAAACTATATGACCAATAGATTACTCAACTTTAAAGTCCACGTGGATTTCTAATATGCGCATCGTCGAAACCTGGAGTACCAAACAATTCAAAACCACCATTTACGCGATGGAACGCTGGCATTACGTAGAATTCGAAGCTGGACCTATGAAACAAGGATTCAAATTCATGAAAGAATCGCATCCTTCTGTATCTGAAGTTAAAGAGGCACTTACTGCCCCCTTTCTTGAGGAAGTCTACAGCACGTTTGAAAAGATGTTTTTGAATCTCAAGAACAACAAGTAATACCACTTACAACAAGAATCACTACCGCATTAAATCGAAGATGTCGTTCTCCAGAGCGCGACCTTTATTTTTGTTGTACCAATCCTGTGCAAAAAGTGACCATTCCGATTTATCAAAATCTGGCTCAGCTTTCCACTGCTTGAAGTATCCCATCAATTCTGATGGACGAGGACCCCAATTATTCACTGCTTCAAAATGATCGTTTAGTCGGATCCACTTTGGGATGGAACGACTGCCGTCAGTTAGGAATTGGTCCATTAACTCCGGATACTCATCGCGAAATACGATACGCATAGGGATTTTCGTTGCAATGGCCCATTCATTAAAAAACGGTAAAGCGTGCGCCGCATCACCACACCAAGTCTCGGTAAAAATTAACCACTGTTCGCTTTTAACTTTACAATCGTAAATGGCATCGATAAAGTTTACTTCTGGACTGTACGTCTTTTCCCAGCGGCGCTGACGTGCAGCGGCGAGCTTCGTATAACCCACGTAAGATTCCTTTTGCTCACCTGAAGTTTTGCCTTGGCGCGCATACTGCTGTACTAATTCGCTGTAGCTCTTGTAGGTAATTCCGTGCTCGAAAGCTTCTTTAAGACGTAGGTTTTGTTCCCGCTGATCCATGTACAAAAGGTTTGAAATTTTGCAAAGGCCGTTCGACGAATAGATAAGTTATTGCCGTGACACCTGCAGTGAGCGCAAGGTAGCTGAGCCACGCGATTTCTGACGGCAATGCAAAAGATTTTACCCACATTAATACGGGGATATGAAAAAGATACATGCTAAAGGAAACAGCACCTACCCATCGCAAAGGTTTCCAGCTCAAGATGGTCGCCCACAGCCCGGTTTTAAAGGACGCTATGAGCGCAATAGACCACAACGCTGCAGCGGGAACAAAGGTGCCGATGTTGGTATAATTTTCGGCTTTCCACGACCATACACTGAAGATCAGTAGAACCGCCCACCCAATGTACGTTGTAAACCTAGATTGCGTAAGCGTGTTCCAAAGCTTTGGATGCAACCGTTCGATAAATGCCACTAGCGTTCCAAGCAAGAAGATGTTAAGGAACCAAAGGGTGCTGGTACCTAACGGATTCCACCACAAAACAAACAGATGTGAACCAACCATTACCGACAGTAGTGTAATAACTACAGCGTAGACATTCCATCGAAAAACACGGTGAAAAATGAAGAGCAATATGGGGCTGATTAGGTAATATTTAAATTCTACCGGGATCGACCAAAAGATGTGATCACCGCGCTGCAGCGCCAAATGCTGCCATACCTCCTGCCATTCGTAAATAACCACTTTTAGACCACTGGCATTCGCTAATCTAAAGACTACAAGCGCAAGGAAAAAGAGTGGAAAAATGCGCAAAATGCGGCGAGAAATGTAATATAACCAGTAGTCCCATGCTGCACGTTCCTGCTGAAACATCTTAATAATTTGACGATCTAAGAGGTAGGCAGATAGTACAAAGAACAGGTACACGCCTAGTTTTCCGCGTATGAATAAACTATGGTCGCCAAAGGGACCCAAGCCGTGGTTGTTTCCGTGACCAAATACGACCAATAGCACGGCGAGACCGCGCAATCCATCGAGCGGTTTGTGGTGATCAGGATGCTGATCGTTTGGGAAAAAGGCTTGGAGCCAACCCATTACTTTTTAAAGTTGAGTAACGTAGTACGGATGATGGCGATGCATTCGTCCAATTGGTCCTTTGTCATTACCAACGGTGGCGCAAAGCGAATGATATTACCGTGTGTCGGTTTAGCGAGCAACCCATTTTCTTTCAGCGCTACACATATGTTCCAGGCCGTCGAACTATCGGGCGTATCGTTTATAATAATCGCGTTTAGAAGGCCCTTACCGCGAACTTTAGTGACCAATGTCGTCTCCCCTATGATCTTATTCATCTCTGCACGGAAATGTTCACCCATAGCTCGTGCATGCGGGGCAAGCCCCTCCTCTTTCACAACTTCTAACGCCGCCATTGCAACTTCTGCGGCAATAGGGTTACCACCAAAGGTTGAACCGTGCTGGCCGGGCTTGATGACTTCCATTACTGGGTCATCTGCAAGTACTGCGCTCACGGGATATACCCCGCCTGAAAGTGCCTTACCCAAAATTAAAAGGTCGGGTTTTGTATATGTCGCACCACGTTCACAGGTATTGCCACACGAGCAATCGCCACAAACAGCCAGTAATGAACCGGTACGTGCAATACCGGTCTGTACTTCATCCGCAATCAATAAAACATTGCGCTCTTTACATAAAGCTGCGGCTTCCGCTATGAAATTTGCATCAGGGGTATTAACGCCTGCCTCTCCTTGAATGGGCTCAACAAGAAAACCGACAACATTCTCATTCATTAAAGCGAAATTCAACGCCGCGATGTCATTGTATGGAACGGTTACAAAACCTGAAGTATATGGACCGAAGTTGTTACGGGCATCTGGATCATCGGAGAACGAAATGATTGTTGTCGTTCGACCGTGGAAGTTGCCTTCACAAACGACTATAATTCCGCTGTTTTCAGCAACGCCTTTTTTCTCATAACCCCACTTACGGGCAATTTTAAGAGCGGTCTCTACCGCTTCCGCGCCTGAATTCATTGGTAAAATTTTGTCAAACCCGAAGGTTTCACTCATGTACTTCTCGTACGCCCCGAGCTTACTGTTATAGAAGGCACGTGAGGTTAAAGTCAATGTTTGCGCCTGCGCAACCATGGCACCTACAATCCTAGGATGGCAATGTCCCTGATTCACTGCGCTGTAGGCCGATAAAAAATCGTAGTAACGTTTGCCTTCTACATCCCAAACATATACGCCTTCTCCTTTATCGAGAACAACAGGTAAAGGATGGTAGTTGTGTGCGCCGTACTTTTCTTCGAGAGCCATTAATGATGCAGAGGACTGGGCCATAAAAATTTTGAATTTTGGGTTTCTACAAATATAAGTGCTGAAATCGGGCCAATTAGGAGGAAAAGTAATAACTTCATAACCGCAAATTTCACAACAAACATTATGAAAAAACTATTACTCTCTTTTGCAGCGCTTGCCTTCAGTATAACGGCCAGTGCGCAATATTACCATACCGCTCCGGTGTCGGGCTCAAACCCAAACAATGTAAATCAGGAAAATTCAGAATATCCTGTGGGCAGCGGTCTACCGACGGACTGGACCAGCATCTTAAGTGCGGCCCAAACAGCGGGTACGTACTCTAGCGTTCAGACGCTTCCTTTTACATTTAAGTTACAAGGCTCAGCAATTGATTCTTTCCGTGTATCAAATACCGGTGTATTGACATTCTCAAGAAAAACGAGTCCTGCGAATCACAGTGTAGGTTCTGCGGTAGCGATAACTAATTCTACAGTACCGGACTCTTCCATTTGTGTGCTTGGTTTGAATGGAAGCGGTCCGAACGATCAAGTTGCACGTAAAACTTTTGGAACTTCACCAAACCGTCAGGAATGGATTCTGTTCTCTTCTTACAGTGTTACTGGTGCCTCAGGAAGCCACTGGAGCTACTGGTCTATCGTATTGGAGGAAACAACAAATAATATATACATCGTTGACCAGCGTAATGCAGGTGCGACACCAAGTTTAACGATAGGTGTTCGTGTAAACAGTACAAACGTTTACGATCAGATTACAAGCGTAGGTAGTAATTCAACGAATGCGCCCGACTTTTTGGACAATACCTACTACACCTTTATTCAAGGTGTACAGCCGGACTATGAATTGGCCGGTGCCAGCTTAAATGTTAGCCCTTATTTAGGTTTAAATGCAGCACCATATACTATTGCTGCTGACTTTACAAATAATGGTGCTCAGAATTTGACCAGCGCTACATTTAACTACAGCATCAATGGTTCTACACCGATGACGTCGAGTTTATCGAGCATTAGCATTCCCAGCGGTTCTACAGGTACACTTACCTCGGGAACGACATGGAATCCTTCAAGCACAGGCCTTTACTCTGTTAAAGCTTGGCTGAGTGGTCTCAACGGAAGTAATGTTGATGCGAATACAGCGAATGATACCGTAAGTCTGGATATTCAAGTTGTTACCGCGTTAACTACCCGCTACCCGCTTTATGAAACGTTCACTTCTTCAACTTGTGGACCATGTACACCAGCGAATACTACTATGGAAGCTGTTTTTGACGACAACCCAGGAGAACACAACTCTATTAAATACCAGATGAGCTGGCCAGGTACAGGTGACCCTTATTACACCACCGAAGGAGGTGCGAGAAGAACTTTCTACGGCATTAATTCTGTACCGCGGGTTGAAATCGATGGCGGTTGGGACGGAAATGGAAACGGTGTTACGCAGGCATTGTACGACCAATATCAAAATGTTCCTGCTTTCGTGGATATGACAGCTACATGGAGCCGTTGGACAAAAACAATAGAGACTGAAGTAACGATATCACCATTGGCGGATGTTACCTCAAATAACCTTAGACTCTTTGCAGTTATTTATTCGCACCTCGATGTTGCCAACGTCAAAACAAATGGCGAGACCGAATTTTTCAACGTAGTAAAGAAAATGATGCCGAATGAGAATGGCGAAACGCTGAGCGCATTGACTTCAGGCCAGAGCGTTACTAAAACTTTGAGCTATACATTTAACGGTAACTACACTTTGCCGGCAAGTGCTCAGAGTCCAGCAAACCTAAGTATAGAACACACGGTAGAAGACTTCACCAATCTTGGTGTTATTTTATGGGTACAAGACATTTCTACTAAAGAAGTATTACAAAGTGTTGATGCAACCTATACGATAGGCCAATTCGAAGAAACACTCGCAAGTGAGTTGAAGGTTTACCCGAACCCAACGAGCGGCGACTTCTTTGTTGAAGGAGACTTTGAGGCAACAGCAACTCTGAAACTAATGGATCTGACAGGACGCACGCTTTACCAAGAGCAAGCAGATTTCACTGGCGGAAAGAAGGTTCAGATTTCTACTGAAGGTCTTGCCTCAGGTACCTACCTACTTATCACAACAACAGATGGTGCTTCTCATGCACAGCCTGTGATCGTGAAGTAACCCGCTTTTTAAGCGTTTGAATATTGAGGGCGGCCGGGAGGCCGCCCTCTCTTTTTATAGACTATTTTTGCGGCCTATGGCGAGAAAGAGAAAACACATAGCAAACCTTGAACAGGTCGAGCTTACGGATATAGGGAATAAAGGAAAAGCTGTGGGCAGACACGGCGAGAAAGTGGTGTTTGTAAGTGGCGGGGTTCCCGGCGACGTAGTCGAAGTTAAGGTGACAAAAAAACGCCGGAACTACCTCGAAGGAAAAGTGGTAAAAGTGGATGTATACAGTCCCGACCGTGTAGATCCACAATGCCAGTACTTCGGTGTGTGTGGCGGATGCAAATGGCAGAATCTGAGCTATGAAAAACAGCTAGGATATAAGGAAAAAGAGGTGCGCGAGAATTTGCGCAAAATTGGCCACGTTGTTCCAGAAGAGTTCCACCCCATCCTTGGTAGTGAAAAAGAGTACCGCTATAGAAATAAATTAGAATTCAGTTTTACTGATAATAAATGGCTGACGCAAGAGCAACTGGACAGCGGTGTGGATTTTCCAGAGCGCCGTGGTGCAGGATTTCACATTCCAGGTTTCTGGGATAAGGTCTTAGACATTGATGAATGTTTACTGCAACCCGAACCTTCAAATGCCATACGCAACTTTGTGCGCGACTGGGCCATCGAAAAGGACATGCCGTTTTTCAACGCGCGCAGTCAAGAGGGTTGGTTGAGAACGTTGATGATTCGTGTGGCCAGCACGGGTGAAGTTTTAGTCGTGATTCAGTTTAAAGAAGAGCATGCACAGGCGCGCGAGGCTTTGCTGAAGGAATTGGACGAGAAATTCCCTGAGATTACGACCCTACAATACGTGATCAACACGAAGCAAAACGATACCATCTACGATCAAGACATTATTACCTACAGCGGCCCTGGGTTCATTGAAGAAGCCATGCCAAAGTACAGTGGCGCAGGTGAATTGCGTTTTAAAATAGGTCCTAAGAGTTTTTACCAGACGAATCCTGAACAGGCATACGAACTGTATAAGGTTGCCCTGGACATGGCCGAAATTAAGCAGGATGAGCTCGTGTTTGATCTATACACTGGAACGGGTACTATTGCACTTTTCATGGCAGAGCAGGCGCGCGAAGTGGTTGGAATTGAATTGATCCCTGAAGCCATTGAAGATGCGAAACTCAATGCCAAAAACAATGGTGTCGACAATGCTACGTTCTATGCAGGGGACATGAAGAACATCTTTAATGCCGATTTTATCGCGAAGCACGGAAAGCCGGATGTATTGGTTACAGATCCACCAAGAGATGGAATGCACGGTGATGTGGTTTCGCTGCTTTTAGAATTAGAGATTCCTAGGATCGTTTACGTAAGCTGCAACTCTGCCACACAAGCGCGCGATTTAGGACTTTTGGCAGAGAAATATGAAGTGAAGCAAAGCCGCGCTGTGGATATGTTCCCGCAAACACATCATATAGAAAACGTTGTCCAATTGGTGTTAAAAGCCTAATTTCACCCTATCATGAGCAACACTACCGAAATACTCAATGCAACAGCCATAGAGCACAAGATCCAGCGCCTCGCGTGGGAACTGTACGACCGTCACCACAATGCCACTGACTTGCACGTCGTAGGTATCAAGGATAACGGGTATTGGCTTGCGGAACAGCTAGTCACCCGTCTACGTAACATTAGCGACATCAACATTACGCTCCACGCGCTTGTGATGGAAAAAGACGCACCAGTGCTTGAAAATATGGTTATTGACCTTCCAGAAGGCGGTGAATTCGCGCTGGTAGATGATGTGCTCAATAGTGGACGTACGCTACTTTGGGCAGTCATTAAGCTGATGAGCTTTCGCCCGCGTGTACTAAGCACGACGGTCCTTGTTGACCGCAGTCATAAACGTTATCCGGTGAAGGCAGATTTAAAAGGATTGAGTTTGAGTACGACGCTCCAGGACACGGTCCAATTAAACGTGGTCAACGGCGTTGCCACCAACGTCCAGCTCGTCTAGCTACCCTATTGCTTCGAGAATAGTTTCCACAGTGAGGGCATCGCCTTTCACTCTGTGGTGCGCTAAACTGTAGAATGGTCGACGTTCAAAAAGGTGTTTCGCTACAAATTCCGCGACATCGCCTTTATCTTTTATCAGCGGTCGATCCACGTCCTTTTCTAATCTCCGGGCCAATTCCACAACGCTCACATCCAAAAAAACAGTCGTCCCTGCGGCATTCAAAGCTTCCATATGATTATAGAACACAGGCGTGCCGCCACCCAAGGCTACCACAACATCTTCCGCTCCGCTCATAAGTATGCGCTCTAAAACATAGTGCTCCACTTTTCGAAAAGCCAATTCCCCTTTATCTTCCATAAAAGAAGTTATAGACTTCCCAATGTCCTCAGTAATTAGCTCATCCAGGTCTACAAAATTCACACCTAAGTCCTGGCTCAACGCTTTACCTAGTGTGCTTTTTCCGCTTCCCATATACCCTAAAAGAAAATATCTCATGGCCCAAATTTGTTGGTATTCAAAGGTATAAACCCTACCCCAACCTAAGGCCTAAATATTCCTTTGATTTTTTTCTCTCACTTAGTTGGTAAAAAAGGAAACCTCTGTATATTTGCAGCCCGCAAAGCGGAATAAGGTTGATCTCTTAGCTCAGTTGGTAGAGCAATACACTTTTA
>CAJQHZ010000021.1 GCA_905478295.1 uncultured Flavobacteriales bacterium | reverse complement strand
TCTTGCCGATCTACAATCCGTCGGACTTGAATCCAGCTGTGGTGGACGATGATTTGGAGCGCAAAGGACGCGGCCACCGCATCGGCGACTTTGAATTGGTCGATCAATGGGGCAATCCCGCAGACTCTTCGTTGCTTCAAGGCAAAATTTATGTTGCCGATTTTTTCTTTACCACTTGTCCTACCATTTGCATTGATATGGGAAAAACCTTTCAGCAAGTGCAGGAAGTTTTTAAAGACGACTCGCGAGTGCACCTCGTAAGCCACACGGTCATGCCGGAAATTGACACCGTTGAAGTCATGCGCGCCTACAGCGAGCGTCTGGGTGCCATCAAGGGAAAATGGCATTTATTAACCGGTGAAAAGGAAGAACTGTACCGCATGGCGCGCCGCGAGTATTTTGCGGTTATGGAGCCAGGAACCAGCTTCGATGAACACGATTTCATCCATACTGAAAACGTCATTCTGGTGGATGAAAAAAAACGGATCCGTGGCTTTTACGACGGAACCAACGAAGCGGAACGAATCATTGAAGACATTAGAGCACTTCTCGAACCCCGCTAGAATCCTGACGTGCCGGAACTAGAGGGGTTTCCCCTCCAGCGGGCACGGTATCTTTAGGAAGCTGCACTTGCGGCAGCGAATCGTTCAAAAGTTGCTGCTCTAAGGTATCCATCCCCATTCGGATTTCTCCTGAGAGTCGCAGGGTAAATGCACTGTCCGGAAGTTCGAAAAGGTTCGAAAAACCCACATACGAAGTATCCGAAGCCTGGGTATACCGAGTTGCTACGCCATCGTAGAATTGCCAGAGTTTTTGTGTGCTATCCACAGGCGATGTTTGAACACTGGCCCAGTGCTCACCTACTACTCTACCGTTGTCGCTCACATAGAATCGGCTGTATTTCTTGTTGTCGAAAAGCCGTGGACGGAAATACCTAAAATCCTCAATAAGTCCATTCGTTGAAAAGCGTTCGTTTACTTTAAAAGAGCCCTTTTTATAGTACTCTAAAGGTATCTCGTTCGTATTGTATCTCGTTTGAAAATCGGCTTCAGCGATTGCCGAAAGTGTATCGTTTTGTGTGACTCTAAGTAGCAATAATCTATTGATGAGGTAGGGGGCGTGATCGGGTTTGAAGGAGAGCAATGCTTCCTGAGCTTCCAACGCTTTTGGGTAATCTTTGAAAATGCGCCATTCGAGGTCTACTTCTTGTTCTGAAGTGAAGGTCCAAAATTCCTTGCCGCGCTCGAATCGAAGCAGGTTGTCTTCAATCTGTTCTTGCGCTTTAATGTACCGTTCCCGCTCGATATTAATGACTACGAGCATGAAATAAGGGGTCTGCTTGTCGTAGAGCTCGCTGAGGATGTAATAGGTTTTATAGGCCAATTCTTTATCGCCTTTTTCGTAGGCTATTCCCGCTTTTGAGAGCAAATACTTTTGATAGTTAGGACGCATCTGAAGGCACACTTCGAGATCCGCCAGCGCGGCATCGTACTTTTTAATCGCATAATTTGCCTCTGAGCGAAAGAAGTACAGATCTTCTCGCTGCCAACGCTTGGCAATAGCAAGATCATAATGGGACAATGCCCGCATCGGTTGAGGCGGATCTAAAGCCATAAATGCCCGTCCTACGAATGCATTATCCTGTCCACTTAGCGTCGCTCCTTTTGCAGAGTATTCGGTAATGGCCTCGTATTTTTTGGTGTTCCAAAGTCTTGAAATGTAGGATTGTGACTGCGCAGAAACTACCCAAAAGCAGCAGGCGAAAACCATCAATAGCTTAGGTAAACGGATCATCATAGGTATAGGAGTTGTTCGAGGTCCCAATTGGCCTTGAGTTCGAAGGATTGTTCCTTAAGAATGGGTTCAGCAGTTTTAGCATCGTACCATGAAGCAGGCGTCCAAACTGAATCACCATTGACGTCAGTAAAACCGCTGAAGGTGTACTTCCCGGGCAATTGATTTCCCAAGGCGATAACGGTGGTGTCTGAGACGCCACGCATGGGATGAAATGTAAACGATTGTACATAGCCGCTTTCGTGAGAAATCCATGCCAGTGCGGTGGTGTCCACATTGGGTACGACCAGGGTTAATCGGCCAAGGTTATCCGATTTCGCAGTATCTAAAATAGTAACGATGGAATCTTGAAATACGGTGCTGTTCTCTTGGGGTATTTCAAATTTAGCGTTAGCGTACAGAACGGAATGAACCGCGGTATCTAATGACGACGAGACGCCTTTAAGAAATCCAAAAGTTTCGCTTTTCGCGTCCCATCTGTTATCAAAATTAAGATCTTCAAAAACTAGAATATCAAAAGTGTCCTGGGGTAGATAACCAAATGAAACGTTTCCATCCTTTGAAGGGGTTGCGGCGAAAACGGGGCTGTCTACGGTGTCAGTATTCAGATCTACCAACCAAACCTTAAGCGATTCATAGGGTACTTTAGATTGAGGTGTAATGCTGAGGTTGAGTTGTAAACTGTCCACATAATCTCCGGTACTCCAAACCAATTCTAAATTAGAGTAAGTATTGTTTTCATTTAAATCCCCAATGGCATCTCCAAAAGTGATGCGATACGTCGTCTGCGTACGCAATTCTTGTTCCTCCCAGCGGACTAAGAGCCGTTTACCTTTAATTTCCGCTTCAAGCCCCTCCAAAGGTGGAGTTGCAACCATGGTATTGCGCAGGTCGCGGGCCTGAATGTATTCGTCAAAAACGACTGTCGCTTCAGAACCGTTGAAGCGCAATGCACCCATTTCAGGCGATTGCGAAACTATGTTGGGCGGTGTTTCATCACGAGGTCCACCTTGCGGCTTACTTTGCACAGCACATCCTGCGAGTAAGAGGAATACAGCCAAAAAGTAGATATACGGTCTCATAGAAACAAAATTGGCCAATTCCAGCCAAACCACCCTCATTAAAACGTTGCTTTGAATCAGTTATTCTCAACATTCCACTTTTACACCCCGTAAATCGTAGAGTACATAGAGAAATTGATTAATTTTCACCTGTTAACTTAAACTTCACGGCTTTGAAAAAACTTTTACTCTCTATCCTTTTGGGTACAGCAGCATTGGGCTTACAAGCACAAACCTACTGCACTCCATCATACACCACAGGTTGTACCGTTGGAGATGACATTGATGATGTATACATAGGTTCTTTTCAGGACACTGGGACCGGATGTACATCGAGCTACTACAATGTCCAGACGTCAGACACTGTGTTTATTCAACAAACAGCACCGACAACGATTTCTTTCACCTCTAACTGGTCTACGCAGTATTTCGCGGTTTGGATCGACTTCAATGACGATGGGGATTTTGATGATAGCGGCGAGCATCTTTGGTCAAGCCCTACGAACGCTTGGAGCTCTACGACGGGTTCCATCACTGTTCCGTCAACGGTGAGTTTAGGTTCTTACAGATTACGTGTTCGTTCAAACTATAGTGCAGTTATCACCGCAACGCAGAGTTGTTCAAGCTTCACGTACGGTGAAGTACACGATTACACAACCACCATCACTGCTCCACCGGCATGCCCAGCTCCCGTATTTGCAAGCTTAATCGCTACGGACACCACGGCTACACTTAGCTGGACAAGTGCAGACACCCTCTTTACAGTAGATTATGGTATTGCTGGATCAAGCAATGTTCCTACGTCCGTTTCAGTAGCAGATACTTTCGTAACCGTGAGCGGTTTATCACCAAACACCACGTATGAATTTTCCATTGAAACCAACTGCAGTGCAGCCGGTAACGGATACAGCCAAACCGTTGGCCCATACACGGTGAAAACACTTTGTACAGCGCTAAGCACTCCAGTATATGAAGGATTTGACAATGATTCTACAGGTGGGTTTAGTAATCCAAACGCTCCTTCGTGTTGGTATTATTTAGAAGAGTCAGGTGCAGCCGGTTACGGTTATATTGACGACGCAACTTGGAGCGTTAGCGCAAGGAGCGGGACCAACTATTACTACCTCTACAACAGTTTCGACGCGGACTACGAAGCCCTCGTTAGTCCAGCTATTATTGGGTTAGACAGCGGTACCAAGCAAATGGAATTCTATGCTGCAAATACATCATGGTCGGGTGGTAACTCGCTTTACATTGGTACAGTAAGCAACACGTCGTCGCTGAGTTCGCTGAATATCATGGATACCGTTTTCGTTCCTAACGGCGGAAACTGGAATCAATTCACCATATACTTTGACGCTTCTACAGGCTACAACATGAGCGATGATCACATTGCTATTGTAAGTGGTGATTCAACTACCTACAGCGCGGTCTACATTGAAGACATTAGCATTACTAACGCGCCGGATTGTTTGCCACCGTCTGCTATTTCTGTAGGTACGGTTCTGCAAGACAGCGCTCAAATCTCGTATACATCCAGCGGTATTCAGACCTACTTAGAATACGGTCCTCCTGGATTTGTACAAGGAACTGGAACTTCAGTTGCAGTAGGCGGATCGCCCGCCTGGTTGACCGGATTGGATAGCAATACGACCTATGATGTATATGTAGTTCAAATGTGTGCAGACAGTTCCGTTTCTGCAGGATTTGGCCCTGCGACTTTCAAAACCATGACTTGTTCTCCGGCGAACATGTGTACGTTTACGATTGAATTGACCGATTCCTATGGTGACGGTTGGAACGGCGCCTTAGTTGAAGTGATCAATGCACAAGGAGGTGTTGAATTTGAGTTGGGTGCAGGATTTCTAACGGGACAGAGTTATACCGAAACTATAAATGTCTGTACTGGCGGTTCGTACACTATCGAAGTAAGTGATGCGGGTTTTTACCCAAGTGAAATAGGTTTAAATGTTGTTAGTGGAGGTGCAACCATCGCCACCTACACCAATAGCTCTTCTACGACTTTGGGTACGCAAATGGCTACTTTCCAGGCGAGTTGTAACACCCTGTGTCCGAATCCTAAAGATTTGATTTACACTGCAGGTAAAAATGACGCGTATTTTTCCTTTAATCCCAATGGAAATACTGGAACATTTATTTACGAATGGGGACCGCAGGGTTTTGTGCAAGCAACGGGATCTATGGTTTCCTCAATGGATTCAACCAACAATTCCAGCTTTACTTTAACGGGACTTTCCTCGAATACGTGCTACGATATTATCCTCATCGCGGATTGTGGTGGTAATGGTACTTCAGATACATTAGGACCTATCCCATTTTGTACGAACAGTTGTGATTCAACAGATTTGTGTTCGTACACGATGAGCATGTATGATACCTACGGAGATGGATGGAATGGTGCTACTGTTGATCTTTATTACAATGGTGTTTATGGAGAAACGTTTGGTACAGCCTTCACCACTGGTGATAGTTTGATTGTTGATATAGATATCTGTGCTGGTACTGAAATCGCTGTGGTAAATGGTGCTCAAGGTTCGTATCCGTCTGAGGTCTATTACACACTTTCAAATGCTTCAGGTTCTCAAAACGTTAGTGTTTCTGCAGGTAACTTCAATGTGGGAGCTGTAGATACGGTAATGTCAAATTGTGTTACTCCTTCATGTCCGACCCCGTCTAGTCTAGGCGTAGCGAACATGGGAAGTACTTTTGCAGATATTTCATGGACAGGCGGGACTGGATCTTTCGTTTTCCATTACACCGCATTAGGATCTACAAACACCAAGATGGGAACGTCTATTTCTGCCATAGCCTCCATGACAGGTTTACAGCCTGTCACGACATACAACTTCGATGTTGCTGAGGTGTGTGCCGCCGGAGATACTTCATTGCGTATGAACTATCAGTTTACTACAGACAGTTGCTCTTCCATTAATGTGGGCAACCCGAACTACAATGTTGATTCGATCAGTACGACATTTGCAGACATTACCTTTACTTGGGCAGGTGCATCGGGCTACACGTCCTATTTCATCAATTTTGGTGACGGAACCAACGGTTCAGGTACGGGTTCTTCGCAAATGCACACCTATGCGGCCAATGGCCAGTATACTGCAGTATTAAAACTCTATGGTGACTGTGATACCACGAGCCAGCAAATCTTTGTGTCCATTCAAGGTATTGGCCTCGAAGAGCATTCAGATTTGAGCGCTTTAGTAGTATACCCGAATCCAACCCAGGGTCTAATTTCTATTAATGGCTCACTTGATCAGGCCGCTCCAGTAGCTGTTCGTATCGTGAACTATTTAGGTCAAGTGATTAGTACGGATACTTTTGATGCGCATGCTGGCGGTTTCGAAAAAACGTATGATTTAAGTACGGCAGCCAGTGGTACCTATGTCATCGAGATTGAAACGCCAAAAGGCTTATTGCAGAAAACGGTGGTTGTACGTCATTAAAGCTCTTGCGCCAGTGCAAGTAAGTGTACTTCTGCCTTTGGATAGTTGTGAAGTACCGCCTCTGCTGCTCGCAGTAAAGACGAACCTGTTGTAACCGTATCGTCAATGATAAAGATAAGCGCGTCTCTCGGGACGCGCTTTTTTTTGGTCGTTCGGAACGCTCCTTTAGTATTGTTCCACCGTTGAAAAGGATCAAAATTAATTTGGCTTTGACGGTGGGCAGTTTTCTTGAGAAGTTCCTCATAGTACACATCAACCCCGGCCTCTCGAACACCTGATAGTGCACCACGTGCCAGTGCTTCGCTTTGATTGTAGCCGCGCTTGAATCGCCTCCACAGGTGCACCGGCATGGCAGTAACTATCACCGGCCGGCGCTGGCCCGCGAGGGTGGATACTATCAGCGGGGCAAGGAAGTGTTTACCAAGCACGACCCCTAAAGAATAATTTCCCCCATATTTAAGGCTGTAGCAATAGATTTGAACGGGCCCTGTGAAATAAAGTGCCGAACGGAAGGTGGCAGTTTTTCTTGTTGGTAAGGTGCCCGAAAGTAGCATCGCGCGTTGCGCAGCGATGGAATCTAGCCGTGGAGCGCTACACAAACAGAATTGGCATAGGCTTTGCTCTAGGATGGACAATACGTTGTTGCACTGTAGGCATCTTTGAGGGAATACAGCCCTTGTTAAAAAACTTAACGCTTTGGAAAACATTGGAAAGCAGCTTATCGTTAGCTTCGTTACTAATTAAGATAACACACCAGACACATGAGCACAGGAAACAACAATAGCAAATTAGGACCGGTATTAATCATCATGGCATTGGCCGTGATCGTATTAGGTGTATTGCTTTATTTACGCAGTGAAGAGAAGCACGAGATTGCACTTGAGAAACAGGCTTTGACCATGGAATTAGCGGATATGAAAGAAGATCTCGAAGCCCAGGTTGGTCAAAACGATAGCTTAAATGCGTTTGTTCAATACGAGATGACTCGTTTGGGCGGGATCATTGATAGCATCAATGCTGTAAATGTTCAAAACAAAAAGTCTTTAACGGGCTACCGCAGTCGTCTTGGCTCAATGAAAAGAGCGAATGCGGCTCTTGTTGGAAAGCTGGATAGTGCAAACGCTGCTTATGAAGCATTGCGCTTACATGAGCAACTGGTTGCAGATAGTCTAAATACAGCTATGGATGCAAATACTTCTTTGCGCGACGCAAATACAGGACTTACAGAAACCGTTTCTAAAGGAAAGCAATTGGTCATCGCTACTTCTACCACAGAGGCATTCCGTATTGCAGGAAATGGCAAAATGCGCAGAACACGTCGCGCGAAAAAAGCGGACGGTATTACAGCATGTATTACGCTAGCTAAAAATAGAATTGCAGCGAAAGGCGAAGAAACACTTTATGTGAAATGGATTGGTGAAAACGGTAAACCTGTCGACGCGCCAGAACAAAATCAAGCCGTGGTTGGCGGCGAGCAATCAGGCTTTAATGGAAAAGCAGTGGTGAACTTCCAGGGCGAAGCAATCGAAATATGTATCGACGCGAAACGTGCTATTGACGCGCCTGTAAATTTAGCGCCAGGCATCTATACCCTCGCTCTGATGACTGATTCTTACTTAGTGGGTACCGTCGCTGTTGAATTAAAATAAACTATGAAAAAGCTACTTATTCTTGCGCTTGTAGGGTTCTTAGGAACTTCTTGTGTCAGTACCAAGGTGCACAAAGCTTTGCAAGATAAATACGACTTGTTGAACAATGAAGCGGACCAATTGCGTCAGAAAAGTGAAACTCGCTCTGCAGAGAATACAGAACTTCAACGCACTTTGACAGAAGCGCGTCGCGATAACAAAACGTTGGTAGCGGATACTACTTCGAAATTTGACGAACTGCGTGTACTTCAAACCAAATACGATCGTTTGTCAAAACAGTACGATTATTTGCTTGACAACAACAGTTCTTTGATCGCCGCAAGTGCACGCGAGAATAAATCGCTCATGGATCAGTTGGGCAGTCTTCAAAATCGTCTTCAGGCGAAAGAGGACAGTTTGAACACGGAAAGGTTGCTCCTCGAGAAAGGACAGCGCAGGGTGTACGAACTGGAGGGTGTCATTCGTCGTAAGGACAGCACGGTTGCTTTCGTTCGCCAAAAGGTTGCAGATGCACTTCTCGGCTTCACCGGTAAGGGATTGACCGTAAACATGCGCGATGGCAAGGTATACGTGAGTCTGGAAAACAGCTTGCTGTTTGCTCCTGGTTCTTGGGATGTAGCACCAAAGGGACAGGTGGCCTTAGAAAATTTAGCGCGCGTTCTCGCAGAAAATAATGACATCAGTGTATTGGTAGAAGGACATACAGATAATGATCCGTATCGAGGTCAGAGTCAAGTTCGCGATAACTGGGATTTGAGTGTGATGCGCGCCACCAACGTGGTTAAAATATTAACTACGAATCAAGGTTTAGATCCGCAGCGTATAACCGCGGCAGGACGCGGCGAATTCATTCCATTAGTGGAAAACGATACCCCTGAAAATAAGGCGATCAATCGCCGCACGGAAATCATATTGACACCGGATCTAACGGAATTGGCCAATTTACTGGAAGGCGGAAACTAAATTTCACAGGAACTGGGCTTGCACCAGCTCTTCGATTTTTTTTAATCCCACTATGGCAATGTCGTAGTGGGATTTTTCTATCTGGTGGTGTCCACTGATGTAGATGGTCTCAAATCCCAATTTCTCAGCCTCTTTGATGCGTTGCTCTACACGCGTGATGGGACGAACTTCACCCGTCAACCCAACCTCACCTGCGAAACAGACTTTACCTGTAATGGGTGCGTCACCGTTTGAACTTAAGATGGCGGCAATCACTGCTAAATCGAGCCCCGGATCGTCTACCTTCAATCCGCCAGTAACGTTCAGGAAGACATCTTTTTGACCCAATCTGAAGCCGCAGCGCTTCTCCAGGACCGCAAGTAACATATTGAGTCTGCGCGTATCGAAACCAGTCGTCGAGCGTTGTGGAGTTCCGTACACGGCGGTAGAACACAGCGCTTGCAATTCAATGAGCATGGGACGTACACCCTCTACCATTACTGCCACTGCATTTCCGCTTAGACCCTCGTGTTGTTTTGTCACAAGCAATTCGCTTGGATTTTCGACACCGTAGAGTCCGCCCTGTTCCATGGTGTAAAGACCTATTTCGTGGGTAGAGCCGAATCGGTTCTTGTGTGCACGAAGAATACGGTAAAGTAGGTTGGGATCGCCTTCAAACTGGAGCACGACATCCACCATATGCTCGAGAATCTTAGGCCCAGCAATACTGCCCTCCTTATTAATATGACCTATGAGCAGTACCGGTGTACCCGTCTCTTTAGCATACCGAATGAAACTGGCCGCACTCTCACGAATTTGTGCCACCGAGCCCGGCGTGCTTTCAACGTGGGGAACGTGCAGTGTTTGAATAGAATCGACAATCACCAGATGCGGTCGGACCGATTTTAAGTGGTTGAAAATTGCATCTGTCTTGGTCTCACTGAGCAAATACAATTCACTTACCGCTTTACCAATGCGCTCGCCACGTAATTTTATTTGTGATGGGCTTTCTTCTCCTGATACGTAGGCTACGGTACCACTAAAACTTAGGGCCAATTGGAGTAAAAGCGTACTTTTCCCAATACCCGGCTCGCCACCAAGAAGCGTTACAGAACCAGGCACGACGCCTCCGCCTAAAACACGAGAAAATTCAAAATCTTGTATGGGAAAACGCTGCACGCTGGTGTGCTCAACGTCTTCGATGCGTATGGGTTTTGCGGCAGCTTGCTCACTGGTCCAAGCACGTGGATCCGGCTTACTCTTTATTTCAACTTCCTCAACGAGCGTGTTCCACTCCTTACAGCCCTGGCATTGACCCATCCACTTGCTGTGTTGCGTGCCGCACTGCGTACAATTAAAAATACTTTTCTGCTTTGCCATGAGGAAGACTTATTTTCTTCCTGCAAAATAGAGAAAAACAAAGCCTAAGGCGCCAGTTAAGACAAACATTAAACTTTGCGAACTGTGAATAAGGGTAGCGAACGATGTACCGATAAATGGGGAGAGCCCCAGCACAACAAGCGCTTTAGAGACGAGGTAATGGTATGCGCCTATTCCGCCGGGCACTGGAATAACAAATCCTAGCCCTGCCGCCACGCTAACAAAGAACGCCTGCTCGGGGCCAATTCCTTGAACACCTTCTACAATGGTGAAGCCAATGGCTATGGTCGCTACGTAACAGGTCCAAATCCCTATTGAATAAAACCAAAAAAGCGGCTTATTATTGACGGTGCGCAGGCTGCGCAAGCCAGTAATCATACCTGTTGCAAATCCCGCAACTTTCTGCGCCACGCTCCATTGCATCCAAACTTTTCTAGTAAACACCACGAGGGCTAGAACAGCCACAAATACGACTGCAATACTGACTGTGACGGTTAGGGAAAGCTCTGGAATCTGAGCGCCACTTTGCGTCATGAAATCTCTCAGTTCATCGCCTGAAATAACCACTGTACTTAACGTGACGATTGCAAATAATAGCGTGTCGACGACGCGTTCTAAAACGACCGTACCCAATAGCTTATCAACAGGAACCTTATCTGTCCTGTGCAGCGCAGTACACCGTGCTACCTCACCAACGCGAGGTGTGACTAGATTTACCAGGTAGCTAATGGCAACTGCAGCAATAGCCCGCATACCTTGCACCTGGTAGCCTAAACTTTGCAGCATTTGTACCCAGCGCAAGCCCCGAAAAACAATAGCTACAAACCCGATACAAGTAACTAAGAGAAGTCCGCTCAATGGTACTTCTTTAAGGGTATTCCAAAGGTCGACAGGATTGACATTTTTGAAGGTCAGGTAAAGCAAGGCAATTCCGATGCTCAAAAAGAGCACATATTGCACCGTCTTTTTTACCCAACCCGCCATTAAACGAGGCGATTCGTTGTCTCGTTTGGAAAAACGATGCTTGGTTCGAAAGATGTGGCTTCTTCTGGACTCATATGTGCATAGGCAATAATGATAATAATATCGCCTTTTTGAACACGACGCGCAGCAGGGCCGTTCAAATTCACTTCGCCAGCGCCGGGAGAACCAGCGATGGTATACGTATCGAAACGTTCACCGTTATTGATGTTTACGATGTAAACACGCTCCCCGGGAAGAATCCCTGCAGCGTCCATGAGTTCTGTATCTAGGGTAATAGAACCGATATAATCAAGCTCTGCTCCAGTGACATGAACCCGATGAATTTTACTTTTTACAACCTCTATTTGCATGCGGCAAAAGTAGTTTAAAAAAGAGGAAGGTTATCAATGAGTCGGACTTTTCCGCATTGCACTGCGGCAAACACTCGTGTGGAACGGGCGGTGTTAAATTCGTCCACCTGTTGAAGGGTAGCAGCATCACAGCAGCTCACATAGTCCACTTGAATAGAAGGTACTGCATTCAAGGCTTCAGTACATTGGTTCGCAAAGGCCTTTGGCGAAGTTTCTTGCAGGTTAAGTCGAGAAATGCGAGTGCTTAGTATCGCGAAAATTTGTGCCGCATCTTCGCGCTCGTCTGGTAAAAGTCGCATGTTTCTGCTACTCATTGCGAGTCCATCGGCTTCCCTAAAAATGCCAGCCGGTACGATTTCGACGGGCCACCCCTCTTTTGTAACCACTTGCTTAATAATGCTCAGTTGCTGGTAGTCCTTTTCACCAAATACGGCAAAATCGGGTTCAATTAATTCGAAGAATCGGGTAACAACCGTCGCCATACCTTCAAAATGACCCGGACGCCCAGCACCTTCCATGGAGTGGTCCAGCTGATTAAAGTCAAAGCGCCTGGATTTTAATCCGTCAGGATATAGCATTTGCGCACTAGGTAAAAAAACCGCATCACAGCCCAATGCTTCTAAAGCGCGGAGGTCAGCTTCAAGTGTGTCAGGATAAGCCGCAAGGTCTTCAGCTTTATTGAATTGCGTGGGATTCACATAAATACTGACTAGAGTCCGGTCGCTAATCGACTGACTGAGACGCACCAAACTGAGATGTCCAACGTGCAATGCGCCCATCGTAGGAACAAAGCCTGTTTTTTTTTCAAGCTCTTTTGATTTCCAGTGCGCTAACTCCTCAATGCTACGAATGTGTTCCATAAGTGTTAAAAGGGCTCCAAATCTAGGCCATTCTTTGATATAAAGGGCGAAAATAGGTATCTTTGCACCCTATTTAAAATATACTTTCTCCTATGGAAAGCAAGCGCGTATTATTCGTTTCACAAGAAATCCATCCTTATTTACCTGAAAATACCATTTCAAGTACGACTCTAGCTTTAGCTAAGAAGACGAACGACAGTGGTCACCAGGTGCGCGTTTTTATGCCACGCTTCGGCGTCATTAACGAGCGTAGACACCAGCTACACGAGGTAATCCGCTTAAGCGGGATGAACGTCGTGATCAACGATATGGATATGCCACTGATCATCAAGGTGGCCTCTGTT
This sequence comes from uncultured Flavobacteriales bacterium, assembly GCA_905478295.1. Lineage (GTDB taxonomy): Bacteria > Bacteroidota > Bacteroidia > Flavobacteriales > Schleiferiaceae > UBA10364. Next base: position 7,627 of record CAJQHZ010000021.1, on the reverse strand, counting down.
CCTGGAGCGCGCATGCAGGTATATTTCATTGATAATGAGGAATACTTCAAGCGAAAGTTTACTTATGCAGATGCCGATGGCAAGCAGTTCGAGGACAATGACGAGCGTACGCTCTTCTTTTCAAAAGGCGCCATTGATACCGTGGAGAAATTAGGTTGGAAGCCAGATGTGATTCATGTTCACGGCTGGATGTCAGCTTTAGTTCCTATGTACTTGCGTCTGTTCCAGGCGGATAACCCTATTTTCAAGGATGCAAAAATTGTCTTCTCTGCCTATGACAATGGCTTTGATGGGACTTTAGGTCCTAAGCTAAAGGCAGGAATGGAGTTTGATGAAATAGATCCAGCCCTTTGTGAAGGTTTAGATGCGCCGACCTGTGAGGATTTACAGCTATTGGCTGCTAAATATGCAGATGTAGTGATTCTGGGTGAAGCAAATACAGGTCACGTTGAGGAATTCTGTAAAGCAAATGACATCCCTTGCATCGACGGAAAAAACTTCCCTGAAGATCCGGCAGAAGCCATTAAAGTATATGAATCGTTACTGGTTGAAGAAGACGTTGAATAAGTCCCTATTAGGATTCCTAGCCTTCGTTGGGCTGGCCCTGTTAAGCAGCAGTTGTGAAAAAAGCAACGGCGAAATTGGTGCTGGAAAATTTGTTGAGGATCGCCCTGAATTGGGAGAGAAATTAACCTTCAATGTTGTTTCGTACACAACCAATTGGGACAGTATCACCACTAAAAACCCTGGTGCGGTTGCTTTAGGCAATCTCAATGACCCCATCTTCGGAAAACTAAACGCGGCCTTTACTTCACGTGTCTTACTGTCAAAACTCTCCCCTGATTTTGGGGACAGTACGATCTGTGATTCTGTAAAAGTTCGTCTTACCTATCAAAACACCTACGGCGTCCGTGGAGATTCTATTCATCTGCAGGTTTTGCCAGTGATTGAGCCGATGACGGATACCATCAACTACTACAGTAACCATCTACCAGTTTTGGGGCCTTCCATTATGGATACGACGCTAATGATTGACCCGACTTTCCCGGTATACAATGGTATTGATACAAGCGTGGGCTACCTCACTTTTGATCTTGACCCTGCTTTCTTCCAAGAAAACCTCTTCGATCCTGCCATTGCTGGTGAAGATTTTTTAATAGACAATGAAAGCTTCGTGGGAGCAGTACCTGGTTTGCATTTTAGAGATGCCGGAACAGGAACCAGTGCTTTGTCGTTTATCAACCTTACAGCCTCTGGAAGTTTAATCCAATTGTTCTATCATACTGGATCACAAGATACTATTCCGAAACTCTTTACGATGACTTTCGGTCAGAACTTTGGTGACCCCGGACTGTCTTTCAACACGTACGAGAACGATTTTACATCGGCAGACTTTGCGATCGATATGCAAGATACTGTCAACGGAGAAATAGTCACCTACGCTCAAGGCGCTGGCGGTGCTCGCACAGTCCTCGAATTTCCAGGTTTAGATACGCTCATCGGGAAAGGGTATAGTATTAATCGTGCTGAAATCATAACCCATGTTTTACAAGGAACTGCATCACCATACACCCTTCCCAATACGCTACTGATTCTACAGGATCAAGACTCTGCGCAGGCACTTATTAAAGACTATACGAGCCCCATTAACCCTGCGGGTGGAGCAATCAATCGTGCAGATCTTCGCGAATTCCGTTACCGTTTTAATGTGACGCGAATGGTTCATGACTTTGTCAATGAAAAGGAAGAAATCTTGCCGGTGATACTAACCCCAGCAAGTTCTAATTCTAGTGCGGCACGCGTTGTTTTAGGTGGTGGTCTTCATCCGACCATTCCGGTAGAATTTAATGTCTACTACACAAAATCTGAGTAGTTAAACTCGTATTTTAGCCCTACCAAACTTTTAAACTAACGGCACTATGTGTGGTATTGTAGGATACATTGGGGACAGAAAAGCGTTCCCTATTCTCGTAAACGGTCTCAAACGTCTTGAGTACCGCGGATACGATAGCTCAGGCGTAGCCTTAGCACAAGATGGTGAGATCGCTGTTTATAAAAAGCAGGGAATGGTTGTTGCGATGGAAGAGCATGCGCTTGCCAACGACACCTCTGGTTCTACTGGCATTGCTCATACGCGCTGGGCCACACACGGTCAGCCGTCAGATGAAAACGCCCATCCACATGTAAGTAATTCTGGTGACCTTGTACTCGTACACAATGGAATTATCGAAAACTACCAGAGTTTAAAAGATCTACTTAAAAGCAAAGGGTATACGTTCCATAGCGAAACGGATACTGAAGTCCTCGTAAACTTTATTGAATACGTTCAAAAAGAAGAAGGTTGTAAACTGCGCAAAGCCGTTCGCCTTGCTTTGACTCAGGTTGTGGGCGCGTATGCCATTTGTATTTATGATAAGAATCTTCCTCAGGAGATCGTTGTAGCAAAATTAGGATCGCCGTTGGTTATCGGCTTAGGGGTGAACGAGAAATTTATAGGTTCAGACGCAACGCCTTTCTTAGAGTATACGAAAGATGCCATTTATCTAGAAGATGGTGAGATGGCTTGTGTCACAGCAGAAGGCGAGGTAACTATTCGAATGATTGAAAGTGATGAGTCGGTAGATCCGACCATTCACGCGCTTCAAATGGATCTCGAAAGCATTGAAAAAGGGGGTTATGACTACTTCATGATGAAGGAGATTTACGAACAGCCTCGTGCAATCTACGATACCTTCCGCGGTCGTTTATTACCGGAACAAGGCATGATTAAAATGTCGGGGCTTGAGGAATATGCCGATAAGTTTAGAAATGCAGACCGTATTATCATGACGGCTTGTGGCACCTCTTGGCACAGTGCCTTAGTCGCAGAATACTTATTTGAGGAGTATGCTAGAATTCCAGTTGAGGTAGAATACGGTTCAGAATTCCGTTACCGTAATCCCATCATCCGCAAAAACGATATCGTCATAGCTATTTCTCAAAGTGGGGAAACCGCCGATACGTTAGCCGCCATTAAAATGGCCAAAGCAGCTGGAGCGATGGTTTTTGGAATATGTAATGTTCCAGGATCCACGATTTCACGCGAAACCCATGCAGGAGCCTATACGCATGCAGGACCGGAAATAGGTGTAGCATCCACCAAAGCATTCACCTCTCAGGTAACGCTACTCACAATGATGGCTCTTGAGCTGGGTAAAATCCGTGGTGAATTCTCCACTTCTGAATACCGTGATTTGGTTAATGAACTTAGCGTCATTCCCAAGAAAGTGGAGAAGGTGCTCGAATCTAAAGAACACATCGAAGAAATTGCAGCGTTGTATAAAGACGCTTCGAATGCACTTTATTTAGGACGTGGTGTTAATTTCCCAATCGCTTTGGAAGGCGCATTGAAGTTGAAAGAGATTTCTTACATACACGCAGAGGGTTACCCAGCGGCGGAAATGAAGCACGGACCTATTGCATTGATTGATGAAAACATGCCAGTGGTCGTGGTTGCACCGAACAACGGTCACTACGAGAAATTGGTCAGTAATGTTCAAGAGGTGAAGGCTCGCGACGGTAAGGTGATTGCAATTGTAACGGAAGGCGATACTGAGGTCATCAATAGCGCGGATCACGTGATTGAAATTCCAGAAACATTGGAGGCCCTTACACCGCTTTTGACGGTTATACCGCTGCAGTTGTTGAGTTACTACATCGCAATTATGCGCGGTTGTGATGTGGATCGCCCGCGTAACCTGGCAAAATCGGTTACCGTGGAGTAGGACTTACTTCCTAACTCGTTTTTCAAAGGCGTACGTCAGCACTATTAAATTATTCTCGCTAAAGAGCCCCATACTCAGCGCGCTTTGGTTCCATGCTCCATCAGATTTTCCAAAAGAAGTAGTCAAAGACATGGGAGCAGTTAGCGCAATATTAAAGCGTTCGTTCACCTGGTAAAGCGTACCGAATTGATAGCGTAAACTCGGGGCAATGTTGGTATAGTTTATACTGGAAGAATAGTACATCCCTATTTCAGGACCGTGTAAGAAATAAAGTCGATCGGTTACGGGTTTACGCCATTCTTGACCGGTGAAAAATCCGGAACTCATATTGAAGTAATTGTTGTCTTGGTACCTTGAGTAATTCATATAAGTCCGTTCTGCACGAATCGTAGTTACTCGAGCGATCGATTTCCCCCATTTATATATGGGACGGGCATCAAGCACGGGTCCATACATAATACCCATAGAGGCTGAGGTGACCAGACCTACTTCGCGGTATTGCGCTTGGATGTTATTTATGGTTAGCGTGAAAAGGAGGCAAATACTCCAAAGTTTGATGGCTTTCATAATGTAAGATTCGTTCTGATAAAGGTATGCCAATATTATGTAACTTCTCCTTCCTAATACTCACGAGCATCAGTGATTGTTGTCAGTGATACGTACGTTTCAGCGGTTTTTGTAAGGTACTGAAGGAGTAAGAATTTGACATATAATTGAAATCAACCATAAATGAGAAATAGCCGAATAAAAGTGCTAATTACAGCCGTCTTTTTAAGTTGTGTTTTTGGTATTCAAGCACAAGAGCAAACCACGCCTTTAGAACAGGTTATGGAAGGATTGACCGTGCGCAACATAGGACCCGCAGGTATGAGCGGTCGTGTAACTTGTATCGCAGCACATCCGCATATTGCGACCACTTTGTACGCTGGTTCAGCGAGCGGCGGACTGTGGATGAGCGAGAACAATGGTCAAAATTGGTCCCCACTGTTTCAGAATGAAAAGGTAGCTTCCATTGGTGCCATCGCTATCGACCCTAACTATCCTGATATCATCTATGTGGGAACCGGCGAGGGTAACCCTAGGAATTCGCAGACCAGCGGTTACGGCTTGTATAAAAGTTACGACGGTGGCCAGAATTGGGAATGCATAGGATTGGAGCAAACGCGCACTATTCACAGAATATTGATCAATCCAGAGAATACCGATGAGATTTATGTGGGTGCAACCGGATCAGCATGGGGCGACAGCCCGCGTGGAGTATTTAAAACTACGGACGGCGGGAAGAATTGGACGAATACGTTGTACATCAATGACCGTACAGGTGCGGGCGACCTTGTCATGGATCCAAACAATCCTAAGAAGCTCATTGCTAATATGTGGGAGTACCGCCGGGAGCCTTGGTTCTTTACTAGTGGTGGTCCCTCGGGAGGACTCTTCATCACTTACGATGGAGGTGAAAACTGGAAGCAATTAGGCGAGGACGAAGGTTTACCGAAAGGCGATTTGGGTCGAATGGGTTTAGGCATTGCGCCTTCAAATTCAAACATCGTGTACGCCCTTATTGAAACAAGTAAGAAAAATGGAGTTTACAAGAGTAAAGATGGTGGGATGAATTGGTTCAAGGTCACAGAGAGTGAGCAGGCTGGGAATCGTCCGTTCTATTATGCTGACCTTCGTGTAGACCCACAAAACCCAGATCGTTTATACAGTTTGTGGACGTATGTAACGCGCAGTGATGACGGGGGTAAGAATTGGAAAACCATTACACCCTACAATCGAATTCACCCGGATCATCATGCGATGTGGATCGACCCTGCTAACCCCGCACATATTATCGAAGGGAACGACGGCGGGATGAATATTTCATATGATTATGGGGAAAGCTGGCATTTCGTAGAAAATTTGCCGTTGGCCCAATTCTATCATATCAATGTGGATGAGCAGCTGCCGTATAATGTTTATGGTGGGATGCAGGATAACGGTTCATGGATGGGTCCTTCCTACAGTTTAACTACAGACGGTATACGAAACGAGGAGTGGAGTGAGCTTTTCTTTGGCGATGGTTTTGATGTGGTTCCTGTACCAGGTCGTACGGATGCAGTGTATGCACAAAGTCAGGAAGGCAATGTAGGACTGGTAAACACAGAAACAGGATATTCAGAGTTGATAAAACCGGTACACCCAGAAGGAAAGAAATTGCGTTGGCATTGGAATGCACCTATAGCATTGGATCCATTCAACGCAACGTCTAATCTATATTTCGGTTCGCAGTATGTGCACAAGAGTAAGGACAACGGTAAGAATTGGACCATTATAAGTCCTGACCTCACGACAAACAATCCTGAAAAGCAAAAGCAGTTAGAGAGTGGAGGTCTTACCTATGATGTGACTGGTGCTGAAAACCATACCTGCTTACTGGCCATTGCACCAAGCGCTTTGGATGAAAATGTGATCTGGACCGGTTCAGACGACGGAAAGCTTCATGTGACGATGGACGGAGGAGCGAATTGGACCGATTTATCCGGAAAATTAAAAGGCATGCCGGAAGGCGCATGGATTCCTCAAATTCGGGCTTCCCAATATGAAAAAGGCACTGCGTGGGTGGTCGTGAACGACTACCGTCGAAACAATTGGAGCGCGTACCTCTATAAAGTAGAAGACTTTGGAAAGAAGGTAACCAGAGTTGTAGATGATAGCGATGTTTTTGGACCTGTATTGAGTGTCTGGCAAGATCCGGTTGAGCCGAATTTAATTTTTGTCGGTGGTGAGTACGGTCTTTACGCCAGTGTTGATGGAGGGAGCACCTATCAAAAGTGGACAAAAAATGTGCCTACTGTTCAAGTAATGGATCTGGCCTTCCAAACTCGTGAAAAGGATTTGGTGCTGGGGACTTTTGGTCGCGGTGCTTGGGTCATAGACGACATCGAGCCGCTTCGGGAACTTGCCAGCGGAGTAAATTTTGCTTCCCCTCATTTCTTTAAACCACCCGCGGCTTTCCATTGGGAGCGTAAACAAAGTCCGGGTGTACGGTTTGCAGGATCTACAACTTTCCGTGGTGATAATCGTCGCTTCGGGGCACGCATGACCGCCTACCTACCGGAGGTTGAAGATGACAATAAGAAGAAGCTACGCGTAGACTATCAAAACGAATCTGGGGACACTATTTATACTCAGTTTATCACAGTGAAAGCGTCGGGTTTACAAAACTGGCGTTGGGCCATGTGGGAAAAAGGAACCCATTACCCAGAATTCAAGGTGCGTAAAGAAGAGAAAGAGAAGAGCGATCGACGTGGAGCACCCGTGCTGCCAGGGATCTATACGGTAACTATGAATTGGGACGGTATGGCCTTAAGCCAGCCGCTGAATGTCAGCCACGATCCTCGCATGTCGTCGTGGGTTAGTACGGAAGACTTAGCTGCGAGACGTGCAGCTTTTAAGTCTATTGAGGGCATCGAAGTAGGGTTAGATCTTGCTGTACAGTCACTTGCACAAGCAAATGAAAATATTGAGCGCCTTCAGTCGCTATTAAAACGCGAACCCTATGCTTCAGACTCAGCGCTGGTCGATACAGTTAAAGTTACTGCTAAGGCTTTAGAGGCAGTACGTCACCATGTCTTTGGTAAAAAGGAGACTAAAGGATATTTCGAACAGCCTGAAGTGTGGTCAAGCCAATGGGGCAGTTCATTGTGGCAATTAATGAGTTCACAGCGGGCCTGGGGAAGTAACGAACAGGCCTTGTTCGATCAGTTAGCAAAACGAACGGAAAAAGCCACCGAAACAGTGCTCACGTTCTTAATTGAAGATTACAATAGACTACTGGAATATTTAGAGGAACATCCCGTTGACGTGATGGTTCCCACGAA
>CAJQHZ010000020.1 GCA_905478295.1 uncultured Flavobacteriales bacterium | reverse complement strand
TTTGCTCATTGTTGACGGCAACATCTAAATCCACAGAAACAGGACCTTCAAATACGGGGCCATGAACCATTGCCTCAGCGTCTTTAAGTTTCATTTTCATCTCTTCTTGACGCAGTTCCACAGGTGCCGCTTCTGCGACTTCAATGTGTGTGTCGTGACCGTCTCCTAAGATTGGTGCGATCACAAGACCGACCAAACAAGTCAATTTAATCAAAATATTCATCGATGGACCTGAAGTATCCTTGAATGGATCACCTACAGTATCGCCCGTTACTGCAGCTTTGTGCGCTTCAGAACCTTTATACGTCATTTCACCGTCAATCATAACACCGGCCTCGAAAGACTTCTTAGCGTTGTCCCAAGCACCACCCGCGTTGTTTTGGAAGATTGCCCAAAGAACACCTGATACAGCAACACCGGCCATGTATCCACCCAACATTTCTGCTGCTTCCTTACCGTCGTAACCGAAAGCCATAGGCAGAAAGGCAACTACAAGCGGGAATATAATGGTCATCGCACCCGGCAACATCATTTCTCGCAATGATGCTTCAGTAGAAATAGCAACACATTTGTCGTATTCTGGTTCCGCTTTGTATTCCATGATTCCTGGAATCTCTTTGAACTGGCGACGAACTTCCTTCACCATTTCCATAGCTGCTTTACCTACCGCATTCATTGCAAGAGCAGAGAATACTACAGGTACCATACCTCCTACGAATAGCATAGCCAGTACAGGCGCTTTAAAGATATTGATACCGTCGATTCCCGTAAAGGTTACGAAGGCAGCAAACAATGCCAATGCAGTCAATGCAGCAGAGGCGATAGCAAATCCTTTACCGATTGCCGCTGTAGTATTACCTACAGAATCTAAAATATCAGTACGCTCACGTACCTCTTCTGGTAATTCGCTCATTTCAGCAATACCACCTGCATTATCAGCGATAGGACCAAATGCATCAATAGCCAACTGCATAGCAGTCGTTGCCATCATTGCTGAAGCAGCAATCGCTACACCGTAGAATCCAGCGAAAGCGTACGAAGACCAAATCGCAGCAGCGAAAAGAAGGATCGGTGCGAAAGTTGAAATCATACCTACTCCTAAACCTGCGATAATATTTGTAGCAGCACCAGTAGCTGATTTTTGAACGATATCTAAAATTGGTTTTTTACCCAATCCTGTGTAATACTCAGTGAAGTAGGAGATTAACGCACCTACTACAAGACCTACGATAACCGCACCGAACACGGCGTTGCGTGTAACGTCTTTGAAGCCTTCACCAAAGAACTTCATGCTCAAAGTTTCAGGCAACAACATTTGGATCAATACATACGACCCTATACCTGTAAGAATGATAGATACCCAGTTACCCATGTTCAATGCACGTTGTACTTCAGGCTCTTTGGCACTGTTGTCTTTAATGCGAATGAAGAATGTACCGATGATAGAGAATATAATTCCTACACCAGCAATCATCATAGGAAGCATGATAGGACCGTGGTTGTCTAGGAAATTACCTGTGCTGATCAAATTATCGTTAATCACATAGTTTCCTAGAACCATAGAAGCCAACACGGTTGCAACATAAGAACCAAACAAATCGGCACCCATACCCGCAACATCACCTACGTTATCACCTACGTTATCTGCAATAGTTGCAGGATTACGCGGATCATCTTCAGGAATACCTGCTTCAACTTTACCTACAAGGTCAGCACCAACATCGGCGGCTTTCGTGTAAATACCACCACCTACTCGCGCAAAAAGAGCAATAGATTCAGCACCTAATGAAAAACCAGCTAGCGCTTCAAGAACAACGGTCATCTCGTTGTAGAACGTATCCTCACCAGTAATGAACCAGTTTGTTAAAATTATGAATAAGATGCCTAAACCGAAAACGGCTAGACCGGCAACACCCAATCCCATTACAGTACCACCGCGGAAAGAAACTTTCAACGCTTGTGGTAAAGAGGTACGGGCGGCCTGTGTTGTTCTAACGTTAGAATCTGTTGCGATACGCATACCGATGTTTCCTGCTACTGCAGAGAATACTGCACCAATAACGAATGCAACAACGATGAACCAGTGTGTGGTTTCAACGATAGAAGAAACAATTCCTAGAAGGGCACCTGCCACTACTACGAAGATTGCCAAAATGCGGTACTCCGCATTTAAGAATGCCAAAGCGCCTTCTTTAATGTAGGCTGCCAACTTTGTCATTTTTTCTGAGCCTGAATCTTGTTTTACAACCCAATTGCGTAAAACGAACATATAGATTAGACCAACGATACCAAATACGGGTACCAATAAAAGCATGTTTTCCATTTTATTATGGTTTGATTTAAATAATCAGCCCCTTCCGTGTTACGGAAAGGGCTGCAAATATAAGTCTTAGAGTCGTTCGTTCGAACCTCTGATTAAATCCTATTATTTATTTGACGTACATCACAGATTTCACGGCATCAACAACCTGTCCAACTTGCGGTAAGAAAGCCTCAAGTAAGGTTGGTGAATACGGTGCAGGCGTGTCCGTTGTCGTCAGACGTTTTACGGGAGCATCGAGGTAATCGAATGCCTCTGATTGTACCTTGTAGGTAATCTCCGTCGCAATGGAGCCCAAAGGCCATGCTTCTTCAAGACAAACGAGGCGGTTCGTTTTCTTTACACTCTCTATAACGCTATCGTAATCGATTGGACGGACTGTACGTAAGTCGATGATCTCACAAGAAATACCTTCCTTGGCAAGAATATCAGCTGCTTCGTAGGCCACTTTGATGATTTTACCGAAGCTAACAATAGTCACATCTGTTCCCTTGCGCTTGATATCTGCCACACCGATTGGTAGGATGTATTCACCTTCTGGCACCTCACCTTTGTCTCCATACATCTGCTCACTCTCCATGAAGATGACAGGATCATTATCTCTAATGGCACTTTTCAAAAGACCTTTACAATCGTAAGGGTTCGAAGGAACCACCACTTTCAAGCCTGGACAGTTCGCGTACCAACTTTCAAATGCTTGAGAGTGTGTCGCTGCCAATTGACCCGCGGAAGCGGTAGGACCACGGAAAACGATCGGGACATTGATCTGACCGCCCGACATCTGCTTCATTTTCGCAGCGTTGTTAATGATCTGATCGATCGCAACCATCGAAAAGTTGAAGGTCATGAATTCCACGATAGGACGCAATCCGTTCATTGCTGCACCCACCGAAATTCCGGCAAAACCTAATTCTGCAATAGGAGTATCTAAAACACGCTTTGGACCAAATTCGTCCAACATGCCTTTAGATGCTTTGTAAGCACCGTTGTACTCCGCAACCTCTTCGCCCATCAAAAAGATGTTTTCATCGCGGCGCATTTCTTCGGTCATGGCCTCACAAACGGCCTCTCTAAACTGAATTGTCTTCATAAATCTTGATGTAATAGGCGGCAAATATAAGGTGCAAAGCGGACCTAGCGCACCCTTTCCTGCGTTCGAAATTCAATTTTTTGTGGGTTCCTTGCGCATTCCTTAAAAATTGTGCCGATTCTTGAAAAACTAATGGGCTTTTCCTGCTTCCGATTAGAGAAAAGATAAATCCGTAAATCGGACCACTTTTCTTTGGAATTATTATGCATGCATAGTAAATTTAGGGTCAAATAATTAAGGATATCTTATATGAACCTATTAGTTTGTATTAGCCACGTGCCCGATACCACTGCGAAAATCAACTTCGACGCGGCGGGAACAGCACTAGATGCCACCGGGGTCCAATTCGTCATTAATCCATACGATGAATTCAGCTTGACCAAAGCTTTGCACCTTAAGGAAGCCCACGGCGGCACCATCACCGTACTCAATGTCGGTGGACCAGAAACTGAACCAACCCTTAGAAAAGCACTTGCCATTGGTGCCGATCAAGCCATACGTATTAACGCCACCCCTACGGACGCTATCACAGTAGCCAAAGAACTCAAGAACCACATTGCGGCGAATGCGTATGATTTAATTTTATGCGGGCAAGAAAGTATTGACTACAACGGACAACAGGTACCTGCAATGCTCGCAGCGTTGTTGAGCCTACCGTTTGTCAATGCATGCGTCGATCTCGCGATTGACGGCTCTGCAGCCACGGCAACCGGCGAGATTGACGGTGGACATTCGACGTACGCCGGTGCCCTACCAATGGTTATTGGTGGTAAAAAAGGACTGGTAGAAGAAAAAGACCTCCGTATCCCTAACATGCGCGGTATTATGACGGCCCGATCAAAGCCATTACAAGTTTTGGAAGCCACGGAAAATGACGCAGCGACACGAGCGGCGAAGTTTGTGAAGCCTGCGGCTAAATCTGCAGTAAAATTGGTCGACAGTGTTGACGAATTGGTCCATTTATTACACAACGAGGCGAAAGCCATTTAATTCCAAGTCTTATGTCAATTATTGTATTTGTAGAAGATTGGAATAACCTATTCAAAAAAGCTTCATTCGAAGCCGTTTCGTATGCGAAATCTTGGGCTGAACTAGCAGGGACTACCGTTACTGCAGTTACTAGCAGCGGTGCCGCAGATCCGGCGGCTTTAGCTGCCTTCGGTGCTGACAGAATTTTGACTACCACACTTGCTGCAACCCCCTTCGGAATGGCACAGCAATTAGCGACTATAACGAACGGTTCTGCAGGTATGGTTATCGCAGGAACGAGTCTAGGCCGTTCTATTGCTCCAGCATTAGCTGCACTAAGCGGTGGTGCTTTGAGTACCAACACAACAGACACGCCGAGCAGCGTTTCCCCAGTAACTGTTGAGCGTGGAGCATTCAGTTCAAAAGGCATTGAAACTATCGAACTCATAGGCGGCCTTCCCATGGTTTCCTTTGTACCCAACAGTGTAGGCATTCAAGAACGCGCAGGAGAAGGCCTTGTTGAGAATTTAGATGCTACTGGTACCGATTTACTAAGGATAACAGAGCAATCAATAGCCTCCGGTAAAGTTGCCCTACCCGAAGCTGAGGTAGTTGTAAGCGCTGGTCGAGGTCTAAAGGGACCCGAACATTGGAGCATGATTGAGGAGCTCGCTTCGGTTCTAGGAGCAGCAACAGCTTGTTCAAAACCAGTAAGCGATATCGGTTGGAGACCTCATAGTGAACACGTGGGTCAAACCGGCATCCAAGTCAACCCGAATCTGTATATTGCGATAGGAATTTCTGGCGCTATCCAGCACCTTGCTGGGGTCAGTGCATCAAAAACCATTGTCGTAGTAAATACAGACGCTGAAGCCCCGTTTTTCAAGGCTGCAGATTACGGCATTGTAGGTGATGCATTCGAAGTCGTTCCCCAGTTGGTGAACGCGATGCGCGCCTTCAAGGCCGGACAATAAATGCAACACATAGAACTCACTGTTAAGGGATTATCCTACAGTCAAGGTAAATCAGGAGCTTACGCACTCATTCTAGCCGAAACCGGCGAAGGAGGCCGTAAGCTTCCTGTCGTTATAGGTGGCGCTGAAGCCCAAAGTATCGCTGTAGCCATGGAGAAGTCTGTAGCACCGCCGCGGCCGCTTACCCACGATACTTGGAAGAACATGCTTAATGAATTGGGTGTAACCTTAGAGAAAATAGTCATCCACAGATTAGTGAATGGTGTTTTCTACGCGAGTTTATATACCATAGATGCAGCCGGTACGCCGCACGTTTTTGATTCTCGTCCTTCAGACGCTGTGGCTTTAGCCGTGCGCTTTGAATGTCCCATTTTCGCCACGCCTGAAATTATGGAACATGCGGGTATCACTGAAAAGGAGGAAACGAAAGCAGATGCCGGCACTATAGAGGAAGAACATGATATCGACCATCCAGAAGTTTCACAAGAAGAATCACGAGAAGAATTAGAACTACTGCTTTCAGAAGCAGTGGAAAACGAAGATTACGAATTAGCCGCACGTTTGCGCGATAAGTTGGACAAGCTATGATGATCCTTAGAAGTTTATTGGGAATCGCGGTACTTACCGCCGTTTTATGGCTGTTCAGTTCGAACAAGCGTAAAGTGAATTGGGCCATGGTGGGTAAGGGACTGCTCTTGCAATTCGTGCTCGCCTTGGCAGTGTTAAAAGTTCCTGGGGTCTCATGGGCTTTTGAAAAATTTAGTCTTGTCGCTGTTACATTATTAGACTTCACACGCGAGGGCTCTACCTTCCTCTTTGGATCGCTCATCACCGAAACCGATAACTTTGGATACCTTTTCGCCTTCCAGGTCCTGCCTACTGTGATCTTTTTCTCCGCAGTAACCTCCTTGCTATACTACTACGGCATTTTACAGCGTGTGGTTAAAGCGATGGCTTGGGTCATGCAGAAAACGTTAAAACTCTCTGGTGCAGAGTCATTGGCCGCCGCTGGAAACATCTTTATCGGTCAAACCGAAGCACCACTACTAGTGAAACCCTACATCGCTGGAATGAGCCGTTCTGAATTACTCAGTTTAATGAGTGGTGGTATGGCGACCATAGCGGGTGGCGTACTTGCAGCATATATTGGTTATCTAGGCGGAGACACCCCTGAAGGCCAATTATTCTTTGCCAAACACCTACTAACCGCTTCTGTACTTAGTGCTCCTGCCGCAATCATTAGCGCGAAAATTCTACTACCCGAAACGGAAGATGTCATTGAGGTTGCAGAAATCAGTTCTGCAGATATGGGATCTAATGCCCTTGATGCTATTTCAAACGGGACTACACAAGGAGTGAAATTAGCGGTTAATGTAGGAGCCATGCTTCTTGTTTTTACAGCAATCGTTTACGGTGCCAATTACATTTTTGTTGAAGGCGTGGGTTCGTGGACTGGCCTCAATGCATGGGCAGCGGAAGTCACCAACGGTCGCTATGACTCGTTCTCCCTCCAATTCATCATGGGCGCACTCTTAAGCCCAATTGCTTGGATTCTAGGTGTGCCGCCTGCAGATCTAATGCTCGTAGGACAGCTGCTAGGAGAAAAAACCATCTTGAATGAATTTTACGCTTACGTTAGTTTAACTGAAATGAAAAACGAAGGCCTCTTCACTTCAGAGCGCAGTGTCATCCTATCAACGTATATGCTTTGTGGTTTTGCAAACATTGCAAGCATCGGTATACAAATTGGAGGAATTGGGGTACTAGCACCGAGCCGCAGAAAAGACCTAAGTGAGTTGAGTATTAAGGCGCTTATCGCAGGAACAGTGGCTTCTTTGTATACTGCAGCCATTGTTGGACTAATGATTTAAGAACTATGGAAAACGCCATCGATAAAATAATCCTTGGTGTGGATCCAGGTACAGTGGTAATGGGGTACAGTGTCGTGCACATCAAAAAAGGTAAAGTGCACCCCGTGTTGATGGATATTATCAAACTCAACACGAAATTGGACCACTACACTAGACTTGCAACAATATTTGATGAATTGAGCGCTGTTGTAGACCAACACAAGCCCGACGAAATGGCTTTGGAGGCTCCCTTTTTTGGAAAAAATGTTCAATCCATGCTAAAATTGGGACGCGCTCAGGGTGTATGTATGGCAACCGCCCTTTCTAAGAAGATTCCAGTTTTTGAATACAGTCCTAGACTGGTGAAACAAAGCATTGTCGGTAATGGAAATGCCAGTAAAGAACAGGTTAGTGGGATGCTTCAAGCCATGTTCCCAGGGATAGAACACAATTATTTAGATGCCTTTGATGCACTAGCCGTAGCTGTTTGTCATCACAGTCAAACCACAGGAATTAGCGCACCTAAACACGGTAGTGGCGCAAAAAAATCTAAATCTAAAAAGGGTCGGAGCAGCAGTTGGGACCAATTTATCCAACAGAATCCAGAGCGTCTGAAATAGACGCGCGAATAGACTCCATCTCATCCGCGCTTAACACCAACGGTGTGTTCGAAAAGCTTAATTCATGTTCAGCGTCTATAGGTACTAAATGTAAATGCGCATGAGGCACCTCCATACCTAAAACCATTGAACCAATGCGTTTACACGGCACAGCTACTTTCAAAGCACGTGCAACGCGTTGGGCAAATTCCATAAGACTCATATATTCTTCTGAAGGCAGCTCATACAATTCATCTACCTCCGACTTTGGAACACATAAGAGGTGACCACGCTTTAACGGACGTATGTCTAGAAAAGCAATATTTGAAGCATTCTCCCCTACTTTGTAACAAGGAATTTCACCGTTGATGATCTTTGTGAAGATGCTTTCCATCGCTCGATCTTTTTATACCGAGGTGATCTCTAAGATCTCAAAACTCATTACCCCGCGTGGGACTTGGATTTCCGCAATCTCTCCGACCTTCTTACCTAATAAGCCTTTACCTATAGGACTAGATACAGAAATCTTGCTTTGCTTAATATCGGCTTCTTTCTCTGCGACCAAACTGTAAAACATAGTGGCACCGTTAGTGACATTTTTCAATTTCACCTTTGTCAGCACACCAACCTTAGAAAGGTCAATATTTGCCGTATCCAGAACCCGAGCACCAGCGAGCGTATCTTCAAGCTTTGAGATTTTCATCTCAAGCATGCCTTGCGCCTCTTTGGCCGCATCGTATTCTGCGTTTTCACTAAGATCTCCCTTATCTCTCGCTTCTCCAATCTGCTGCGAGATTTTAGGGCGCTCCACATTCTTCATGTGTTCCAATTCTGCCTTAAGGTTTTTAAGCCCTTCTGCTGTGTAATAACTTACTGATGACATAGTCAATGGTATTACTAAAAAAGAGGCCATAATGGCCTCTCCTGTAGGTACAAAGTTAGTATTTTATCTATTACAAGTTGATGCGCACACCAATAGAGTGAATACCTCCGAATGCCGATGTCGTACCGCGGTACGAATAATCTATAGCGAAGCTACCTTCATCACTTGTAGGTACATTAAAGCTAAATCCACCACAGATTCCTGAGATGGCACTTGTTCCTAGATCGTCTGCACGATTATCGAAGGCTTTGTAGCCAACGCGTACTTGGAATAAGTCCTTTAAGCTGTATTGAACTCCAGCATGGTAGGTATCTTTCTCAAAGGAATTTGAGCTAAAGTTCAACGCACCAGTCACTTTACCATTAGCCAAGAACCAATCGTAGGAGCCACCAATACTTAATTGCGTAGGTAATTCAAACTTAGCAGAACGGCTTTCAAACGTCTGTGAATAGGCTACACCATAGGTAGGTACCGGTAAGGTAATACCCAATCCATCACCCTGGTAGGTGATACTAGGTCCAACGTTTTTCAAGGTAATACCAAATTTGAATCGGTCTTCCTCTCCAGTACGGTACTGCACACCTGCATCAAAGCAAACACCATTGGTATTCAAATTAGAAATAGAGCTACTGTAAAGCTTCACGTTCACCCCTCCATAAATATTTTCAGTAAACTTCTGAGCGTACCCCATGTTGATAATCAAACTCTGAGGGCTAATAGTTGCACCGGTTCCTTCCGGCTGGTCTTCCGTAGTTACTTCCCACTGGCCGTAATCAAAAGCGGATAAACCTATGCTAAGCACACCTACATCACTTACACGCTGAATGAGTGAAGCTCCGTTCATATTAATGCCCGCACCAACCAACCACTGGGTGTTGTTGAAGGTGACTTGTGTGTTCAGATCCGTCGCAGCGATACCCGCAATATTCAAGAAAGTCGCGTCCATCCCCGTAGCACCTGCTACGTTCACTGAACCCCACCCTGCAGAGCGTGCAAAAGGATTTATTAATAATTCGCCCGCACCTGCAGAACCTGCACGTTGAGGGTTACCTGCATTCGCTGTACCCATTAAGGCTACAGAAAGAAAAGCTGCGATATAAGATTTCAATTTCATAGGTCTTTTTCGCTTAGAATGAGTTCAAATCGACCGGACGTAACGCGCCGAACCATTTCACAATTTTTTCACCGAGCTCGCCAGCATCAACGTGGATAATATAAACGCCGGACGCAATAGGCACACTGTAGGTGTTTTTTAAATCCCATTCCACGTAAGTCATACTATTGTCCTTGCGGATCTGACGAATCAGGGTACCGTTCGGTGTAAAGATACTTATAGTACACGTTTCTGGTAAATTAGTAATCTTAACAAGATTATCTAACTGGGATGCTTCATAAGTGCTAAACCCATAGTATGGATTAGGTACTACACGAATAGTCTCCATTGCACTTTTACCAATGGTATCCTGGTAAGTTCTAGTCGCAATATTAGCAGTGTTAAACAGAAACTGTGGGTTACCGCCATTAGGGCCGTCGGCCAATGTTCTGTTCGAATAGGCTGAATTCATGCGGATACGAATGCGTGTTTGAGTCGGTAATTCTGTATACGGATCGAAATCTAATCCTCTACGTAAGGTCGGCATACCTATCCAACGACAAGCTCTCCAGAAATTTGCTTTCGCTATATTTCCTAAACCTCCTGTTTTTACGAGGTCCGCCATAAGGTCTTTCAAAGGCCAATCATTTGGATTAGCGCCCTGGTATTCAAGATCAGTTGTCGACCCGCTAATCTTATCTTCATCAGCAAAGACATAGATCACGTGCTGTCCACCAAAGACATAACCGCCATTTACAGTGTTTCCTGGTGGTAAGAATTCTCTATCCGTTGGGTTCCACAACATATCATTACCGTTTTCACCTGGCAACCATGAGTTCTCACCAAAAGCCATATTCAAACGCTTACCCGTTTCAATGTCTATCGCATATCCAGGGAAGTAAGACCAACCTGGCTCTAGACCTGGTGCTCTTTTTAAAGACCCATTTTCAAGGGTCCAAGAAGTATCTTGGCGCTGCGTCATTTTCTTATCGCCGTGCTCGCTCAATGCTGCATCTTCAGCCATTTCGAAGACTGGAACACGGGTCCATTTACTCACATCTGTTGTGAAGACAATATCTACAGAATGAAGATCAGAAGCATCATTGAGATTTCTACCAATGCTCTGCGCAGGTCCCATGCCATAATTATCATAACCATTAACAACGGAGCGGTTGTTTGCAGAAGCATACATGTAAGGACCCCAAGTGCCTTCTACAATATTTTCAAAATACCCTTTTGCATCGCCATCTTGATCGGGGTACAACGTAGCAGGCTCTTCTGTTGGATAACTGTTTGTTCCAGCTAAGATCCAGTTATAAGGAGTGTAGCTTTTATCGTCACTAATTCCTGACCACCATTCCTTTGAAGGGTCTTCGTAAATGATTTCGGAGAAAATCACTCCATTATCATAGGTGCCTTCATCATCACCACCCGGTGCTGGAGCTTGTTGCATCGCAACGGATAGTCCTAAGTCTGGAATAATTTGTTCGTTGTAGAATGAGATGGTAGTATCCGCCGAAGCTATAACAGTACCGGCTCCATCCGTAATTTCCCATTGTGCGTTTCCATTGGCACCATCAAGCGTTAACGTGTATTCTCCATTTTTCACTTCTAGCGGATCAACAACCTTAATCGCTACAGGTCCTAAACCTCCCATATACGTCGGTTGACCACTACCGTTACCGTCCATGATGTCTTTCACTTCTGTTAAAGTAAGTTCAAGTTCACCGCCACCGTTACCGACGCCGTCTAAACGGGTGATTTCTGGTCCGTCTCCATATTGTGCTACCTGAATGGTTCCTCCCTTTTCAGAATCGATCTGATGAGGAATAGCTGTGTAGGTTTTAATATTACGACGACCTGCTAAAAATGGAATTTTCTGACCACCTGACGCTATTGTCGGATTAAACACTTGATATTGGTTCTGTCCATAGGCGATGACCGTAAAGTAGTATTCCTTATGGTTGATCAATGAACGATCACCTGTGGCAAATACGTCTTCACCTATCTGGAAAGATGTAAATACACCACCATTATTGGTCGTTAGCGTCATGTCCTGTGGCACAAGCGCATTCAAATCTGGATCTACTTCCCAGTTGATTAGTTGCGTAAGACCATTTTTTACATCACACTGCGCGACTAGACGACTCTGCGTTGGATCGTAGATATCAGAAATACTTACGTCGCTATTCGCTAATTGGAAAATCTGGAACCCTTCAAATTTGTAGTCAAAATAATCTGGATTTACATTTAGAATAGAATCGCGATCGTCTGGACTAACTGTAATTAGTGGATCACGCTCACGATAGCTAAATGCTTCATTATTACTACCTGGTCCGTAAGTTAACTTCAAAATAAGTTCACGGTCCAATTCTTGAATTTCCACATCCGGAGCATCCGGACCATTCAATACTTGGAAACAGTTATCAAAGAGTTTCTGTGCCTTATCATCCGCAATAATCACCTTTTCTACGGATGCAAATAGATCATTATTGATAAGGTCACGTTCCCAAACTACACCAGTAGTTACGAAGTTTAATGCACCTGGAGCCAATGAGAATGGACCAGCGCTGTGCAAACCACGCTTATCTTCCTTATTTGCAGGGCTCTCCCACCAGTTTACAGCTGCATAAGGAGGGTAGGCTCCGGTCGTATCGTAGGACATTCCTGGGTAAGCAAACTGGGTTGAAGTACCGCTACCCGATGCAACGAAACCGTCACCATTCCCCTGATCACCTGGACCTGAAGGCGTTTCGATAATCAATTCGGAACCGTTTTTCCATAGCGCACGCATGTAGTTGTAGAAGTGTGTCGCATTGTCTGGGTTACCTGAAATATTTGAAGCTGTATTGTTGTAGTACATGAAGTGACTCATGATGATACGCTCATTCACACCGGTCGCTGGATCTTCGGCCACACACAATCCAGTTTCTGGATCTTTTACCCCATCTACGCAACCGTCACGGTCGTTATCGATACCGTCATAGTAATCTGCAAATGGACCTTGGAAGAAGTCAAACCCTACCGCTGGCGGGTTCAAACCGTAACCTAATGGACCTTCATCTTCAGTATCTGAATTGTAACAGTAACCTAAACCACGTGCAATATCACAACCAATGATATCATCGGTGTAGTTTCCTAAATCCGGATCAAACCAAGTTGAGAAGTACGTATTCGTCAAACGGAAAGTCGAACGGTTGATGATGCGGTAGTTATTGAACGTCATGTTGTTCACCTCATCGTTGGTAGAAAAAGCAAATGCTTGGGCACGAATTTCGAAACCTAGCGCTCCGGCTTGCGATTCCGTATGTACGTTTCCACGGTCGTTGTAGACCCACCAGATGGTTTGATCACCGTAGAGCACATCTGTCTCTTTATCGCGACAATCGTACTCTTTGTCGATGTCATAGGCCGGATAATCTACAAGGAAATCGTAGACCCCATCGCCATCGCGATCAATAAATGGAGCCAATTGGTAAGGTAATTCTCCATCAACTCCATTACCCGGCCAATCTTTAATAGACTCGGGAATTTGACTTTCATAGCCAGGGAACAATTCCGTTTCGTCACAGTTAGGATCGTCTAAACACTCCAACCACGCTTTGTGGATATCAACTTCCTCTCGGTAAATGATCCAATGACGGTCGTATTTATCACAGATTTCTTTGTTTGTAGAAGCTGTACCATCACTCGTTAGCGGACCTGGCCAGTAATCGTTACCCGATTGACGGTAGGTCATGGCAGCCAACTTTAATTGGTTACCCTCATCTACACCACCAAGCCACAATGAACCTGCAAACATGGAATGCTTATTAGATCCCTTTGGTACTTCGTAACGTGCGGTGTTCAAATCCCACCACATATCGCCACCACCTAATATGGTAGCTCTAACATTATTAATACTTAAATCACTTTGCGCTTTCGAAGGCTGACACAATTCTTCGACGGTCTTCATAGAGCCCGTTGTCTGAGTAGTCTTGTTCGCACCTTGCACTTCACGTGCTGAAAGTGGTAAAGCGAGAGCGGTTGAAAGTAAAAGGAGATAAACTCTTTTCATATGCTGTTTTCCTATGCTTCTTTATTATAATCCTACACGCAACCCCAAACGGATTCGACGTGGTAAACTGTATAGTCCTGGGTTAGCTAAACTTATGTTATACAGATCCGCAAACGATTGTGCGTTCGTCTGGAACTGTACCGCATTTTGTCCTTGAGGCGAACTCAAGTATCCGTCGTCCGCTGGAGACCCTGTAAAAGAGTAAACCCCTAAGACGTTTTGTGTGTTCAGAGCGTTCAATAGTTGCACATATACTTCAAAGTTGCTAAATGTAGCGTCTCTCTTGAAATTCCAGACTTTATTTGCTGTAGCATCAATTCTGAAACTCCACGGCAAGCGTGAACCATTAATATTACCCGTGATAGGCGTAGCTGCATCTGTGAGACCAAAGGCAAGTCCACGACGGGTATATGGCGTACCTGAATTCGCATTCAAGACCACGTTGATACCTGCATTTTCAAGGATACGCTTTCCAAAGAATACTGGGCCATTGTACGCTGGTCCACCACCGTAGCGGTAATCCATATTCATCACTACTTGGTGACGTGAATCGAATGTCAACGGAAGTATATAACGTAAGTTAGGCTGCCCAGAACGTGCGATGTTCGCACCTGAGTTCGCACCCGAACCAGTACCATCTGCAAATTGAAGTGTATAGTTCGCATTCATACGAACATTCCCCGTTCTTCGAAGCTCGTAAGCAACGGTGTAGCCTTTAGAAGTGGCAAAATCTAGATTTCCGTAAGCAATGTAAGTTATTGGATAAGCCTCTGTCAAACTTACAGTCTGCATCATATCACGCTGTTCCTTGTAAAATGCACTTAATTTCAATGCACTATTCTCATTTAGCACTTGGCGGAAACCTATTTCGTAATCCGTTGTGCGTTGAGGCTTAAGATCTGGATTCGCAAGAATATCTCCGTTGTCGCCATTCTCTAGTTGCAAATATGTAATCGGATTCATACGGTTCAGTCCTGGATCTGGACGTTGAACTAAGATATCGTAATGTGCAAAGAATTCAGCCTCATCCGATATAGGGAATTGGAAAGATACACGTGGACTCACGGTGACTTGAGGCGCATAGTCCTTGAAACTTTCGTTCGCCGTTACGGACAATTTTTGCTCCTCTACCCCTGGTTGCTTCAGGAATGGCTTGATACCGCCACTGGCATCTGCTATATTTTTAGGGTTTGCCTCAACATCACCGTCTGCAGTGTACCAAGTAAATCCGTCACGGTAACCCACGATAGTCGATGGATTTTCCTGATCATCTACATAAACGACTGCATCCTCACTCATACCGCTAGGTACCTGAGCACCTGCTAGAGCGGTGCTGGCCAAATCTCCTACAGTGTAAGCTGGGTAGAGCACAAATGGATCTGCTAAAACGGACTGGTTTGCATCAAAACGGTCAACACGTACCCCGATGTTAAAGAATAAATCTTCATAGGTGAATTGATCCTGTATGTAACCGGCCATATAAATAGGTTCAAATGCTCCTATCAAACGCTTGGAATTTCCCTGTGCATCTGTTCCGTAAAAATCGTTCAGAGAAGGACGCGTTGTTAATTGATTCCCTAAATAATCGAAACCATAGTAACTTACATAAGCATTGGAACCAATATTCAATAGCTCATTTGCCGAGAACATATCTAAATTAAAGGTTGAAGGGTCGTAGCTGTCTATATCTAGCCACTCCGTACCGTTCGGGTCGTATCCTAAGGCCTCGCGCAACTTGCGGTCAAAGGTTCTAGGCTTACCTGCATCAAACAATCTGTTGTAGGACAGTGTGTCTTGGAAAACGCCATTGTTATCATAAGAAGCCACCGGATTATTAAGGTCCAATTCTCGAATGGCATCGTTCTGCAACAAGCGCATTAAGGTCCATAACCCCGTTGTTCCTAGACCGTACGAACGGTCAAAACGCTGCTCGTATTCCACACCAACGATAAGGGCATGATCACCAATGTCGAAAGTTGAGGAAGCCGTTATGCGGAACTGGTCGTTCAAGAATTTACTGTAACCACTCTGATTGACACCGACATTACCCCAAAGACCGTATACACTCGACGGTTGATCACCGTTGAGTAATCCGCCACCTGCACGAATATCCTCAAGTGAGCGTGCATTATTGAAAATCGAACTAGTTTCTACAAAATTGAAGAAATTCGAAGTGTAGTTTGCTAAGATTGGGTTATTGTCTGAAGGTGTGTAATCCACTTTAACACTCTGCCATACCGCTTGAGTGTAGGCATCCATTACCTTTCCAAAATTTGGGTCATTTGGATCAGTGATGGTATCTGTTCCCAAATTGTATAGCGGACGGTAAGTAGTTTTAAATTTACCTATATGACCGTAGTTGAAGAAATTTTCTTTGTGACGCGCATCTCTGTTGAAACCAGTGTTGCGCGTGAAATCCATTTGAATGGTATAGAATGCATTGCGAATCAATGAATTTGAGGAGTCTGTTGCATTACCGAAACGCTGCTGAAAACGGACGTAAGTCGACCAGTCCTGACGGAAATATTCAGCGTTATTATCGTAATTCATTAATTCGTTGAATCGACTTCCTGAGCGTCCGCGACGTAAATTGAAACGTCCACCTACAGTTAATGTGGTTTTTTCTGAAGTCACAAATTTTAAATTGCCCGACATACGTACCGCCGTACTCGCCACGTTTTCGCGGAAATTCTGAGTGACTAAATCATTCGCTGTCAGGAAATCTGCAGAATTTAACACCCCGAAGCCGCTAGAAGCTGGCGTCAATGGGTTTGCTTGCAATTCTGCCAATTTATCATCGTTCACTTTATAGGTGGCCAATGATCTCGGTGAACCGTCTTTGTTGTATTGGAATTCTGAAGCAAGAAGGAAACCTACAATAGGTTGACCAGATTTACTTCTAATAATGGGTCCACCCAATGTTAGCGCGCCCAAATTATAGTGGTATTGATCAAATAACGAACTGGTTAAGACTTCAGAAGAACCGAAGTAATAAGGAGCGGGACCTTTTGTGGTGGTTGAAATCACACCTCCGGTAACATCACCATACTGGGCAGGAACTCCACCGGTGATTACCTCAGTAGAGAGAATTGCATCACGAGGAATATTGACATCCCCACGAACTTTCACACCATCAATAAATATAACGTTGGTTGAAGAACGAGCACCACGAACGTTAAATGAACCTGAACCATCTTGCTGGAAGACACCTGCCGTAGTACCTACAATTTGACTAAGGTTACGATAGGGAAGGTTTTTAATTTCTTCTGCACTAACGATGTCTGAGGTTTTACCCGTTTCAATGAGCTCTTCTTGAGCAGTGACCGTAACCTCTTGAATCATCGTTGATTCAACAGTCATGTCGAAGTTAACAACCTTCGGCTTTCCAGCATTCACCGTTACACCGTTAAGATTGAAATCTGCATACCCAATGAACTTACATGTCAAATTATACACTCCAGCACTTACTGGGTTGATATTGAACTTTCCATCAAAATCCGTAGTACCGGTTGTAACGACCACGTCGCGATCTTTTACAACTACAGTAGCGAAGGGAATGACTTCACCGGTGCGTTTATCCTTGACCGTTCCCTTGATAGATCCGGGACGAGATTGCGCAAAACTGAACGCAACACTAAGTGTCAAAACGAGCGTGAGTATTTTTTTAACCATAGAATCTGGCATTACGTTTGGGTTCTAAAGGATGTAAATATAAGAAGTAGACCGGCAGAAACCACAACCAATTTGTGCCTATCTTGCGATAGCGTATGAAAATGAGGATATTATTGAATTTCAGCGGATTAGTAGTGATTTTAGGCCTAATATTGATGGCTACAGGGTGTAATAGCACTTCCGTTCAGTACGATATTCCGGAACCCTTAGTTGATGAAACCATCTATTTAAGTGATCCCTCTAGTTTTAATTTAACCGTCATAGGAGGTCAATTAATCATCCCAAATGCGGGACATAGTGGCATCTTAATTTACCGTCGGTATTTTGATCAAGAGTACTATGATTTTGCTGCCTATGAATTGGCTTGTCCATACCATTGGAATGACGGTTGCGGGCTGCTAACCAGCAGCATGGGTGACCTCTATCTTACCTGCGGTTGCAACGACCATAAGTATCAAGCATTGGATGGACAGAGCATAGATACTTCCTACACGCTTCCAGTAAAAGAATTCTCCTGCCAGTTTGATGGTGGAAACATCATTCGAATAACGAATTAAAAAAATCGCCCCGTTTCCGGAGCGATTTTACTATGTTCCTTCACTTTTTGATCTTTTAGACGAACGCGTTCTCTCCGGTGACATCTAATCCCGTAATGAGCAAGTGAATGTCATGAGTACCCTCATAGGTGACTACAGATTCTAAATTCATCATGTGACGCATGATAGAGAAATCGCCTGTAATTCCCATACCACCCAGCATTTGACGAGCCTCGCGAGCGATTTTTAAAGCGATTTCAACATTGTTTCTTTTCGCCATGGAAATCTGTCCAGTAGTGGCTTTACCTTCATTTTTAAGCTGGCCTAGTCTGTAGGTTAACAGTTGTGCTTTAGTGATTTCGGTAATCATTTCAGCCAATTTTTTCTGTTGCAACTGAAAACCGGCGATCGGCTTGCCAAACTGAATGCGTTCTTTAGAATAACGCAACGCGGTATCGTAACAATCCATTGCGGCTCCTAATGCGCCCCAAGCTATACCAAAACGCGCACTATCTAAACAAGAAAGTGGCGCACCTAGACCGTCACGACCCGGTAAAATATTTGCTTTTGGCACACGAACATTATCAAAGACCAATTCTCCGGTCGCTGAAGCACGAAGTGACCATTTATTGTGCGTTTCAGGAGTGGTAAATCCTTCCATACCCCGTTCAACGATAATCCCTTTAATGCGTCCCGCTTCGTTTTTTGCCCAAACTACTGCGACATCACAGAAAGGAGCATTTGAGATCCACATCTTTGCGCCGTTTAAGATTACATCGTCGCCGTCTTCTTTAAAGTTTGTGGTCATGCCACCTGGATTCGATCCGAAATTAGGCTCTGTTAAACCGAAAGAACCTAGAAACTCACCCGTAGCAAGCTTCGGTAAAAACTTTCGCTTTTGCTCCTCAGATCCGTAGGAGAAAATGGGGAACATAACCAGTGAACTCTGAACGGAACAGGTAGAACGAACACCTGAATCACCACGTTCCACCTCTTGCATCATCAAGCCATAACTCATATGATCCAACCCTGCGCCGCCGTATTCTTCTGGGATATAAGGGCCAAACAAGCCGATCTCACCCATTTCTTTTACCAGATGATCTGGAAAAGCTGCGCGCTGCGCATAATCTTCGATGATTGGACTGACGGATCTTTTGATCCAATCTCTTGTCGCATCGCGGACCATTTTATGTTCCTCGGAGAGTAAATCATCCAATTGGTAATAATCTGGGTGGTGGAATGCATCCATGCCTGTTCAATTTTAGGTTCAATTTGAAAGAGGCGTTGAAATTAAAACACAATGACCGAATTATTGTCATATAAATCAAATAGATATTCGCATCTTTAATGCAGAAGAAAATTAGACTCTGTTATGAAAAAATTCGCCCTGCTGTTCGCACTCATTGGAATCGTTAACTATTCGTATACGAATTCTGGCGGCTCACCGGGCGGCAAGAGCGGCTCACCCGCATCCAACGGACAAACTTGTTCAGGAGGCTACTGCCACGGTGGAGGGAGTCCCAATGGAAATGAACTCATCGATATTAAAGTAGATGTTACGCCTGCTGCGGGAATGAGCAACTACAGCGATACGATAAGAGACTCTATTCAGACCATGGTATACCTAGATGTTTCTGCTGCTGGCAGTTCAAAAATTGGTTTCTCAGCAAGTATTGAAGATGCAAGCGGCAATCACATAGGAACGCTAGCGACGCCTTCAAGCTCAAACACAAAAATCGTGAGTTCAGACTTCGTTACTCACAAGAATTCATCAACCGCAGTTTCTAATAATGCCATTAATTGGGTATGGGATTGGAATACGGGGGATATCGGAGATTCCGTTATTATTTATGTCGCTGTCAACTACACCAACGGCAATGGAACGACTTCCGGAGATTATGCAGTTACTGCATCTAAAACGCTGTACCCAGGACTAGTTATGGGACAGTCTGAAAATCAAATAGGATCTGCTCTGAAAGTATATCCTTCGCCTGCTACAGATTACATCAATGTGAATGCTGAGGGATTGAAAGAGGTCCGATTATACAACACGATAGGACGCTTTCTAAGTATGGATCAATCCTGGTCCGCTGCAGGTAATGATCAGTTTGACGTGAGCAGATTGCCTCGAGGTAATTATATCCTTCACGCTCTTTTCATTGACGGCACCATACAATACAAGCACGTTGTTTTACAGTAACTTTGTGCTCCGATGGGCACAAAATGGATCTTAATAGCATTACTGGCAGTTCTCGCGTTTTTACGCGTCAGTCAGCCTACATTTTTTAAACGCTGGGTACGTGCTGATATTGCAGGTATCTCCGAACATCCACTTAAAGTAAGCACTCTTATTTTCTTATGGGTCTCCATGTCTGTTTTTGGGGCAACTTGCTTGTTTTATGCGGGGTATGCAGTGCATCCACTTCTACTGTTAGCCATCCCCTTATTTCTTTTTTTGCGCTTATGTTTTTCATTTTTACTCCATTTACTACTGAAGGAAGAAGGCGTTCGAGCGGTATGGAAACTGGGACCCATGACTGCATTATTATCCCTATGGTATGCTTTTACCGCTGCTTTTCTCTTACTCATGTCCCTTACAGGCTACCTCTCCGATGGGAACGGTCGCTACATATTCCTCATTTTTCATGCGGCCGGAGCCGTCTATTTCGCTTTGAAACAACCAGGATTCGTTGTTTTTAAGACTTTAGGGACTAGAGTTTATGCGATTTTGTACCTTTGTGCCCTTGAACTTGCCCCGTTAGTAATAGCCGTCCAATAACACACACATGACAGACATCCGAAAAGCAAAGGTGAGATCCATTCTAGTTTCACAACCAGAACCCACCACAGAAAGTCACCCCTTCTTTACGCTTGCCGATAAACACAAGGTAGATGTTGACTTTCGTTCTTTCATCCATGTTGAAGGCGTAACTGCATCCAACTTTAGAAAGGATAAAATACAGATTCGTGAATACCGCAATGTGATATTAACTTCAAAAAATGCGGTGGACCATTACTTTAGAATGTGCGAGGACATGCGCGTTCAAATCTCACCAGATACCCGCTATTTCTGTATTTCAGAGGCTATTGCATACTATTTACAGAAATACGTAGTGTACCGTAAACGTAAAATCTACCACGGCAACTTAAAGATTGACGAGCTTATTCCAACCTTGAAAAAATTCAAGAACGAAAAGTTTTTAATGCCGTCATCGGATAGTTTAAAGCCATCCATTCCAAATGCTCTTGAAGACGCAAACATTAATTACACTCGCGCCATATTGTTTAATACAGTAGTTAGCGATTTGAGTGATCTTGAAGATGTTTTCTATGATATACTGGTCTTTTTCTCTCCTTCGGGAATCAAGTCTCTTTACGAGAACTTCCCAGATTTCAAACAAAACAATACACGTTTAGCTTGTTTTGGTTCCACAACGCAGAAGGAGGCAGAAAACCATGGATTAATAGTCGATATTCCAGCGCCAACGCCGGATGCACCCTCCATGACCAAAGCCATCAGCGATTATATAAAGGACGTTAATAAGAAGTAAGAAAATCCTTAATTTACAAGCCCGGCAGTACGTCGGGCTTTTTTTATGCGCTTTACCTTTTCCAAAGAAGAAAAACTGACCAGTCCTCGGCTTTTCGATACTATACATACAGAAGGAACGACCTTAAAGTCTTTCCCTTTTTCTGTGCGCTTTATTGACGCATCGCTCGAAAAAGAGGTACAACGGCAAATCGCTATTGTGGTTCCAAAACGCTCCATCAAAAGTGCAGTCCACAGGAATCGCATTAAAAGGCAAATGCGCGAATTATACCGCCTGAACAAGCACCTTATCAAAGGTCCAAAGCAACAACAAGCTTGGTCCTTACGTTACTTAGGCAATCGACGCAATGAATATGCTTTTTTAGAAGACGGGTTTATAAAATTGATACACAGCTACAACACCTATTATGAAGAACTTTCCAGTGAAAAATTGGGCTAAGAAATTACTTTTACCAGCTATCATTGGTTGCGCGGGGTTATTGACGAGCGCGTCGGCGGGTGACCCGTTTGAGACCAGCAAACAATTGGAAGTCTTTACTGCCGTGCTGCGCGAAGTACAAAATGTATATGTGGATCCGGTGAGCGCGGAGCAAGCCGTCGGTAGCGCTATAGAAGGAATGTTAGAGGAATTAGACCCTTATACGGTTTACTATCCCGAGGATCAAATTGAAGATGTCCGATTACTTCAAACGGGTGAATACGGTGGTATCGGTTGTGTTATTCAAAAAATAGATGCCGCAGTCCTTATTTCAGACATTCACCCAGGAGGACCCGCGGATAAAGCCGGTCTAGTGGTGGGTGACGTATTAACTTCTGTTGACGGTAAATCCCTAGAAGGTCTTCGTGTGAATGAAGTAAGTACCTTACTCAAGGGAACGCCCGGAACTGAAGTCAAGATTTCTGCCAAGCGCTTCAATGCACCTTCTTTGAACTTTGCTTTTGAGCGTGAAAACATTACAAAAGATGCCGTGCCCTTTTATGGTATGCGGGAAGACGGTGTGGCGTATATCTACCTCGAGTCTTTTACAGAGCAGGCAGGTGCACAAGTCAAAAAAGCCGCTTTAGCATTGAAAAAACAAAACCCAAAAGCATTGCTATTAGATCTTCGCGGCAACGGCGGAGGCTTGCTTATGGAGGCTGTGAAAATTGTGAGTTTGTTTGTTTCCTCAAGTGATACGTTGGTTTCTACCCGAGGCCGCGGAGGTATTGTTCAAGATATTTATCGTACCATCGGCCGGCCAATTCTACCTGAAATTCCGTTGGCTGTCCTTACAGACGGATCGAGTGCTTCGGCCAGCGAAATCGTGGCAGGAGCCCTTCAAGATCTTGACCGCGCTGTAATTTTAGGTGAGCCTAGTTTTGGCAAGGGATTGGTTCAACAAATCCACCCCTTACCTTTTGGAGCACAGATGAAGGTAACGGTAGCAAAATACTACACTCCATCGGGTCGGTGTATTCAAAAAGTAGCGTATGACCGCGATGCGAAAGGAAAGCGGATCAAAAAATCGGACCTACATACCTTTACTACAAAAAATGGCAGAATCGTAGTCGATGGAAACGGTATTGCGCCGGATTCGCTCATTGTAAACGACTATTATCCTGAGTTTGTGGCTGCCTTAAGTGCTGAAGGAATGGATTTGAAATTTGCTGCTCGTACAATGGAAAACATTCCAGCAGATATAACTGTCGGGGACTATGAAATTAATGATGCCATTTGGACCGATTTCACCGATTTCCTGAACGACGAAGAATTCACCTACGAGAGCATTAGCGAGCTGCGTTTAAAGGATTTACAGGAATTGGCTGGCGACACGGATTATTTAGATGCGGAAGATTTAAACCCCATTCTTGACAACATCAAGGCTCGCAAAGACCATGTTTTGGAATCCGAAAAAGAAGCGATCAGTGAATACCTCTCCGATTATCTGATTCAACGCAAATATTCTATGCCCGGTGCGCTTGAACGCGGATTGCAAAAAGATGAAGTTATTGCACGTGCAGCAGAAATTGTTTTAAACCCACAGACGCTGTCGGAACTTTTGAGCGTTACACTTTAAATGCAAAACCGATCTTTTCTCTTTTACACTGGTGCTGTTTCAGCGATTCTTCTGCCCTTCTCTTTCGAATGGCTCAGTCCGCTTTACGGGCTCATTTTGGTCGGGATTGCACTACTGCTCCAGGGCGACTTACACCCTAACAAATGGCTACTATTAGCCTCTGCGGCTTTCCTTGACTGGGAATTAATCAGTATTTGGTGGAGTACCCATCGTAGTGAAGGCTGGCAAGATGTAATCATGATTCTTCCGATTGTGCTGATGGGGCTTATCGTGGGTTCCAAGTCGAAGGAAGTGGAAGTTAAAATGTATAGAAATTGGGCACTGATTTTTGCCTATGCGACCGTGGCGGCGTGGAGTTGGACCGTTGCAGAAAGTCTATTTAAGTCCGGCTGGGTGCAATACAATGACCTTGAATTAGGGGGACGATTAGGCATTCATTACCAAAGCCTCTACCTGCTCGTAGCCGCTTTTATTCTTGAAGCCTCCCTCTGGGACAGTGCGAACAAAAAATACAAGATCCTTCATGCGCTGTTGATTGTATGGCTGCTCTTCGGCTGCATCATGCTCAGTGCACGTATTCACCTTCTACTCCTGCCTGTTTTTATTCTCGTACGCACCCTTGACTTACTACAGGGGAAAATCGCAAACAAGAAAAAGGCAAGTCTCTGGGCCGCCGGAATCATCATATCCATGGTGACGCTCATGGCGGTGTTGCCCGGAACATCAAGACGCCTTACTGATCTTAAAAATGAATGGCGCAGTATGGATGGAATGGTTGATGGCAAGCAAACCAACCACCGTATCTATTTATGGAAATACGGCTGGAATGTAGCGAATAAATCCCCCATTATCGGAGTGGGAAACGGAGCCGGCGATGAACTACTGCACGAGGCACTTCAATCATGCGATGCCGTATTCTACAAGAAAAAAGAGCCGTATTACCTCCACGAATTCAAATACGATTTTCACAATATGATTCTACAGAACTTTGCAGAAGGTGGGATCGTCGGAGTTATATTACTGCTGTTTTTATTTGCCGTAGGATTCTTGCAGTCTCAAGGATCCTGGCGTTATGCTTGGGCATTGTTTTTCTTCACAGGAATGACAGAAAGTTTATTGGAAAGGCAAGCCGGCGTTTTCTTACTAGCGTTTTTAATCCTGCAGATACAGACGCGGAATTCGAGCACCAAGCCCCGTTAAGATTTCATAGGAAATAGTTCCGGCATCTTTTGCCATAGTTTCCGCCGATTGCTCTGGGCCTATGAGGACGGCTTCTTCTCCAGGGCCGATTTGTAAATCACCTAATTCAACCATAACCATATCCATACAAACGCTGCCTAAAATGGCGCAACGTTTTCCTCGAATGTATACTGCGCCCTTACCCAGCGATAAACTGCGCTGTAAGCCGTCTGCATAGCCTACAGGCAAAGTGGCATAATGAGTGATTTCTATTGCTTTAAACGCCCTCGAATAGCCTAATGTTTCACCAGGCTGGAGCACACCGACTTGAGACACCGTACATTTCCATGCCAATACCTCTTCGAGACGGTCAATACCGTCGTAGGTCCCCAAACCATAGAGTCCTAAACCTAAACGTACCATTTCATGCTGTGCTTCGGTGTGTCGGGCAATTCCGTAAGAATTTAAGGCATGTGCTTTAGCGCTTGGATAGTGGCGACGGATTTCGTCGCAAGCCGATTGAAATTGGGCCAATTGGGCTTTCGTAAATGCATCCTCTTCAGAATTATTACTGGCGCTCAAATGCGTCATAATTCCATTGACAACGATGTCCTTTCGCGATTGCAATACGCCCAACAACTCTTGTAGCGCCGATGGCTGAAAACCCAATCGGTGCATTCCCGTATCTACTTTGATGTGGACTTGTAAAAGGTGTTCCTGCTGCGGTGCCGCTAACCAATCTTTTAATTGGTGCATATCAAACAACTCTACCTCGCACCCCGACTGAGCCAACATGGGCAGCTGCGCAGCCTCTGAATTCAGTACAAGGATGGGGCATTGTATGCCCTGTGCACGCAGACTCAGCGCTTCTTGCGCAAATGCCACTCCTAAATAATCAATGTGCATTTCCTCAAGTGCTCGAGCAATTTCAAAACTTCCGGTACCGTACCCCGAAGCTTTAACCATCGCCATCACTAAGGTATTCGGCTGAAGTTTCGCCTGAAACTTCTGTAGATTACGACGCATGGCACCCAGGTTAATTTCTGCCCATGTACTGTGGTGTTGACGACGCAACGTTATGGCCAATTGTTCCAGCTTGAAACGGCGTTGCCCCTTAATAAGGACTGTCGTATCGCGTAATGAAAACCCCTCGAACGCAGTAACTAAATCCCGAACCTCAGCACGATCTTTCACCCACCATATGCGGTCCAATTCCATTTTATCCACCATAGCTTGTGCAACCGCTGTAAGCTTCGGTGTTGCCAGTGTACTCAGAACAGCCCATTTCTTCGATGCGCCTTGTTGCATCATTAATTGCTCAAGCGCCAAACGCAAGCTGTCTAAATCCGAGCTGTATGTATCCTCAATCAACTTTCCACCGTCCTTCGCCTCAATCTCTTGAAGACGCATAGGCAAGGGTTCTACTGTTTTTAATCGAGCCAGTGCTTCCGGTAACGGCACGCCAAGCAAAACCGCACCTGCCAGCGCGTTCATTGCATTTTCTAGCTCATAGCCGCCGGTAAAAGCAACCTCATTCAATACATCTGGATCCAATTCTTCACCCGGACCCCAAAGTAGCGCCGGTGGTGTCGGTAATCCTAAAGATTGTGCTTTGTCCCACCATTTGCGCTGCGTAGCGATTCGTTCGCACTGAGAAAAAAGGAGCCATTTTTCTGTAAAATGCGCATCTTCATTGCTAAAATGCTCCGAATGAGCATTCCCGAGGTTTGTAAATATTCCTAAAGCTGGTCGCAGCCA
This sequence comes from uncultured Flavobacteriales bacterium, assembly GCA_905478295.1. Classification (GTDB taxonomy): domain Bacteria; phylum Bacteroidota; class Bacteroidia; order Flavobacteriales; family Schleiferiaceae; genus UBA10364. The sequence continues at coordinate 128,507 of CAJQHZ010000020.1, read as the reverse complement.
TTGTGCATGCGCTTTCATGGTTCCTGGACGGTCGATTCCTACTTCAATAATTGCTTTTGCATGGGATTCCTTCAAGCTACTCATCGCCAAAGCAATACCAAGTGTGCTATTAAAACTTCCTGGAGTTCGGTGTACCTCAAGCGGTGTTCCTAGCAACTGAAACAGCCATTCCTTCACCACTGTTTTACCTGTACTCCCCGTAATAGCAAGCAACGGACCGCGAAGCTCATTGCGTTTGTTTTTTGCCCAAGATTGAACGACGACTAAAGGGTTTGGGTGCGCAATAAAAGCCAATTCTGGGTGGGCTTCTGCACGTTGCGCCGCATCATTACAAATAATGGTTGTGGCACCGCGGGAAATGGCTTCCTCAATATAGTGGTGGCCGTCTGCGTGGGGTGTCTTAAGAGCAATGAAACAAGAAGAAATCGCGGCGTGAATACGGCGCGAATCAAAGGCAAAAGCCTCGAAATTTTGGGCGGCATTACCGTGAAGGGTTGCACCGGCCGATAGCGCTATGTCAATCGCTTTCAGAAGCACCTCTTGCGTTATTCAATTGGTTGTATATGGTCCTGCTCACTGGCTCATATTCGCCGGTTTCACCCAGCATGAACGTTTGGTCTCCAGCAACTTTTCTATACGAGAAGTGAGCGGGGCCGCCCGTTCTGCGGCAAATGGCGTGGAGTTTCGTGACATATTCGGCGGTTGCGAGCAGCTGGGGCATAGGACCAAAAGGGCGGCCCTTAAAATCCTTATCTAAACCCGCAATGACCACACGCTTTCCTTGATTAGCTAGGGTATTTACTACTTCCACAATACCATCGTCAAAAAATTGAGCTTCATCAATGCCCACTACCTGCACATCGTCCGCGAGTAAAAGCATGTTCGAAGAACTCTCTACGGGCATCGAAGGAATTGAATTTTTATCGTGACTGACCACCTCTTCATCGTCGTAACGAACGTCTGAAACAGGTTTGAAAATCTCCACTTTTTGGCCTGCAATCTGTGCACGACGCATGCGACGGATCAACTCTTCGGTTTTACCGCTAAACATAGGACCACAGACGACTTCGATCCAGCCGCCTAATTGTTGGTTAAATTCTACTCCAGGTTGAAACATGAGGGGACTTTCGTGCTACATTCAAGGCATTAAAGGTAGATAATAAGATGCAGAGCCAAAGCCCTACACCCAGCAGAAAAGAATTAGAACAAGAATTAACTGCTTTTGCACTACACATCGGCGAGAAATCGGACCGTGAGGCAGCAGCGACGTTGTTGGAATTGTACCAGAAATTTAAACTCGCTGAAATGGAATCCGAAATGCGGAAGCAGCTCGAGCGCGTTGAAGAAAATATGCATGCTGCCCTTGAATCGCAATTGACAGCACAAACCGCTGAAAATGAAACTCCAAAGGTTAGCGCGGAAGAAGAACAAGCAAATCCGCTAGCGTCTCCTGAACCTATTCAATTAGAAATTCCATCTGCAAGCGAGGAACCTGAGCTTGATCTAAGTCCTGAAGTGCCTGCAGAATCAGAAGATTTAGAGGCCCTCAAATTAGTTGTGAAAGAATCGCTCACTGAAGAGGCAATACCTCAAAAAGAAATTAAGACTCGAGATGCTGAAGCCGGTATTGAGCATACCGACACGCTTCCTCTTGATGAGGCTCCTTTGCCACAAAAAGAAAGCCCTGTTTCTGAAGAAAAAACCACACTTTCAGAAAGTGCGCAGCAAAGCGGCACATCTAAAAGTTTGAATGACCGCTTTGCGCAAAAGGTCTTGAAATTTGGACTGAACGATAGAATCGGATTTGTCAAAGCACTCTTTGAAGGCAATCAAGAAGATTTTAATAGAGTCGTTAGCCAATTGAACACCCTCAGCTCGCTCGATGAGGCAACAGCATTCATCGAGACGTACGTGGCGCCAGAATACAAATGGGACCAGCAAGAAGAGATGGCGGAGCGATTCATGACTGCCGTTTCCACAAAATTTAACTAAAATGACCGGGATACTTTATGTGGTTCCCACGCCGGTGGGCAATTTAGAGGACATGACGTTTCGTGCCATTAAGGTGCTGAAAGCATCGGACCTCATCCTTGCGGAAGACACACGCACGACCGGGAAGTTGACCAGCCATTACGACATTTCGACGCCGAAGCAGTCCTTTCACATGCACAACGAACACAAAGTCGTTGACCGATTTGTGAACCAATTAGCAGGCGGCGCAAACATCGCTTTAGTCAGCGACGCCGGGACCCCAGGCATTAGCGATCCCGGGTTTTTATTGATACGTGCCGCCGCCGCCGCGGGTATTGAAATCATTACGCTGCCTGGAGCAACAGCCTTCGTTCCTGCATTAGTAAGCAGTGGTTTACCTTGCGATACCTTCTATTTTGAAGGTTTCCTACCGCCTAAAAAAGGAAGACAAACTAAATTTGAAAAAATAGCTGCTTCAGACCGAACTGTAGTGCTGTATGAGAGCCCGCACAAAATCATTAAGACCTTAGGTCAGATCGTTGAATATTGCGGAAGTGAACGTCCAGTAACTATCAGTCGTGAGATTTCAAAAAAGTTTGAAGAAACCCTACGGGGAACTGCAGCTGAAGTATTAGCAGTAGTAGAAGAGCGCGGTGGATTGAAAGGAGAATTGGTCCTTTGTATTGGCGCGTAATTTCTGCAACAACTACCGCTGTTTAGCGTTATACAAATATGACAAAAGCCAGCATACAATCTATTACGAATTGGATGGATCAACCCACCCATTCGCCTTTACTCATTTCTGGACCGTGTTCTGTAGAAACGCCGGAACAGGTGCTGGTCACTGCTAGGCAGTTAAAAGCGCATACGCCGATAAGTTTATTGCGCGGTGGGGTCTGGAAACCCAGAACTAAACCTGGAAGCTTTGAAGGCGTTGGTGCCGAAGCGATGCAGTGGTTGATCGATGCCGGTCGTGCCATCAATACACCTGTTACCACTGAAGTCGCAAATGCACAACACGTTGAAATCGCCTTAAAAGCGGGAGTGGATGTGCTCTGGATTGGTGCGCGTACGACTGTGAATCCATTTTATGTTCAAGAAATTGCAGAAGCGCTGCGCGGCGTAAACATTCCCGTGCTTGTAAAAAACCCTATTCATGCTGAAATCGGATTATGGGCAGGGGCAATAGAGCGTTTCCGGAATTTAGGAATTAGCCATGTCGCTGCGGTACATAGAGGATTCTTTTCATCGTCGAAAAGCATGTATAGAAATGCGCCCGATTGGCAGCACAGTTTCGATTTACGCGCACTGTTACCCGAAATTAAAATCATCTGCGACCCGAGCCACATTGCCGGCGACCGCGGTCTTGTAAGCGAGGTAAGCCAGGTAGCCATGGATTTAGGCATGGACGGTCTGATGATTGAAAGTCATGTTAGCCCAGACGATGCCTTGAGCGACGCCCGTCAACAGATCAGTCCAGAAGCAGTGGGGCAACTCATGAAAAAGTTAAAATTTCACAGCGATGTCCCTATTCTCACCAATGAAGAATTGGCGCAGTTGCGCTCAGAATTGGACCAATTAGATGCACAAATCGTCGATGTACTTCGAAAACGCATGCACATCGTTGAAGATATCGCTAACATTAAAGAACGTGAAGGGATGAGCATTTTCCACATGAAACGTTGGATGAAACTCGTTGAAGAACACAGTGACGGAAGCGAAGCTGGGCTCTCCGATGCCTTCTTAAAAGAGTTGTTCTCAACCATTCACAAATACAGCGTTGAGCTACAAACCTCGTTGATCAAAAAGACAAAGTAATGGTGTGGCGTCAAAAACCACAGCCCAACCCTGGCGCGGTTAAGATGCTCGCCGCAGCGGTCACAAAAGACCCCTTGCTTGCAGCATTGCTCGTAGCTCGAGGGGTAGACTCTTTTGAAGCTGCAAAATCCTTTTTCAGGCCCAACCTCAACCACCTGCACGACCCCTATCGAATGATGGACATGGAGCGTGCCGTGGAACGCATTGAACAGGCGCGTCTAAAACAAGAAAACGTCATGATTTATGGCGATTACGATGTGGACGGCACCACCTCAGTGGCTTTAATGTGCGACTTTCTCGAAGGAAAATTTCCTATTGAAGCATACATCCCCGATCGTTACAAAGAAGGCTATGGATTATCCTTCGACGGAATCAACCTAGCAGCTGAATTAGGCATCACGCTTCTGATCGCTTTGGATTGTGGTATTAAAGCTTTTGACCAGATTGCACATGCACGAAGCTTGGGCATAGACGTGATTGTCTGCGATCACCACCGCCCGGAAGAAACCCTCCCGAAAGCATACGCGGTGCTAGATCCGAAAAGACCCGATTGCCTGTATCCCTACAAAGAACTCTCCGCTTGCGGCGTAGGTTTCAAACTCTGTCAAGCCCTTTGTGAACGCTGGGGACTCCCGCACGAACCTTACCTCTACCCACTCTTAGACCTCTGTGCCGTTTCCATTGCCGCGGACATCGTTCACGTTACAGGAGAAAATAGAATTTTAGCGCATTACGGATTGGAGCGTTTGCGAGCCAGTCAGTGCCGTCCAGGCTTTTTGAGCCTGCTCGAAGCGGCAAATAAGCGCCCTGAAACCCTTTCCTTTCGTGATATAGGCTTTTCAATAGGCCCGCGAATTAACGCCGCTGGCCGAATGGAAAGTGGTCTTCGAGCCGTAGAATTACTCCGCTCAAAGAACAAAGAGGACCAGGATACATTGGCCAATGCCATCAACGATTTCAATACCGATCGCCGGTCCACCCAAGCGGACATCTTCGAAGAAGCGAAAGCGTTATTAGATGCAGCGTCTTTTCCAAATTCCACGGTCCTGTATGCACCGCATTGGCACAAAGGCGTGGTAGGCATCGTCGCCTCAAAAATGGTCGAACACTATTACCGCCCGACCATCATCCTCACTAAAAGCGGCGAAGTCCTTGCCGGTTCTGCTCGAAGCGTTTTAGATTTTGACGTTTACGATGCGCTGAAAGCTTGCGAATCCCATTTACTGCAATTCGGCGGGCATAAATATGCAGCTGGAATGACCCTTGATGAAGCCCAATTGCCCCACTTTAAAAAAGCTTTTGAGGCATACGTCACAGCCCATTTAACCGAGGAAAAGAAACAGCGAATTTTCTTATACGACGCCGAAGCCAACATCGATATCATAACGGACCGATTCTACGCTATTCTTCGCCAACTGGCCCCCCATGGACCCGAAAACGAAGCTCCAGTTTTTCTTTTTAAAGACCTTGTTAACGCAGGCAATACACGGGCGGTAGGCGCCGATTCTAAGCACCTGAAACTGCACCTCAAGCCTTTAAACGGCAGCGGCTCAATCAACGGGATTTCTTTTGGCGAAGGTCATCTTGCAACAGCACTAGCCTCTGGGCAACCTTGTGATGTTTTAGCCAGCGTCGTAGAAAATGACTTCAATGGACAAACTACACTCGAACTGATGGCTACTGGAATTCGAATGCATTAAAGGGCACACTGACCCTTAGTCCTGTATTTGTCTAGGGTATATTCTCTTTTTCGTGGGTATATTGTGCAGAAGTCTAAACACACTTTACGCATGCCTAGAACTGCCTACACTACTATCTCCCGCCTTCTTTTCATTGGGTGCCTGGCTTCAACAGTCGGTTGTACCCAGCAACAAGAAAACAGTCATCAAACGGATGAAAATGTATGGAGCATCGATTTCTTTGATGATTTCGATCATTTTAACGCCGAAAATTGGCAAGATCAGCGCATCTGGGTGAATAACGAAACCCACGCATATGTTCCTGACGGGTTATACAACACTAGAGAGGTAAGTAACGGTTCATTGAAAATCCGGGTGGTCAAGCTTGATACCCCAATAAGCAGTGACACCTACGATAAATTCGGAAATCCTCATCCGCCAACAGTTTACGTTGCAGGTCGAATCTGCTCGAAGAATCGCAAAGAATTTATTCAAGGAAAATGGACCGCACGACTTAAACTGCACACCAGCGGAGAACCCAGTCAATTTCCGGCCTGGTGGATTCTAGGTGCACAGAACAATGAAAGTCCTGTTCAAGAAGAAAATGAAAACGTATGTTGGCCCTTATATGGCTCTGGTGAAATTGACATTTTCGAACACCATGGCGATTATACCGCTACAGAATTCACCTCCGGTGCGATAGTGAGTTTAGACTCATGTGATAAAGGCGATTGGTGGAGTGCACGAAAAAACACAGAAACGACACTAACGGAGTACCATGAATATAGCGTCGAATGGGAAGACGATGACCTCGTCTATCGTTTAGATGGCAATGAAATTTATAGAAATATCGGTATGGGCGCAACCTATTCTGAGCCCATGTTCGCCATACTTAATTATGCTAAAATCACTGATTCAGATATGACCGCACCCTGGACTATGGAGGTCGATTGGGTCAAGCACGAAAAACGAAACTAATACGGACATTGTTATGAATCAAGCGGGATACACTACACGTATAGCACTAACAGTTGCACTTGGCGGCTTTCTTATGGGATTCGATGCATCGGTCATATCAGGAGTCAATAAATTCATTCAAATAGATTTTAATCTGACCGACCTTCAGCTCGGTTTGTCTGTCAGTTCTTTAACCATTGTTGCTGCTTTAGCAATGATGATCTCTGGTCCCTTGAGCGATAAATTGGGCCGAAAACTAGTACTGAAATTCTGTGCGTTAATTTTCACCGTCAGCGCCATAGGGTCTGCATTCGCCTCGGGCTTTACCTCTTTCTTACTCTTCCGTATGCTGGGCGGATTGGGTGTTGGAGCCTCTTTGATTGTTGCACCCATGTATATAGCTGAAATAGCCCCTGCTAGCAAACGCGGCCGACTGGTTTCGTTTAATCAATTGAATATCGTCCTTGGAATTACCATCGCATTCTTCTCAAATTATTACATCTTATCGTTGGCCGATTCAACATCAAGCTGGGTATCTACCTACGGGCTAGTTGCACACAACTGGCGCTGGATGTTAGGTATTGAAGCGCTTCCTGCGATCGTTTACTTTTTAGCGTTGTTTAGTGTCCCAAACAGTCCAAGATGGCTTATGAGTAAGGGCGATGAGTCAAGAGCCACTGCAGTTTTACATAAGTTCATTTCCATTGAGGAAACTTCAGAAGAGATTACGGCTATTCAAAAGGCTTTAAGTGATGTGAAAGGCGCCAAAAAAACACCTCTTAGCGAATTATTTAAGCCCGCTATGAGATTAGTACTAACCATCGGCATCGTCGTATCGGTCTTGCAGCAAATCACGGGTATAAATGCGGTATTCTTTTATGCACCCATGATCTTCGAGCAATCCGGTATAGGCACTAATGCCTCGTTTATTCAAGCCGTGCTCGTAGGTATTACCAATCTCCTTTTTACCATAATTGCCATGGCACTCATAGACCGATTAGGCCGTAAGCCATTGCTCGTTGCAGGTGTCTCTGGAATAGTATTGTTTATGGCTTTGCTTTCATACGGATTCAGCTCAGCTACCTATACCTTAGGCGCCAACCAGGTCGCTTCTTTAGATGTTGTCGTACAGGAAAGTCTGACACCCCTTATCGATGAGCAATTCACTAATGATGTTGCCTATAAATCGGCTTTGCAAGAGGTTCTAGGAATGGAACAAGCGAAAATGTACGAGAGCGAATTGATTAAAGCCGCAATACAAATGAACCCTACCCTTATTCTAGTAGGTATCATCGGTTTTGTAGCTTGCTTTGCCGTTTCCTTAGGTCCCGTAATGTGGGTTCTTTTTTCCGAATTGTTTCCACTTAAAATTCGTGGAATTGCTATTTCGTTTGTCGGCTTCATAAATTCCGGAGTCTCCGCGCTGGTACAATTCGTTTTTCCTTGGGAACTTTCCTCGCTTGGAAGTGCGGCGACGTTTATGATTTATGGCATTTTCGCCTTCATTGGGCTCCTATGTATCGTCCGACTATTGCCTGAGACAAAAGGAAAGTCTTTGGAAGAGTTAGAGGTAGAGTTGGTCAAGTAAAACATCCAACTTCATACATCCCGTAGTATTTACATTTGAAGTATCTTTAAATGGAGTCCATGCATCGGGCTTTGTTTGCTTCCCTTAATCGCTACCAATGAAACTAGTCACGGCACAAACCTTCAACGACTCTGTCTCTGCACATTTGGTAAAAACACGGCTCGAAAATGAGGGTGTCGAATGTTTCATTTTTGATGAGCACATCAATAACGTCATGCCTGTTTATGGTCAAGCCGTAGGTGGTATAAGACTTAAAATCAAAGAAGAAGATGCAACGAGGACCAAAGAATTGATCGAAGAATGGGAATTAAGACCTTTTCTAAATCAATCAAACGAAACATTGACTTGCGCGACCTGCGGATCAAATGAAATTTATGGTGGTTTTAAAAGTTTCAAAACGAGCCTCGGGTGGCTAACCCTTGCCATCTCATTTCTATTCATGATCTACCCGTTTTATTCGAAAACGGTCTACCGGTGTAAGAATTGCGGAGAAGAGATGGACTTGAACAACTGACATGAGGAATAGTTAGTAAGGACATACCTTTACATGAATTGGATTACCCTAAATAAAGAATCATGGCAGAATTAGAATGGCAAACCATCAAAGCGTACGAAGAAATTACGTTTAAACAACACAACGGCGTAGCGCGTATTGCGTTCAATCGCCCAGAAGTTCGTAACGCCTTCACGCCGAAAACCGTCGACGAACTGTGGGAAGCGTTAGTCATCTGTCATGAGAGTCAGGAGATAGGCGTGGTGCTCATTACCGGCGAAGGGCCGTCTGCTAAAGATGGTGGGTGGGCCTTTTGTTCTGGAGGAGATCAGCGCGTGAGATCCAATACGGGCTACAAAGGTGCAAATGGCATTAACAGATTCAATATTCTTGATGTACAACGTCAGATTCGCTTCATGAATAAGGTGGTCATTGCCGTAGTACCCGGCTGGGCTGTTGGTGGCGGTCATAGTCTCCATGTAGTTTGTGACTTGACCCTAGCGAGTAAAGAACATGCTGTTTTTAAACAAACGGATGCAGATGTTGCCAGCTTTGACGGCGGCTTTGGCTCTGCCTACCTCGCACGTCAAGTCGGTCAAAAACGTGCACGTGAAATTTTCTTTTTAGGAGCAGAATATTCGGCACAAGAAGCCTTTGAAATGGGCATGGTCAATAAGGTAGTTCCGCACGAAGAACTAGAACAAGTAGCTTATGAATGGGCCCAAGAGATTATGACCAAAAGCCCAACGGCTATCAAAATGCTCAAGTTCGGATTTAACCTCATTGACGACGGTCTCGTTGGCCAGCAGGTTTATGCCGGTGAAGCCACTCGACTAGCCTACGGCACAGATGAAGCCGTGGAAGGACGTAACGCCTTCCTTGAAAAGCGACCACGCGATTTCTCGAAATTCCCGAAGTTTCCATAACACTCAACTAATAATCCAATGAAAAAGCTATTGGCTATTGCTACGCTGGCATTCGTATTCTTAACCGCTTGTCAGAAAAACAATCTACCGGCGTCACCTGCGATAAAAATTCTACCGTTGGGTGCATCAAGAGTGCAGGGTGACCCACCGAATTACCATAGTTACCGTTACAAGCTTTGGAAAAAGCTTCTTGTAAACGGTTGGTCTATTGATTTTGTTGGCTCTCAAATTGATCCTAAATCATATAATCTGGTCGATAATGAAGAATTCGATCCAAATCACGAAGGCCACAGCGGATATACATCAGGGCAAATTTTAGATGATCTAGATGATTGGATGGCCACTGTCGACACTCCTGATATTGTGCTATTTAGTTCGCCCGGGGGTAACGACGCTTTAGATTTCTTGCCCTACGACGACGCTGTTGACAACATCGTAGATATCGTACAAAAACTACAAGTCTACAACCCCAATATCACTGTCGTGATAGAAAAAATGGCACCGGGTAATGCCATGGCAATGCTTGTTTTAGATAATTACTTTACACGATTTCAGAACGATATGGATAGTTTAGTGAACTATCTAAACACGCCCAACTCAACTGTGGTATCCGTAGATATGGCCACAGGATTTGACGACTCTTTCCTCGCAGACATGGTTCACTATAACCAACAAGGAGCCTCATTCATTTCAGAGCGTTACTACGATATTCTCACGACAATCATGGAGCCTTAGATGATCACCACTGAAGCCATACATTCGCGTAAAACTTCAAAAGTACTTGCAAGTAGCCCATGGGCGCCTTCACTAACGCAAGACGAGCAAGAACGACTTTGTGAACAATTGTTAAACCTTGCTGCTAAGGCACCCTACCATTACAAGAGTGCAGAGCGCTATAAAGAAGGGGTACAAACCAGTTCGCTCCCATTTCGCTGCTACACTGCAGATGGCGCCACTTGTAATACACTAGCTACAAAATTAGAAACACTAGATCCCCCTCCGGGCAAGATCCTAAATATGCTATGGGCTGCGGAACTTCTTATCATTACTACATGGCTCCCCGATGTTTTTGGAACGCAACCCGAACAACGAGAAATGGAGCCACTGCCCTTTGTAGGTAACCTTCGTAATATGGAGCATATCGCGGCAACAAGCGCGGCAATCCAAAACATGTTATTGGGCGCAACTGCAGAAGGGCATCCTAACTATTGGTCATCAGGCGGTATGCTGCGTCAAAAATATGCTCGAAATATGCTTCAGATTTCCATGGAGGAAGTTATGCTTGGTGCCGTCTTTATTTTTCCAAAGGATGCGGTGGAACGAGCCGAAGAAATCAAGCCTGGCAAGCTCCGTGAAGAAGGGAAAGTACTAGGAACCTTTTCAAAAAAAATTACATTGAAATAGTACATGCCTTCCCTTTTTAGTACATTTTCGAAAATCTTACGGAATTATGCGATTGCTCACTGTTTGCTTGCTCTTTAGCACCCTTACCTATGCTCAATCAGGGCCGGGAAACTGGTTCATGTATTTTGGAACGAACACCATTAACGATACATGGAGTATTCATACGGAGGCTCAGCACCGTAATTATGGGCTCTTCCCAAACGAGCTTGAGCAGCTTTTACTGCGGACCGGTCTGAATTATAAAATCCGTGATGGTCCCGTCGTTACTGGAGGATATGCGAATATTACCAACCATGTCTATAATTCCGCTCGTATAGGTCCCGAGGTTATGGAACATCGCATTTGGCAACAATTGATTGCTTTAAATTACTTTGGAAAAACAAAATTAGAGCACAGATTCAGGTACGAGCAGCGCTGGATTGAAGCCGATTTCAAAACGCGCTACCGGTACCGTGGAATGCTATTTCACCCATTAAACAGCGAACGTATTGAGACAGGTACATTTTATTTAGGCATCTACAACGAACTGTTTTTACAACCCTCCGGGACAACTTTTGACAGAAACCGGTTCTATACGGGAATGGGTTACAAATACGCACCTAATATTCAATTCCAATTGGGCTATCTATTGCAAACTGTAGGAGACAGAACAGGCCAGTATCTTCAGTTTGGACTGATTTTTGACACGTGATTACTATGTTTAAGAGACCCATACTTTTCCTAGCATTAGCTACAGCCGCCCTCGTATTAACGAATTGCAACCGCAATTCCGGCGGCAAGAATCCGCCTTCATCTTTGGATATGTACGAAGTATCTTTTCAATATGACGGATTAAACCGTAGCGCCCAGGTACATATTCCTGAGAACTATGACAGTTCGTTCGCACTACCTGTAGTACTCAATTTTCATGGTTATGGAGGAAACGCAGCGGCACACGCGGCTACTACAGGAATGACAGCTACTTCGGATTCTTTCCAATTCTTACTGGTCTATCCTCAGGGAAGTCTATTAGGTAACGATCCCCATTGGAACAATGCGCTCCCAGGTCCAGATAATAAGAGTGATGCCGAAGATTTGGGTTTTACAAGTGAACTCCTGAGACTTTTGGATTCTGCCTTTCTTATCGATCGTGAGCGGATATACGCTTGCGGATACTCCAACGGGGGGATGATGTCCTATGCCCTAGGTTGTTACCTAAATAATGAAATTGCCGCAGTGGCCTCAATATCAGGTTGTCTTGGAGATACCACAGAAACATGTGAGCTGCAGCATCCCACTGCCGCACTCAATATCCACGGAACTAATGATGATGTAGTCGCTTACGACGGAGGTTCAGAAATCATAAGTGCCCCAGATGCAGTTGCGTTTTGGGCCGCACAAAACAATGCACAATCCACCCCAACTATTACCACGAGTACCACCACGAGTTACGACATAGAACACATTCGTTACGAACAAGGGGATAGCAGCGTGACTTCGGAACACATTAAAGTTCTAGGTGGAGGACACGTTTGGTATAGATTCGAAGAAAATGGCGCCTCGATGAACACATTGATTTGGCAGTTTTTTGATAGATTCGATATTTACGGCGCACGCTAAAGCAAAGGCCTAGCAGCCACATATTGTACCTATATTTACCGACGCAGTACAGGTACCATGAAAACAGCCCCAATCTTCCATCTCTTCAGTTCGGACATTCGTAAAATTGCTTCGCCTGAGCAATTCACCTATCCGTTCTTCTACCAACCACATCCGCTCACTGAAGCTGCCGCGAAGGAGCTGCAGTCGTTCCTTTTGAAAGGAACTTTAGTTCACAACTTTGGAATGGGAGCCCACGAGTCGTTGATTGAACAAGGCAAAATGTTTGGTGTACTGGTAGTAAACGATTCATCGGGAAATTTAGGGTGGCTCGCGGCGTATTCCGGGAAACTAAGTGAAGAACCACAAGGTTATTTTGTTCCTCCTGTTGCAGACATTCACGCTGCCCAATCGTTCTATAAAAAAGGAGAGGCTGAACTCAATGATATGAGCGCTGCGATTGCAGCTTTAGAGCAAGATTCAAAGCGGAAAGCGCAAAAAAAAGCCCTACAAGATCGCCTGGATGAAATCAACGAGCACCTGCGCAAAGGCCGTGCAGCACTCAAAGAAGCTAAAAAAGCACGCCAGAAATACAGGGAAGCTGTACGACCGACTATAAGTGAAGAAGATTTCGAGGGCATTTGCGAGCGATTGGCGAGCGAAAGTATCCAAGGACAATTGGCTTTTAAACACAGTAGTAAAGAATGGCTGGCTGAACAAGAAGCGCTCGTCGAGAAATTGGACCAATTCGATACTGATATCAGAGATTTAAAAGAAGAACGTCGGCTTAAATCCAACGCCTTACAACGTGAAATTTTTGATCATTATACTTTCCTCAATGCCAATGGAGAATCACAGGTACTTAGTGCGTGCTTCCCAGATTTTGATCTTCGACATCCGCCCAGTGGATCAGGCGATTGTTGCGCACCTAAACTTCTACAATACGCGTATAAAAATGAGCTCAAACCTCTCGCGCTTGGGGAATTTTGGTGGGGAAATGCGCCCGATAAGGAGATTCGTCAACACGCGTACTTTTACCCTTCGTGTGCTTCGCGCTGCCGTCCCATTTTAGGGCATATGCTTCAAGGCTTAGAGGTCGAAGAGAACCCTTTACTCACCTACGGTCAAGATAAGCCCATGCCCGTCGTTTACGAAGATGAAGATCTGGTCGTCGTCAATAAACCTGCGGGGTTGCTTAGCGTTCCCGGAGTAGAAATCGAAGATTCAGCACTTACTCGTATTAAGAATAGGTACCCAAATGCTACCGGGGCCATTCTGCTGCACCGATTAGACATGAGTACATCAGGGTTATTAATGTTTACGCTAAATCCAAAGGCGAATAAGCGTATGCAACGCCAATTCATTAAGCGTCAGGTTCAAAAAACCTACATCGCAGATATTTCAGGCCTAGTAGCTGAAGAGCAGGGTGTCATTCGTCTACCCTTAGCGCCGGATTACTATGATCTCCCTCGACAAATGGTTTGCCACAAAACCGGTAAAGCGTCTGAAACGCACTGGTCAGTGTTGCAGCGTTTCAAATCCAGCACCCGATTAGCATTGAAGCCCATCACCGGTCGTACGCATCAACTGCGCGTGCATTGCGCACATCCGGAGGGGCTAGGTTTATCAATAATTGGGGATGAGTTGTATGGAATTATCGGACAGCGCCTACATTTACATGCACATCAATTGGAGTTTACACACCCAACAACTAAAGAGATTATTAGAATTGAAGCGCCAATAGATTTTTAATTATGGCTAAAGAAATAGAACGTAAATTTTTAGTTAGTACAGACAACTGGAAGGACAATGTCTCTGCTACTTATGTCTTTAGACAGGGTTATCTTAGCTATGATTCTGAGCGGACAGTGCGCGTACGTGCCACTGAAGTCAATGGATACCTTACCATAAAAGGCATCACTACCGGACTCACAAGAGATGAGTTTGAATATGAAATACCGCTGGGAGATGCCCTTTCACTTTTACAAATGTGTGAACGACCTGCCATTGAAAAAAAACGCTACATCGTTCCTCATGGTGCGCATACCTGGGAAGTAGATGTTTTCGAAGGTGCCAACGCAGGTTTAGTTGTTGCGGAAATTGAATTACGGAGTGAGGACGAAGTCTTTGAGAGTCCTACGTGGCTTGGCGAAGAAGTAAGCGGTCAACGAAAATATTCGAACAGCGCATTAAGTCTATTTCCTTTTAAAGACTGGATATGAAACATACTTTCAAAGCAATCATTATAACGGCGATATGTACCCTTTTTTCGACCAATGGAGTCGCTCAAATAGACCATTGGGAAAAGCTTGTAGGTGCAAACGATACATGGCAATACCGCGTTGGAAACAGCGAACCATCAAGCAGCTGGATGAACGCATCATTTAATTCAAGTTCATGGTCATCAGGTACTGGCGGTATCGGTTATGGTGATGGCGACGACAGCACTGTTATTACAAACTGTGCATCATTGTACATGCGTCGTTCGTTTACTGTGAGTAATTTAAGCGCTATTGAAGCGCTAATTCTTAATGCAGACTACGACGACGGTTTTGTGGCCTATCTCAATGGTACAGAGATCGCGAGGGCCAATGTAGATACATTAACACCTCCATACAATTATAATCCGCCCACCTGGCGCGAGGCGAAAATGTATCAAGGAGGCGAAGCCGTTACCTTCGTGGTAAACAAAGCGATATGGCAAGGACTCTTAACTAACGGGACCAATATTCTTGCCGTTCAGACAATCAATAATGGCGGCGCTAATAGTTCCGATATGAGTGCACGGTATTGGCTCCATTGCGGCGTCAATACAGCTACACAGACACATGCCACTCCGGCTGATTGGTTTGACTTCGATTGTTTCGAAAGCCCTGTTGCCATCATGCGTATCAATACCTTTGAAGAGAATATTCCAGATGATCCTTCTATACGAGGCATCATGGAGATTGTATGGAATGACACGGCCACTAACCATGCTTCATACGGTGTTCCCACTGATTTAATTACCAATATTGAGATTGAAAAAAGAGGTCGATGGTCCCAATTCGTTTACCCTAAGAATGGGTATGCCATTGAGACCAAAGACTTTCATTGGGAAGACACCGATGTTTCACCACTCCAAATGCCGATGGAGGAAGATTGGACCCTGCATGGACCGTATGGCGACCGCTCATTTATGAGAAATGTACTGGCCATGCATCTTGCAAACAAACAAGGTAACTATGCCTCAAGAACACGGTTCGTTGAACTCTTTATCAATGGCGACTACGAAGGTCTTTACGTGATGATGGAAAAAATAAAACGTGGTGAAGACCGCGTAGATATTGCCAAACTGAAGCCTGACGAAATAAGTGGAGATGATGTGACTGGTGGATATATTTTTAAAACGGATTGGGAACCCGTGGATTGGCGCTCTAGTTTCAGCATGTTAGTCGACACCACTAAAATCCCATATACCTACGCGTATCCAAAGCGGAAAAATATAGTTCAACAACAAGAGACCTACATACAAGATTATGTGGACGATTGGGAACATTCGATGCAAAATACCACCGTTACGTACAATGGAAAATATTGGCATCAATACATGGATCTTGCCTCCTTCGTAGACTTCTTTCTAATGATGGAAATAACGAAGGATATTGACGCATATCGCGCAAGCACCTACTATTATAAAAAGAAGGATAGCAATGGCGGTAAAATTCATGCAGGTCCAGTTTGGGATTTTAATTTTGCCTTCGGCCTCGTGGATTATTGTCAAGGCTATTTGCCGAATGGGTACATGTTTTCAGGAAACTGGTGCTCAGGTACGAATCCTGCATGGTGGGAAGATTTAGTCTATACACCTCAGTTTGCAGACGCCGTTAATTGTAGATGGAAGGAATTAAGAACTACCGTTTGGCACAAAGACTCTATCACTGATTTTATTGCTGGTAACGAATCACTTTTAACTAGTGTGGCGGCGAGAAATCATGCGCGATGGCCGTTGATGGGGAGTAATCCGTCGGCGGTAAAATATGTTGCGGCTACATTTTCGGGAGACGTGGAACTCGTAGAAGATTGGTTAATGGATCGTATTGACTGGCTCGATTCAAACATGATAGGAGCCGATTGTATTTTGAACCAAAACGAAATCGATGCAGTTGCATCGGATGTGATTGTGTATCCAAATCCAACATCAGGCATATGTACGGTTACATCCCCTGTCCTATTCGAAAATGTAAAAATTCGTTCTAATACTGGTGAAATTGTAGCCATTATTCAAACGGACAATCGTTATGTCGGGGAAAAAATTATACTTGATTTACAGGGTTTAGTCAGTGGAATGTATTCTTTAGAATTCGTTTCTAGCGAGGTTCAATTCGTTAAGAAAATAGCCATTGTCCACTAGATATGAAGCAACTACTTTTGCGGCATGGGAAAAGATAAACTACGGAAGTTTAAAGAAATTGGCGGGCTGTACAATGTTGTTGAGCCTAAGACCGAAGAAGTACGTCACGGTTTTGAATTAAAAGGAAATTGGGCTGCTACGCATTTTAAAAACGAAAATGGACTTGTACTCGAACTAGGTTGCGGAAAAGGCGAGTATACAGTAGCACTGGGCCGAAGAAATCCCGAGAAAAATCACATTGGCATCGATATAAAAGGTGCTCGATTGTGGCGTGGGGCAAAAACCGCATCGGAAGAAGGACTGGAAAACGTAGCCTTCCTTCGTACGAGAATAGACTGGATAGAACAAGTATTCGGGGCCAATGAAGTGGATGAAATCTGGATCACTTTTCCCGATCCACAAATGAAATACAAGCGCGCTAAGCACCGCCTTACGCATCCGGAATACCTCATGAAATATGCACAATTTCTCAAGCCTGGTGGCACCGTGAATTTAAAATGCGATAGTGAATATTTACACGGATATACGCACGGTATCGTTCAGATGCTAGGTCTAGAAATAGAGGAAGCGTACCACGACATTCACGACCAAATTCAACCCAATGAGGGCATTCTCTTCGATGTCATCACACATTACGAAAGCATATGGCTTGAACAAGGCAAACCCACCACGTATTTGCGTTTCAAACTAGATGGCCTAGAATCGGCCATGGCGCATTGGAAAAGCTTTAATCGCTAGATGGCCAGTGAATTTTTCAATAAGGTTTATAAAGTAGTCCGTCAAATTCCTGAGGGTCAAGTCACAACATATGGACATATTGCTCGTTTTTTAGGCACTGGGCGTTCTGCGCGTGTTGTAGGTTATGCCATGAACGCTTCGCACAAAGATCCTTCTGTTCCTGCCCATCGCGTAGTGAATCGCAAAGGAGTATTGACGGGTAAGCATTTTTTCGGTGGAAGTACCCTTATGGAAGATCTACTGAAAAGCGAGGGCATTCTTGTGGTTGATGACCAGATTCAAGATTTTGAGCAATGCATCTGGGACCCGATGGAACATTTAAATCAAGAAGAGTACTTTACAGATCTTCTGTAGCTGGCTAAAGAATGATTCATATTAAAAAGCATTTACTTCTAACTCGACCAGTTCGAAAAACTTTGCCAAATGCAACCCGTCCATTAATGCATGATCAACTTCAAGATTAAATGGAAGTAGGTAACGTCCATCGCGCTCATAAAAACGACCAAATACTATTCTAGGAATACTGTCGTCGTTATTTTTCTTTGGATGCTTAAATGCAGTGAAGGTCACCCAAGGAAGTGTAGTTCCGTAAATGAGATTGGTTCGATCAGGCCGTGGATCTAATGGCAGGCCCTGCGCAGCGCGCCGTGTAATCTCAGTTGTTCGTGTGATGAATTGGTTCACAGATTCGTTCGACTCCCAGTGATAATAGGCAAACGTGAAAGTCTCACCGTCTTCTCGAAGAACGGAGCATCCCATATCGACCGTCTCATGAAGCACTACCCCATCGCTTTTTCTTCTCAGTCGCATAGGATCGTATCTGTTCGCCACCTTCAATGTGGTGTACAACAGCGCGTGGTGAATGCTCCAATCCCGCTTTCGACATGCAAGAACCAAAGCCGTAATATCGACATCCACCTGTATGCCGACAAAGGGATCCGCGAAGGATTTGAAAAAGTCATACGATTCTTTTCTCGGCCAGCGTTCCAAATCAATTTTTTGCTCCATCTTCCAAAGATACGATTTGCCCTATCTTTAAATTCATGAATCACGAGTCCATCCGCGAATTTGCGCTTTCTCTACCCTTAGTTACTGAACATCTTCCCTTCGATGAATATACCCTGGCATTCAAGGTTCATGGAAAGATGTTTGTCACGCTCAGCTTAAATGCACAGCCTCCTCGTATGAATGTGAAAAATGATCCAGAGGTAAATAGTGCATTGCGCGAACGCTATGATTGGATTATTCCCGGATACCATTCGAACAAGAAGCACTGGAATACAGTTATCGCAGATAATTATGCCGACTGGACACTAATTCAAGAGCTTATTAAAACCAGTTATGAATTGGTATGGCAAAAGCTGCCAAAGAACGTTAGAGAAGGCAGCGTTTAGTGTATTTTAGCACCCATGAAAAACATCCGTAATTTCTGTATCATCGCACACATTGACCACGGAAAGTCAACGTTAGCGGACCGCCTGTTAGACGCCACTTCTTCTGTGACTGATCGCGAGAAACAAGACCAGCTTTTAGACAACATGGATCTTGAACGCGAGCGTGGTATCACCATTAAGTCGCACGCGATTCAGATGTACCACGAAAAGAACGGAGAAAAATATACCATCAACCTTATTGACACCCCTGGACATGTTGATTTCTCATATGAGGTTTCTAGATCCATTGCGGCATGTGAAGGAGCATTATTGATTGTTGATGCAGCGCAAGGCATTCAAGCACAAACCATTTCCAATCTGTACCTCGCGCTTGAACACGATTTAGAAATCATCCCTATCCTAAATAAGATTGACCTCCCAAGCGCAAACCCCGAAGAAATTGGCGACCAGATCATCGATCTCATTGGCTGTAAGCGCGAAGATATTTTGCTCGCTTCCGCAAAAACTGGAAAAGGTGTTCCTGAAATTCTTGATGCAATCATCGAGCGCGTTCCGGCACCTGCAGGTAATCCTGACGGGCCACTGCAGGCCTTAATCTTTGACAGTCACTACAATCCTTTTCGAGGGATTGAAGCTATTTTCAAAGTAGTCAGCGGGTCTATTAAAAAGGGAGAACGTGTCAAATTCATGTCTACTGGTAAACAATACGATGCGGATGAAATTGGAATAAATTTGATCAAACAGTTTCCTACGAAAGAGATCAAAACTGGCGATGTAGGCTATATAATCTCAGGAATTAAGGAAGCCAAGGAAGTCAAAGTTGGGGATACCATTACCTCCGTTGAACACCCGGCTTCTGAACAAATTGACGGCTTCGAAGAGGTTAAACCGATGGTATTTGCTGGAATTTATCCTGTGGAAACCGAAGAGTTTGAAGAATTAAGAAACTCTTTAGAAAAACTTCAACTCAACGATGCATCGCTAACGTTCGAGGCAGAAACATCTGCAGCTCTAGGCTTCGGATTCCGTTGTGGCTTCTTAGGAATGCTCCACATGGAGATTATCCAGGAACGCCTGGAGCGCGAGTTCGACATGACGGTAATCACAACCGTTCCAAACGTAAGTTACAAGTCTTATCTAAAAAGTGATCCTGAACATACCGTTTGGGTGCAGAATCCTACAGACTTCCCTGACCCATCTCAGATGGAACGTATGGAAGAGCCTTTCATTCGTGCTCAGATCATTACCAGCGCCGACTTTGTGGGACCCGTAATGAACCTTTGTATAGGTAAACGAGGGATTTTAACGAATCAAACCTATTTGACCAGTGACCGTGTCGAATTGAGCTTCGATATGCCATTGGCAGAAATCGTTTTTGACTTCTACGACCGATTAAAAACCATCTCAAAAGGATACGCTTCGTTTGATTATCACCCCATAGGCTACAGAGAAAGCCATTTGGTCAAGGTCGACGTTATGCTTAACGGTGATCCTATTGATGCTTTAAGCGCGCTGATTCACAGAGACAATGCGTACGATATCGGTAAGAAAATGTGTCTAAAGTTGAAAGAACTTATCCCGCGTCAGCAGTTTATGATTGCGATTCAAGCAGGAATCGGTAATAAAATCATTGCCCGCGAAACTTTGAGCGCCTTGCGTAAAGACGTTACTGCAAAGTGTTATGGTGGTGATATTTCACGTAAACGCAAGCTGCTCGAAAAGCAAAAAGCAGGTAAGAAACGCATGCGTCAATTGGGCAATGTGGAGATTCCGCAAAGCGCCTTCTTAGCCGTTCTTAAACTGAACGACTAGTACGTAACTTGAGGGTATGATTGAACCCACTATTTTGAATTTTGAAGGTGCTGTGCTTTGCGGAGCTTCTGAACCCATGACACTTCAATCATTCACTCCATGGACCCTGTGGCCCCGTGTGATGCCACAGCTTTCTCGCGTGAGCAACCGTAAAAACAAAGATCTTATTTCCCTACGCGCCTTTGAAGGTATCCCCGTTTTCGGTCCTACCGCAGATCCAAATTTTACCTATTGGGGCGGTGCAGAAGTTACCGGTCCTAACGATGGGCTCGAGCACTTGGAAATTCCTGCTGGCACTTATGCCGTATTCCACTACAAAGGTCTTTCTAATGACTCTTCCATATGGCGCTTCATCTACAGTCAATGGCTACCCAATAGCGAATGGGAGCTTGACGATAGGCCACACTTCGAACGACTAGGTTCAAAATACAAGAATGACGATCCTACTTCAGAAGAAGATATTTACATCCCCATTCGCCCGAAGAAATAAAAAACCCCGACCAAAGGCCGGGGTTTATGTGTGTTTGCCCTTCTCAGGGCTAACATAAGATTCTATTTATTGCTGCTCAACGAAGCGAACAAATAATCGCGATTCATGCGTGCGATGTTCTCTAACGAAATGCCTTTAGGACACTCCACTTCGCATGCTCCGGTGTTTGTACAGTTACCAAAACCTTCCAAATCCATTTGATGTACCATGTTCAACACGCGCTCTTTCGCCTCAGGCTGCCCTTGTGGAAGCAATGAGAACTGGCTGATCTTCGCTGATGCGAACAACATCGCTGAAGAGTTTTTACACGTTGCAACACAAGCCCCACAACCGATACAAGTTGCAGCATCAAATGCCTTATCCGCGTTTTCCTTCGGCACTGGAATGGCATTCGCATCAATTGTATTTCCGGAAGTATTCACACTAATGTATCCACCTGCGCGTTGAATACGGTCAAAAGCTGAACGGTCTACCATCAAATCCTTGATAATAGGGAACGCCTTCGCACGGAACGGCTCGATGTAGATCGTGTCGCCACTTTTGAATTCGCGCATGTGCAATTGACATGTTGTAACCTTACGGCCTGGACCGTGTGCCTCACCATTGATGAATAAAGAACACATACCGCAAATCCCTTCACGACAATCGTGGTCGAAAACAACGGGCTCAATACCTTCGTTAATCAACTGATCATTGAGGTAATCCAACATTTCAAGAAAGCTCATGTCCTGCTCAACCCCGGAGATTGGGTATGTTTTCATCTCGCCCTTTTCTTGGGGGCCGTTTTGTCTCCAGATTTTTAACGTTAAATCCATAGGTCCAATTATTTGTAAGAACGCGTCTTTAATTCAACATTCTCGAAAGTCAATTCTTCTTTGTGCAGATTAGCTTCTGCAGGAATTCCTGTGAACTCCCATGCACTTACAAAGGCGAAATTTTCATCATCACGAAGGGCTTCTCCTTCTGCGCTTTGGTATTCCTCACGGAAGTGACCACCACAACTCTCATTGCGCTCTAGTGCATCTTTTGCCATAAGCTCACCCAATTCAATAAGATCGGCTACACGACCCGCTTTATCTAGCTCCGGATTCATTCCGTTTGCTGCGCCCAATACACGAACATCCGCATAGAATTCTTCGCGTAAAGCTTGAATATCAGCTATGGCTTGCTTCAAGCCTTCTTCATTACGCGCCATACCTACTTCGTTCCACATGATCTTACCCAGACGCTTGTGGAAGAAATCTACTGACTTCGTACCGTTATTAGTAATAAACTTTTCTGTGCGCTCACGAACCGCTTGTTCAGCAGCTTCAAATTCCGGGCTATCCGTTGAGATTCTTCCCGTACGAATGTCCGTACTTAAGAATTCTCCTACGGTGTAAGGAGCCACGAAGTAACCGTCAGCAAGACCCTGCATCAAAGCTGATGCCCCTAGGCGGTTCGCGCCATGGTCAGAGAAATTTGCCTCACCTAATGCAAAACAACCGGGTACAGTGGTCATTAAATTATAGTCGACCCAAAGACCTCCCATGGTGTAATGCACCGCTGGATAGATCATCATCGGCTCCTTATATGGATTAGATGCTGTAATCTTCTCATACATCTGGAATAGGTTTCCGTATTTCGCTTCAACAACCTTCTCACCTAAGGCTTTAACCTCAACATCAGAAGGGTTTTTCAAGCCTTTAACGTGGGCTTCTTCTCCACCGTAGCGCATAATAGCAGCCGCAAAATCCAGATAAACTGCCTCTCCGGTTTTATTAATTCCATATCCTGCATCGCAACGTTCTTTTGCCGCTCTAGACGCAACATCACGAGGAACAAGGTTACCAAAGGCCGGGTAGCGACGCTCTAGGTAGTAATCTCTATGTTCTTCTGCAATGTCGTTCGGGTGAAGTTTACCACTACGGATCGCTTCAGCATCCTCTTTCTTTGCAGGAACCCAAATACGGCCATCGTTACGTAACGATTCCGACATGAGTGTTAATTTACTTTGGTTCTCACCACTTACTGGAATACAAGTAGGGTGTATTTGAGTGAAACATGGATTCGCCATATAAGCCCCTTTACGGTGCGCTTTCCATGCTGCGGTAACGTTCGAACCCATCGCATTTGTTGATAGGAAGAATACGTTTCCATAGCCACCTGTACACAACAATACAGCGTGTGCGCTATGACGTTCAAACTCGCCAGTAACCAGGTTTTTCGCGATAATTCCGCGAGCCTTGCCATCCACAACTACCAATTCTTGCATTTCATGACGGGCGTACATTTTCACGCGGCCCTTAGCGATTTGGCGGTTAAGGGCAGAATATGCGCCAAGCAATAGTTGTTGACCTGTTTGACCTTTGGCGTAAAACGTACGGCTCACCTGAACGCCACCGAACGAACGGTTATCCAGTAAACCACCATAATCACGTGCAAAAGGAACACCTTGAGCCACGCACTGGTCAATAATGTTTCGACTAACTTCTGCCAAGCGGTGAACGTTACCTTCTCTTGAACGGTAATCACCCCCTTTAATGGTGTCATAAAATAAGCGGTGTACAGAATCTCCGTCGTTTTGATAATTCTTCGCAGCATTAATTCCTCCTTGCGCTGCAATAGAGTGTGCACGGCGAGGAGAATCCTGAAAACAGAATGCCTTTACATTATATCCCATCTCTGCGAGAGATGCAGCAGCGGAAGAACCTGCAAGGCCTGTTCCTACAACGATGATATCTAATAATCGCTTATTCGCTGGTGATACTAATGGAATCTCACCTTTATGCTTCGTCCACTTATCGGCTAATACGCCTTCTGGAACTTTAGAATCTAATGCCATACTAAGTGAATTATAAGTTTTGACCCGGTTGAACGACGTATAGGAATACAGCCACTGCAACAAATCCTGCAGGGATCAACCAAGCCAATGCCGTCATAGTCTTTTGGATGATAGGGGTGTATTTTGGGTGGTTAATGCCCAACGTCTGAAAGGCGCTCTGTGCACCGTGACTTAAGTGAAATGCCAGTCCCGTAATGGCCACTATGTAAAACGCTGCATACCACCATTGCTCAAATGCAGTAACAGTGAGTGTCCATAAATCTTTATTTCCGTTTGCATCAAGGCCCAACGCACCAAAGTGCATTTCATACCAAAAGCTTTTCATGTGAACAATGATGAAAAATAGCGTAAGTGTTCCAAGAAGAGCCATTTTTCGCGAAGCCCACGAAGCGTTCGCCGATTGCTTTTCTTTCACATAACCAACAGGGCGCGCAGCGCGATTTTGAAGCGCAAGCATAATTCCATCGACCGTATGCAAAACAACGCTAAAGTAAGTGAGGTAAGACAACACCTTAACTACAGGAAAAGTGGTCATAAAGTGACCGTATTCATTGAAGGCTAACTTACCTTCTTCACCAGATACAAAAAGCTGAAAATTCCCTAACAAGTGGCCTACTAGGAAGGTGCAAAGAAAAAGTCCGGATACTGCCATCCAGTACTTTCGCGCTAAAGAAGAGCCAAAAAGCCCTTTCGAAGTTGTTGCCATGAGCAATTTAAAGTTTAATAGCCTAATTTTGACTCAACAAATTTACATCACAGACTTTGGTTTATCTAAGATTGTGATACAAATCAATCATAGAACTGTTCTAAATTAATTTAGTTATTACCTATCATGCGTTACCACAAACTCAACAGCTCCATTTTCATTGAAAACCGCAAAAAATTTACAGCGCATTTAAAGTCTAATGCCTTAGCCATATTCACTTCAAACGATGTGTATCCAACCTCTGCGGATGCACACTTGCCGTTCAAACAACACAGTGATATTTTATATTTAAGTGGCGCTGACCAAGAAGAAAGTATACTCGTTTTATTCCCCGATACGCACAAGGAGCATCTTCGCGAAGTATTGTTTTTGAAGGAAACCAATGACCTCATTGCCGTTTGGGAAGGCGCTAAATACACTAAAGAAGAGGCCTTTGAGATCAGTGGCATCAAAACCGTGTTTTGGCTATCGGAATTCGAACGGGTATTTAACGAAATGGCGGTGAACGCGGAACGCATTTACATCAACGGAAACGAACACCTCCGCGCTCACGTGGAAACGGAGATGCGACACGATCGAATGAATAAATGGTTAACAGACCACTATCCAGGACACGAATATGAGCGCAGTCAACCCATCTTACACCGTATTCGCGGGACGAAGGGTGAACATGAACTGGAAGTCATGCGCATTGCCGCCGAGGTCACGACAAAGGGGTACAAGCGTGTGTTGAAATTTTTAAGGCCAGGAGTTTGGGAATACGAATTGGAAGCCGAATTCATGCATGAATTTCTAACCAATCGCAGCCGAGGTTTCGCTTATACACCCATCATTGCAGCTGGCAATAACGCTAATGTCCTGCATTACATTGAAAACAATGATCAATGTAAAGACGGTGATCTAGTTTTGTTCGACGTTGGTGCTGAATACGGTAACTACACTTGTGATGTTACGCGCTGTTTCCCGATTAGTGGGAAATTCACGGCGCGTCAGAAGGAAGTATATAATGCAGTGCTACGCGTACACGAAGGCGCAATAGCGCTACTTCGACCGGGTACCATGCTTGACGTTTTCCACAAAGAAGTTGGGGAATTAATGACTAAAGAACTTTTAAGTCTTGGTTTGATTTCAGCTGAAAATGTAGCCAATGAAGATCCAGCATGGCCCGCATACAAGAAGTACTTTATGCATGGAACCAGCCACTATTTAGGACTAGATGTACACGATTATGGGTTGTGGACCATCCCAGTTGAAGAAGGCATGGTATTCACGGTAGAACCCGGCATTTACATACCCGAAGAGGGCCTAGGTATTCGCATCGAGGACGACATCGTTATTACCAAAGAAGGACATGAAAATTTGACTCGTGAAATCCCGAAAACCGTGGAAGAAATCGAGGCATTTATGGCAGGCTAATGCCGTTCTTAGAGTACCACGGCGCTTCGCTCCACTACGAATTTTATTCCAGCGAGTCCACAGCTCCTCCGCTTGTATTAGTCCACGGTTTTCTTGAGAACCTGCACATGTGGAAAGAATTGTTACCGCAATGGACTGCTTTTGGGAGTGTATTAACCATAGACTTACCGGGTCACGGCGCAACATCCTCCTTCGGATACGAACACTCCATGGAGTTTATGGCCGACGCAGTTTATGCCATTACAACACACCTTAATCTGCAACCGTTTCTGCTTTTAGGCCACAGCATGGGCGGCTATGTTGGACTTGAATTTGCTACACATTATCCGGAACAATTGGTTGGACTAGGACTGTTTTTCTCTACTCCGGAACCGGATTCAGTAGAACGGAAACTCGTGCGGGAACGTGCCGTGGAATTGGTGAAACAAAATAAAAACACCTTCGTCCGCGCATCGATCCCACAGCTTTTTGACGCGAAAACACGTGAAACCATTAAATCGGACATTGAAGCGTTGATTGCGCGGACACTTCAAATGGAAACACAAGGGATCGTCGCAGCCATTTATGGCATGAAAAAGCGCGTGGACCGCAGTCTTATACTGCACCAACCGCCCACACATTTGAAAGAACGAGGAATAGCAGTTTTTGCAGGTAGGCAGGATACCGTCATCCCCTTTGACCAAGTTCAACAATGGTGGGAGGCACCGGGAGTAACTTTTCAGTACGAATCGCCGTACGGTCATATGGGCCACATGTCAGATAGAGACGGCTGCGTTGCAGCCGTGCTTCAATGGTGGAAATCGCTGACGCCCGGCGGCGCGGCATAAAAAAAGGGCGCCCGATGGGCGCCCTTTTTTTATTCTGTACTCATTTTGTATTCGACTTACACTACACCCTGGTCGAGCATAGCATCCGCCACTTTAACGAATCCGGCGATGTTTGCGCCTAATACGTAATCTACCGATCCGTCTTTCTTCGTTCCATATTTCACACAAGAAGTATGAATATCAGTCATGATTCTGTGCAAATGACCATCAACTTCTTCGCGGGTCCAATTCATTCGCAAACTGTTCTGACTCATTTCTAAGCCAGATGTTGCAACACCACCAGCGTTCGAAGCCTTTCCTGGAGAGAACATTACACCGTGATTGTGGAATAACTCAACAGCTTCTGGTGTACAAGGCATATTTGCGCCTTCGCCTAAAGCAAGTAGACCATTGTTGATGAGTTGTTGCGCATCGTCACCTTTAAGCTCATTCTGAGTAGCACAAGGTAACGCTACATTACATGCTACATTCCAAGGCGTGCCTTCGTGAAAAGTAATGCCGTCAAAAGCCGTCGCCGCTTCGCTAATACGTCCACGACGAACGTTTTTGAGTTCCATGATAAAAGCCAATTGGTCCGAAGTCAAACCGTCCTTTGCATGAATGTATCCCGAAGAGTCACTCAAAGTGATGACTTTAGCACCGAGCTCCATACATTTTTCCGCCGCATACTGCGCTACGTTACCCGAACCAGATATCACGACGTGATTGCCACTAAAAGATTCACCCTTTGTCGCCAGCATTTCTTGTGTAAAATATACCGTTCCGTAACCTGTAGCTTCAGGACGGATCAACGATCCACCCCATCCGAGGCTTTTGCCGGTTAAAACACCGGTAAATTCGTTACGTAAGCGCTTATACTGACCAAACATGTAGCCAATTTCACGTCCACCTACACCGATATCACCTGCGGGAACATCGGTATTTGCTCCAATATGACGCGACAACTCTGTCATAAAACTTTGACAAAAACGCATCACTTCCGCATCGGACTTTCCTTTGGGATCAAAGTTGGATCCACCTTTCCCACCACCTAAAGGCAGTGTAGTCAGAGAATTCTTAAATACTTGTTCGAATCCCAAAAACTTCAATACGCTAAGATTCACCGTTGGGTGAAAACGCAATCCCCCTTTGTAAGGGCCAATCGCACTATTAAATTCAACGCGGTAGCCTTTGTTCACATGGACATTGCCTTGATCGTCGGTCCACGGTACACGGAACATGATCGTTCGTTCCGGTTCCACGATACGTTCGAGCAAGCTTTTGCCCTTGTATTTTGGGTTTTCTTCGATGAAAGGAATAACAGATTCTGCTACTTCCTGAACGGCCTGCATAAATTCAGGCTCATTTGGATTTGCTGCCTCGACCTTTGTTATGAAAGCGTCGATTAGAGCTTGGTACTGGCTCGACATATGTCTGTTTGTATTGATAGGTTGTAAGCACAAATGTATTACAAAACTGAACGGTTGTAAACATGCTTTAAAGAGATTTACGAGCATACTTGTCAGGACCTATTTTCTCTAGCACTCCATTCGTTATCATCCAATCTAACTCGCTGAAAACAATTGAGTTACTACAATTTAATGCCATACGTAATTGCCGCGACGAGAGCTTTCTACCCGGTAGGAACTGACGAAGCATGCGCTGCGAGATATCCTCCATTACTTCTTCCTGAACGTCATTTTTAGCCCAACTGGAATTGAAGCGGGATGGAAAGTCCGCTACGCTAGTTACAGACTGAGCGCAACACTGTTCGATAAGTGCATTTGGCCCTACACTCATTGGCTGAAACAGGGCACCGGGTAATGCAAAGACATCGCGTCCATAGCTAAAGGCTTGTTGTGCAGTAATAAGAGCTCCACTCTTACGTGCAGCTTCAACAACGAAGGTGGCCATGGAAGCTCCAGCTATTAATCGGTTTCGAACTGGAAAGAACTGCTTCAAAGGAATTTGACTAAAGGGTTGTTCGGTCCAATATCCGCCGCCTTCATCCACTAACTCTTGGGCCAATGCAGTATGTTGTTTAGGGCCTATGGCATGCAAACCGCCCGCTAAAAATGCCGTGGTAGTTGCACCCATGTCCATGGCCTCTCGATGAATGGCTGCATCTATACCAAGCGCGAGTCCACTCACCAAATTAATAGGATACGCACTCAATTCTACCGCCAATCTGCGGCAAAAATCCTTCCCATATCCTGTGGGCTTGCGGGTTCCCACAACAGCGAGCGGTGATTTCACTCCCGGCCAAGTACCGCGCCCAAATAAAACCATAGGGGGATCAGACACAACCTTAAGGCCATCAGGATACTCTGGAGAAGAAATGGGGAGGATGGAAAAACCTTCGCGTGTGGCATGTCCTATCTCGACATGTGCTTTTTCTTGGGCATCTTCCCAATCGCGTTTCAACGAATCGTTTTGAGAAATCTGACGTTTTAAGACTATTTGAAGGTCATTCTCTGATGCTCCATATTCGAATACCACCTCCTTTTTGAGACGGTTTGGCCATTTTTTAAAAAAATGTAGTGACAGCAAGGTATTCATGCTCAGTTATTAACAGTTTGTGTATAAAAACTACAACCGTTAGGCGAGGTAATAAAATAGAGTTCTTAACAACTTTCGCATATTTGTAGTGATGCAGATTGAACAGTTAATCATACAAACATTAAACGCCAAAAATCGCGTTCAAATCCCAGGTTGGGGTGCGTTTTATTTGGTGGAAAAAGAGGCCCGTTGGGATGCCGTAACTAACACGGCCTTTCCTCGTGGTAAGTATGTCGCATTCAATCCTGCGCGATCGTCAAGTGAAAACACGCTTCTTCCGAACGTCATGCGAACTCTTGGAGGATCTATGGAGGTAGCCGAAAGTTGGATTCGAAGAAAGGTAAATCAGTGGCAAACAACTTTAGATTCTGGAAGTGTCTTGATGCTAACCGGTTTGGGATCCTTTCGCAAGAATGGGATGTTCCAGCCGGAACGTGAAAATCAATTTGACCCAAACAGTTTTGGGTTCACTGCCGTGATGATGCACCGAATTAGCGAACCAAGTGCATTAGAAAGTAAAGTAGTAGCGAGTTTAAAAATGGTGACCGAACAAAGAGAAAACGGTCTCGCTTCTTGGCGTAAAGCTGCAGTAGCGGCGGCCATTACTGCGTTGATCAGCCTAGGTGTGTATCAGAGTGACATCACGCCGCAAACAATGGCTGGATGGTTCACTCAAACACCGATAGCACAAGAAGCGCTTGATAGCTTCGAAGCCGTCGAAACTGAAACCATGCTACCTGGTGAAACAGCTTTAGATATTAAAGTGATAACAGCTGAAGAAAATACGCCTTCACTAAGTCCTGTAAAAACTGAAAGCAAGCGCTACTACATTGTCGTGGGTTCCTTCAAAATAGAAAATAACGCATTGACTTTAGCGGAAGAGCTTCAAGGGAAAGGCCATGAAGTGAAAGTTTTACCAGGATCTTTGATGAAAGTTGGATTAGGCGGTTTCGATTCGCGTGAGCAGGCTAAATTGGCCCTTTCTGAAATCAAAGCCGATGTGAATTCGTACGCTTGGATATACGCCTACTAATCTAAGGCGCTACCTTTGCGCTAGCAACAACAAACATTATGGAAGAATTAAGAACGCCCAAGGACAGCCTTGCGGTCATGACGCAGATTGTATTACCCAACGATACAAACACGCTGAATAACCTTTTCGGGGGCCAATTATTAAGCTGGATGGACCGCTGCTGCGCAATCGCCGCACACCGTCATTGCAAACGTCAGGTCGTTACTTCTACGATAAATAACGTTGCATTCAAAAATCCTATACCCCACGGGGCCATTGTTACTATTGAAGCGAAGGTTTCCAGGGCCTTTTCTTCTTCTATGGAAATCATCGCAGATGTTTATCTAGAGGAACAACACCCAAACGGCAGCCGAATTAAGGCGAATGAAGGAATTTTCACTTTTGTAGCGGTAGATCAGATTGGGAGTCCGATTAATGTACCGGCCATCCATCCTGAAACAGCGTTGGAAAAGGAACGTTACGCGGCTGCTTTGCGCAGACGCCAATTGGCTTTAATTATCGCAGGGAAAATGGAGCCGAACGACGCAACTGAACTTAAGGCGTTGTTTTATCCTGAAGAATCGACACAGCAGCCGAAATAACCTCATCTAAAGGTAATTTTCGCATGGGATTCGGCATCCACCAAGGTACCTTTCCGTGCTTACTTATGGGACTCAGAGCGCTTGCCGTCATCACAGTGCGTTGCTTTTCATAAGCTGGCCAAGGTGCAAAACCTAATGAAGGATGTGTGGCGCCCCATAAACTGATGAGTGGTCGACTGAAATTGGCCGCCGCATGCATAAATCCCGTGTCGCCACTAATTACAAGAGCTGCATTTTCTATTGCTTTGAATCCTTCAATGACCGTTGTAGTTCCACAATAATTCTTCGCGCCACTTCCTAAAGGCTGCTCGAGACTTTCGCCCATCCCAGCTTCTTCCGGACCACCAACCAATACCAATGGCATCTGAAGCCTTATCAAACCGTCCATAATTTCACGCCACGCGTGAAAATCTAAGCGCTTACCCGCATACGAACCCCCCAATACTAATGCGATATAGGGCTGCTGGGGCAATTCTAGGCGAACTTCTGGCAAACACAGTCTGTATTCCGCCGTCCTGGGACTAAACCCCCCGTTAAAGAACGGTGCCGCAGCCGCAGCATACCTCTGAACAACAGGAGTTAGCGCAAACGACTTTTGCTTTGTCAGAAGCAGTAGCACACGTCGTAGATACGGTTTCTGATAGGTATGTATAGGACGATTAAGCTGTCCACACCAGTACTTTGATTTTGACGTGCCTTGAAGATCCAGAACCGCATCAAACGTGAAGACTTGCGCTTTAATTCCAGCACGGTCTTTTTCCCATGAAAGCACGGCTTCTACCCCAGGAAGACAACTCGCTACTGAACGATAGGCGTCTTTACATAGGACAGTAACACTATAGCCTTCTCTTGCCAGTTGGGCAGTTATGGGAGCTACAAGGACGAGATCGCCAATGGCGGATAATCGGACCACTAAAATGGAGGTATCCTTAGGCATTACCAGAGTATCAAATTAAAATATGTACTGAGTATAAAGATAGACAGCCCAACCACCAATAGATTAGCCAAACGCTCATTCTTTAAATGACGCAGTCCATTAGTCAAATGGAAACTTAAACCTAAGAAGAACAAAACCCCTCCCGAAACAGTACCGATTAAAGCTGCGACAGCCCCTAGCAAAAGCCAAAACCCGGCTACCATAACTCTAGATTTGTTCATTTGATTTACCTTTTTGTACGATTTAAACCATTCAAATAAAGCGAATACCGCCAATACTATAGGGAGTATCCACCACGAAACAGGGGCGCTAGAACCCGTGTATCTAATTTGGTCCAATTCGACTTTACCAAGCCCATATAGTATGGCCGTGGGTAATACGAAAGCCAATACCCATTGAAGAAGCGTTCGCATATTTAGAACGCCTGAAACCAGCCAAGTTAAAACCACCGCAGGTGCGATAATACCAACCACCTCATCAGGTGACCAAAGTCCAGCGATAGCCGTTAGTGTCCCGCTGTGAAGAACATATATTGTGTTGGATTTACGTCGATGGAGTTCGATAAGGTGCCAGTTCAATTCGAAAACTAAACCAATGAACAAGAAATCTGTCAAATAGTATTCAGCGCTCCAATACACAGTAAGCATTACGAAAATCAAATACCTAAAAAGTGTACCGTGCACGACCCAATGATCTCGCATTACTGTCCACGATAAAAACAACCAAGCAGCACCTAAAACAGTCGCCAAAAGCAGCCGTTCCCACTCGAAAGCAGCATCTATTCCCGTCAATGCCAAGGCTATAAATGCCAGAGCAAATATTCGAATGCCGGAATAGGCATCAATCTTTCGGAAATAGCTAAGAAGCATCAGCTTTTTGTTTTATTTTAGCGACATTAAACGCTCGCGCTATGTTAAGAAATTTCTTTGAAGGCTTAGGTGATTTGTTCCAAGCAACTTTTAAAATCTTGCCTTTGGCAGGTGATTATGTCAACCGTTTGTTTATGTTGATCATTGCGGGTGGGTTAGTATACTGGATCATCCAAATGAGAAAGCATAAAGCCAAGGGCGAAGCTTAATCACTAAGAAACGAATTAAAAAAAGCCCCGGCCAACGCCGGGGCTTTTTTATATACACTGTCTTTACGGCCTGTGGCGCGAATGCATATTTAGTTCATACTTAAAGGTCGAATCCAATGTCTGTACGGTAATTTATGCCTTCGTACGACACTTCTTTAAGGGCGGCATAACTTTTCGCTAATGCCTCGTCCTTATCTATACCAAAGCTTGTAAATGCCATTACACGACCGCCTGAAGTCGTGATCACATCACCTGATTTAGTCCCTGCATGATATACTGTAGTGCCTTCAAAAACACGTAAACCATGAATGGCCTTTCCCTTTTCATAAGCACCTGGATATCCACCACTGACGGCCATAACCGTAGCTGCAGTCTGCGGATTCACGGCTACATTGATTTCATCTAGCGTCCCGTTGTGCATGGCGACAAACAAATCAATGATATCTGTTTCTAACCTGGGAATGACGACTTCGGTCTCCGGATCACCCATACGGACATTGTATTCGATAACCTTAGGACCTTTCGTCGTATTGATCAAACCAAAGAAAACAAAACCCTGGTATGGCAAATTATCCTTCACTAACCCCTGAATGGTCGGCTCGATGATTTCGCGAACCGTACGCTCGCGCAAAGCTTCATCGAAAAACGGTACAGGGCTTACTGCACCCATTCCTCCCGTGTTTAATCCGGTATCGCCCTCACCGATTCGCTTGTAATCTTTCGCTTCCGGCAACAAAGCATATCCGCCTTTTCCATCGGTTAAGGCAAAAATGCTGAATTCGATTCCAGCTAGGAACTCTTCAATCACAACCCGTGAAGAAGCATCGCCAAATTTTGCATCAACGAGCATGTTCTTAAGCTCTTCCTTCGCTTCGTCTAAATCTTCAATGATTAGCACACCCTTTCCTGCTGCAAGACCGTCCGCCTTCAATACGTAGGGTGACTCAAGGGTCTCTAGAAAAGCCTGCCCATCAGCGAGCGTATCTTTCGTAAATGTTTGGTAGGCTGCCGTTGGAATCTGGTGACGCATCATGAACTCTTTAGCAAAGTCTTTCGAACCCTCAAGCTCTGCCGCCGCCTGACGCGGTCCTACGACCACGAGATTTTCAAGCTCTGGAAAAGATTTCAAACCGTCGTGCACACCGGCAACGAGCGGTGCCTCCGGACCTATGACAACGATATCAATAGCCTGAGCCTTCGCAAAAGCGGCCACCTCAGCAGCACTTTCAATGTCCAGCGAGACATTATCTCCGAGCGCAGCCGTGCCGCCATTACCGGGAGCAATAAAAAGTTTTTCGCACTTCGTGCTTTGAACGATTTTATGAGACAATGCGTGTTCGCGGCCGCCTGAGCCTAATACCAATACATTCATGATGGGTGTGATTAGACGGCAAAAATAACCCGAAATAGTGGGTTGGGAAAGGTCTTCGTTAATTAAGACTCACGCGAATAAAGCCAAGCCGCAAACTCCTTTAATGGAGCCAATTTTTCGGCTGGAACATCAACTGGATCCAACGCCTTTAGACTTAATTCGTAGTAGTGGTCAATCTGCTCTTTTGCATAGGCATCCACTCCCAAGATTTTGTACAATTCCTGAAAACTATGCACCTTATCTTCGCTAGGTTCCATCGCTGCATACGCGCCGAAGTCAATCTTTTGAACCGCCGCACGACGCTGCGCTTCAATCCAGAGTAAGGTTTTCTTATTACTTAGAATATCTCCGCCAACCTGCTTTCCAAACTTCTCAGGATCGCCATAGACATCGAGATAATCGTCTTTGATCTGAAACGAAGTCCCTAACAAGAGAGCGAATTGGTACAGGGCATCTGCATCTTTTTTTGATCCGCCGCCCACTAATGCGCCTACCTTCATAGCGCAGCCAAGTAAGACTGAGGTTTTGAATTGGATCATTTGGATGTACGTCGCTGCTGCCACATCATCCATAGATTCAAAGTCCATATCCATTTGCTGTCCTTCACAAACCTCTAGTGCGGTCTGTGAGAATGTTTCAAGCACCTCAGGCAGTACTGTTGGTGGACATTGCGCGAGGTATTGATAGGCTTTGACCAACATGCCATCACCAGAGAGTATACCTACATTATCGTCCCATTTTTTGTGAACGGTAGTCTTGCCGCGGCGCAACGGCGCCGCATCCATGATATCATCGTGAATGAGCGAGAAATTATGGAAGAGCTCTATTGCCATGGCTTGCGGCATGGCTTTCGATGGATCTCCGTAAATACCGGCACCCATTAAACTTAAAATGGGTCGTAGACGCTTACCGCCCAATTGCATAATGTAATGCATGGGATCGTATAACTTTGTTGGCGCTATGCCTAAGTTTAATTGGTCTACTTCAGCTTGAAAAAGGTCTTGTAAGGCGGTAAGGTGTTTCATGTTATTTGAGCAATTTCAGTAAGTACTTTCCGTACCCACTTTTAACGAGCGGTTGTGCCAATTGTTCAAGCTGCGCCGCATCAATAAACCCTTGCTCGTAGGCGATTTCTTCTATACATCCTACCTTCAAACCCTGGCGCTCTTCGATGACTTCCACAAACTGTCCAGCCTGTTGAAGACTAGCAAAAGTACCGGTATCTAACCACGCCGTTCCGCGGTCCAGCACCCCTACTTCCAGTTCACCCCATTCCAGGTAACGCTTGTTCACATCTGTAATTTCCAATTCGCCGCGCGGGCTTGGCTTCAAATTCTTAGCAATCTCTACCACTCTATTGTCGTAGAAATACAAACCAGGAACGGCATAATCACTCTTCGGTTGCTGCGGTTTTTCCTCTATAGAAAGGGCCTTCATCTTCGCATCAAACTCCACCACACCGTACCGCTCAGGATCGCTTACGCGGTAAGCGAAGACCATACCGCCGGAAGGGTCTTTACTTTGTTGCAAGACCTGCGCCATGGAAGAACCGTAAAAAATATTATCGCCTAGAATAAGTGCAACGCTATCGTCTCCGATGAACTTTTCACCCAGGATGAATGCTTGGGCAAGACCTTCGGGCCGTTCTTGAACCGTGTATTCAAACACGCAACCTAAACTGGATCCGTCGCCCAAAAGCTTCTTAAACAACGGAGCATCGTGAGGTGTAGTAATGATTAGAATCTCGCGAATGCCCGCCTGCATCAACGTACTGAGCGGGTAATAAATCATCGGCTTGTCGTAGACCGGCATCAACTGTTTGCTCACCGCAAGGGTCAGTGGATGGAGTCGTGTACCGGAGCCTCCGGCGAGTAGTATTCCTTTCATAGTGCTTATTCTTCGTCTTCGGTTCCTACCTCAGAATCATAAATATCGAGAATGTTTTCGCTCAAATCCTTCTTTGTAACCCATTTTTCCATGGACATTAAAAACGAAGGTAGGACCAATAGATTGCTCAACATGGCAACAAACAACGTAATAGCGGTAAGCAAACCTAAACTTTGGTTGCCTGCAAAACTTGACGTCATAAAGACAGAAAAACCACAGAACAAAACTACAGAGGTATAAAACATACTAAGCCCTGTCTCCAATATGGAGCTCTTTACCGCCCATCGAATGTTCCAACCGTTTGCATTTAACTCCTGTCTGTATTTCGCAAGAAAATGCAAGCTGTCGTCGACAGAAATGCCAAAAGCAATACTAAATACGAGTATGGTTGAAGGTTTCAAAGGAATTCCAGCATATCCCATAATACCTGCCGTGATGAGCATGGGTATAAGGTTAGGAATGAGTGAAATCAAAACCATGCGTGCGCTCATGAACAACAACGCCATAATTATGGATATGGCAATGATTGCAAGCAATAATGAGAGTATCAAATTATTAATGAGGTAGCTCGTGGAACGAATGAATTTAATCGAGGCGCCGGTGATACTGACGTCAAAATTATCGCCTGGAAATATTTGTGAAACGAGACGCTTCACCTTATCCGTCAAGACACGCATTTCTGGTGTGGTAAGGTCTGCCATTTGCACGGAGATACGCGCTTTACGGCCGTCGGCGGTAGCCATAGAATTGGCTAACCCTGATTCGTCCTTCATACCGCGTGGCAAATACGTGAGCAACCACTGCTGCTCCGAACGTGATGGCAATTCGTACAGATCCGGATTACCAAACATGACACCCTGCTTTGCAAATTTCACAAAGTCAACAATACTACCAGATCGACTCAACTGTGGCATTGTGTTTAAACTGTCTTGCAACTGTTCTATGCGACGAAGCGTACTGAGCCGTTCTACCCCGCCCTCGCGCTTGGTATCTATGATGATGTCCAATGGCATGACACCTCCTACGGTACGCTCAAAGTATTTGACATCCTTATAAATCTGCTTGTTTTTATTAAAGTCGGCGGTGAGGTTACCGGCCGTTTGAATCAGCGTAACGCCATAAATGGCTGAAATTACCGCAACACCGGTAATCCCATAGACCCATTTACGCTTGTTTTCAACTGCATCGTCCAGAAAATCCAAAAACGAAATGAGCCAAGCCACATCAAAATGGTTGAGGTGACGCTCTTTTGGGGGACTTACATAACTATATATGACGGGGACAAGAACAAGAGACAAAATAAAAATGGCGAGAATACTGAGGGAACTGACGACACCAAACTGGATTAAATTTTCACTACTCGTAAGAATAAACGCCGCAAAGCCAAGTGCAGTAGTGGTATTTGTGATTAGCGCAATGTACCCCACTTTGCTTACTACACGTTGAATGGCCTTGATTTGTTGGCCGTGCTTTTTATACTCTTGGTGGTATTTGTTGATGAGATAAATACAATTTGGAACACCAATAACAATAATCAACGGCGCAATCAAAGAAGAGAGTAGCGTTAATCCATAACCAAAAAGCCCCATGATTCCATAGGCCCATACAGCACCTAATGCAACAATCATTATCGAAATCGCTGTTGCCCGGAAACTCTTTAAAAAGAGGTAGAAAATGATAATTGTTACCAGCAGTGTTAGCCCTGCAGTACGGTAAATCTCTCGCTCTAATGCTTTGGCATTTGCGATGCGAATCCATGGCAAACCAGACATGTGTAGGTCCCTTCCTGAATTTGCCTCCCATGCTAGAATTATGGATTTTGCCTTTTCGATTACTGGAACAATTTCTTTATTGTACAATCGATTTTCATCGATTCGCAAAACGGCCATGTACGTATCGCCTTGATATAAAATCCCCTTGTAGAATGGCCAGCTTTTCACTCGGGCTTCTAGCGCAATTTCTTCTTCACCGTTTTCAGGTAAAAATTGAAACAGCGTATCTGGAGCCAATTTTTCAGTGACGCTGTCTACGTATAATCCATACGCTTCAGTCAGGCTTTGTACATGCTCTACACCATCTACTGCCTTTAAATCTGACATCAATTCGAGCCATTGCTCGAGATGCTCGCGCTGAAAGAAATCAGCGTCTTCCATGGCAATCACAACGGTATTCGATACTTGTCCGAATTCCTCTACCAATTCGTCATATTCTATGGAAACTGAATCCGTATCCGGCATCAATTTCGCGAATTCATAGGTCATCGCAACAGAAGTCCCTTGGTATGCCATAAAAGCAGTAGCCAAAGCCAAGGTAACTAACCATGCCAACCTGTTGCGGAGAAGAATACGCGTCAGTACCGTCCAGAACATCAAATTATTCTTTTATAACCCAGCCCTGTTGTAGCAGCGGTTCGGCCTTTTTATATTTCATATTACGCTCTTCACCCGATTGCCTATTCACAATGGTCACTGCGTCGTTTCGTCCGTAGGTTTTACCCGTGTTCACTACCGGTGTTGGCTTAGGTCGCGGCTGTTGTGGTGTTCTGCCTGATGGCGTTGAAGGTCCATCGACTCCGGGGTGACTCTCTTGAAGTTTCGGTTGTTTGGGTTGTGAAGCCGGAGCTCGACGCACACTGCTAGGATCATTAGCAGGCAGATCGCCTCGGAACAAGAAGCTTACGATTTCCTGATTCACATGAGAAACAAGCGACTTAAACAATTCGAAAGATTCAAATTTATAAATCAACAACGGATCTTTCTGCTCGTAGACGGCGCCTTGTACACTTTGACGTAAATCATCCATGGCACGTAAGTGCTCTTTCCATTGGTCATCAATAATGGCAATAGAAATACCTTTCTCAATGTCCGATATGAGCGATTGACCTGTAGAATTCATCACCTCTTCAAGTACCGAGGTTACCTGTAAAGCTTTGTTTCCGTCCGTAATCGGTACAAGAATCTTGTCAAAATTATTCTTAGGATCTTCTACAACCTGCTTAAACACTGGTAATGCAGCCGTAGCGATTCGATTCCCTTTCTCGCGATAGAAGGTGCTGGCTTGATTGAATAGTTCATTTGCTAAATCATCAATGGTGCCTGTATTGAAAGTCTCAGCGTCAAGATTAGGATCAAAAGCAAAGGTTCTAAAGAAGTCTAATTTAAACCCATCAAAATCTTTTGCTGGCTGGTAACCTTCTACTAGATCCGCCAGAGTATCGTACATCATATTAGCGATGTCCACCTTTATGCGCTGACCGCTCAAGGCATTCGCACGACGTTTATAAATCACAGTACGCTGGCTGTTCATTACATCATCATACTCTAGCAAGCGTTTACGTGTTCCGAAGTTGTTCTCTTCGACTTTCTTCTGTGCACGTTCTATGGATTTGCTGACCATACTGTGCTGGATCACTTCTCCTTCCTCAAGGCCTAAACGGTCCATGAGACCCGCAATACGCTCAGAATTAAACAAGCGCATGAGTTTATCTTCAAGCGAGACGAAGAATTGAGAAGACCCCACATCACCTTGACGTCCAGCACGTCCGCGCAACTGTCGGTCTACACGCCGGCTGTCGTGACGTTCGGTACCAACAATGGCTAAACCACCTGCTGCCTTTGCTTCATCGCTCAGTTTAATATCTGTACCACGGCCTGCCATGTTTGTTGCAATGGTCACCATGCCAGGCTTCCCTGCCTCTGCGACAACCTCCGCTTCTTTCTGGTGCATCTTCGCATTTAGTACTTGATGCGGTACTTTGCGAATCTTCAGTGCACGGCTCAAGAGTTCGGAAATTTCCACGGATGTAGTACCTACCAAAATAGGGCGTCCTGCATCGCGCAGCGTTGCAATCTCTTCAATTACTGCATTGTATTTCTCGCGATTGGTTTTAAACACCATATCATCTCGATCATCGCGTGCGATAGGACGGTTGGTTGGGATCACCACTACTTCAAGTTCATAGATCTCCCAGAACTCGCCTGCTTCCGTCTCTGCTGTACCCGTCATCCCGGCAAGCTTATGGTACATTCGGAAATAGTTCTGTAAGGTTATGGTCGCATAGGTCTGTGTTGCGGCCTCAATTTTTACATTTTCTTTTGCTTCAATTGCCTGATGGAGACCGTCAGAATAACGGCGTCCTTCCATAATACGACC
Organism: uncultured Flavobacteriales bacterium; assembly: GCA_905478295.1. GTDB lineage: Bacteria > Bacteroidota > Bacteroidia > Flavobacteriales > Schleiferiaceae > UBA10364. The sequence goes on along the minus strand of CAJQHZ010000020.1, from coordinate 87,915 downwards.
CGTCTGTTCATCGACAATTTTCACCTTATTGTCCATGATGACGTACTCCGTATCTTTTTCAAATAAGGCGTAGGCTTTGAGCAACTGGTTTACCGTATGAATACGCTCAGATTTAACTCCGTAATCGCGCATGATCACATCCTTCTTCGCCGCCTGTTCCTCTGCACTCAGTCCAGCATCTTCTAGCGCACTGAGTTCAGCCGTAATATCGGGCATAACGAAAAAGTCTTTTGCGGTATTCTTCGAGATGAGATCGACCCCTTTACCACTCAAATCAATTTGATTGTTTTTCTCCTCAATGATGAAATACATTTCCTCATCGATGAGTTTCATTTTCTTGCCTTGCTCTTGCATGTAATTCGCCTCCGTCCTCTGGAGCAGCGACTTCATACCGTCTTGGGACAAGAATTTAATCAACGGCTTCGACTTAGGGAGACCACGGTAGGCGCGCAATAATTTCACGCCACCCTCTTCGGTATCGCCTTCACTAATCAATTTCTTTGCTTCGGTCAATTCTTTCTGAACTAATGCCTTTTGAGCCGTCATCAGTGCATCGACATACGGTTTCAACTCATTGAACTGATGCTGATCGCCCTTTGGCGTTGGGCCGGAAATGATAAGCGGCGTTCGTGCATCGTCAATCAAGACACTATCTACCTCATCCACAATCGCAAAGTGGTGTCCGCGCGTCTGCACCCGGTCTTCTTGACGGCGCGCCATATTGTCGCGCAAATAGTCGAAACCGAATTCATTGTTTGTACCGTAGGTGATATCGCTATAATAAGCGGCACGACGCTCTTCAGAATTCGAAGGGTGTTTATCAATACAATCGATCGTTAACCCATGAAAATTAAATACCGGCGCCATCCATTCGCTATCGCGTTTCGCTAGATAGTCGTTTACCGTAACCACGTGCACCCCGCGCTGTGGAAGAGCGTTCAAATAGACTGGTAAGGTCGCAACGAGCGTTTTTCCTTCACCTGTAGCCATCTCCGCAATCTTTCCTTTATGCAAGACCGTTCCACCGATCAACTGGACGTCATAGTGTACCATGTTCCAGGTAATATCCCCACCTGCAGCCTTCCACGAATTTGAATAGATTACTTCATCTCCGTCTAGGGTAATATGAGGATGATTTTTTGCCAATTCTCGGTCCAATACTGTCGCAGTGGCACGAACATCACCCGCATTAAAACGTCGGGCCGTCTCGCGCATCACACCGAAAGCTTCCGGATGTATAGCGCTCAACACACCTTCAATCAATTCGAGTTCTTGTGCGTCTAAAGCTTCTATTTCTTCGTACAAAGGTTCGCGAGCATCATAATCCGGTGTAGCATCAATCTGCGCATGGAGTGCATCCTTTGATGCTTTTGTTTCAGCCGTCGCTTCCGCGATGCTCGCTTTGAACGCAACCGTACGCTCACGCAACTGATCATTGCTCATTGTCTTGAGCGCTGCATCGAATGCATTTACAGATTCTACGTGAGGCTGTAATTTTTTAAGATCGCGGTCACTTTTAGATCCCACGAGTTTGGATATGAGTTTCAGCATGAGGCTGTCAGATTCTTATAAATAGTCCACAAAAATAATAGGTTGTACCCGAAGGGTAGACTTTTATGACTGCTAAAAAAGGGCCAATTCGAAACTTTCCTGCAAAAATGGACACATTGGCAGAGTAAAAATCCCTAAAAACGAAAGTTTAGGGCATAAAAAAAGGGGAATTTGGAAGGATTCTCAGGTGTTAAAAATCGGCTCAGTAACACCTTAAAAACTCTGCCAAATAGCCCCTAGAACCTATCACAGAAGCATGAAAAGAAAGAACCACCAATCTTCACATACAGGTGCAAATATATAACAAATTGTACTAAGTGTACAAATAACACTAAGTTTTCTTTGAAGCTGTTGCCATTTCATGAAGGGCTTCCCATGTGCATTCCCTATTTTTGCAGACTCAATAAAGAAGTGATATGGCCGATTCAAGCAAGATTTCAACCTCAACCGCCCCAAAACCAGTTGGTTTGTACCCGCACGCCAGAAAAGTAGGCAACCTGTTGTTCCTCTCAGGAGTAGGTCCTAGAACGGCGGGAAGCGATGCGAATGATAGCGGGGTTCCAGGATTGGAATTGGATCACAATGGCAATTTTAAAGCTTTTGATTTTGAAGCACAGGTCCACAGTGTTTTTGCAAACGTGAAGGCCATTTTGGAGGCGAGCGGTTCTTCTTGGGAAGAATTGGTCGACGTACAGGTCTTTCTTGTTAATATGAAACGTGATTTTCATACGTTCAATCGCATCTATGCAGAATACTTCCAAGAGAACCAACCGTGCCGAACTACCGTAGAAATAAACAGCCTACCTACGCCCATTGCCATAGAACTTAAGTGTATCGCTACTGTAGAATAACCTCATGAGTACATTTCCAGAATACGCCAATCTCGACCTCGCGGGCATCCACAAAGCTGTTTTAGCCAAATGGAAGCAATCGCATTTATTTGAACAAACGCTCGCTGCACGCAAGGATGCCGAGCCTTGGATTTTCTTTGAAGGTCCTCCAAGCGCGAATGGACTTCCAGGTATTCATCACGTTATGGGACGCTCATTAAAAGATGTGTTTTGTCGCTACAAAACGCAAAAAGGCTACCTCGTTGACCGTAAAGCGGGATGGGATACTCACGGTTTACCAGTAGAATTAGGTGTTGAGAAAGAATTGGGCATTACCAAAGAAGATATAGGCAAGTCCATCACTGTAGAAGAATACAACGATGCGTGCCGCACCGCAGTCATGCGTTATACCGGTATTTGGAAAGACTTGACTGACCAAATGGGCTATTGGGTAGATATGGACAAACCCTATGTTACCTATGAACCTAAATACATGGAAAGTGTGTGGTGGCTACTCTCGCAACTCTACAAAAAAGGCTTGATTTACAAGGGCTATACCATTCAACCTTACTCACCAAAGGCGGGTACGGGATTGAGCTCACATGAGCTGAATCAGCCGGGCTGCTACCAGGATGTCAAAGACAATACCGTCGTGGCCCAATTCAAAATGATAAATAACGGGCAAAGTGAAGCGCTCTTCGGCGCCGCGACCGTACACTTCCTCGCCTGGACCACCACACCATGGACCTTGCCATCAAATACGGCCTTAACTGTAGGTCCCAAAATAGAATACAGCTTAGTCCACACCTTCAACCAATACACGCACGAACCGGTTAGCATTGTTGCTGCCACGCCACTTTTGGGGAAACTCTTTGGTAAAAAATTCGTGGAAGGAGATACGGCTGCCTACGAAGCAGGCGCAAAAAAAATTCCATACCAGATCGAGAAAACCGTTACAGGTACAGATTTAGTGGGCTTGAAATACGAGCAACTCATGCCGTACGCACTGCCCGATGAACGTCCTGAAGACGCATTCCGTATTATTCCTGGAGATTTTGTAACCACAGAAGACGGTACGGGTATCGTGCATACAGCGCCGACCTTTGGTGCGGACGACGCTAAAGTTGCTGCCGATGCAGGTGTACCACCTTTGTTGGTGAAAGACGAGCAAGGAAATCTAGTACCGTTGGTAGATTTAAGGGGGAAGTTCCGCTCTGAATTGGCCGATCCAGTGTTTGGCTTCGGAGAAGAATACATTAAGGCGGAATACCTCACCGATGAGGAGAAAGCGGAAGAATTGGCAAAGCAACAAGCGCTATTGAAGCCGATCATACCTGAGCTAAAAGCTTACCTCAGCGTCGATGAGCGTATTGCATTGAAATTAAAAATTGAAAATAAAGCGTTCAAGATTGAGAAGTACGAGCACAGTTATCCGCACTGTTGGCGTACCGACAAACCCGTCTTATACTATCCATTAGACAGCTGGTTTATCAAATCCACAGCGAAAAAGGACCAAATGATTGCGTTGAACAAGACCATCAATTGGAAACCGGCTTCGACGGGTACGGGACGTTTTGGAAATTGGTTAGAAAACCTCAACGATTGGAACCTTAGTCGTTCGCGCTTTTGGGGAATTCCATTGCCGATCTGGAGCACAGAGGAAGGCGACGAACACCTCTGTATTGAAAGCGCGGCCCAATTAAAAGAAGAAATTGAAAAAGCGATTGCAGCCGGTCTCATGGACACGAATCCAATGGGTGATTTTGACCCAACGGACATGAGCGACGATAACTACGCTAAAATAGATTTGCACCGTCATATCATGGATACCGTTGTACTGGTGAGCCCCTCAGGCAAAGCCATGAAACGTGAAAGTGACCTGATCGACGTCTGGTTTGATAGCGGTTCGATGCCCTATGCACAATGGCATTACCCCTTTGAAAACAAAGAAAAGGTAGAAGATGGAGGTGCATTTCCCGCAAACTTCATTGCAGAAGGAGTCGATCAAACGCGCGGCTGGTTCTTTACCCTTCACGCCATTTCATCGATGGTTTTCGACAGTGTCGCGTATAAAAATGTCATCTCCAACGGTCTCGTCCTGGACAAGAATGGAATGAAGATGTCAAAACGTTTAGGCAACGCCGTAGACCCGTTCACCACGATGGACGAATATGGAGCGGACGCACTACGCTGGTATTTATTGACGAACGCTGCCCCTTGGGATAATTTGCGCTTTGATATGGAAGGATTGCAAGAGGTCCGTCGAAAATTCTTCGGCACCTTGCACAACACCTACGCCTTCTTTGCCTTGTACGCGAATGTGGACGGTTTCCGCTATGAAGAAGCGGACATTCCTCTGCACGAGCGTCCAGAAATGGACCAGTGGATTTTATCTGAACTTCACAGTCTTATTGCCAAAGTGGAGGACGGTATGGAAGCATTTGAACCTACCAGAGCATTCCGACCCATTCAAGAATTTACAACGGAAAAACTTTCGAATTGGTACGTGCGCTTAGGCCGCCGCCGTTTTTGGAAAGGCGCATACGAAGCAGATAAAATCAGCGCTTATCAAACGCTTTGGACGTGTTTAGAAACGTTGAGTAGACTCATGGCCCCGCTTGCTCCCTTCTATGCGGACCAATTGTACACGGACCTCCATAAAGGAATTGCCAAAACCGGCGAAACCAGCGTGCACCTTACAGACTTCCCTACGGTAAATGCGCACGCTGTAAATGCGCCTTTAGAGAAGAAAATTAATCTTGCACGCCAGTTAACTTCCATGGTACTTTCGATCCGCAAGAAAGAGAACCTAAAAGTTCGACAGCCACTTGCGCGAGTTTTAGTACCTGCGCTAAACGAAGGTGATAGAGAATTGCTCGAAAGCATTCAATCCATTTTGTTGGCAGAGGTGAATGTAAAAGCGCTTGAAGTCATCACTCCTGATGCCGGTGTCTTTGTGAAAAAGGTCAAACCGAATTTTAAAGCATTAGGTCCGAAGGTAGGACGCCACATGAAAGCGGTAAAGACCTATTTTCAAGCTATGGACAGTGCGGCTGTTGATGCCTTTGAGAACCGGGGTTTTGTGGAATTCGAAGATCAAGGCCAAACAGTGCGTGTTGATTTGATTGATGCAGAAGTGGTGACGGAAGATATTCCTGGAATGCTCGTAGCTACTAGTGACGGTTTGACTGTTGCCCTTGACGCAACGTTAACTGATACTCTACGCAATGAAGGCTTAGCGCGTGAAATGGTCAATCGCCTACAAAACTTGAGAAAATCCAGCGGTTTAGATGTAGTCGATAGAATTGATGTACAAATAGAAGGGTCCGATTCGCTAGAATTAGGCATTACACCCTTTATAGCGTACATTAAAGACGAGGTACTCGCAGATACCATCAGCTTTGATAGTAATACGGGTGAAACTGTTGAAATTGAGGGTGAAAAAATTAATGTTTCTATTTTCAAGAAATAGTTTATTTTCGATGCCTTCCTAGACCTAGAAAGCCTAACCCTTTAAACATAAGAAACTATGGCTGAAGAGAATAAAAGTAAATACAGTGATGCTGAACTTACAGAGTTCAAAGTCATCATTCAGAAGAAAATAGAAAAAGCTGAGCAGGATTTAGACCTGTTGCGCGAGCAATTTGCGAACGACAAGAACAACGGTACAGACGATACTTCACCGCAGTTCAAATCCTTTGAGGAAGGTTCTTCAGTAATGAGTAAGGAGCGTAATTCGCAACTCGCCACTCGTCAAGAAAAGTTTATTCGTGATCTGAAAAATGCTTTAATCCGTATCGAAAACAAAACCTACGGCGTTTGTCGCGTAACGGGTAAGTTAATTGATGCCGAACGATTAAAATTGGTTCCACATGCTACTTTAAGCATGGAAGCAAAACTAAACCAGCGTTGAGAAAAGCACTACTCATAGTTTTAGGGGTGCTCTTTGTCGATCAAGCCACGAAGTTGTGGGTTAAATCCACGATGTATTTAGGCCAAAGCCACGAAATCACATCCTGGTTTTACATTCATTTTACTGAAAATCCTGGGATGGCCTTCGGGCTTGAATGGGGCGGTGTAGCCGGTAAACTGGCGCTTACTATTTTTCGAATAGCCGCTATTGGCGGTATCATATGGTGGTTGCGCAATACCATGAAGTCCGGAGCGACCAGTGTTGCAATTTGGGGCATTAGTCTCATTCTTGCCGGCGCAATAGGCAATGTCTTAGACTCCTTGTACTACGGTTTAATTTTCTCCGAATCTTTAGGCAAGGTAGCGACCTTTCTACCCGAAGCTGGCGGTTATGCTCCAATGCTCCAAGGACGCGTAGTAGATATGCTCTACTTCCCGATATACGCGGGTGAGTTGCCGGAATGGTTCCCTATCTGGGGCGGCCAATTTTTTACTTTCTTCCGTCCCATCTTCAACATAGCAGATGTCTCCATTTCTACAGGGGTGGGTCTACTTTTTGTTTTTCAACGCAGCGTTTTCAAATAATAATGCAAAGAACTGAGGTACGCTTCGGTGATACATTGCTGCGCTTAAATGGCGATGGCTCTGCCTATATGCCGGAATACAATTCCCTACTGATTGCTGATGTTCATTTAGGGAAATCGGGGGTTTTCAGGAAAGCTGGTATTCCTGCGCCGCAAGGTCTGCACGAGAAGAATATAGACCAATTGGCCCACGCCTTTGCCGCACATCCAGCCGCTACAGTCATCTTCTTAGGCGATGTTTTTCATGGTCTTCAAAACAAAGAAACTCAATCGCTGCAACTTTTATTAAATGCACACCCAGAGCATACCTTTATCTTAGTCAAAGGCAATCACGATTTTGACCTACCCGAATGGAAGCAGCTTACCGTGGTGGATCAATGGCAAGTGGGGCCGCTTGTTTGTTTGCACGAGCCGCCGGGTGCAGATTTTGACACTGATACGCCGTTCACTGTGGCGGCCGCTCAGCAAAGGTTCCCCACCCTCGCTAAAGATGTTTTTCTTGTATGCGGACATTTACATCCTGGCGTTGCTTTGCGCGGAAAAGGACGTTCGCGTGCTAGAATCAAGGCCTTTTATTCGAACCCGTGGCTCTGCGTTTTACCCGCGTTTGGCACATTTACTGGCCAGCATCCCCTAAAAGTACCAGGGACGTACTACGGAATAGTGGATGGGACAATAACAAAATTGAAGGAATAGCCCAATTCTAGTCTATTTTAACCCTCTTTTAACGGCTGAATTTCGCAGCTTTTTATTCTTTTGAACAGCATTAAAAAACACAACCTATGGAAGGTGCACCAGATATAGTCGCATTAAACGAAGAAATTAAAAATGAGAGCGCGTTTATCGATCTCATTCAGAGCGAATTACGAAAAGTTATTGTAGGGCAGAACGGCATGGTAGAAGGACTGCTGATCGGTCTTCTTGCGAACGGACACATCCTCTTAGAGGGGGTTCCAGGGCTTGCCAAGACTCTTGCTATAAACAGTTTGAGCAAGACCTTAGGCGGAAGTTTTTCAAGGGTACAGTTTACTCCAGATTTGCTCCCGTCGGATGTGATCGGCACACAGATCTACAACATGAAGGACCATGCGTTCGAAACAAAGCAAGGGCCTATTTTCAGCAATTTTGTGTTAGCGGATGAGATCAATCGTGCGCCTGCGAAAGTGCAGAGCGCCCTGCTTGAAGCCATGCAAGAGCGCCAGGTCACTATAGGTGAAGAAAGTTACCCGCTGCCGAAGCCTTTTCTCGTAATGGCTACACAGAATCCTGTGGAGCAAGAAGGCACGTATCCACTGCCGGAAGCGCAAATGGACCGATTCCTTTTAAAAGTAACGCTGGGCTACCCTACGAAAAGTGATGAGCTGAACATCATGCGCAAGCAAATGAGCGGTGCACTCGAAGAGCTCAATGCCGTGGTAAGTTTAGAACAGATCGTCCGTGCACGCGCCTTTATTGAGCGGATCTATATGGACGAAAAAATCGAAAACTACATTCTCGACATTGTCTTCGCTACGCGCGAACCGCAGAATTACCAGTTAGGGACCTTGCGCAATAAAATCAGCTTTGGCGCTTCACCGCGCGGCTCTATTGCACTAGCAAAAGCTGCAAAATGTCATGCCTTCTTGCGTCATAGAGGTTTTGTAACGCCAGATGATGTTCGCGCAGTGGCTCCAGCTGTTTTGCGTCATAGAATTGGCCTTACCTACGAGGCGGAAGCAGAAGAGCTGAGCACTGAAAACATCGTGACTGAAATCTTAAACACCTTAATGGTTCCTTAATTCGGTGGATGCTGTAGCACTCTTGCAAAAAGTTCGGCGCATTGAAATAAAGACGCGCCGATTGAGCGACCAGCTCTTTTCAGGCGAATACCAAAGTTCATTTAAAGGACGCGGTATGAGCTTTGCAGAAGTGCGCCCTTACCAAAGCGGTGATGATGTGCGCAGCATTGATTGGAACGTGACCGCTCGCAAACGGAGTCCGTACATCAAAGTCTTTGAAGAAGAACGCGAATTGACGCTCTTCCTAGTCATTGACATCAGCGGTTCAACCAATTTCGGCACGGACGAGCGCTCCAAACGCGATATGATCACTGAAATCGCTGCGACTTTGGCCTTTAGCGCGATGGGAAACAACGATAAAATTGGACTCATCTTATTCAGCGGAAAAGTAGAGAAAGTCATCCCGCCAAAGAAAGGAAAGCTACACGTCATGCGCATTATTAAATGCATTCTGGAAACTGAAGCCACAACCCAAGGGACGGATGTAGAGGGTGCCTTGGCACACCTGTTAAAGGTGCAAAAAAGACACAGTATCGTTTTTGTGTTGAGTGATTATCTGGACAGTGCACCCGACCGCAATTTTAAAATTGCCGCCAAGCGCTTTGATTTGTGCGCCATAAATACCTTCAACGCCAAAGAGGTGGCGCTGCCAAAAATTGGTTTAGTTCCACTGGCCGATTCCGAAACCGGAGCGGTGCAATGGGTACGTTCAGGCGGGCGCAAATTCCGCGAAGCACTTGCCCAAAGGCACACGAACTACAGCCAATTCCTTAAGAACTTCACGCGGAGTGCCGGCGCCGGTTATATCTCGCTGGATGATCGTCAAGATTTCGTTCCTCCATTGCTCCAATTTTTAAAGAACAAAGCGCGATGAAGAAACTGCTAACTGTGCTTCTGGGTATCCTTTGGATGGGCGTTGCCATTGGGCAAGAAAATGCGGTAATCGATACGACCGTGTTCAATGCACATATCGATACGAATGCGCAAATCGTGGGCGGCACCATCACGCAAGAAGTAGCTTGGCTAGCCGATGCTGATTTAGAACTCTTGCCTGCTGATAGTACTAGCGCGTTTCTGCTGGTTTCTGCGACTACCGACTCCACAGCGCTCATACGCAGTACGACGTTTACCTATTTAGTGCTAGATACTGGCGTATTGGTATTGCCCGCGCTTTACGCTCTAAGCTCAAAAGGCCTCTATACGGTCATTCCTGATACCATTCAATCCCAATTCTTACCCGCAGAAGAAGGCGTAGATAAAGCAGCGGCGCGTCCACTTGCGGAAGTGCCATTTAATTTCGTTTGGTGGCTTGAAGCCTATTGGTACTGGGTCGCCTTAGGAGGTGCACTTTTATTGATTGGTTACCTGGTTTGGCGCTATGCGAAAAAACCACAAGCTGCTCCCACAGTTGCCCCCGAACCAGAGCGCGATTACTATAAAGAAGCAATGGATGCCATCGCGGTGCTTCGTGCAGATGCCTTTTGGGAACGCGATATGAAAGGGTTTTATGTCGCCTTAGGCGATGTGGTACGGACGTATTTAACCCACAGCACCGGACTGCCTCTATCGGAGCAAACAACGTCTGAAAGTGTGCGTATGCTCTACCAGAAATGGACTGCGGCGCAAATCGAATCCTACCAATTCATCCTCACACGAGCGGACCATGTAAAATTCGCAAAGGGAAGCTGGGACGTCGCAGTACACCGCGATTGTTTAGATAAGGCAACCGCACTTATAACGGATTTTAAACCAGAGCAAGATGTTTAATTGGGATTTTGCACAGCCACTTTGGCTCATCGGTTTACTGGTCATCCCTCTGGGTTGGACGGGCATTTACCTGCGCCGTAAACGTCGTTTTAATGCCTACACCTTCAGCTCAAACCAGCAGTTACCGAGCAGCTCCTTAGGAAGCCTTCGTGCAGCCAGCGGCGGATTCAGCTGGTTGGCACTGGCGTTTGTATTTACCGCATTGGCACGTCCGCAGAGCAGTCAAATGTTCCAACAGCCAAGCCAAAATTTGGGAATAGATCTTATGATGGCGCTTGACATTAGTACGTCCATGTTGGCGCGCGACCTCAAGCCTAATCGACTTGAAGCACTAAAAGAAGTTGCAACAGATTTTGTGGCGCAACGCGCCATGGACCGCCTAGGCCTCGTGATTTACGCTGGAGAAGCGTACAGTCCCGTGCCGCTGACCACTGATCAAAGTTTACTAAGCCAGCAAATCAGTGCGCTTCATCACGAAATGCTCGAAGGCGGAACGGCCATTGGAATGGGATTGAGTACCGCTGTGAATCGATTGGTTGAAAGCACTGCGAAGAGTAAGGTCATTATTTTACTCACCGACGGTGAAAATAATGGCGGTATGGTGGATCCCGTGCAGGCTGCGGAATTGGCTGCCAGTCTAGATATCAAAGTGTACACTATAGGACTTGGTACGAATGGAATGGCCTCTACCCCAGTTATGAAGGATCCTAGGGGAAATCTTATTTACCAGCCCAGACCGGTCACTATCGATGAGGAATTGCTCCAACGCATTGCAAGCATTACCGGAGGGCAGTACTTCCGCGCCACGGATAATGAAAGTTTAGTACAGATTTACGAGAGCATTGACCAATTGGAAAAAAGCGAAATCGAAGGATTTGAATTTTACCGCTACACGGAACATTTTTCCATATTCCTTTATCTCGCACTCGCTTGTATTGGGCTTGAGTTGCTGCTGAACTTTGTCCTCTTAAAAACCGCCTTCTAATGGATTTTAAATGGCAACATACGGAATGGCTTTACGCGGCACCACTCTTGTTTCTGGCAATTGTGATTTCGGCTGTTTTATTTCAACGTTGGCGTCAAAAAGCTTGGCAAATTTTGGGCATTAATAACCGCTCCGAGCACACCGCAACCTCGCTGAGTGCTGCGCGTTTGTATACTCGCTATACGCTCTTAGCATTGGCTGTGGCCTTTCTATGCCTTAGTTTAGCGAATCTTCAGATGAGCGGGCAAACGGCGCAAGTTAAAAGACAAGGAGCCGATGTTGTTTTCGCGCTTGACGTGAGCCGCTCCATGCTCGCAGAAGATCTTACCCCTTCGCGTTTGGAAAAGGCTAAACTCCTTATTTCTAGAACAGTGGATCAATTAGGCGGCGACCGTGTCGGCATCATCGCCTATGCCGGAAGCGCCTACCCTGCCCTTCCTATTACTACGGATTACGCCGCGGCAAAAATGGCGCTACGTGCTGCAAGCCCGGATGCCGTACCTTCACAAGGAACGAATCTTGCAGCCGCCCTGGACTACGCTACCGAATACTTCAATCCAGCTTCTCCCGCAGGACGCTTCATCATCGTACTTACCGACGGAGAAGATCACGAAGATTTGGCTGCGGGAAGTGCGGACCCAGCACTGCCTGTTCAAACCATGCTTGTCGGCCTAGGCACCACCTCCGGTGGACCCATCCCCATACGCCGCACTTCCCGCGGAACCACCTACAAAAAAGACAATAACGGCGAGGTAGTCATTACTAAACGTGATTTAGAAAAACTCAATAGTATTGGACGTTCGCTGGATGCAACAGTTGTAGATGGAAATAATACCGATCCAGCATTGAAAGCCATTCAAGACTTTATCTCAGGTGGCGACAAAGCCGACATCAACGAAGAAATCGCAATAAATTATGAGAGCCAATTCCAATGGTTCCTCTTCCCGGCACTCTTCTTTTTAGCACTGTACCTCTTGCTTCCAGCGCATACAGGTAGAAAAATGAAAGGAACGTGGGTAATTTTACTCTTATTCGTTTCCCACCCGGCCCTGCATGCACAAGAAATGGACAGTCTCACGGTCAATGCTACGGAAGACTGGACGAGACACGACTATGGAAAGCGCATACGAGAGGGGAATGAAAAGTTTGAAAAAGGCGATTTAAGCGGTGCAGCGCAAGCTTTTGCAGAAGCTGCCACAGCAGAGCCCGATGCCTTTGAACCATTGTTCAATTTAGGCAGTACATTAATGGAGGCAGGCGAAGCGGAACAGGCGGCAAGTGTTTTGTTGAAATCGGCCCAAAACACGGAGGATCCATTAGTACAAAGCGACGCATTATACAACGCCGGAAATGCCTTCATGGCTGCGGAAAAATATCAAGAAGCAGTGGGTGCCTATGCGGAAAGCCTTCGGAAAAACTCATCGCAAAAAGATGCCATCTATAACCTGAACCGCGCTATAGAGCAACTGAAGAGGCAACAGCAAAACGAAGAAAATCAGGAGCAGGAGGACGATCAAGAGAACCAGGAGAAAGAAAAACCGAAAGACGACCAAGAAGAGCAGCAGCAGGAAAATCCTAAGGACGACGAAAGTAAAAAAGACGAACCTCAAGACGACCAGCAGGGCGAAAACGATCAGGGAGACCAGCAGCAGGACGAACAAAAAAACGACCAAGGCGAGCCGCAGGATGAAGACGGTAATGGAGAAGAGAATTCGCCGAAAGAGGGCGGTGAGGCGCAGGCAAAAATGACGCCCGAGCAAATAAAAGGGTTACTTGAAGCAGTGCAGCGCGCTGAAGAGAAAACGGCAGAAAAAATGACCGCTAAAAAAGCGAAAGGAAAGAAAAAGAGTGGAGAGAAAGATTGGTAAATACCATTGGCTTTGGGCCTTTATGCTGCTAGCGACAGGTCTCGTGGCGCAGGAGGTACAGCTAACCGCACGGAGTTCTCGTACTTCCGTCGGCCTAGACGAGCCCTTCCGAGTAACCTTTAGCAGTAATGCACGTGGTGGCGAGCTTAGTCCACCGAATTTTGAGCACTTTATTGTGGTCGGCGGACCTTACCGCTCACAGCAGACACAAATCATTAACGGTTCCATGAGTTTCTCTCAGGAACTGACCTACCAGCTCGTTGCACAAGAAGAAGGAACTTTTACCATAGGTCCCGCAACTTTTGAATCAAAAGGTAAACGGTTCAAGAGCAATACCCTAACGATACAGGTCAAAGCGGGTGTGAAGCGCAAACGCGCAACATCTAAGGCAAAAACGGTCGGGTTCGAGGTAGCTATTTTGAGCTCCAAAAAAGAGGTGTTTGTTGGAGAGCCCGTAGTTTTATTATTCACTGCCACACTCTTCGAGCAAGTGCGGGATTTAAATATGCTCCAGACACCTAATTTTGAGAATGTCCTTCAGCAACAGTTAGACTTTGAACAGCAGTCCAGAAGAGAACGTATAGGCTCGAAAATTGCAACGGTATTAGACTTTGATAAACGATTAATCATCCCCAATAAACCAGGCACATTAGGCGGCCAAGAACTTAAAATCACGGGAGCAGTTCAAAAGCCTACAGGCCGTAGAGACTTTTTTAATATGCCTCTGATGCGGTGGGAACAAGAAGTGGCAACCGCGAAAATTCCAGCGGTTAAAATCAAACCACTTCCAGCACCTCAACCCTTAGGATATTCAGGGGCCGTGGGGGAATTAAAATTGGTTCGAGAATTGAGCCGCACCTCCGTAAATGGCAATGAATCCATTACCCTGAAACTACGTATTGAAGGATCGGGTAATTTCAACACGATCAGCGTTCCAGATTTGATACCCCCGCAAGGATTCGACTTGTACGATCCCAAATTCAATGAGAAGATTCGGTACAGTGAGCGCGGCGTTCGCGGTTACAAAGAATATGAATACTTATTGGTACCTCAGTTCAAAGGCCAATTCATTCTTCCGCAGATGCAGTGGACCTATTTTGACGTCAAGAAAGGGGACTATGAGACCATTACGCTTGAGGAAACTACACTCATTGTAACCGGAGATACTTTAAACGCCTCCGCAGCCGAGGGTAACGGGACCATGCCGAAAGTACAACGCGAGGTAACTAGCATTGATAACGACATAAGGTTCTTACAAGAAGTGGACGAAAACACTAGGCATGAGGAGCAACCTTTGCTTTGGATTTGGGCAATTTTAGGATTGGTACTATTGGGTTGGCTGCTTCAACTCGTTTCCTTTAATACACGAAAAAAATCCCCTGAAGCCGCACGTGCAGCCGTAAAAAAAGCAATCAATACCGCATGGAAAACCAACGACCCAGAGGCCGTTGGTAAAATGCTAAATGCCTTGGAAGAAGAATTAGTACGCAAGGGGATTGCCAAAGAAAATATTAGTCTATTTGCGTTAAACGAGGTCCTTGGGACCGCACTCGGGACGCAGGTAAATACCCTGATTGAAAAGTTACAATTGGCCCTTTATGCACCGAGTGCGACAGGCTCAAACGAAGAATGGTTAAACGAATTTAACGCACTATGGGAGCAACTTTGATTTCGGTAAGTGATAGTGCCAACAGCTTATATGCCGACGGTCAGTTTGAATCGGCACGTACACTTTTTGAATCTTTAGCCGAGAAAGGCACTTCCGATCCGGCGTTGTACTACAACATCGGTAACTGCTATACGCGTTTGGGTCAATTGGGAGAGGCACGTCTATGGTTCGAACGCTCACTATTGTTCGACCCCCGTAATGAAGAGACACTTCACAATCTAGAATGGCTCAATACCCGACTTACAGACGCACTACCACCGCCAAACGATGCGCTATTGCATTGGATTGGCAATCAATTAAGAGCAATACTCGCTCCTGAACACTGGGGCTTATTCGCCGGAGTTCTTTTAGCCGGAGCATTCGTATTGCTTGTACTCCGAAAATTTAAACGACCGGCATTGAGCTGGCGTTTGCCGCTCACTTTAAGTAGTATAGGCTTAGTACTACTGCTCGCCGCACAAATGAGCATACCGCAGAGCGATAAAGTTGTTGTGGTCAGCAACAACAGTTATGGCTACAGTGCGCCCGATGCCAATGGCAAAAGAATAGTGCTCTTAAGTGAGGGCAGTGCGGGTCGTTTAGTGCGGGCTTCGGAAGGGTGGTTCTATATTGCACTTGGCGACGGTCGTCAAGCGTGGTTTTCATCCGATCACTGGGACCGCGTTTTACCCATCACCCCTCGTTAAATAAGTTTAGGCAACCAACTGCGTTGCGGTGCCGTTAAGCCCATCACCTTAGCGTACGTATGAGGAAAAGCGCGTACCACCTGCTTTGATTCATTCCACTGCACATGCGAGCGGTCACCAGAAGCATACACTGCAAAAAAATGTCTGATACTTTTGAAAATTGCTTCCGCCTGCTCCGAAGTGCAATGCTGGAATCCAGGTATTTTTTGAAAATTTTTAGAAGCAATCGCTTCTTCTAAAGTGCGCTGCTCGTCTAAGGGGGCTCTCCAAAAGGGGAAATAGAAAGGGTACCCGTGCAACAGGTTGTTGAAGATTTTTTCTTCCATGATAAGGTAACTAGGTTGGTTTGGACCTTTAAGATACCCAATTTTTAACTTGAAAATCAGATACTTAGAAAAATAGTATCAATCGAAACAAGCCTAAGAAGTTGGAACGTTACCCTTACATTCAATCTTCCGCAAATAACAGACAGTTACTCTGCTTCGTGGTGGTTGAATCCCTGGGCTTTCAAACCAATGACTTTATCATCTCTAGTAATGAGGTTTGCGCCACTTCCATCTTTGACATAACCAATAACCGTCAAGTTGGGATTCGTCTTGACTTTATCGTGATCTTCGATCGGTACTGTAAAGAGCAGCTCATAGTCTTCTCCTCCGTTCAAGGCAACCGTCGTTGTATTTAAATTAAACTCCTCACAAAGAGCGTATATAGATGGATCGATAGGGATTTTACTCTCGTACAGATTGTATTGCATTTGTCCGTTGTTCGCAAGGTGTAAGGTTTCAGAGCTAAGACCGTCAGAAATATCAATCATCGACGTCGGCTGAATGTCCAATGCCTTAAGGATTTCGACGACGTCCTTGCGTGCCTCTGGTTTCAACTGACGTTCCAAAATATATTCGTGTCCGCTCAATTCCGGTTGCATGTCTGGGTTCTCCAAATACACCTGCTTTTCACGCTCTAAAATTTGAAGCCCCATATAAGCACCGCCTAAATCGCCGCTAACGACAATAAGATCGTTGTCTTTTGCTCCGCTTCGTTTCGCTACGCGCTCTTTTTCAACGCGACCAACAACCGTCACTGAAATCATCAATCCAGATTTTGACGCCGTAGTATCGCCTCCGACTAAATCTACATTGTAACGTTCACAAGCCAAATGAATACCCTCGTAAATTTCTTCTAAAGCCTCTACCGGAAATCGGTTTGAAACGGCCAAGCCAACTGTAATGTGTTCTGGCGTTCCATTCATCGCATAAATGTCGCTGAGGTTAACAATCACGCTTTTATAGCCTAAATGTTTTAACGGCATATAGCTCAAATCAAAGTGAACTCCTTCCACCAGAAGATCGGTAGAAATTGCCTGGTAGTGCGCACCCACATCGATTAATGCGGCATCGTCTCCCACTCCTAATGCGGTATGGGCGTGTTTCAATTTAGTGGCTTGCGTTAAATGACCTATTAGGCCAAACTCGCCCAAATCACTGATGGGCGTGCGCTGTGGGTTTTTTGAATCGAACATGTAGCAAAGTTATTGTGTTCATTGGTGAGAACACAAGAAAAAAGCCGCGTATTACGTAACTTTGTCGCGCATCTTTAGAATGTTTCTAAATAATATGGTAAAAGTATCAGATAATGCGAAGTCTAAACTTGCTGCACTTATGCAGGAGGAAGGCAAGCAATTGGAAAAGACCTACATCAGTGTAGGCGTGGAAAGTGGCGGATGTTCCGGACTGTCTTATAAAATGGATTTTACCCCGGAAATGCCCGAAAATGCAGAACTCTATGAAGACAACGGCGTTAAGGTCGTAGTCGAGAAAAAATCACTCCTTTATCTCATTGGTACCACTTTAGAATATAGTGGTGGCCTCAATGGAAATGGATTCAATTTTAATAACCCCAATGCGACACGCACCTGCGGGTGTGGAGAGAGCTTCGCCGTTTAACCCCCTATTATGAGCGACGAAATCCTAGATGAAATCACCGCATCCGACTACAAGTATGGGTTCACCACAGATATCGAAAGCGATACCGTGCCCCCTGGACTCAACGAGGATGTCATACGATTGATCAGTGAAAAGAAAAACGAACCCCAATGGATGTTGGATTGGCGTTTAGACGCCTACAAGAGTTGGTTGGCGATGGTAGAGCCTGAATGGCATAACGTTACTTACACTAAACCAGATTTTCAGGCGGTTTCTTACTACAGTGCGCCAAAGCAAAAGAAAGAATTAGACAGTCTTGATGAAGTAGATCCTGAATTATTACGAACGTTTGAACGTTTAGGGATTAGCCTTGACGAGCAAAAGCGTTTATCTGGCGTTGCCATGGATGTTGTTGTAGATTCAGTTTCTGTTGCTACCACTTTTAAGAAAACGCTTGCTGAAAAAGGCATCATTTTCTGTTCTATGAGTGAAGCAATTCAGGAACACCCGGAGCTCGTCCGCAAGCACCTTGGAACTGTAGTACCTAAACGAGACAACTTTTATGCAGCACTGAACAGCGCCGTCTTTACGGATGGGTCATTCTGTTATATTCCGAAAGGCATACGCTGCCCCATGGAGCTGAGTACCTATTTCCGCATCAACGAGGCGAATACTGGCCAATTCGAACGTACACTGGTCATTGCAGATCAAGGTTCGTACGTGAGTTACCTTGAGGGGTGTACTGCACCTTCGCGCGATGAGAACCAATTGCACGCTGCAGTGGTCGAGCTCGTTGCGATGGACGATGCAGAAATTAAATACAGTACCGTTCAAAACTGGTATCCGGGCGACGCTGAAGGAAAAGGTGGCGTCTTCAACTTCGTGACAAAGCGGGGCATTTGCGAGCGTAATGCAAAAATCAGCTGGACGCAGGTGGAAACGGGTTCTGCGGTGACCTGGAAGTACCCTTCGTGTATATTGAAAGGAGATAATAGTATCGGTGAATTCTACAGTGTTGCTGTTACTAATAAATACCAGCAAGCAGATACCGGAACGAAAATGTTTCATTTGGGTAAAAACACCAAAAGCACGATCATCTCTAAGGGTATTAGCGCAGGTAAAAGTCACAACAGCTACAGAGGTTTAGTTCGCGTTGGTGCGCGTGCAGAAAATGCACGAAATTTCAGCCAATGTGATTCACTGCTCATGGGAGATCAATGTGGCGCGCACACGTTCCCCTATATCGAAGCACAGCATCCCACTGCTCAAATCGAGCACGAAGCGACAACTTCGAAGATTGGTGAAGACCAGATATTCTATTGCAACCAGCGAGGAATTGGCACAGAAGAAGCTATTGCGCTCATCGTGAATGGCTATTGTAAAGATGTATTGAACCAGCTTCCTATGGAATTTGCCGTAGAAGCACAAAAACTATTGGAAGTCTCTTTAGAAGGCTCCGTAGGATAAATCATGATTAAAATTAACAACCTCCAAGCCCGGGTAGAAGACAAAGAAATTCTCAAAGGCATCAACCTAGAAGTTAACCCTGGTGAAATCCATGCGATTATGGGCCCTAATGGTTCAGGTAAATCGACACTTTCCAGCGTAATCGCAGGTCGCGAAGATTATCAAGTAACCGGCGGAAGCATCGACTTTGAAGGCGAAAACCTTATGGATTTAGATCCTGAAGAGCGTGCCCATAAAGGCATCTTCTTAAGCTTTCAGTACCCGGTGGAAATACCTGGGGTCACTGTAAGTAACTTCATTAAGACTGCTATCAATGAAAGCCGCAAAGGACGTGGCGAAGAGCCCATGGAAGCGCGCGAGATGCTCGCAAAAATGCGCGAAAAGACAGCGCTATTGGAGATGGATAAAAGCTACCTCAGCCGCAGCTTAAACGAAGGGTTTTCTGGTGGAGAGAAAAAGCGCAATGAGATTTTCCAAATGGCGATGCTGGAACCGAAATTGGCGATACTTGATGAAACCGATTCTGGCTTAGATATTGATGCCCTGCGCATTGTTGCAGGAGGCGTGAATAAGCTTCGTTCTGCAGATAATGCCGTTGTCGTCATTACACACTACCAGCGTCTTTTGGACTACATCAAACCCGATTTCGTGCACGTTTTGTTCAACGGTAGAATTGTAAAAAGCGGCGGGCCAGAATTGGCACATGAGTTGGAAGAGAAAGGATACGACTGGATCAAGGCAGAAAACGCATGACAGATTTAGCACAAGATTTACTCTCCTCTTTTGTTGTTGCAGAACCGCAACTCAATGGCAGCCGAAATCTCGGCGTCGTTCACCTGCGTAAGGAAGCGCTGGACCGTTTTGAAGCCCAAGGGTTTCCTACCACGCGTGACGAAGAGTGGAAATACACCAACCTAAAGCCGGTATTAAAGCACGACTATCGCATTCTTTTAAAGGGTGATGATGCAGTCTCGTTTGCCGATATCAAAACGTACTTACTGAGCGATTTAGATACCTATAAATTAGTCTTTATCAACGGAAAATACAGCTCGTGGTTAAGCGACGCCACGCATCAGGAATTCGACGTTTGTACGTTTGCTGCTGCACTGAATAAATACCCGGACATCATCGCGGAGTATTTGGGCAAGGGAGCGCCAAAAGGCGATACGTTTGTTGATCTAAATACTGCTTTCGCTGACGATGGCGCATTCATAAGAGTGAAGGCAAATCAAACCGTCGATAAGCCTATCGAAATTCTTTACCTCACGACAAATGAAAACGGACCTGCATTTTCACAGGTTCGTAATTTAATCATTGCGGAACAGAATGCGGAGGTACAACTAGTAGAACGCCATCAAAACATTGGCGGTCAGCCAAGCTTTACCAATTTTGTAAGCGAAGTTTTTGCAGCTCGTGATGCGCGCGTGAGCTATTACAAAGTGCAGAATGATGCTGATGCGGCTACGTTGGTGGATAATACCCATGTGGTCCAAAAAGAACAAAGCAACGTGCATGTAGGCACCTATACTTTTGGCGGAAAATTGGTCCGCAATAACCTGCACTTTTATTCCGCTGGAGAACGTGCAGAAAGCCATATGGACGGCATTACTATTATCGCTGATGGCCAAACAGTAGATCACCATACACTTGTAGATCACCAAGAGCCGAACTGTTACAGCAGAGAGCTATACAAAGGAATCTACCTCGGTAAGAGCCACGGAATTTTCAATGGAAAAGTGATGGTCCGCCAAAAGGCACAGAAAACGAACGCTTTCCAACAAAATGACAATATTTTGTTGAGTGATAAAGCGAAAGTAGATACGAAGCCTCAATTAGAGATTTTTGCAGACGATGTGCGTTGTTCGCATGGTTGTACTGTGGGCCAATTGGACCGCAATGCTCTTTTCTACCTACGCTCAAGAGGAATTCCAAAACGCGAAGCTGAAGGTTTAATGACTTATGCTTTTGCAGCGGATGCATTAGAATATGTTAAAATTCCGCAGCTTGAAAAGCGATTGAATAGCGTCATCGCTGAGAAGCTAGGGATTAACTTAGAATTTACCCTGTAATGAGCTACGACGTCCAAGCGATACGAAAGCAATTTCCCATACTGCACCAGCAGATACATGGTCGACCGCTCGTATACCTAGACAACGCTGCTACCGCACAGAAACCGCTCGCAGTAATTGAAGCCATTACCCACCTCTACACAAAGGATAATGCGAATGTGCATCGTGGTGTGCATACTTTAAGCCAACGCTCAACGGATGCCATGGAGGCTGTTCGTTCTGCTGTTTGTGCACACATTAATGCCCGAGAAGTCGCTGAAATCATTTTCACTCGTGGCATCACGGACAGCATTAACACTGTTGCCTTCGGCATGGGGGCATTACTACAACCGCAACAAAATGTAGTCATTACAGCGTTGGAACATCACAGCAATATTGTGCCTTGGCAAATGCTTTGCGAACGAACAGGAGCGGCATTGCGATACATACCGATGAACGACAAAGGCGAATTGGATCTTTCCACTTTGGAGGTATTAGTCGATGAAAACACTGCGATGGTCGCGTTCAACCACATTTCAAACGCCCTTGGAACCATTAATCCGGTCAAAACTATTTTAAGTCGCGCAAAAGCGGTCGGCGCATGGACCCTGGTTGATGGTGCACAAAGTGGCCCTCATGCGCTAGTGGATGTACAGGATTGGGATGTTGACTTCTTTACATTATCCTCACACAAAATGTACGGGCCCACTGGTTTGGGTGTTTTGTATGGAAAACGGGAACATTTAGAGGTACTGCCTCCTTACCAAGGCGGTGGCGAAATGATTGCTACGGTGACCATGGAGAAAAGCACCTACGCGGATATCCCACATAAATTTGAAGCAGGTACCCCGCACGTTGAAGGCATCATCGGATTCGGTGCAGCTTTAGAATATATCAATTCGGTAGGAATCGAGGCTATTGCAACCCATGAAGCTGCGCTTTTAGATTATGCCACAACAACTTTGTCGACCATTGACGGTTTTAGAATCATCGGAACGGCTGAAAAGAAGGCTAGCGTGATCAGCTTTCTAGTTGAAGGTACCCATCCGTACGATTTAGGTGTACTACTCGACCAGCAGGGAGTTGCGGTGCGCACTGGACAGCATTGTACGCAACCCATTATGGACCAATTCTGCATCGCGGGGACCGCTCGCGCAAGCTTTGCGATGTACAATACCATTGAAGAAATCGATCTATTCAAGGTAGCGCTCGAACGCGCCGTAACCATGCTACGATAAGTCACTATGTCTACTATTGCTGAAAAACAAGCCGTACTTATCGAAGAATTCGAATTCTTCGACGAATGGATGGATAAATACAACCACATCATCGAAATGGGTAAAGCCATGCCCGTGCTTGATGCGGTCGATAAAAACGATGATCTTTTAGTACAAGGCTGCCAAAGCAAGGTTTGGCTCAAAGCAGAAAAAAAAGGCGAATATGTTCGTTTTTTTGCCGATGCAGACGCCATTATAGCAAAAGGTATCGTTGCAATGTTAATCGATGTGTTTGACAATCAACCGTCAACGGAAGTTGCAGCAGCGGATCTTAGCTTCTTGGAGGAAATTGGGCTTAAGGATCACCTCAGCCCAACACGTGCCAACGGATTGATGAGCATGATAAAACAAATGAAATTCTACGCGTTGGCCTTTTCCAGCGCAAACTAAACGTATGAGTGAAGAATTAAGCCATCAAGAAATGCAAGCCGTTGGCGAAGAAGTCGTTGGTGTCTTGTGTAACATTTTCGATCCTGAAATCCCTGTGGATATTTATCAGCTCGGATTAATCTATGACGTGAAAGTAAGTACGGAGCGTGATGTCCATATTCTAATGACCCTTACTTCGCCAAACTGCCCAGTGGCTGAAAGTATGCCTCAAGAAGTGAAAGAAAAATCCCGTGCTCTCGATAACGTGCGTGAGGTGGAGGTAGAACTCACTTTTGATCCACCTTGGGATAAAAGCATGATGAGTGAAGAAGCAAAGCTCGAACTAGGTATTCTTTAGTCCGTTTCGCTCACTTTTTAAGATTTTCCTAAAAGACGAACCAAACCATCACAAAATCGTTAATGTCTTCGTTAATTAGCCGCTCGTTCCTCAAAGAATTGAGTGATTTTTTGTGATTTATAAATACCCGCCAAAATGAAGATTGGAATCGACGCCCTCGCCTATTACGTACCTCAGCAGTACTTGCCTATTGAATCGCTGGCAGAGGCGCGAAATATAGAATACGCTAAACTCAATAAAGGTCTCGGTTTGACCTCAATGTCTTTCCCCGACGTTGATGAGGATGCGGCAACGATGGGAGCCAACGCGGTACTCAATCTATTTACTACTGAGCCATTAGACCCCAGCACCGTTGGACGTCTTTACCTAGGCACTGAAAGTGCTCTAGATAGTGCGAAACCTACTGCAACGTATATCTTAGATTTAGTTGAGCAACAACTGACAGGTGGGCATGGCGCAAATTGCTTGCGCAATGTTGATGCAGTTGACATGACTTTTGCTTGTATCGGTGCTGTCGATGCTTTAGAAAACGCCTGCTTATTTGTGCGTCAAAATCCCGAGAAAAAAGCCATTATTGTCGCTTCCGATTTAGCGAAATACAACCTAGGCTCTACTGGTGAGTATACCCAAGGTGCAGGCGCAGTTGCGCTTGTGGTTTCCGTGAATCCATCCATCGTCTCGTTAGGAGATGAAATAGGCGTAGCTACAAAAGGGGAACGCGATTTTTTCAAACCCCGCAGAACCCATACTAAAGCGGAATTACTCGTAGAAGCAGCAGCACTCTTGGGCCAGCAGCTTTCTATGGAAGATGCGGAAGTAAAGGTTACCCAAGCTGAAGGCTTTTGGGGCGGTAATCGCATGCTCCGCAGTTACGTTGAAGAGCCGGTCTTTGATGGTCAATACAGTAACTTTGCCTACGTCAGCCGCATTAGCGAAGCATTGGAACATTTCGGAACGAAGGTAAAAATCAATCCTGCCTTAGATTGGGATAAAGTGGTCATGCACCTGCCCTATGCTTTCCAAGGCAGACGCATGCTGGTGAATTTTTACTTGGACTGGATGCAAGCCAACGGTAAGTGGCAGGATGTAGTTGCGGTGATGGGTAGCGATAAACCTGCAGATAAAGGCGAAGCGAAAGAGTGGGTGCGCGCCTTCAGTAAATCGGACTATTATCGTGCCTATGTGGCGAAGGCATTAGCTCCGGCCGAGCGTGCTTCGAGCTTGATTGGTAATATGTACACCGCCTCCATTTTCATGGGGCTCTTAAGCACGCTTTGCGATGCTGCAGATAAAGGAGAAGCCATCGAGGGAAATACCATCGGCTTCATGGGATACGGTTCCGGTTCAAAAGCGAAAGTATTCCAGGGCACCGTGGAAGCAGGTTGGGCTAAAGTGGGCTCATTAGATCTGTTTAGTGCACTTGAAAACCGCTCTCCAGTAGACTTTAAAACTTACGAGCTTTGGCATAACGAGCGACTCACTGCTCCTCTTTCTCCTGAGAAATCAGGATTTACATTTACAGGATTGCGGACTGAAGAGAATCAGGAATACTTTAGAGATTATACCTTTACGGCCTAAATGATGAATGACGGTACCATTGTAAATAAAGTAGCAGCTAGTCCGCTGATCACCTTCAATTTGGAAGATTTTCTCCCTAAGAAGGTGCAATCCTTAGACCTGAGCCAATGGCTCGAGCAAGGCTTTATTCTGCGTGAAACCGAATTTCGAAATGCACTGAAAAGCACTGATTTTACGATATATGAAGGTGCTGTAATACACCTCCATTGCAGTACAGATGCTATACTTCCAGCTTGGGCGCCGCTTTTGGTCGCCAGTAAGTGCAGTGACGCAGGTCTTACTTGCATATGGTCAGAAAACGAAGCAGGATTCTACAGTGCCTTCTTTCGGGAACGTATGATGCATCACGATTGGCAGGAATACTCAGGAAAACCCGTTATCATTAAAGGTTGCGGCGATAAGCGCATTCCGAAAGATGCCTACGTTGTTGCGACCCAGTATTTAAAACCCGTGGCAAAAAAAATTAGCTATGGTGAGGCCTGTTCGGCCGTACCCCTAAAGTAATTTAGAGCGTTACACTCAATCCTACACTTAATGGACGAGCTTCTGACCATTCCGGTAGCATTGGGCCATCAACGACAATCGAACTCAAGCCATAATATACATAGGCATTTACAGGGCCCCTACCTGCTTTGACATGCACTCCATATCGGAATGGATTAAAGCCGGCGATCTGGTAGTATTTGACCTGATAAACAGCGTCTTTATAATACGAATACGCATCAGTACGGTACCCAAAGCAGCCTCCGATGTACAATCTATTGTACCGGCCCTTACGATTGACTTTACCTCTGTAGCGCAGCTCTAGGGCAGCGTCCACATATTCTGTAGCAAAGCGATTGGAAATAAAATCGTGCCCGGTTAAATCTACTAGTGTCTGTGTTCCATCTTCAGCCACATCAATGCGCAAATTTCCATGATAAAACTGTGCGCTATAACCCAATCCGTAGGCGACAGAAAAATGGCTTAGACCGATCACGTGATCACGCATCAATTGAAACGACTGACTGTTCGAACGGGCGTTTGACTCAAAGGATTCAGGTGCTTCGAGCACCAAAAGTAAACCTGAGTTGAACGAAAAACCTTCTCCCGGCTCCGGTAAGAATGTCGTTTTCGATTGGCTGTATCCTAAAAGGCTCAACGCCAATAAGGCTAGCAGGAGGTAATACGTTTTTTTCATTCTATTAAAAATACTCTTCACTGGGTTGTTTATTCAAAGGAAACCATGGTGCTGGAAAATCCGTTTAAACGCAATTCAAAAGCATCGCCCAGTTCCACTGCAACCATAGGGCCCAATGCTCCTGAGAGCAGAATCTCGCCCTTTAAAAGTGGCCGCCCCATTTTGGCCATCGTTTGAGCCAACCATAAAGCGGCATTCAGCGGATCGCCCATACACGCATTTCCATTTCCTTCACTCGCTATAGCGCCGTTTTTGAACAGCGTCATTTCAATAGAAGCGGTTGATACTTCAGCCAATGGCTTTGATTCGGGCCCCAAAATATAATGAGATCCTGAAGCATTATCAGCAATCGTATCAGATATCTTAATATCCCATTTTTCTACGCGTGAACCTACGATTTCAATCGCAGGTTGGACGGCAACTATTGCCGATTTCAATGTTTCCATATTCACTTCAGGGTCCCGCAAGTCTTCCCCCAATAAGAAAGCCAACTCACCTTCCACTTTAGGTTGCATCAATAATTCCATGGGAACAGGACCTTTTCCCGTCATATCCATAGTGTCAAAGAGCACACCGTAATCGGGTTGATCCACACCTAGCTGAGTTTGTACAGCGTGACTGGTTAATCCAATCTTCTTGCCTACAATACGCTCACCATCTGCCAATCGCAAAGCCGCAACTTTATCCTGAATGGCATATGCAGTTGGAATATCGTTGTTGATGGAATCGCGCAATGGCGCAATAGTACGGCCGTTGCGCAATGCTTCGAACAAGTCCTGGGCATGTTGATCAATAGCAGACATAACTGAGAATTTACCCCCACAAGTTACACTATATTTGTAGGGAACCCGCAAACAGAAGACCATGCCGTTTTACCAAAAATCGGGGCGTATTCCGCACAAACGCCATACTACCTTCAGAAAATCGGACGGTAGCTTGTACCACGAAGAACTCTTCGGAACCATAGGATTCGACGGTATGTCGACCTTGCTTTACCACGAACATCCACCAACCATGGTTAAAGAAGTGCTCCAAAGCACGGATGTTGCCCCCAAGATTGCAGTAGAAAAAAACATGAAGGCCTATCGTTTAGAAGGCTTCAAGGTTGCCCCAAACGAAGATTATTTAGCCTCCCGCGTACCGGTATTAACGAATGCAGATCTGACCATTTCCCTAGCCGCACCTTCGGCTTCGATGGTATCGTACTATTATAAAAATGCACAAAATGATGAATTGGTCTTCGTACACGAGGGTTCCGGTTCACTGCATACGCAAATGGGCAAGCTCGATTTTGGACCCGGAGACTACCTGCTCATTCCTCGCGGAATGATTCAGCAGTTTCATTTCGACAGTGCTGAAAACCGATTATTTATTGTTGAAAGTGCTTCACCTATTTATACCCCGAAGCGCTATCGGAATTGGTTTGGTCAATTGCTAGAACACAGTCCCTACTGTGAACGCGACCTACGCGCGCCTGAGGCGGTAGCGCCCATCAATGCTTTGGGCGATTTTGACATCCGTGTGAAGAAGCAAGACATGCTCCACCACTACATCTACGGATCGCATCCATTCGACGTAGTAGGTTGGGACGGTTACAACTATCCTTATGCCTTTAATATCAAAGATTTTGAACCTATAACCGGTCGTGTACACCAACCGCCACCGGTGCATCAAACCTTTGAGACCAGCGCTTTTGTAGTGTGCTCCTTTGTACCCAGATTGTACGATTACCACCCAGAATCTATACCTGCTCCTTATAACCACAGCAATATCGATTCTGATGAAGTCCTCTATTATGTCGATGGCGATTTTATGAGTCGTAACAACATCGGACGTGGACAAATCACCCTTCATCCGGCAGGGATTCCGCACGGACCGCACCCGGGAACTTATGAAGGGTCGATAGGCAAAAAAAGCACAGAAGAATATGCCGTGATGGTAGATACTTTCAGACCATTGAAGCTCACTGAACAGGCATTGGCATTGGATGCAGGAGATTACCACAAGAGCTGGATGCATTAAGAAATACGGACCGCAAGTAGCTTGAACGGTACTTACGGCTAAAACCGCAGAACATGAAAAAAGAACCACAAACCGCCATGCTTGGGCATGGCTACCATGCAGCCGATTACCACGGCAGTATGAAGCAACCCATTTACCAAACCTCGACGTACGAGTTTCCGAACTCCCAAGCCGGCAAGGATTATTTTGCTTGGGCCACGGGAAAGGAAGAGATGCCGGAAGGTGCAAAAATGGGAAACATCTACAGCCGACTTGGCTCTCCGAACACCCAGCTGCTCGAACAACGTTTAGCGGTTTTAGACGAAACGGAAGATGCGCTGGTCTTTGCCAGTGGAATGGCAGTTATTTCAGCGACCATTTTGGAATTGGCCACCCCGAATACGATATTTCTCTATACCGCGCCCGTTTACGGTGGAACGCACAGCTTCATAGACCATTACCTGCATAAATACGGTGTAATCCACCATGTTGTTGAACACGATAAAAGTGCCGAAGACGTCGTGGCAGAGGTTAAAGCCGCTTACCCTGAGCTACAGGTCTGTGCCTTTTTTACGGAGACCCCAGCGAATCCCACTATGGATTTGTATTCCGTGAAGAAAGCTCGGAAAATCGCAGATGCCCTGGGATCGGAAGAACATCCTGTACCGGTAGTGGTGGATAATACGTATTTAGGGCCTACCATGAGTCGTCAGCACGAAAACGGTGCAGATATCGTGGTGTATTCTGTGACGAAGAACCTCGCAGGACACAGCGACGTTATTGCCGGTGCAGCAACCGGAAAAACAGCGTGGATCAATAGATTGCGCATCGCACGTACCTTCATTGGCGGCATTTTAGGCCCAATGGACAGCTGGCTCATCTTACGCTCGCTTGAAACGTTCACCCTACGCATCTCCGCACAGCAAAAAACAACACATGAAGTGGCTGCTGCACTGGCCCAACATCCTGCGGTTAAAGAAGTGCGGTATTTGGGAAACCTCGAGCAATGGAGTCCTGGGCAAGCCGCTTTTTTCAAAGACGAATACCAGGGTACAGGCTCCATGATTGCCTTACACATTCATGGAGACGAGAGCGCAGCGTTCAAAGTACTGGATCATTTAAAAGTGTTCCGTCTTGGAGTGAGTTTAGGAAGTACCGAAAGCTTGGCGGAACATCCCTCTTCTATGACCCACAGTAAAGTAGATGACGCTATAAAAGAAAAATTAGGGATTACAGAAGGACTCATTAGACTGAGTATTGGTCTTGAAGCGACCGCGGACTTAATCGACGATCTGAATCGGAGTTTAGACACGATCATTTAATACCTTTACCCCAACAAAGAACAACGCTATGAATACCGCTACTTTACCAAAGCAATACGAGGACGCACAAGATTTTCTAGAGCTATGGGGAACAGATTACGTTGAATTCTATGTAGGCAATGCAAAACAAAGTGCGTATTACTTTAAGACGGCCTTCGGCTTTCAAGAAGTAGCCTATGCCGGTTTAGAAACAGGCGTCACCGATCGTACTTCCTATGTGCTTCAACAAGATAAAATTAGATTGGTCATTACCTCTTCCTTGGTAGAGGACAGCGATATCAATCGCCATTTGAACGAGCACGGTGATGGTGTTAAGATCGTTGCGCTTTGGGTACCGGATGCTACAAAGGCGTTTGAGGAAACCACAAAACGCGGTGCAAAACCGTTCCAACAGCCACAGGTAAGTGAAGATAGTAACGGAAAAGTAGTAACCTCAGGAATCTATACCTACGGAGAAACCGTGCATCTGTTTGTGGAACGCAACGACTATAATGGACCTTTCTTGCCCGGTTATGTGGCACGCAGTCCAAAGTATCAACCGGAATCGGTGGGACTCAAATACATAGACCATATGGTGGGTAATGTAGATTGGGGACAGATGAATACCTGGGTAAAATTCTACGCGGAAGTAATGGGCTTCTCACAAATCATCTCGTTTGACGACAACGATATATCTACGGAATACACGGCATTGATGTCGAAAGTAATGTCCAATGGAAACGGGCGCATCAAATTCCCTATCAACGAGCCGGCAGAAGGCAAGAAACGTTCGCAGATTGAGGAATATATCAACTTCTACAACGGAGCGGGTGTGCAGCATTTAGCTTTGGCGACGGACAATATTATTTATACCATTCATGAACTGCGCAAGCGCGGAGTGGACTTTCTGAACGTACCAGATTCCTATTACCTAGACCTACAGGACCGCGTAGGTGCCATTGATGAGGACATTGAGGTATTAAAGAAGTATAAGATTCTAGTGGACCGTGACGATGAAGGGTATTTGCTCCAATTGTTCACTAAACCACTGATGGACCGCCCTACAGTCTTTATTGAGATTATTCAGCGCAAAGGCGCGACAAGCTTTGGAAAAGGAAACTTTAAGGCATTGTTTGAAGCTATAGAGCGCGAGCAAGAGAACAGAGGAACCTTATAATAGAACCACTAATAATTACAGTAGAGCATGATCGAAAATCAAGCAAACGATCCTTCAAGAACTTCGTGGATACCCGTTCCAGAAAACAGTGATTTTCCCATTCAAAATTTACCCTTTGGTGTTTTTATTCCTGAGGACGATATCATTACAACGGGAGCACGCATTGGAGATACAGCGATTGATTTAAGTGCCTTACAGCAACTGGGCTATTTTAAAGGCATTGATCTGCCGGACGATGTGTTTTTGCAAGATACCTTGAATGATTTTATCGCATTGGGTCGCCCAACTTGGCGCCGCATCAGAAACCGATTGGCGGAACTTTTTGATGAAAACAACACGACGCTCAAAGCGAATGTTGCACATCAAAATCAGGTGCTTTTTCC
Organism: uncultured Flavobacteriales bacterium; assembly: GCA_905478295.1. Classification (GTDB taxonomy): domain Bacteria; phylum Bacteroidota; class Bacteroidia; order Flavobacteriales; family Schleiferiaceae; genus UBA10364. The sequence continues at coordinate 57,224 of CAJQHZ010000020.1, read as the reverse complement.
TGTAGATCATGTACAAATGTTGATGCCGGTATTCGTTCAAGATTATACGGATTTCTACAGCTCCATCGAGCATGCTACCAATGTAGGCAAGATGTTCCGCGATCCAGAAAATGCCTTATTACCCAACTGGAAGCATATTCCGGTGGGCTACCACGGCCGTAGCTCGTCTATTGTCATCAGTGGCGTAGATCTACACCGTCCTAAGGGGCAGCGCATGGCGCCGGGGGCGGATGCACCGACTTTCGGTCCGTCTGTTCGTATGGACTTTGAATTGGAAATGGCCTTCATTACCGGAGAAGGAAAGCCCCTCGGCCACAGGATAAAAGCGGAAGAAGCCGACGAATACATCTTTGGGATGGTGGTCTTTAACGACTGGAGTGCGCGCGATATTCAAAAATGGGAATATGTACCGCTAGGACCATTCCTAGGTAAAAACTTTGGCTCAAGCATGAGTCCTTGGGTTGTGACGATGGACGCGTTAGAGCCGTTTAAAGTGGAAGGACCACAGCAGGATCCGCCCGTTTTGCCCTATTTAAAGACCGCGGGAAAGAATAACTATGACATTCACCTTGAAGTAGGCTTGACTCCGGAAGGTAAAACGGAATCGGTCATTTCAAGGTCCAATTACAAATACATGTATTGGAACCAGCGCCAACAATTGGCCCACCATACCGTCAACGGCTGTAACATTAATGCCGGTGATATGATGGCTTCAGGAACTATTTCTGGACCCACGAAAGACAGCTATGGATCGATGTTAGAGCTTAGCTGGGCAGGTAAAGAGCCCATTACATTAGGTACTGGAGATACGCGCACGTTTATCGAAGACGGCGACACGGTTACCATGCGTGGCTGGTGTACAAACGGTACGACAAGAATTGGCTTTGGCGAGGTACGCACGACGCTGCTACCGGCCATTGAAGATTAAGCGAACAAAGCCCGCTTCCTTAAAAGGTTGGGGGCTTTTTTATAACTTGGGTAGACCCAATTACAGCACCTATTATGTCAGAAAAACACACCTACATCTCCAAGGTTGTGGCCGGCGCCACTGAAGCCATTGCGGGATTAGAAGATGGGATGAATGTGATGTTTGGCGGATTCGGCCTTTGCGGTATTCCGGAAAACAGCATTACAGCCATTAACGCGGCCGGGATTAAAGACATTACCTGTATTTCTAACAATGCAGGCGTGGACAACTTTGGTCTAGGACTGCTGCTTCAAACCAAGCAGATCAAAAAAATGATTGCCTCTTACGTGGGTGAAAACGACGAGTTTGAACGACAGATGCTGTCCGGCGAGCTCGAAGTAGATCTTATTCCGCAAGGAACACTAGCAGAACGCTGTCGCGCTGCTGGAGCAGGGATTCCTGCTTTTTATACCCCTGCAGGCTACGGTACAGAAGTAGCGGAGGGAAAAGAGGTACGTGTGTTTGGTGGCAAGCCGCATATTTTGGAACATGCTTTTGATGCTCCTTTTGCATTTGTTAAAGCGTGGAAGGGCGACAAGGCTGGAAATCTGATTTTTAAGGGAACGGCCCGCAATTTTAATCCAATGATGGCCATGGCAGGTAAGATAACCGTGGCAGAGGTTGAAGAACTGGTAGAAGTCGGCGAATTGGACCCTAACAGCATTCACATTCCAGGGATCTTCGTGCAACGCATTTTCCAGGGGGTGGATTACGAGAAACGAATAGAACAACGCACCGTGCGTGCTAAAAGCGAATAACCATGGGATTGAGTAAAGATCAAATTGCACAGCGCATCGCCCAGGAACTTCGCGACGGTTGGTACGTAAACTTAGGTATTGGTATTCCAACCTTAGTGGCCAACCATATCCCGCAGGGCATCAATGTAGAATTTCAAAGTGAAAATGGCATCTTGGGCATGGGACCCTTCCCTTTTGAGGGCGAGGAGGATGCCGATTTAATCAACGCGGGCAAGCAAACCATCACAGCACTGCCGGGTGCGAGCTTCTTTTCCAGCGAACTTAGTTTCGGGATGATTCGTGGCCAACACGTTCAATTGACCGTTTTGGGCGCCATGGAAGTGAGCGATCGCGGCGATATTGCGAACTGGAAGATTCCAGGAAAAATGGTGAAAGGCATGGGCGGTGCTATGGATTTAGTGGCTTCCGCAGAAAATATCATCGTAGCCATGCAGCATACCAATCGCAAAGGAGAAAGCAAACTCCTTAGCGAATGTTCCTTACCACTTACTGGTGTTGCTTGTGTAAAGCGCATTGTAACGGATCTCGCCGTACTAGAGGTGGACGCAGAACGCGGTTTCGTGTTGATCGAACGTGCGCCAGGTGTGACTGTTGAAGAAATTCAGGCAAAGACCGCAGGTCGCCTAGTAGTTGAAGGTGATGTACCGGTAATGAAATTTTAAGGCCTTAGGCCGAGGAATAAAAAAGGCGCCCTCTGGGCGCCTTTTTTGTTTGGTCTAATCGCAATACATGCGCTTACATAAAAATATCTCTTTGAAAATCTATAATAAGTAAGTACTCACTCATTTATAAGCATTTCACGCAATCCACGCAAAAGTGCTGCTGCACTTACTTCATCTCCTCGAAACTCTAGTAGTAGCGAACGTTCCAGGATTTCAATAGCGGTGCGAGCCACTGCTTCCTCTGCACCGTGACCGACACTCGATATGGCCCAGCGTAAACGCTCTAAAACAAAAGGGTCTATAGAGTGACTTTCTGGATTTTCCTGTGTCATACGGATCATAGCGACCCAAGCCTGGACCTCCTCTAATTCGTTAAATACATTCAGTTGAATGGCTGTGAAAGAGCGCAAGACTTCAGTGGGGTCTGCATGGTTTAAACGACCATATATAAGTGAGGCGCGGGCGCGCTCTCCTGCCGACAGAACTGCCGAAGCCAATCCCTTTTTTGATTTAAAGTGACGAAAAATCAGTGCTTCGCTCACGCCTGCGTGCGCAGCAATCTTCGCTGTCGATACGGAAGAAAACCCGTGTGCAGCGATGAGCGTCTGAGCGCTTTGAAGTAAGGCTTGTTGTTTTTCTGTCATTGTAAGTGTTCACTTACAATAATACAAAAATTAGCATATGGAATTAGTGCGCCTCTAGCCAAGTTTTCCCCGTTCCCACTTCGGCAATCATCGGTACAGCTAAATCCACGGCAGCCTCCATTTTTTCGACAACCAATGCTTGGAGTACCTCTAATTCCTCTTTAACCACATCAAAAACCAATTCATCATGTACCTGAAGCAACATCTTCGACTTTAATCCCTCTGCACGCATAGCTCGATCAATCTCTATCATAGCAAGCTTTATAATGTCCGCTGCAGAACCTTGAATAGGCGCATTTACTGCATTTCGTTCGCTGTGTCCTCGAACTACGGCATTGCGACTCTCGATATCTTTGAGGTACCTGCGTCGACCCGTAATGGTCTCTACATACCCATTTTCACGTGCAAAAGCAACTTGATCGTCCATGTATGCTTTTATACCTGGATAGTTGCGGAAATAACCGTCAATCGCGGCTTTAGCTTCTTTACGGCTCATATCCGTTTGCTGACTTAAACCGAAAGCGCTAACGCCATAGACAATACCGAAATTGACTGTTTTCGCATTGGAACGTTGTTCGCGAGAAACTTCTTCCAATGATACTTCAAAAACCTTCGCGGCAGTAGCCTTGTGAATATCCTCCCCGTTGCGAAAGGCCTCGATCATCGCAGTATCTTTTGCCAGTGCGGCAATCACGCGCAATTCTATCTGGCTGTAATCTGCCGCAAGCAACAAATGCGTCTCGTCAGCAGGAATAAACATGGCGCGCACACGACGACCGTTTTCTGTCCGGATAGGAATATTCTGAAGGTTGGGGTTGGTCGAACTCAATCGTCCTGTTGCAGCGACTGTCTGGTTGTAACTGGTGTGAATACGCCCTGTTGCTGGATGGGCTAATTCTGGTAAAGCATCTACATAGGTACTCTTCAGTTTTTTTAACTCGCGGTAGGTCAAGATGGAATCCACAATCTCGTGTTTACTACGGTATCCTTGTAAGATATCTTCTGACGTCGCATATTGACCTGTTTTAGTCTTCTTCGGTTTGTCAGATAATTTCAAATCATCGAACAATACTTCACCCAATTGACGTGGGGACCCCACGTTGAATGGTCTACCGGCCAATGCTACGATAGTTTCCTCCAACTCTTCTATTAATTGGCCCAATTCATGACTGTAACTGTTCAATGCATCAACATCCACCTTAATCCCTTCACGCTCCATTCGCGCTAAGACTGGGACCAAAGGCATTTCAATATTTTCAAACACCTTCGCAACGCCGGTTTCTTTCAATTTTGGTGCAAAAACCTCCTTCAACTGCAGCGTAATATCTGCATCCTCCGCAGCATAATCCGTTACCGCTTCTAGAGGCACCTCGCGAAGCGTTTTCTGAGTCTTCCCCTTTTTGCCGACCACACTTTCGTAGGATATAGTGGAGTAATTCAAATAGGTCTCTGCGAGTATATCCATTTTATGGCGCATGTCCGGCTGCAACAAGTAATGTGCAATCATGGTATCGAACAAGGGACCGCGCACATCAACACCATAATTCAGTAATACTCCGATATCGTACTTTAAATTCTGACCAATCTTACCAACCGATTCCGATTCAAAAAACGCTTGAAATACCGAAAGCCATTCTTTTGCCGATTCGCGCTCTTGAGGAATGGAAACGTAATAGGCTTTACCTGCTTCGAACGAGAAACTCATACCGATAAGTTCAGCCGATTGTATATCTAAAGAGGTGGTTTCAGTATCGAAGGATACCTCCTCTTTTTCAAGCAGTAACCGGCCCAATTCTCGGGCTTCAGGTAAGGTCTCAATACATTGGTACATGTGATCTGCTGTCGCAATGGACAATCTTCCGCTTGGCACGTCCGCTACAGTTGTAGCCTGCTGCGGTTCGCCAAAGAGGCTCATTTGATCGTTGCTGGCCAATGCTACTTTCTTCGTTGGCACAGGCTTCGCACTCACCTCATCCGAGGCTTCCCGCTGCAATCCCAATCTTCTTCCTAGTGTGCGGAACTCTAATTCCTCAAACAGATCTAAAAGGGCTTCTTGGTCCCAAGGATCTCTAGTCAGTGAATCTGGGTTTAAATCAATAGGAACTTCAAGAATGATCCGCGCCAACTTTTTTGAGAGCAGCCCTAATTCCGCATTATCCCGAATTTTTTCGCCAAGTTTGCCTTTGATCTCATCAGCATGCGCCAATGTTTCTTCTAAAGAGCCGTATTGCTTCAATAGTTTAGACGCAGTCTTCGCACCGACACCTGGTAAACCTGGAATATTGTCCACAGCATCGCCCATCATTCCTAGGTAATCAATGACCTGTTCAACGCGATCGAGTTCAAATTTTTCACAAACCTCAGTCTCTCCCCAGATTTCTGGTGGATTGCCGCCACGCGCAGGGCGGTACATAAATATGTTTGGCGATACCAATTGGCCAAAGTCCTTATCGGGCGTCATCATGTACGTGGTATACCCTTCTTTTTCCGCTTGCTTCGCCAAGGTCCCAATCACATCATCTGCTTCATAGCCCGGAACACCTAAGGCTGGAATTTTAAAAGCTTCCAACAGCCTGTGGATATACGGCACAGCTAGCTTTATCGCCTCCGGCGTTGCATCCCTGTTCGCTTTATAGTCTGGAAAAATCTCGTGGCGTTCTGTAGGCTGGGGCAAATCGAAGCAAACGGCTATGTGCGTGGGATTCTCTTTAGACAGCAGGTCCAGTAGCGCACTTGTAAAACCATAGACTGCACTTGTATCTAGCCCCCCAGAAGTAACTCTTGGGTTTTTTGCAAAGGCAAAATACGCCCTGAAAATGAGCGCATAAGCATCTAATAAAAACAGCTTTTTGCTTTGATCTGGTGTTTCTTGACCCATGGAATAGATTTTGCGATTGGCTACAGAAAAATAAGGGAGTTAAGATAGCTACTTCGGTGCAAATACCGAGTTTTGCAAGCAAACAATCCTAACCGCATGGAGTTGTTATTAAGCATCCACACAGATATAATGATTTTCAGAATATTCTTCACACTCGGGTTCATGCTCGCCATTGACTTATACGCCTACCAAGCCTTTAAAACCGTCTTTCGTAGTAGCGCCACCCCCTATATATATTGGGGCATCACCGTCGCTTATATTATTTTCGCCATCACGCTGGCCCTAATGATGACTAGTGGGAAAGTGGAATACCGCTACCTTGGTCTGCTCATGGGCGCATCCATTTTACTTGCAGTCCCTAAGCTCATTGCCATTGGCCCGCTTCTTATCGAAGATGTGGTGCGTGTGAGCCAGTTTCTCTTACGCGGTGTAACCACTCAACCCACTTTAATGCCTGAGCGCAGAGCCTTCATTTCAAAATTGGCGCTTGGACTTGCTGCCATCCCTTTTTTAGGTATTATTGACGGGATATGGAAAGGACGCTATCGCTATCGCGTCATTTCGCATACCCTTGAATACGAAGACCTTCCCGATGCATTCGACGGTTTTACCATCGCTCATATTTCGGACATACATAGCGGTTCATTTGACAATACAGAAAAGGTACAATACGGTGTCGATATGGTCACAGAACTGGGAGCCGATTGTATTGTATTCACCGGCGACATGGTCAACAACACAGCCAGTGAAGCAGAACCGTGGATCCCTGTTTTCCAACGTTTAAAGGCAAAATCTGGCATATTTTCAATTCTAGGCAACCACGATTATGGCGATTATTGGCGCTTTCCTTCGCCAGAAGCGAAAGTCGCCAACATGGATAGACTGAAAGAAATTCACGCTGAAATGGGAATGGACCTCTTACTTAACGATAGCCGCTTTTTTGAGCGCAATGGACAGCGGTTGTACCTTGCTGGAGTTGAAAATTGGGGTTTACCTCCGTTTCCGCAATACGGGGACTTAAACACAGCCTTAGATCAAATCCCAGAAGATGCATTCACAGTGCTCTTGAGTCACGATCCGTCGCATTTTGATGCTGAAGTAAAACAACACGCGAACAAAATTCACCTTACTCTTAGTGGACATACACACGGCATGCAGTTTGGCATTGAAATCCCTGGGTGGATCAAATGGTCACCTGTAAAATTCAAATACCCTAAATGGGCCGGTCTCTACCCAGAACATGACGGGAGAGTTTTGCATGTAAACCGTGGGTTTGGATTTTTAGCTTTCCCAGGTCGTGTGGGGATCTGGCCGGAGATCACGCACATCACGTTAAAAAAGAAGGTCGCTTAGAATCGATCCTTGTAAAGCTTCGACATGAAGTAAATGTGTGGTAAGCTGATGGCGCTGAGGAAAATTAAAAAATAGCTCGACCACGCCAGCATTGAATTCTTATCGAATCTAAATACCAATAGGAACATAACCACCGCGCCAATAGTAAATGGCAGCGCCTTCATCCACATTTCTAAATTTGTCCATTTATGCGACAACTTCAAGTGATTCCATCCCGATAAACTGTGCTGCAGGACAAAATAGATACCAAAGGCCGTTGCTAATGGCAGAAAGGCCGTTAAACTGAGCGTAACCACCGCAACAATCCATGGGATCGAGCGAAACCAAAGCCCCATAAAAAGTCCGATTGTTAGCGTCATTCGGGTGGCCATGTTTACAAATTCGGCAGGCCATTCCACATTTGTAATGCCCATGACTTCTAGAACTGTATTGACCTCGCCTAGATGCGGCAACAAAATCATAGCAAGTAGCATCGTTCCCCACAAAAACGACAAACCGATACTAGGGAAACCCCATTCACGTAAGTCCGTTTCTCCGAAATGCCAGGCGCTGTAGACTAGAAAAGCAACTAAACCTATGACCGGACTGGCGACCCAAAATAAAATTACGATGAGCATAATAAAGCAATAGCGCAAAATGAATTTTGGCAATCGGTCCTTATTTGCATGACTGTAGCCGTCTAGTGCCCCATGTGGAATGCCGTATAAAAACAACAAGAAAACCAGTATAGCCTGCAAGCCGTAAGTAACGTAGGTGGGCAATAATGCAACAGCTACTGAGGCAAAAACCGTGAACAAAAGCGGTGCCCAACGGGAAGGCTTAGCTACCACAAAGGCAATAAACGATGCCGCCAATGCCCAGAGAAACTTTAAAACCGGCAGACGGGCAAACATGCTTAATTCCCATTTAACAGAGGACTTTTCGTCCAAGAACTGAAACACCTTACTCGCCTTTTGGGTTGCAAACAGGGATTCAAAAATTTCTTTACCCCAATGTGGTTTATGCTTTAAAATATGCAGCAGTAGGTGGTCGTAAAAATTAAATCGATCCATCTCGCTTTTTGGGAGACGCAGCCAAGAAGACTCTTTTCGCTCTTGCGCTATACCACCAGCCAATTCCTTTGCATGCTCAAACATGCTCTTAAAGGCATAACCGGTAGTGGATTTTATTTTGCCCGCACGCGCACCCGTAGATATGATTCGCGCATCTTGATTTTTTATTTCAGCGTATTGTGTCATGGGAATTGTCCCGCGTTCTTCGTGCAGAATCTCAATGGATAAGCCCCTTGAAAGTAGGTAGTTTCTAAGGTGATTACTCGCCAATTCATGCGGCAATTGTTCGCTACCGAATCGAGTCATTTCAACCAACGCTTCCTTAGAATCCGTTGGAAGAACATACATAAATTGAGTAAAGCCATTCTGAGGAATACCAAAATCCATCAGTGTCATTTGATTCGGAGTCCAGTAATCTTCTTGAAGTTTGACACGCCAACCCACGAAACTTTGTAATACTAATGGCCCCATGGGCTCTTTAATAGTAGGCGGCCTGCTATCAAACAATTGCTTAACCTCCCAAGAATGACTCCCACTAGAAACGACAACACCTTCCTGCTGTGCCTTTACTCCATCAACAGCGCTCCGTACCCATGTAACGTTATCATAGGATTGTGCTACACTTTTAACCTTATTGTATAGCGCAATACTTTCGACCATATAATAATGTTGATCCTCAAGTGACTCTAAACCATCAACCGTATCAATGGTATCCCACTGATGGAACATAACATCCTTAAGCTGCGTACGTATTTCGTGTTGCGCATCTGCCCAAAAACAATACGTTTTATCGTTTTTCAATTTTGCGTCGGGCTCTAAAATGAGAACATTGAGCGCAGGCAATAGATTCTTTCGCTCCAACTCAAGCAAAAGCAAACCGTTTGCTGCTCCCATTCCCATAAATCCTATATCGTAACGCTTCATTGATTAAATGTCGATTGGACTCTTTATATTTATTCTAACGAATAGTTGTTGTTTTTGTTCCATCGGTAGCGCTAATTAGATGCATGAAAGCCTCTATTAAGAAGATTACGGCCGTAATATAAGTGTTTCAACTCATTTTTTCGTCGTCGAGAACAAAAGTATTATTCGTAAGTTAACAGGTAGTTATAACCTTTAATATTTTAATACCATGTCATTATTTTTAGACGGTTCCTTAGGGTTCCAACCAGACGATTACGTATCGTTCACATTCTTCGCCGGATACATGGCGATGTTAGCCGCTTCGGTATTCTTCTTCTTCGAAAGAAGTAGAGTTGCAGACGAGTGGAAAACTTCAATGCTCGTTAGTGGGCTTATCACCGGTATCGCAGCTGTGCACTACTACTACATGCGTGATTTCTACGCAGCAACAGGGGAAAGTCCTGTAGTATTACGTTATGTCGACTGGACACTAACTGTGCCATTAATGTGTGTTGAGTTTTACCTCATCACGAAAAAAGCCGGTGGAACAAAATCAATCTTATATAAGCTAATCTTTGCCTCTGTAGCAATGTTGGTAGCAGGTTACATCGGAGAAGCATTCTATGCTAACGATGCTGTTTCATGGGTTTGGGGTGCTATTTCTGGTGCTGCTTACTTCTACATTGTGTGGATGGTATGGAAAGGAGATGTTGCTAAATTGGCAAACAACGCTGGTGGTGCTGTAGCGAAAGCTAACGGCGCTTTGGCTAAATTTGTAATCATTGGTTGGGGTATTTACCCTATCGGTTACATCTTAGGTACTGCAGGAGGATTCTTCGGTATGGATCTAGGTATCGATGCAAACACAGAGATCTTGAACTTGTGTTACAACGTTGCTGATGCAATCAACAAAATCGGATTTGGTCTTGTTATCTATTCTCTAGCAATCAGCTCAGAGAAAGAAGCGGCTTAATCATACGTTTCAGAGTGTTAGTGAGCCCCACGATGAAAATCGTGGGGCTTTCTTTTTTACAAAAATGCCCGGCGAAGCAGCCGTGGTTTAGCTTATGTTGTCTTTAATGGTTAGCGTGTTATTTTTAAAGAATGAAATTTAAACTCCTTTACCTACTTCTTTTCTTTGCGCCTTTCACTTTCGGTCAATCCACAGGCATGCATTCCTACGCTATTGACCTCACTGAAGTAGTAGATGACCGCGTTAAAGTAACTGTTGATGCTAAATTGATTCAATGGTCCAATTCTGAACAAAATATTTATAATTTTCATTTCCCAGCTACTATTCCAGGTACCTATGCAACGCTTGACTACGGTAGGTTTATTCAAAATTTCCAAGCCTATGGAACAAATGGAGAAAGGCTCAAAGTAAAAAGCAAGGGAAATACTTTTCGGATTTACGGCAAACCGGAGCATCTTGAATACTGGGCGGATGATACCTTTGATGCACGAATTCGCAAGAATAAGGTTTTTGAACCGGCCGGTACTAACAATCAAGAGCGTGCAAATTTTCTTCTAAACGCAGCCGGATACTTTGGTTTCTTTGAAGGACAGGAGGAATTACCCGTAGCTCTAGAAATCACTAAAAGTCCTAGTCTATATGGTTTAAGCGCCATGGATAGTTACAGTTACGGTAATACTCAGAATTTTTATGCGCGCAATTACCATCACTTCTTGGATTGCCCAGTTATGGTTAGTAAACCAGATACCACCTCTTTCAGGTTAGGCGGTGCTAAGGTGACCATAGGGGTATTCACGGAAAATGGACGAGCCCTGTCGCAAGATATTTATAAGCAAGTAGAAACGAGTATGAAGGCTATTGAGGCCTTCTTAGAAGGCGAGCTGCCCGTCGAAAATTATGCCTTCATCTTTTACATCAAAGATCATACGGAGTTCGAAAGTCTATTCAGCGGGCAGGAAATTAAAATAGGTACCATCTTTAAAGCCATTCGCAAACTAGCAGGCAAAGGTTTTGGGGCACTCGAACACGGCAACAGCTCTGTATACTATTTACCAGATTTTGGAGGCACAACAGTCCTTGATGGAATGGCGGATGTTTGTATTCACGAATTCTTTCACATACTCACTCCGCTTGGACTGCACAGCGAAGAAATCGGAGATTTCAACTATATCGAACCCGAAATGAGTCAACATTTATGGCTCTATGAGGGTATCACTGAATATTTCGCTGGCATCAGCCAGCTCAAAGGGGGTGTGATAGACGAAGAAGCCTATGTGCAGAGCTTACTTCGAGGAAAAATCCGTGCAGCGGATCGATACCCTACCAAAAAAATGTCGTTCACTGAGATGAGTGAAAATGTTTTAAAGAAGCCGTATAAAAAACAGTACGCACAGGTATATCAACGCGGAGCACTAATGGGCGCCTTGCTTGATATTCGTATTATGGAATTAACTCAGGGGCAGAAAGACTTACACGATATCATACTTACCCTTAGAGACACCTATGGCCCAGAAAACAGCTTTCAAGACGAAACCATTATCAGTGAATTCGTTGCTTTAGTTCATCCGGAACTTCAACAATTCTTTGACGACTATGTCACTGGACGAGAAGAGCTGCCTACTCGAGCGTATCTAAAGAAGGTTGGTATTGAATACAATCGTCGATATGAAGGTGCCGTTGTCATGGATCCCCTTCGCGATAATGGGTATAAAACAAGAGGAATTCGTTCTGCAGACTACATTGAGGTTAAGAAAGTTTCAAAAGAAAACCCTTACCAACTGCAAGAAGGCGATCGTATCGAGCGTTACAGTGCGGAACTTGAAGATAAGTTCGGTGGCCTTGAAGAAGGGACGCCCATGACTCTTAAAGTCACTCGTGGAAAATCATCCTTCACCATTCCCTATAAGGTGAAGTATCAGACAGGTTCTAAGAAGCATTTTATTCGCTTCCAAAGAACCCCAACCGCTGAACAATTAGCTTTGAGAAAGTATTGGTTTGAGAATTAATCCAAAAACAAAACCAGCGTTTTATAAAGCGCTGGTTTTGTTTTTTTTAGTACCGGCGGGTCAACTTTCACCGCTATGTCGGCAACGATTTAATGCGCTATAATTAGTTGCTCTGTAAATCTATTCGATGTTGAAGCCGCAGTTACATGATAAATGCCATTGGGCAACGATTGAATATCTAAACTAATCTTTGAGCCCTCATACATACGCTTTTCGCGAGTCCAAAGCTTGCCCGTAGTATCGTAAATGTATATGTCAAGAGGTGTCCCCGAATGCCAAGCACCGTCGATGAACAATTCGTCGCTCGCTGGATTAGGATACAACATGATTGGTCGCGACGCATCTTGCTCTGAAAGTCCAATTCCCTGAATAAATTCAAACCAATTCAAATTAAACTCGGAACCCACATCAAGTCGAAGCTTATAATCGCCTTGAGACAGGACACCTCCGGGCTGATTGGTTGTTTGCCATGTTTGCCACCCTCCGGTTGCGCTAAGCGAAATCGAGGGGAAACTTGTAACGTAATTGCCCAAAGTATCTGTAAAAATGAACTGCATATTTACTCCAGATTGTGAAGAATGCCTGTAATCCACACTGTAAGTAGCACTGTTTAAAACTTTGACATCGTAAATGAGGTAATCGCCAGCCCCCAAATAGGCGATGTTTTGACCACCGCCTATATCCGTGGTATTCTCTAACGAGATACCGTCCATGCTGGAATATGCTTCTGCTTCAATTTTACCCGGTATGACATGCACCGTAGGCAAGGTGTTTTCAACCAACTCTTGACTAAACGACTGAACGTTGGTTCCATCTTTTGCTTTTAGCGTCGTTCCAGCATAGGATATCTTTATTTCATCTAGGAAAGTAAGCGCCTGCCCAACCTCAATAAGTACATTACGTGAATTCGATAAACTTTTAGTTATGGAAGTCACTGTTGCTGGCACTCCATTCACTGTTACGTAATAAGATGCAGCTAGGCCGAGATTGGCAGTATCTAGAGGTTTATTAGTTTGCACCTCAATCGTGGTATTATTGTAGGTCACCGCATGTACATAATCAGCTGTGATAGTATTTGTTGCACCGGTGGCTACGAACTCAAAACTAGTGACATTAAAACCGCCTTGATTCGCTACAAAACGAATCTTCTTATCGGTAGAAGAAAGAACAACGTTGGGAATAGTCTTGGTAGACATAACGGTCCAACTGCCTGTATTTGTAGCGTAATAGTTCGGTGTTAAACGCACACCATCCGCTTCAAAATAAAAATTTCCTCCTGTAGAACCGCTACAACCTTGTCTAACTTTAATACTGTATACACTGTCTTGGGGAATATTGACACTGTAGCTCATCCAATCCTCAGTATCGACAAACCCTACCATATAGCCATTACTGTTAACGGCATCAGTGAATTTCTCAATATCTACACCGTCATTTCTATACGTCCATCCAGAATTCCATGAGGGCGGCGGGTTAAGTTGATACGACTCTGTATCGAAGTATGCGTCTCCTAAGGGACCCATATCGTATTCTGAGGCGTGCACCACACCTGGTAAATTATGTGCTTTCCACGGGAGGGATGTAGGATCCTGCACTTGACGGAACATCGCGTCAATAACTCCTCGATTATACGTGCAATTCTGAGCTTTCAAATCCGTCGTCAACTGCATAAGCGTTGCAGTAGCAGCAGCTACTGACGGAGCCGAACCATTGCCGCTCCAGTAATCCAATAGATTTTGATAGCCCGCTGACTTTGTTATACTAAGCGGAGCGTTGATTGTTTCTATCTTTTTCAAAGGCCACCACGCCCATCCGACGCCTTCTGCCTCAAATAAACTGATGAGCCCTGTATACCAAGCGTTTGAATTTTCGCCGGATTCCCCAAACCAGATGGGTACGTTGTAGGTGTCTCTTAAATCTAATCCGTACTGAATGTCAGCAACGCTATTCACAGGGGACCAATATTTGTGCGGAGAATACACCATATTATTATCCCACGGAGGGGTTAAACCCGTAAATGTATTGGCGAACCAATTCCCCTCTATAAAGATCACATGATTCGTATCCACCGAACGTATACTATCAGTGATGTCCTCATACATCGACCGCAATAAGGTTCCTCCAGGTAAGTTCCAGTTCGGCTCATTTATCAAATCATATCCAGCTATGGTTGTGTCAGTAGCGTATCGCTGAGCTAGTTTGCGCCAAAGAGAAGAAGTCTTATTTCTGTTATGAACACTTTCCCATAGTGATGGCTTTGAAGGATCGTAATCACTAATGCCTTCATCATATCCTTGTCCTCCTGGTGCCGCATGTAAATCGAGTATAACATACATATCGTTTACTCGAGACCATTTAACAACGGAGTCAAGCAGGTAAAAACCTTTAGTCAACCATGTATTTTGCCCTAAGACAGGTTCGTCCTCAATCGGTAGCGTGAAAAGATTGTAGTGCATTGGAACACGGACAGTGTTAAAACCCCAAGAAGCCATTGAATCTACATCGGCCTTGTTAAAGTGGTTTTCTAGCCATGCATCATAAAAAGCATCGGTTGCCGTTACACCGATAAGATCTTCGATGGTGTCTCTTATTTTATGCTGTGGACTTGCAAACGAAGCCGTTTGCAACATGTAACCTTCTTGAACCATCCAACCACCGACACCCATCGATCGAATAAGTAGGGTATCTCCATTACCATCTAAGATAACCTTACCCGCAGTCTGAACGTATTGACCTTTAAGTGGCGTTAATACACTTATGGAGCAAAACACCAAAAGCCTAACCAATAGATTCTTTTTCATTTAATTTAATGATTTAAACAGGCACCAAGTTCCATTAAAATCTCAATAATTTCCGGCGAAATCGGTGGACAATAACCGGACACGGTTAAAGGCCCTGAATATATTCGTCTAGAGCATCTTCTTTATCAAGCACTATTTTCTTTTTTAATCGGTATTTCGCTTTTTCAATAGCAGCCGGGCTCACATTTAGAACCGTAGCGATCTCTTTATTACTCATTTTCTGACGTATTAAATAACACAGGCGAACCTCCCCTTTAGTGAGTTTAGGGAACTGCTTTACTAAACGCCTAGAAAATTCTTCGTGTAACTCTCGATAATTACGTTCGAAATGATCCCAATAGTTCTCACTCTGTAATTCCCTATTAATCTCTCGAGTCATCGATTTTAGAAATATCAATACTTCATCAGAGCGATTTTTCTGTTTGCTTTCGCTTTCCAAACGCTCCTTGAACGAATGCAGGAGTTCTAACCTGCTCGAAGTTTTTAATAATTGAAAGCTTAATTCTGTTTTTTGCTGGTTTGACTTGACTTCAAGCTCCGATGCTTTTGCCTTAAGTAACTCTCTTTCCGTTTCTACTAGTTTAAGGCGAGTTGACCTGTACTTTCTCTCTTGATAAAAGGAAACAGCCGTGCCAATTAAAAATATAAAAACGACGAAAATTAATACTCTGAACCAGGATCGCTGAATAAGAAACGACTTTATTCTAAAGGTGATTAACACTGTTTTTTCAACCGCATTGGCTCCAAGAGAACGCACCTCCAGTAGATACTTCCCTGGCGGCAATTCTTGCAAGTCAATAGTACGGGTTCCATAAGGCAACTCCACCCAGTAATCTCCCAGCGCTTTTATTCTGTATGCATTGCTTATACCATTCCGGAGCGTATTGCTGGCCAATTCGAAATTAAAACGCACAGATTTAGTTCCTGCCGCGAATACTACCGTCTGCGCTGAAGAAACACCGTCCTTTATTATGGGAATAGCCTTTGGAAGATTATCTGCAAATACTCCCGTAATAAGTATTGGAGGAATCGCTGCTGCAGAGGAATCTTCAGTTGAAATTTCAACAACGCCTTGAGTACCTCCCAACAATAGGCGTTCCCCATTCCATAACAACGCTTTCCTATTCGAGAGACCTACTTGCAGTTCATCTAGCTCTTTGAACACTTCATAGGACCATTCCAACTGGTCATTTATTTTAATTTCTAAAAGGCCGACACTTGTTGCGGCATACACCCTTCCCTTTTTTTCGCTAATGGAATAGCAATTCACAAACGACTCTTTCCCAATAATTGTATCGATGACTCTACCTTCGTCAATCACCAACACCCCACTTCCTTCGGTACCTACGAGCTTATAATTTAAATAGGTCTCAATGTCCAAGACTGAATTTTTTATTGGTATGCTCTGAATGGCGCCTTGTCTTGAGAGGGTATAAATGCCTTGAAATTCTGTGCCTACCCAAAGTAAATCCCCATCAAACTCTAAATCCATTATGTTTCGACCTACGCGCCACGGGGTGTCAAATGGCGATGTAATTTCGACCCCATCCCAGAATTGCAAGCCATAAAGCGTACCAATCCATAAACTATCGCCCCAGGTTTTCTCCAAAGACCAAATGTTTGAATTTTCGAGTCCACGTGAAGATTGAGAGTAGGCTAAGAAATGTTCTTTGATGGTACCCGATGTGTCCATCACAAATAATCCTTGACCCAGACTTCCAATCCACAATTCGTCTTGATAAAACTCAAGACTTGTAACCACGTCCGGTAAAAAGGGATTATCAAAAGTAGTGGGCTGCCATATAGATTCTGTCTCTCGATAGCGTACAAGACCATCACCATCAAAACCAACCCATAAATCGTTATCGCTTACCATGCTAATGGCACTCTGAATGCTCGAAGCGACGAATTTCTTGGGCTTTGGCAGTAACGATACGGCACTACTTTTTACAGGGAATTGGGCGATACCTCCATTATAGGTTCCCAACCAGAGCGCATCATACACTTCATATATTCCATAGAATTGATCCGTAATAATTCCTGAGGTAGGATCTTGTTTCGTAAAATGCTGAGCGGTACTACCGTTCCATTGGTATACGCCATATCCATCAGTAGAAATCCATACGTTGCCTTCATAAAAAATGGCGTCACGTTGGGTTCCCTTGGTCGGAATCGCCAATTCATAAAACACATCGCCGGTCAATTCAAAAACGCCGGTTCCTTCAACAGAAAAAATGACTTTTCCGCCTGATACATCAACCGATTTTCGAAACGAACTCACGCTTTTATTTGCCTCCAGCGCATAAACAGAAGATTGTGATTTCAAATAATACAGCAGATGATCACCGCTTGTTGCGATCCATAAGGTATCTCCTTGATCTTCAAAATCAAATATGAATTTAAGGTCCTCCGCATATTCATCGGATACGAAACGCTCCCAGTCTTCACTACCCAGTCTGAGTTGGAATATTCCGGAACCAGAACTTCCTGCCCATATAGTTCCTTCCGAATCTTGGTGAAGGGAGATTATTGATACCTCTCTTGGAAGTTGTGGAATCTTATTATCCGGAATAGGCCGAAGACTTTCAAGATCAACCCCCATTATGCCGCCTAGCTGCAGCCCTATAAGCAGGACTGAATCTTGAGTGACTAATAAGCTCTGGACATTGTTCGATCTACGAAAATCTGTAGAATCTAGAAAAGGAAATGAACGTGCGCGACCTTCATTGTATTTATATAAACCGTCGCGAGTTCCTATCCAAACAAAACCCCAGTCGTCTTGAACTATGGAATACACTGTGGGATTATTGAGTCCCTCAGCAGCACCTATATGACGTATGGACTGGCCGCTTGCAAAAAGTGAACAGGCTACAAAAAGAACGGTATATAAGAATCTTCGCATACAGCAATTTACAAATGAAAAAGGGACCCGTTACCGGGTCCCTTTAACACTTTCTTACTAACCAAATTAGATTTTAGTTAAGTGAAATACGAATTACACTATCCGTATCCTCGCTCTGTAAACGCACGATGTACATACCACGTGGCAATGTTGCAACATCAAGACGAGTATTCGCCTCAAAGTTTTGCTCCATCACCTTAGCTCCTGTTACATTGTAGATTGCAACGGTAGAAGCAGTACCAGTAGTGTTCTCAATGAATAATACATCTGAAGCAGGGTTTGGCTTCACAACGAATTCAGCTGTTGCTTCATCGATGCCTACAGTAGATGCGTTACCACATTGCTCCCAACCGTGGATCTCCAAAGTCGTATCCGCAGTTCCGCCCAACATCATATAACGGTTTGTAAATGCACCTTGAGTGATAGTACAAACTGAATCACTAGTAGCAGGGTCTAAGTTTTCTTGAACCGCCCAGTTATCAGCTGTAAATTTCCACTCGTAAGCACCCGGTAAAAGTGATACGGTTACTTCATAAACACCATCACCATCAGCATCAGTCATTGCCGTAGCATCGCCACTCCAACCGTTCATAGTACCAGAAAGGTACGCATCAGTGAAAGATGGAGAATTTGTACGATCAGAACGGAATGTTACATTTACCGGTGAAGGAGGAGTAGCACAAGAGCCATCTGTTGAACATTGTCCAAAACAAGTTGTCAAGTGGAAGTCTCCGTATAGGGCGGAACCAACACTACGATCATTATAGTTTGCAGGGTCACCACAAGGCTTTCCTGCAAGATTTTCCTTACATCCCCAGCTCGGACAGTTACCATTCATGAATGTAAAGAACGAGAAGAACCCTGTATCACGTGGAAGTGTGATAGAGTATACTGAATCACCGATGTGATGCATTAGATTTTGACCTGGAGTACCAAAGCCTGAACCTCCACCTAGGAATACACCAGTAGAATCAACAGTCTCAAATTCCATGTTTACTTGCATCGTTACATAAACTTGTCCTGCTTTAGCTGCACAAGATTCCCATGCTACACCAGGTAGAATAGTATCGCCAGTGAAGGCTGCAAAACGGTTAGTGTAAATACCAGAAGTCTTAGTACAAGCAGTTCCTGAAGTCAAGTTTTCCTGACCTGTCCAACCGTCCAAAGTGAATTTGTACTCAATCGAATCAGCAGTCAAAGGAAGCGTTACGGTCCAGATAGAATCTCCTTCTGAATCAGTCATTGGATTACAAGTACCACACCAACTGTTAAAATCACCATTAAGGTGTACAGTAGTGTAAGAACCTGCATAGTCACGCATATCAACGATAAACGTAACGTCTTTTTGTGCAAAACCCAACATAGGTAGGGCCAGCATTAATAAAGCGTAGATTTTTTTCATGTTAAGCATTATTTATAGTTAGTAATTATTGAAATACTCTGATATAATCCACCAGCATGTACTGGGGGAATGTTGTTGAAGGGCCGACTGGACCGGGCCAGTTTCCTTCTACGGCAATGTTTAGGATAAAGAAAAATTTCTTCTTAAACGCTCCTAGGTTGGAGATGTTCAACGTATGATACTGAATATCGTCTCTATACCATTTAATAGATCCGCTATCCCAAACTATGGAGAATACATGAAATTCGTCATTGTATTTACCAGAGGTAAGGCTGTTATTTCCGCTATGCGAAGCATGACTACCATTATTTGACCAATGCCCAGTCCCATAGACAGTACGATCGTTATAACCATCACCTCCGATCAGTTCCATTAGATCGATTTCGCCACAGCTCGGCCAGCCTTCTGTAGAAAAGTTATCACCCAACATCCATAGTGCTGGCCATATTCCAGATCCATAAGGAACCTTTGCTCGTATATCTATTCTTCCGTATTTGAACGACTGCTTTCCTTGAGTAGTAATTCGAGCCGAAGTATAAGGCGCGCCTAAATGCGTTTCCTCTTTAGCCGTTATGCGTAAATACCCCTGATCAAGCGCTGCATTGCGATTCCCTCCACGGTAGTATTGACTTTCATTATTTCCCCAGCCTGAAGCACCCGACTCGTAATTCCAATCCGCTAAATTCAAATCTGTGCCTGAAAAATCTTCTTCCCAGACCAGAGTTTTTCCTGGATAGGAGTTCGGTGTCGTGTAGCCAATATCTTCGATAGGTGGCGCACCGTCGTCATTACGTAATGTGATTGACGCATAAGGCTCCGGTATCGATACATTCACAGCATTACTGAAAGAAATCCAAAACGTCTCAGTCTCCTCAGACTCGTCATCTCCATAAATGGTAAGCGGAATAGACGCCATTGTAGCGCCTTTCTGAATTTCTAACGTTCCTTGTGCCAATTCAAAATCATCACCAGATGTTGCATTAACGTCGCTTGTAGTATAATCGAGCGTAATAGTCTTTGCTGCAGGTGCTGAAAGAAAAACATCAAAGTCAATCGTTTTAGTCGCATTACCCTCGTCTACTTCAATGCTGTACGCAGTGAGTTGAGGAACCGAAGGGGCCTCGCAACCAACGGTTGCAAGGCCTATTACGATTGTTATTGCTGTATTTCGAACTGTTTGAATCATCAATTATTATTCAGAATAAAGCGTGAAACGCCAAAGGCCACCGCCAAAGTCGCATTCAATTTCCATGTAACGGTCTCCCGCAACATCTGTCATCGATAAAATATCATACGTCACAGACGTTACTGGAGAAGATACTTCACCGCCGTTGGCTGCCTTAGGAATCCCGATAAAGGCACCTAAACCGTTTACTTTTAATTGATCAGGAAGCGGTCCATTACCTGGTATAATTTCAAAAGAATGTGTTCCACTCGCCCACGCATCGTGCGGGTAAGTCAAATTCGTCTCAGGAGTACATCCCTCAGCAGCGACACCCATATACGTTTCAGCATAAACATCTCCTTTCGCGTCGTATTCCATGGTACCGTCCTCACCGAAAATCCACTCATCATTGAACAAACATGGACGATCTGTCGGACCTGTAGCAGGGATTGCCCACCACGTAGTGTTACCATCGGGACCGACCCAT
This sequence comes from uncultured Flavobacteriales bacterium, assembly GCA_905478295.1. GTDB lineage: Bacteria > Bacteroidota > Bacteroidia > Flavobacteriales > Schleiferiaceae > UBA10364. The sequence goes on along the minus strand of CAJQHZ010000020.1, from coordinate 36,271 downwards.
AAGGAGCCCGCTTGTGGAGCCAATTTCCATGTACGAGACGTACATTCTGTCAACCACTCCATAGCACCTATACAAGGCATAGGGCCATCTTTCAAAATTTCAATCTGGCCCGTTGCTGATGCACTACCTCCTTGATTGAATACGGTGTGAGAAACATCGTATGTGCCCATAGATCCTATGAACACTTCAACACTTTCACCTGTGTAGGTACCAACACCGTCGATTTCCCATTGATATAGGAATGGATCCCCGGTAGAAGTTGAAGCCAATTGTACAGTATTACTGTCAATGTAGTTCAAGGAGTAATCTGCTTGAGGGAGTGCCCCCAATTCTGTATGTCCCGCCTCGCTTGGTTCACATGCAATGAAACCGAGGGCTAGAAGGCTAAATAAAGTTATTTTCTTTAACATCGTTATCGATTTTTAGTATCCTGGATTCTGAGTTAATACATCTGGTGCAGCATCTAGTTCTTGCTGCGGAATTGGGAGGTACGTATGCGTAGACGCAACAAAACCTTGATCACCCAAAACCTCTGTGGCTTTACCGGTTCTAAGAAGATCGAAGAATCTATGACCTTCTGTCGCTAATTCCATGCGACGTTCTGTATAAATATCTTCAAGCAGTTGGTTGCCTGTGCTCGTTAAAGCAGCAAGACCAACACGGCTTCTCACCTGGTTTAAATACGTTCTTGCCGTACCTTCTGAACCACCGCTTCTAACGATTCCCTCAGCAGCCATTAATAAAACATCTGCGTAGCGAATCTCACGAATATTATTCCCCCAGTTAAGTGCAGGATCGCCGTCCGGAGCAACGTTGGAAGCAATCGGTGCATATTTGCGCATCCAGAAACCAGTGTTCTGATAAGCAGGTGTATATTCTGCACCCGGTAATGCATCTGCGTCAATGATGGTATTGCCATAACGCGGATCGCCGTCCATTGCAGCCTCTAATTCAGTTGACACTGGACAGAAGCCCCATCCTGTTGCATAAGTAGGTCCGTTGTAATCACGCATTCCAATGAACTGGACACCAACGTTTCCTTCTCCACCGCCCCAGCCGAACGAACCCCAGTCTGAAGCTGAGTTTTCACTGTAGGTAATTTCAAAAACACTCTCAGAAGACCATTCCCCCTCTGCAGACCAAATGTCAGAGAAGCTTGGAAGTAACGAATACTCTCCTGACTGAATTACTGACTCACAAAGAGATGCTACCTGAGCCATACTTGATGCGTCGTCTTCGAAAAGTAAAACACGCGCTAAAAGTGCTTGTGCAGCACCTTTCGTGACACGGCCTAATTGGTTAGAACTAACAGAGGTTGGTAAATCAGTAATTGCCGCTTCAAGGTCAGAAACGATAAGTGGATAAATTTGATCAGGACCTACCTGCTCTACAGTGTAATATTCTGACGCTCCTAACGTATGATCAATTAAAGGGATATTCCCGAACAGACGAACAAGATCAAAATAAAACTTCGCACGGAGGAATTTCGCCTCTGCTTTTGTGCGCGTTCTAAATGCTTCGCTCGCATCTTCGATTTCGTCAATTTTTTCAAGGAATAAATTAGCGCGGTAAATGCCTTTGTACCCTTTTCTCCAAAAACCACGCTGTGGTCCTAAATTCGGAGTTAGTGTAAAGTTATTGTAGGCAACCCATGAAGGCTGATCAGAAGCATCGCTACCTCCAGCGTATGTATCATCTGAAGCAACATTCTGCAAGAATCTAAACATGGTGAAACCATATTGATCATTCCACTGTAGTACATCGTAAATACTAACTAAGGCTTCGAACGCCTGCTCTTCAGTCTGGTAGTAGTTCACCTCCAAGACACGGCCAACTGGTCTAGTATTCAAAAAGTCTTTTGAACACGAGCCCAAGATCATCGTAAGCGCCAGAAGCAAGCTTATCCAGATACTTTTTGTTTGGTTTAACTTATTCATGTTTTATTTATTTAAATGTGATGTTCAATCCTATTGTATTCACTCTTGCTTGCGGATAGATACCTCTGTCTATACCGAAACCAGCACCGATTTCTGGATCAAATCCACTGTATTTAGTGAATGTAAGAAGGTTCGTGCCGCTGTAGTAGATACGCATTTTACGAAGACCAATGCGCTCGGCAGTTGGACCCGCGATATTGTATCCAATCTGTAAAGACTTTAATCTGAAGAAGCTACCGTCTTCAACATAGAAATCTGAACTACGTGCAAAGTTTCTGTTTATGTCGTTGAACGTAAGTCTTGGATGGTCATTTGTAGAACCTTCACCTGTCCAGCGATCGATTGCTTTAGCAGGCATGTTCGAGGTTGGTAAGTCGTAACGACGTGTAGCGTTGTAAATCTGATTTCCAAATACCCCTTGTCCGAAAATGTTTACATCCCAATTCTTGTAGCGCATATCGATCGTCAAACCTGCTGTCCAATCCGGTGTAGGATTACCAATCATGGTTCTATCATCCGCGTCAATTACGCCATCACCGTTGACATCCACAAAGCGGAAGTCACCTGCTTGCGCCATCGGCTGCAGTGTATCGCCATCGCCACTCGTGTGACCAAATACATCATCCATATTTTGGAAGATCCCGTCGGTTTGATATCCATAGAGGTAACCGATAGGCAAGCCTTCCGTAATACGGGTGATTTCGATACCCTGTGGGCCCCATCCAGCACCTGTAAGATAACCGGCATCATTACCGATCAGTATTACTTCGTTTTTGATGAAACTCGCATTTCCGCTAACACCGAAAGAGAAATCTTTACTGTAACTACGATCGTATCCGAATTCGATATCAACACCCTGGTTCAACATAGATCCAACGTTTGCTGTAGAAGGATCATTACCAATGTAATCTGGTAATGGCGGACGCGTTTTCATACCATTGGTACGACGACTAAAGACATCTACTCCTAATACCAGGTAATCGTACGCACGAATTTCAGTACCGACGTTTAGTTGGGCAACACTCTCCCAACGTAAATCCGGATTCGCTACTTGTGCCGGTGTCGTACCATTAACGAGTACTTCGTTTGCACCGAAAGTATACGAACGACCACCGATGATGGTAGAAGCATACTCCAAAGAACCTGCTGCGTCACTACCATTCAAGCCGTAACCGGCCTTGAACTTCAATGTGTTTACGTTATCATAAACCCACCAGTTTTCTTTGTGAACGTTCCACCCGGCGGATAACGAAGGGAAATAACCCCAACGGTTGTTCTGACCAAAGCGAGAAGAAGCGTCTGCACGTAGAATTGCAGTAGCAACATATTTACCGTCGTAATCATAGTTCACACGACCGAAGTAGGACTCAATTGCATAACGCTCCCACTTACCACCGTAAACTTGCTCAGAAATTTCGTTGCGCGCATAATCAATAGTGGCGTCTTGAAAATCTTGTGTAGGAACATCACGTTTGTTTCCACCTATGTAGCGACCGTTAACTTCTTGAGCACTGTGGCCCGCTAAATAGTTGAGGTTGTGCTTTCCTAAGCTATGCGTGTAGGTTAAGGTGTTGTCCCAAATCCAAGTAAAACCTCTATTGAAACTAGAGTAGACATTATTCGTGTCTAGTAGATTTGTCGCATTCAAATAGTGTGATGGAGTCATTCCGTCATTACCCCAAAACGCGAGGTCAATACCCATACTTGAGCGTGCTTTTAAACCAGGCAGTATTTCAAATTCCGCATAGGTATTGTTTACGATTTTGTCGGCCCATCCTACATTATTAATCATCGAATAAGCAGCCACAGGATTTACCACCTCGGATGTTACACGATTTGAAATCCCAAAAATCCCATTATCATCACGAACTAAATTTCCGCGAAGGACACCTCCAGAAGAATAGGGCGTTCCAGACAACACTGTCGGATCGGTTTCATACAATGGCGTAATTGGGTCAATGTTTAATGCACGACCTAAAGGCGAGCCCCATTCTGTATTTTCTGCAACACCATTACTTTGGTTGTGCGTATATGCTACATTCCAGCCTACTGTCAAACGGTCGTTAACTTTTGTCACTGTGTTAAGACGTGCTGCCAACCTTTCATAGTACGATTTGCCTTCTGCAACAATACCTTCTTGATTGAATGAGCTAATAGATGCATAATACGATCCGCGATCTGTTCCGCCCGCGATGCTAATGTCGCTGTTTTGAATCACTGCGTTTCTATTAAACACAGCGTCTTGCCAATCTGTACCGACACCATGCGCGCTTGGATTTGTATAGGGTAGGGTCTGACCCGCTGCGCCGGCCATTTCATTTTGTAGTGTAGCGTACTCAGTAGCATTCAATACTGGTGCTTTCTTCCATGGATTCTGTAGACCCGTATAAGAAGTTACCTTCACTTCCATCCCACGAGCTTTTGATCCGTTTTTGGTTGTAATGATGATAACACCATTCGCACCACGAGCACCATAGATAGCGGCAGAAGCCGCATCCTTAAGTACTTCAATGGTTTCTATGTCGTTGGGGTTCAAATAATCTATACCACCGCCAATAACAACACCGTCAATCACGTATAAGGGATCTGAGCCGTTTATCGATGAAGTACCACGTACACGAATCACCGCCCCAGCACCTGGCTGACCTGAGCTTTGCACGACGCTAACTCCCGACGTTCTTCCTTGGAGTGCAGTTTCAACGCGTGGTAAAACGATGTCCTCTAAATCTTCTGACTTCACGCTCGATATAGCTCCGGAGACATTTGACTTCTTTTGAGTTCCAAACCCAATAACAACTACTTCATCTAAGGTAGAAGCGGCTTTGTCGTAGACCAGTTTTATGTTAATACTTTTTGAAGCACCCAGAGACACCTCTGTGGTAACATATCCCACGAAGGAAACTGTTGCCGTTGAGCCCTCTTTGGCGTCAAGCGTCCATCTACCTTCCATGTCTGTCATTGCAGATTTCTGACCGGCCTTCACTACGGCACCCGGCAGCGGTGAGTTGTCAGTAGCATCGACTACCGTTCCCCTGTACTGAGCACTTACCTGCGTCGAAAATCCTAAGAAAAGAAGGACTAGAAAGGACGCGATGTAATGTTGTCGTTTGTTCATTGTGTCTAGTTTTATTGATAAAGTGTATTTTGTACACTGCAATGTGCTAATGAATTAGTCAAGGGGCAACTTCTTAGCCCGGACAAATGCCGGACATTTTTACATTATTAAAGGATTTACAGCCTATTAAGAAGGCTCACAGAGCGAATATACGCGAATTTTATTCTAGAAAATCATCGATATCTCGACGTTCTTTTTTTGTGGGCCTTCCTGCCCCTTTTTGACGACTAACGTTACGTGCCAAGCGAAGAAAATTCTTTTTATCTAACTCAATTTGAGGTGTTTGATCGCATACTAATTCTGCGACTAACTTAGCGCTCACCCTGCTTTTTGGCAACGCAATTACTTCATAAACTTCATCGTAACCGTGGCGTTTAAGCGTAAAGACATCTCCTTCCTTGACGTCTCTAGATGGTTTGACCGGCACTTCCGACATCAAAACCCGGTTATTACGAATCTGCTCACCGGCCAAGGTGCGGGTTTTGTACAATCGGACACACCATAAGAATTTGTCTATACGCATGTCCACAAAATTGCACGTTTTCCACTAATTTGAAGCCTTCAAGTTAAAAATGATTGAATGAAAAACTTCGCACTCCTCGGGGCCGTTAGTCTGTGTACCTTTTTTGCCTGCCAAAACACGGACAAAAGTGCAGCCGCCCAAAACCATGAAAGTACAAGTGCAATGAAAAATTCTGAAAAAGGATATCAGTTATATACCGTGCGCGAAGCACTTACTGGAGCAGACTCGATTGTAGCTACCCTAAAAGCTACACGTGCTATGGGTTATGAAAAAGTCGAGAGCTTTGGTTACATGGACGGTGGATTTTTAGGACTGAGTACCGTAGCGTTCAATAAGGCCATTGCAGATGCGGACCTTATAAGTCCTTCGGGACATTATATGCCATCAGAATTGGAAAGCACAACTATGGGGACTATTGATCCTCATTCTATAAATGACTTCTTAGATGCCGCTGAAGCGCTCGGACAAAAGTGGGTCATTATTCCCTGGATGAACGATGCGTGGAGAAATAAGGAAGGGTACGATCATTTGATCGAATACCTTATCCAATTAGGAGAGGCAGCAGCAAAACGCGACATGGTCGCCGGCTGGCACAACCACGAATTCGAATTTGCACCTTTAGAACCCAGCCAACCAGGTTCGCTATCTGCTTATGAATACCTGTTGAACGCCTTAGAGGGGAGCAACGTCGTCTTTGAAATGGATATTCATTGGGTCGCCTTCGCCGGAGAAAATCCTGTAGAATGGATGGCCCATTATCCTGGTAGATTTCCTTTATGGCACGTTAAAGATTTTGCCGCAGATACTGCGACACAGGTTCCGGTGGGACAAGGTGTTCTGGATTGGGCGGCAATATTTGCCATGGCAGAGACAGCAGGACTCGAACACTATTATATTGAACAAGACTTCTGTGCCGCAGACAAAGCTGTTCAATGTCTTCAAGAAAGTATAGAATGGGTGAACGAGCAGCCCTTCATAAATTAAACTAAACCGCTGGAGCAGCGTTAACACCACAACGAACACAACTGACCTATGTACGGAGGATTAAAAGACCATTTGACTACACAACTTGAAGAGATCGCAGCAGCTGGCTTATTCAAGCGCGAACGTGTCATTACAACACCCCAAGACGCTATCATCAAAACCACTGAAGGCGAGGAGGTACTGAATTTTTGTGCAAACAATTATTTAGGACTCAGCTCACACCCGCGTGTTTTGGCGGCGGCTCAAAAAACATTAGAAACGCACGGTTTCGGCATGTCATCTGTGCGTTTTATTTGCGGTACGCAGGACATTCACAAAGAGTTGGAGGCTAAGCTTGCTGATTTTTTGCACTGCGAGGATACCATTCTCTATGCAGCGGCCTTCGATGCGAATGGCGGGGTGTTTGAACCGCTTTTAACCGCAGAAGACGCGATTATTTCAGACAGTTTAAATCACGCCTCCATTATAGATGGGGTCCGACTTTGTAAAGCGCAGCGTTACCGTTACGCAAATAATGATATGGCGGATCTAGAGGTGCAATTGAAAGCTGCTGAAGGTGCCCGATTCAAAATAATTGTGACCGACGGTGTTTTTTCTATGGACGGTTATGTGGCACAATTGGACAGAATTTGTGATTTGGCTGACCAATACGATGCGCTCGTTATGGTCGACGAATGCCACGCCACTGGATTTATTGGTAAGACGGGACGTGGGACGGTCGAGCTAAAAAACGTCCTGGGGCGCGTAGATATCATCACTGGAACTTTAGGGAAAGCCCTGGGCGGTGCAATGGGTGGTTTTACTACCGGACGAAAGGAAATTATCGAAATGTTGCGTCAAAAATCTCGTCCATACCTTTTCTCGAACTCGCTCGCGCCAGCTATTGTAGGGGCGTCTATTGAGGTGTTGAATTTGCTGAGTGAAACTACAGATCTGCGTGACCAGTTGGAATGGAACGTGAACTACTTCAAAAACGGCATGAAAGCTGCAGGCTTTGATTATAAGGATGGCGACAGTGCTATTGTACCGATCATGCTTTACGATGCAGCCTTAAGTCAAGAATTTGCAGATAAACTACTTACCGAAGGCATTTACGTTATTGGCTTCTTTTATCCGGTTGTGCCGCAAGGTCAGGCGAGAATTAGAGTTCAGTTGAGTGCAGCACATAGCCAAGCACACCTCGATAAAGCCATTGCGGCATTTACAAAGGTGGGTAAGGAATTGGGCGTAGTACAGTAAGGAGTCCACTTTTAACAACACTTTATCGAGGTTTATTAGCTGCTCAAAGTGCTCATCTGCATCCGTAGCATTACTTTTGACCCTCAATTAGAACTACAGCACATGCTTATTCAGATTTTACAGTTCGTTTTAGGACTCTCTATATTGATCGTACTTCACGAGTTTGGTCACTACTTACCTGCACGTTTTTTCGGAGTGCGCGTCACAAAATTCTACCTCTTTTTCGATTATAAATTTTCTCTGTTAAAGAAGAAAATTGGGGAGACTGAATGGGGAATTGGTTGGATTCCATTAGGCGGATATGTGAAAATTGAAGGTATGGTGGACGAAAGCATGGACACCGAAAACCTCAGCGAAGAGCCTGAAGATTGGGAATTCAGAGCGAAGCCGGCTTGGCAACGTGTGGTCATTCTTACCGGAGGTGTCATTATGAATTTCATCACTGCGTATTTCATTTACGTCTTCTTATTGATGTCTTACGGAAAGGACTATTTGCCGAACGAAAGTTTAGTAAACGGCATCTGGACCAACGAAATGGGACTTTCCATGGGGCTCGAAAACGGCGATAAAATCGTGAGTATCGGCGATATGGTCCCCGAAAGCTACCGTGAAATCCCAATGGAAATTCTCCTGAGTCAAGAAGAAGATATTGTAGTAGAGCGTGCCGGAAATTTAGTGACCGTTCCTATTACCATGGAGGCTATCGAAGACATGATCAGCAACAAGAAATTTATTGGGTTAATCAATCCGCGTATGCCATATGTCATAGGGGCATTTGGTGCGGAAAGCGCAGGAAGTGATGCAGGACTGGCTGTGGGCGATAGCATCGTCGGGCTCAATGGCGAGGAAATGCTGTTTTTCGACCAATACAAGGCAGCTTTACCAGAATTGGCTGGGCAAGAGATTGCATTGAGCATCTACCGCGAGGGCCGATCTAATACCCTTAAAATGACGGTACCTGAATCAGGTCAATTAGGGGTTTACAACACCGGGGAAGTATTCAAATACTACGAAATCAAAAACAAAGCGTACACCTTTGCGGAGGCTTTGGGTGGCGCAGGAGGCGAGGTTCAGAATAAATTAATGAGCTACATCCGTCAATTCAAGCTCATCTTCAATCCTAAGACGAAAGCGTACAAAGAGGTCGGTGGTTTTTTAACTATCTTGAAACAATACGACCAAGCTTGGAATTGGCGCCATTTCTGGGAGTTTACTGCATTCTTGAGCATCATGCTTGGATTCTTAAACATCCTACCCATCCCCGCTTTAGATGGCGGTCACGTGATTTTTACGGTGATCGAATGGGTGTCCGGTAGAAAGCCTTCGATCAAAGTGCTGGAATATGCACAAATGATTGGTTTCTTCTTACTTCTCGCCCTGTTGATATTTGCCAACGGAAATGACATTATAAAAGCCGTGTTCGGCGAATAAGTCCATGGATATAAGTAGTACCATATACACACATCTCGGTCAGGTCAATGATCCTGAGATTCCGGTACTGAGTTTACACGATATGGGCATTCTGCGTGCGGTGAAAGTGCTCGCGAAGACCGACGAACGCCATGCACAAGCACTCGAGACTTTTTGCGTGAGCCATCCCGATGCCCCCAAGGAACACGCCGATCATGTCTATGAGATTGTCATAAGCCCAACTTACGTCGGGTGTCCGGCAATGGATCGCATGTCTCAAGATATTGAAGAGGCCATGTTTGTGCGCCAATTGCCTTTTACCATCACCCAGCAATTACAGCCTTCCTGGACCACCGAATGGATTTCGGAAGAAGGAAGGAAAAAAATGGAAGCCTACGGCATTGCGCCTCCTGTTTCCGGGTCTGCAGATAAACGAGAACTCTTTGCGGAGGCGCCGAAAGTTCGCTGTCCCAAATGTAAAGACCCAGATACCCGAATGCTCAGTTTACACGGCAGTACGGCATGCAAAAGCCAGTACGTATGTAACAGTTGCTTAGAGCCGTTCGAATACTTTAAGTGTTTGTAAAACGGCCGAGGTCAAATGCCCCTCATGTCCTAACTTTGAGGAGTCCAAACACAGACTCATGTCAAAAAAGACCACTATTCCGTTCGAAAGAGCGTTCAAACTCATGGCCACGGCTAAGAGTATGACTGAATTGTACGAGCGAGAAAAGGATACGACATCAAAATATGTTCACGCAACGAGCCGTGGCCACGAATCGGCCCAGCTCGCACTTGCCTTGCATCTGGAGGCAAAAGATTATGTCGCTCCATATTACCGCGACGACAGCTTGCTGCTAGGTATCGGCATGACCCCAAAAGATTTAATGTTGCAACTCCTGGCAAAAGTGGACGATCCCTTTTCAGGCGGTCGCACCTATTACAGCCACCCAAGCCTCAACGATACGGACAAACCGAAAATTCCGCACCAGAGTTCTGCGACAGGAATGCAAGCCATTCCCACAGCCGGTGTGGCCATGGGGATTCAATACCGCGAGCAGCAAGGATTAGCCACTAAGGAAGAATTGGGCGGGATCGCCGTATGCAGCATCGGCGACAGTGCAATGACGGAAGGCGAAATTTCAGAAGCAATGCACATGGCTGCTTTGAAGCAATTCCCGCTACTCATGTTTGTTCAAGACAACGGCTGGGACATCAGTGCAAACCGCGCAGAGGTTCACCACAGTAATGCAGTGGAATATGCCAAAGGGTTCACGGGAATAGAAGCCGTTGATATAGACGGGACTAACTTTGAGGAAGCGTATAAAAAATTGGGCAAGATCATCAAGACGATGCGCAAAGAGCGTCGTCCTTTCTTAGTTCGTATGGATGTGCCGCTGCTGAACCACCATACTTCTGGTGTGCGAAAGGAATGGTACCGCGATGATTTAGAGGAAGCGGCGAAACGCGACCCCTATCCTATTTTAAAGGCGCAATGTTTGAAGGCGGGAATGAGTGAAAAGGAATTGGACCAGTGGGAAACCGAAGCGGGCCAATTCGTCCAAGCCCAGTACGAAAGCGCCCTATCCATGCCAGATCCGCAGCCCGCTGATCTACTTACGCATGATTTTGCACCCACCCCCATCATGGAAGAGCGCGGCGAACGTGCGCCTGAAGGTGCTGAACCTACAGTAATGGTGGATGCAGCGTTGTTTGCCATTAAAGAACTCATGGCAGCGCATCCCGAAGCACTATTGTACGGGCAAGACGTAGGTGGAAGATTAGGCGGTGTATTCCGCGAAGCAGCGACGCTTGCACAGAAATTTGGTGATGAACGCGTGTTCAACACGCCCATTCAAGAAGCCTTTATCATCGGTTCTACAGTCGGAATGTCGGCTACTGGGCTCAAGCCGTTTGTGGAAGTTCAATTCGCAGATTACCTCTGGCCGGGCATGAACCAGTTATTCACGGAAGTCAGCCGCAGCTATTACCTCAGTAATGGAAAATGGCCGGTAAGCACCGTCATTCGCGTACCGATCGGTGCATATGGATCCGGCGGTCCCTTCCATAGTTCTTCTATTGAGACTGCCGTGACAAGCATTCGTGGTATTAAAATCGCTTACCCATCGACAGGAGCGGATCTGAAGGGCTTGATTAAATCGGCTTTTTACGATCCTAACCCGGTCGTAATTTTTGAACATAAAGGACTGTATTGGAGTAAGATACCTGGAACAGAAGGTGCTAAAACCCCTGAACCTAGTGAAGACTACATCATTCCTTTTGGGAAGGCACGCATGGCGCTAGAAGCCGAAGCTTCGGCAATTTCCGCAGGTGAAACTGCGGTGGTGGTTACCTATGGTATGGGCGTTTATTGGGCGCAAAAAGCAGCCAAAGCTTTCGCAGGACAGATCAGTATATTGGATTTACGCACACTCGCACCGTGGGACCGCGCTGCCGTCATGGCAGAGGCTACAACGCACGGTCGTGTGCTGGTGCTCACTGAAGAATGCAGCAGCCCAAGTTTCGCCCAAAGTGTGCAAGGTGCTATTGCTGAAGAATGTTTTGAATTTTTAGACGCACCCGTGCAACTCATGGGCGCAGTAAACGTGCCGGCTATTCCATTGAACACGACCCTAGAACAAACCATGCTCCCGAACGCCGAAAAAGTGGAAGGAGCTTTGCGCAGTTTGCTCGCGTATTGATAGGGACCAATTCATTAAAAATGGGTACTTTAGTCGCTCAAAATCAGTAGTGATGAACACAGTATTTCTAGGGATCATGGGTCCCAACCAAATGATTCTCATCCTTGTGGTAGTTTTGTTGCTTTTCGGAGGCCGCAAAATCCCAGAATTAATGCGTGGTTTAGGTCGCGGTGTTAAAGAATTTAAGGACGGCGTTGCAGACGAAGAATCACAGGACGACTCGAAAGAGTAAACCCATCCCAACATAACGTATATGAGTACCACGGCCCAGGCGGTTGAACAGTTTTTGTCGAAAATTGACCAAACTAAAGACCTCAACATTTTTCTAGAAGTTTGGGCAGATGAAGCGCGCACGCAAGCGGCGCAAGTCGATGAAAAAATTGCTGCAGGAACGGCAGGCTCCCTTGCGGGAATGGTCATTGCGTTAAAAGACAATATTTGCTACCGTGGACACAAAGTGAGTGCTGCGTCAAAAATCTTAGACGGTTTCGAAAGCCAATTTTCAGCTACCGCCGTTGAGCGTTTGCTTGCTGCAGATGCAGTATTTATAGGCCGAACAAACTGTGATGAATTTGCGATGGGTTCCGGGAATGAAAATTCAGCCTTCGGACCGACAAAAAATCCGCACGACCCTACAAAAGTACCCGGCGGTTCTTCAGGCGGCTCTGCTGCTGCAGTTGCAGCCGGTCTTTGCCATGCTGCATTGGGATCCGATACCGGTGGATCTATTCGCCAGCCTGCAAGTTTTACGGGAACCATTGGCTTCAAACCTTCCTACGGTCGCGTCAGTCGCCACGGGTTGATCGCTTATGCCAGCAGTTTTGATCAGATCGGTCCGTTCACCACTTCGGTGAAAGACGCGTCTCGTATCATGGAAGTCATTGCTGGACCGGATGCTTTTGACGCCACTGCCATGCAAGAGCCGTTAGCTCCTGTTACGAAGGGCCAGCCGAAAAAAGTGGCCTATTTGAAAACAGCAGTAGATAATCCAGCAGTGGACGAAGGCGTTCGCAAGGCATTCATGACCCAGTTAGAATTGCTTGAAAATGCAGGGGTAGTCGTTGAGCCAGTAGAACTGGAGCTCTTGAATACGCTGGTTCCCATTTACTACATAATTACCACGGCTGAAGCCAGTTCCAACCTCGCAAGGTTTGACGGTGTTCACGCAGGTTACCGCCACCCAGAAAGCACAGATCTTGAGAGCGTATATAAACTCAGTCGCAGTGCAGGATTTGGCAAAGAGGTGCAACGCCGTATCATGTTAGGGACTTTTGTGTTGAGCTCGGGGTATTACGATTCATTCTTTGGCAAGGCACAATCGGCCCGTCGTTTGGTTCAGGAGTGGACCGACAGAACGCTGGAGGAATACGACGCCATTTTATGTCCTACCTCGCCTACTACGGCGTTTGAGATTGGCCGTGAGGTCAGTGACCCCACCGTGAATTATTTGGAAGATATTTTTACAGTTCAAGCAAATATTGCAGGCGTTCCCGCCGTTAGTATACCTATGGGCGTCCATGCAAACGGACTACCGATGGGTCTGCAACTCATGGGGAGAAACGGTGCGGATTTGGACGTATTGGCCATGGCCGATTGGATCCAAAACCACTAAGAATGCGCACGACAACTGCCTTACTTTTTACTTTCATTTTTGCGACAGTTTTTGGTCAGAACAGCGATACAACTGCCTTATCGGCGGACACAAACGCAGCCGAACTTGCTGCGTCAACCAGCTTAGATAGCGCGGCCCTGTGGGCACTGGATGATCGCCTTGTAAAATTGGATGCTGAGCATGTTTTTCGCACCGCTGCACAGATTAAAGCCATTGATACCGTACATCCACTGCCATTAACGGACAGCATCTTCGAACACTACATGGCCGAATTGGACCAACGTACGCCGTTTGAGATGACCTACAATCCCATCGTTCGCAAATACATCGAACGCTACCTCAAATACGGCACTGCACGGTTGAGTCGAATGATGGCTCACGGTCAATATTACTTCCCCATGTTCGAGGAACACCTCGACAAATACGACATGCCGTTAGAGCTTAAATATTTAGCGGTGGTTGAAAGTGCGCTGAATCCTAAGGCCCGCTCCTACGTTGGCGCGACCGGTTTGTGGCAATTCATGTACAGCACGGGGAAAATGTACGACCTCAAGGTCAACAGCTACGTTGATGACCGCAACGATCCATTAAAAAGTACCGAAGCCGCGTGCCAATACATGCTTAAAATGTATGCTGTTTTTGAAGATTGGAACCTCGTTCTAGCTGCGTACAACAGCGGTCCAGGCAATGTCCGTAAGGCCATTCGCCGCAGTGGAGGGAAAACGTCCTACTGGGAAATTCGTCCGTTTTTACCGCGCGAAACTTCGGCGTACGTACCGCTCTTTATCGCAGCGACTTATGCGATGGAATACGGGCATTTGTACGGTGTAGGGCCCGCCGATATACCCGCCTACTACGTTGCAACCGATACGGTACGCGTTACGAACCAATTGCACTTTCAACAGGTTGAACAACAGCTCAGTGTTGCATCCGACCTTCTGGAATTTTTAAATCCGCAGTACAGATATAAGATCATTCCTGTAGTCGATGGTACAGATTATTTCATCACCCTACCTAAGGAAAGTGCAGCGGCGTTTAGGGCAAAGCAGGATTCTATTTACACCACTGCTGCTGGCTATTTTGAGTCGCGCGCTAGTGCTATGCCTGAGTTCACCCAAATGAATGAGCGGACAACCCACCGCGTTAAAAGCGGCGAAACCTTAGGGCACATCGCCGGGAAATACGGCGTAGGTGTTAGTGAAATCAAACGTTGGAATGGTCTAACTTCAGACATGATACGTGTAGGTCAGCGCATTATCGTTTATCCGCGCCGCATCTAAACCAGAGCGTTAGAGGGAAGCTTTGGTCTACTTTTTGCCTAATTTCAAGCTCAAAATCCTGAATTATGTTACGCAATAGCGCTTTAGCCACATTTCTTGTTACCGCTTCTTTTTCGCTCGTCTTCTTTAGTGGATGTGCAGAGAAAAACGCAGACGGTACCACCAAAAAAAAGGAGCGCATACTACCCCCATCCAGCGGTACACACAGTGAGCTTTTACTTGTAATGCCTGATGCGCTTTGGGAAGGTGCGCCCGGGAAAGAATTCAGAGCACTGTACCTTGCCGATGTGGAAGGACTGCCGCAGGCGGAAGCCTATTTCGATGCATCTAGAGTTGAACCGAAAGACGTCAATAAAATTCTACAGAAAACAAAGAGCATCCTTTGGGTTGAAAAAAGCGATACCTCGTTTGTGAAAATGCAAAAAGATTTGTGGGCGCGACCGCAACGCATCGTGCGCATCACTGCGCCGAGCCAAGAAGAAATAGCGAAGTCCATAAAGGAAAGTGCGAAGCAATTGATGGACGCTTTTAAGGAGCACGACATGAGTGTGATTCAGGGTCGGTTGAAGAAATCGTCTTATGCCTATACCCATGAAAACTTAAAGGAGATGGGCATTAAGAAAATGCTATTGCATCAGGGTTTTGACCCCACATTGGACAAAGAGGACCTTAAGATTTTCGCGACGAAAACGATAAAAACCATTCAGTACGTTATTTTGAGTGAACGCCCCATGTCGGAAGGTCTGGTCAGCGTTGATGCCATTATTGCGCACCGCGACAGCATCGGAAAAAACTATTTTGAGGGCAGCTATGAAGGTTCATTTATGTCCACAGAATTGATGATCCCGCCGAGCATTGAGAATACAGAAATCAGCGGGATGTTTGCCATTGAAACGCGCGGATTGTGGCGAATGAATGGCGATTTTATGGGTGGACCGTTCTTATCCTACACCATTTACGACGAGAAAAACGACCGCATATTGACCATCGAGAGTCTACTGTATGGACCTACCGCGAAGAAGCGAAATGTAGTGTTAGAAATGGAGGCAATGATGCGTTCCATTAAGTTGTAGCAAAGCCGCCTATACTGTACCTTGGGGAGACAAACTCAAGGAAGCATGTTAGAAGCAACTACAAGGGAAGGTGTATTGACCATTACCTTCGACCGTCCAGACAAATTCAACGCATTCAACCGCGAACTTGCCTTAGGTGTGCAGGAAGCATTGCGTCTTGCAGCAAGCGATACCGCGGTACGTTGTGTGGTTATCACTGGCGCAGGAAAAGCCTTTTGTGCAGGCCAGGACTTAGGCGAAGCTATCGCAGAAAATGGTCCGACCTTGCGCGATATCGTGGCAAAGCATTACAATCCCATCATTAAAGCCATTCGAGAATTACCGAAGCCGGTGATTGCTGCGGTCAACGGCGTTGCTGCCGGAGCAGGTGCAAATATTGCACTCGCTTGTGATATTGTAGTGGCACACGAAAAGGCAAGTTTTGTACAAGCCTTCAGTAAAATTGGTCTTATTCCAGACAGCGGAGGTACGTTTACACTGCCTAGACTGGTTGGATTTCAGCACGCGAGCGCGCTGATGATGACCGGCGACAAGGTACCTGCTGCTCAAGCGCAGCGTATGGGCATGGTCTATCAAGTGTTCCCAGAAGAACGCTACGAAGGAGAAGTTGCTGCATTAGCGCTGCGCATGGCTCAGATGCCGACTAAAGGTTTGGCGTTGACTAAACGGGCGTTGAACGCAGCGGCAACGAATGATCTCAACACGCAATTGGACTTAGAAGAAGCGTTGCAAACGAAGGCGGGAAAAACATACGATTTCAACGAAGGTGTCCAGGCGTTTTTAGAAAAGCGCGAACCTGTATTTAAAGGGAAATAAAATGAAAGTAGCCGTATTAGGTGCTGGTGCCATGGGCACAGGAATTGGACAGATTGCCGTACAGAACGGTTGTCATGTGGTCTATTACGATAGCTTCCCTGGCGCTACAGACCGCAGTAAAGCTTCGATAGAAAAGATTTTTAATCGGTTAGCGGAGAAAGGAAAGATTACATCGCAGCAGAAAGAAGAGATGCTGGGCCGCATGCAGTGGAGCGCAGATATAGACGCCGTTTCCGGGGCAGATCTTGTAGTTGAAGCCGTGATTGAAGACCTTGATGTAAAAAAGGACTTGTTCGCGAAAGTGGAGCCGTTGCTCCGCTCTGATGCTTGGCTTTGTACGAACACCTCAAGCCTAAGTATTGCTGCCCTTTCGAGCGGTTTAACACATCCAGAACGATTTGGAGGATTGCACTTTTTTAACCCGGCACCGTTGATGCCTTTGGTAGAAGTCGTGCCTGGCGTGAAAACCGGTGATGACTTTACGGAGACTATGGAAGCGTTAATGCTGGAATGGGGCAAAGTACCCGTTGTAGCAAAAGATACCCCAGGGTTTATCGTGAATAAAGTAGCCCGTCCGTTTTACAGTGAGGCCATAAAACTCTATGAAGAAGGCGTAGCAAGTGTAGCGGAGATTGATGCCGCAGTGAAAAGTATCGGGTTTCGAATGGGACCTTTTGAATTGACTGATCTCATCGGTCACGACGTGAATTATACGGTGACGGAAACCGTCTGGAGCCAATTCTTTTACGACCCACGCTTCCGCCCTTCCATCACCCAAAAAAGACTGAAAGAAGCCGGATTGTTCGGTCGTAAAACCGGCCGTGGTTTCTACAACTACGCTAGTGGTATGGACGCCGCAGTAGTGGCACAGGAAGAAGTGGAAATTGATCCCCTGCTGAGCGAAAAAATCGTCGAGCGCATTCTGTGCCTCATTATCAATGAAGCTTTAGATGCGGTTTGGCAAGGTATTGCCTCACCTGAAAATGTAGATCTCGCCATGACTAAAGGGGTAAATTACCCCAAAGGACCCATTCAGTGGGGACGTGAGATGGGCTGGGACCAAGTGCTCGGCACCTTAAAACGCTGCCACAAACACTATGGGGACGACCGCTACCGCCCATGTCCGTTGTTGCGTCACCTCAACACTGGAAATGCAGAATTGGGCGAAGGTCAGTTGACCGATAACTTTATGGTGTAAAACCGTGACTCAACCCAGCGATAAACTCCTTCAACGTGCCTATGCACAGGATGCTTCCATCTACCAGGAAACGCCCGAATCTGTGGCCTTTCCAAAATCGGCTGATGATGTGGTCGTACATGTTAAATCAGGCAAGCCACTGATCCCACGCGCCGCAGGAACCTCCCTCGCCGGCCAAGTCGTTGGCGATGGTACCGTTCTCGATACCGGCAGGCACATGAACGCCATTCTCCATATCAACGTGGAGGAGCGATGGGCAGAAGTACAGCCGGGTGTCGTCCGAGACGAACTCAACCACCACCTCAAGAAATACGGGCTGTTTTTCGGTCCCAATACCTCCACCTCCAACCGCTGTATGATGGGCGGAATGGTGGGCAATAACAGCTCCGGCTCCACCTCTATTTCTTACGGAACCACACGCGAAAAGCTGCTTGGCCTTGAGCTGGTCACCGCAGATGGGGTGTTGCGAGCCATGGGCGCAATCGACTCTGAAGGGGTACGAGAAATTCCGGAAGCCGTTGCACAATGGCTAGCACAATGGTCCCAAGCTTGGTCCACCGAAAATCTCGCCGCTCATTTCCCAGATCCGAGTATTCACAGAAGAAATACTGGGTATGCGATCGATTTAATTGGCAACGGTCCCGATGCACTCTTAGCTGTCATGTGTGGCTCTGAAGGAACATTAGGCATTACCACCAAGATTCGCATGGCACTGGATCCCCTGCCGCCTGCTCATGTCGCAGTAGCTGCCTTGCACTACCACAGCATGGACGACGCCATGAGTGCAACGCCGAAATTGATGGCCTTTGGGCCCTATCAACTCGAACTCATGGACCGCATCATCTTAGAATGTACGCGTGAGAGTAAAGAATATTCAAGATACCGGGATTTTGTGGAAGGTGATCCCGCAGCTATTCTGCTCGTTGAAGTTCGTGGATCAACAGAAGCAGAGTTGACCGAAAATTTAGCTGCCCTACAATGCGAGCACAGCTATGCCCGAGCCGAGCTCTTTGGGGACGACAGCGATAAAGTTTGGAAGCTCCGTGCCGCAGGATTGGGACTGCTTTCTAATGTGCCGGGCGATGCAAAACCCGTGGCGTGTATTGAAGATACCGCCGTGCGCGTTGATGTGCTTCAAGATTATATCCGTGAGTTTGATGAATTAATGCAGGACTTCGGCCAGGAAAGTGTCTACTACGCCCATGCCGGTGCTGGGGAATTGCACCTGCGCCCTATTCTAAATTTAAAGACTTCCGAAGGGGTCCGATTATTATATGAAATCAGTAAAGCCAGCGCCGCACTCGTTAAAAAATACGGCGGCTCGCTCTCGGGCGAGCACGGTGACGGTCGCGTTCGAGCAGCATTTATAAAAGACTTTTACGGGCCACAGGTATATCCATGGATGGAAAGCTTCAAGAAGGCGTGGGATCCTGAGAACCGATTGAACCCGGGCAAGATTGTGGGTGCCAAACCCATGAACGATGACTTACGATATGAAGTAGACCGTGAGGAGTCGGTTTTAGACACCCAGTTCCCATTTAACGAGGAAGGTGGATTCTTACGCGCCGTAGAAAAGTGCAACGGATCGGGCGACTGCCGACGACTGCCGCATACCGGTGCCTTAATGTGTCCTTCCTACATGGCCTCGCGTGATGAATGGGACAGTACGCGTGGGCGTGCGAATGTGCTGCGCAGCGTATTGACCGAACAGAGTATAGCAGGATTCAAGGCACCTGAATTAGCAGAAGCCATGCAACATTGTGTGGGCTGTAAAGGGTGTACGAAGGAATGTCCTTCTGGGGTCGATATGGCAGCAATGAAGTCTGAATATCTCTATCAAAACCGTTCTAAACGCACCCTAGCGGATAAGGCATTTGCCAACTTCCACAAGAGCTTGAGCTATCAAGGATTATGGCGTTTGATCAACCCTATCCTGAAATCAGGACTGACCAAGCGATTGTTGGGCATTCACCCAGAGCGATCTGTTCCGGAGCTGGCACCACCGGCCTATATGAAAGCCTATGAAAAAAGCTATTCGGTAAAAAGTGCCGTAGGCCACGAGCGCGCCGTGATTTTGTGGGTGGATGAATTTACCCAGGCGAACGATCCTATGTTGGTGGGCAAGGCATGTGATGTGCTCGGCGCGCTCGGGTACATTCCAGCGATCGTTTGTAGCCCAAGTGGACGTGCAGCAATAAGTGGTGGTTTTTTACCAGAATCCAGGATTTTGGCCCAAAAAACACTAAAAAAGCTCAAAAATGCGGCAAAAACGCTCAAAAACGCACCGATTTTGGGTTTAGAGGCAAGTGCGGTTTTGAGTGCAATAGACGAATACGGAAGGTTATTGCCGGAAGAAAAGGCCTGGATTTCAAGCCAGCGCATCTCCACCCTCGATAAGTTTTTAGCAGACGAATTGCCAAAGCTAACCGGGTCGAAGCAACTCTTCGCGTCATACCCAGAGGAAATTTTACTCCACGTCCACTGCCACCAGAAAAGCTTAGAAAGTGCAGGCGATACGGCCTACGTGCTCCAACTCCTGTTAGGCGCAGAAGTCAATCGAATAAAGAGCAGTTGCTGCGGCATGGCCGGGTCCTACGGTATGAAGCGCGAAAATTTCGAAATGAGTAAAAAGATGGCCGATTTAGTCTTACTCCCGGCCGTTGAATCATTCGAAGGTGAACACATCGTCGCCACTGGGACTTCATGCCGTCACCAGATCGAAGACCTCAGTTCACGCAGCGCAGTACATCTTATGGATGTGCTTTGGGAGCAACTGTTGTTCTAAGCGGACCTAGTTTTCTGCCTTCTCAAATTTTACGATGACGTCTTGAATCCCCGTGAGTACAGTATCGCGCATTCCATGAATAATGGACAGGGTGTACCGCTCGTCCCCTTTGAAGCGAACCGCACCTCCGCCTATGGGTGCGAAGACTGTTTTCAGCGTACTCATCCCGGTTCCGTTCCAACGGCCCAGGTCATCCGCCAATGCGATATTCACGGTATCCGAATATTCCACGCCCTGACTTGAACGTATAGTGCGAAAGAGGTACAGATTATTGTACGGATAGTCGTCTAGATGCCTGACGTACATGCCCATGAAAACAGGTGTTTCTGCATCTTCCGGTGCCCACTGCACGGTGATTGCGCTGTCTAAATGCCACCGGTTGTTTTCAAAAGTGGTCAGTTCATCTAAAACTGGCGGGGGAGAACAACTTTGTTGAAAAAGTAAAAACAGTGAAAAAAGACCCAAAACGAGTCGATTTTCAGCTGTTTTTATGTGTTTTTGCGCAAAAAACGGCATTATTCTGCTTTTTTCGGTGCGTTTGGTTTTTTACCACTGCGGTTACGACCACCGCGATTTCTGTTGCGTCCACCCCGGTTTTTTCGACCCTTGGGCTGATCGAAACGAGTAATGCTATCTTCTGCACTTCCACCTACGAAATCGGCTACAGCGACTTCCGCTTTCACTTTAGGCTGCTCAACGTAAGCAAATTCTGCAAGGTCATCCGGAGTTTCCCCCTTTTTGTTCGCTTCCACAATCTCAAGGACCTGGTCGAGCTTTAGCGGCACCCAGTTGTTGGGGTCGCTGTCGAGCGAATACCAAAGCATCTCCTTAAAAATGTCCATTTTCTGGAAGAACGCCACGCCTTTTGCGAGCTTGAGTTTCTTTGAAGGTGAAGGGAAACGCTTTACTGCTTCGATATAGCTGTCCAATTCATAGTTCAGACAACACTTCAACTTACCACACTGGCCCGCCAACTTCTGGGGGTTCAGACTAAGCTGCTGATAGCGCGCTGCCGCAGTATTCACACTCCGGAAGTCGCTCAGCCAAGTTGAACAACACAGCTCACGGCCACAGGAACCTATACCGCCCAAACGTTGAGCTTCCTGGCGTGCACCGATCTGTTTCATTTCAATACGAACAGAGAACAATTGGGCCAATTCGCGAATCAATTGACGAAAATCTACCCGCTCATCTGCCGTGTAATAGAACGTCGCTTTTGAACCGTCGCCCTGGAATTCAACATCAGAAATCTTCATCTTCAACCCTAGACGCTGGGCCACATCGCGGCTCTGCATCATGGTTTTCTTTTCACGCGCTCGAGCTTCCGCCCATTTTTCTAAATCGCGTTCTGACGCTTTGCGGTATACTTTGTTCGGATTCTCTTCCGATTCATACCTGAACTTCTTTTTATTCATCTGGAGCTTTACCAGCTCCCCGGTGATAGAGACGTTACCTATGTCGTGTCCGGAGTGGGCTTCAACAGCCACAGCATCCCCGATCTGGAGTGGAAGACCTTCTGCATTATGGAAAAATTCCTTGCGTCCGTTCTTAAATCTGACCTCAACCCAATCAAAAGCTTGATCTGTTGAGGGTAGTTCCATATTTGAAAGCCAGTCATAGACCGACAGTTTTCCGCATCCTCCAGTTCCACATGAGCCGTTGCTTTGACAACCCTTTGGAACGCCACCACCGCTGCCACAATTACTGCATGCCATGGTCGTTATATTTATGCTATCAAACAACAACTTTGTTGTGTTGTTTGCGATACTAAGGTCGTAAATTGAACCCATGATTGAACGGAATCTGTTTAAAATTCTCCTCACCGCGTGTTTTGCGGTTATGTTAGCCCCGTACTTGAAGGCACAGGATGAAAAATGGCAGGCTGCGAGTGCCTTTGAGTACTGGGTTGACCATCTTCCGTACAACACGTTTGACCACGTGGACCAATTAGACCCCCTCGTTTTCTGCGCCTCCCAGGACAACTTACTCATTATTGACGGCAGCACCGACGAATTTTCCAGGTACTCCCGCATCAACGGACTTTCTGGAACCAACATCACTGCTTTACGCTCAGATCCTTCCTCACAAACCGTTTGGATTGGCTACGCTAACGGTCGCATCGATGTTTGGCGCAATGGCTCTTTCCAACCCATCACCGCCATTGAAGAAACGCCGTCTTTTACCGGATTAAAACAAATCAATGGCTTCGCCTTTTTTGATGGAAGGGCCTATGCAGGAACGAACTTCGGATTGGTAGAATTTGAAGTTTCCTCCCTTCTCGCCGGGCGAACTTTTCTTCTAGGCGACAACTACAGCCCTATTGCTGTTTCTTCATTTGACATCAATCCCGCGGGCACCGCCTGCGTCTATTCTCCTGCCCAGCAAAATGATCTTTTAGTCGCCGACCTTACCGAAAATTTACCGCAGTGGGCCGCTGTAGATTACCGTGTTTTCGCAAGTGTCTACGACCCCAACAACCTGGTATGGTACGACATAGATGAATGTTTCTTGTATGCCGCAACCGACCTTACGTCAGGAACACTACTTTTTGATGTTAGCGAAAACAGCAACGGCGATTGGGAGGCTGGAACCTATGCGCAACCATGGGGCGGCGGAAGCTTAAGTCAAGAAATACAGGATGTACGCGTGAATGAAGACTGGCTCGTAGTTACACGTGATTTCAATGTTATTGGTAAAAAATTGGACCAAAAAAACAGCCCTGTGGATTCCGTCAATATCTCCAATGCGCTGTTCGCTCCAGGCGTGCTTCGTCCGCTCTCCTCTGCGTTTGTAGCCAGTGAGAATGCCTTCTACACGGGTAATTTTCAAACGGGCATGGTGCGCGTAAAAGACCGCACGAAGGTCAAGCGCATTCTTCCCAGCAGCCCCTACAGCAACAAAGCATTTCACCTCGTGCCTTACGGATTGGGTAAAGACAATGATCCTAAACCAGCTGGGACCAATCCTTATGCTTCGGCCTACCGCGGAAATACAGGCGGCGTTCTTCATTTGCCGGGTGCCCTGAACGAGCTCTGGTCAAAAGCCTATTCCAGCGACGGCGCCGGTCGTTACGATGGACAGCAATGGACGCATTGGGATAAAAATTACCTCTACGGTTTGACAGATTTTGTGAGTGCTGCTCACGAATTCACGGCATCAGGCGAGCGACTGTACCTCAGTAGTTGGGGCGGCGGGATTGTTGAGTTGACCGACGGCGATACGACGGGCTGGTTTCGCGCCAGCAATACAAATGGTGCGCTTCTCGCACTGAATAGCAATGAAGATGATCTGCGGACCGGTGGATTGACCTTTGACGATGAAGGCAATCTTTGGGGTGTACAAAGTTTAGTAGCTGCGCCATTGTTTAAGAAAGATGCAGCCGGAAATTGGTCCAATTTTGCTTTAAGTCCCGGTGCAGACGGCGTGGCGTTAAAAAACATCGTTCACCGCGACGGCATGTTCTTCATTCAAAGTCGAACGAACGGCATCTACGCCTACCGTGCTTCCGACGGGTTGAAACGACAGATCACTTCGGGTACTGGAAGTGGCAACCTACCCTCCAATCATGTCCTGAGCATGGCTGTGGACCAGGACGGAGAATTGTGGATCGGCACGGATGAAGGGTTAGTGGTGCTGTACAGTCCATCAAATATTTTTAACGGTGGAAATTCCGATGCGCGTCCTATCCTTTTTGAAGAAGACGGTGTGGTTCAAAAACTTTTAGGAGAAACGCCCATCACGAGCATTTTCGTTGACGGCGGCAACCGCAAGTGGATAGGAACACGCGGCGCTGGACTCTTTTTAGTCAGTCCCGAGGGCTTACAAACCCTGCAGCAATTCACGGCGACCAATTCCCCTTTGCTCGCAAATGACATACTCAGTATTGCTGCTGATCCGACCAGCGGGGAGCTTCTGATTGCGACCTCGAAGGGATTGATCGGCTACCGCGGCGATGCCACACCCGGCTATGCCGGCGATGTGCCCGAAGCCGCCATCTACCCGAATCCAGTGCGCCCCGGCTATGAAGGACCCATTTTTGTCCAGGGCTGCCCTGAAGGCGCAGTAGTGAAATTTACGGACGTCACGGGAGCGCTTGTTTATGAAACGCAATCGAATGGCGGAACAGCAAGATGGAACGGCACAAACCTGAGCGGTCAGCCCGCAGCAAGTGGTGTGTACCTGGTCTACATCACTGATGCATTAGGGACAGTTACATCGCAAGGAAAAGTTCTTCTTATCCGGCAGTAAACCGGTCTGAGATATTGGTATTTTTGAGAGGCTATGGCACAAGAGAAAGAAAAAAAGAAACGCAATTACCGCAAGCAAATCATCTGGACGGCAGTCGTGCTCACGGGACCGGTTTGGGGTTTGTCGATTTTGCTCAGTCTAACGAACATGGGCGTGTTTGGTGAATTACCAAACATCGCACAGATTGCGAATCCCGATACAAAATTGGCCACTGAGATCATTACCGAAGACGGTGAAACCCTCGGTACCTTCTTTCGCGAAAACAGGACGGCTGCGACCTTCGATGAACTCTCGCCTTGGCTGGGAAAAGCGCTCGTGTCAACAGAAGATGAACGCTTCTATTCACACAGTGGAGTGGATGCTAAGGCACTGGCACGTGCTGTAGTGTATTTGGGCTCCAAAGGTGGTGGCTCTACGATCACGCAGCAATTGGCGAAGATGCAGTACAACGAACCGGCGCGTAATCTGGTGGAGCGCATTGGACAGAAATTGGGCGAATGGATCATTGCGGTACAGCTCGAGCGGCTCTACACGAAAGACGAAATTATTGCCTTGTATTTGAACCAATTGGACTTTCTCTACCAAGCCGTCGGTATCAATTCTGCCGCCCGCGTCTACTTCAACAAGAAGCCCATTGACCTCACCATAGAGGAAGCCGCGGTGTTCGTCGCCATGGCAAAAAATCCTTCCCTCTACAATCCTAAACGCTACCCGGAACGTACCAAACAACGGCGCGACCAAGTGTTCGTGCAAATGGTTAAAAACGGCATGCTTACGGTAGCAGAAAAAGACAGCCTGCAACAAATCCCCCTTCAGCTGGAATTCCGACCACAGAGTCATACGGCTGGTCTAGCACCGTATTTCCGCGAATATTTACGTGGCTACATGAAGCAGTGGATCAAAGATTATGAGAAACGGACCGGCCGCGAATTGGACCTCTACAGTGGCGGTTTAAAAATCTACACGACCATCAATGCGGAGATGCAACAGAATGCGGAGGAAGCGGTGCAAGAGCATTTAGGTAATTTTCAACGCGTCTTTGACATCATCAAAGAAGATCGCAAATACGGCCCCTTTTATTTCGATGAGGATCCCGCTGGAAATGTAAAGCGTATCGTAGACCGTGCGATGAAAAATACACAGCGCTACCGAGGCATGAAACGCCGTGGCGCAAGTCAGGACAGTATTCAAAAAGCATTTACCACCCCTATTCCCATGACTTTATTTACCTGGAACGGGGATAAAGACACGGTACTTTCACCGCGCGATAGTATCATGTATTACAAAGGACTTTATCAGGTGGGGATGATGAGTGTTGAACCACAGTCCGGTCATGTAAAGGCGTGGGTTGGCGGTAACGACTACCAGTACTTCAAATACGACCACGTAAAGCAAGGGAAACGCCAGGTGGGCTCGACCTTCAAGCCGTTCGTTTACGCATCCGCCATTCTAGAAAAAAACTACAGTCCCTGTCTGCAGGTACCCAATGCAAAAATATGTATTGAAAAAGGGGAGTTTGGCCTGCTCGAAGATTGGTGTCCGTCCAATTCTGACGGAAAATACGGCGGTACAAAAAGCTTGAAACACGCATTGGCAAATTCAATGAACACCGTCACCACATTCCTTATGAAACAGGTAGGGCCGCGTCCTGTGATAAATCTAGCTCGTCGAATGGGCATTAGCGGCCACATTCCGGAGGTTCCTTCTATTGCGCTAGGTACCGTCGACCTCAGCGTTTACGAAATGGTAGGCAGTTACACCACCTTCGCCAATAAAGGGCGCTATGTTCAGCCCATCATGGTGACACGTATTGAGGATAAAAATGGTGTAGTACTGGAGGAATTTACTCCTGAAATGCGTCAAGTCATGAGCGACCGGGATGCTTATGTGATCCTTAAACTCCTGATGGGAGTAACGGAAGACGGCACCGGAATCCGATTGCGCCACGATTTAGGGAAGAACTTCTACCGCAATAATATAGTGACCGGCTATCCGTATAAATTCACAAATGAAATTGCCGGCAAAACAGGAACCACACAAAACAACTCTGACGGTTGGTTTATGGGCGCTGTACCCAACCTAATCACAGGGGTATGGACCGGTTGTGAAGATCGTGCTGCGCATATGGGCGGCAGGTTTGGTACGTATTACGGTCAAGGTGCAACAGCGGCGCTTCCCATCTGGGCCGTCTACATGAAAAAGAACTATGCGAATCCTGATCTCGGCATTAGTGCAAGCCCATTCGAACGTCCTAAAGGAGCGCTGGGCATAGATGTAGATTGTCTACCGACGACCTTCGACTTTGATGGTGGAGAAGGCGACGATTTTGACGAAAATTTCTAGCGACCTATCGCCTGTTTCAATGCTGTTGTAAATTCTGCTGGAACCAGCCGTTCGTCTACCGGTTCAACCACGAATTGTGTATTGCTTGGCGGAGAAGAATTGCGGCGGGCCTCGCGCTGCTGTATTTCTGCTCTGTTGTCTAAGGCCACTTTTGTGCCTTTAATCAATCCGGCTGCTAAGGAAATTGCGGCGCCTACACTAGCCACAAGCAGTCCTGTTAAGACCCCGAGGAGCACCGCGAATCCATCGCCCTGGTCTAATGCGGCTATAGCCGCAAAAACCACCACTCCAGAACCTAATGATATGAGGTACCCTTTTCCTGCAGTCTTGGCCCCCTGGGCAGTTGCAGAAGGTAAGGGCGTAAGCTCCTGAATGTAAGGATCGCTAGAGCCTCCAACTTCTTTAGGGCCCATGTAGAGGTAGGCCAATTGGCCAGCAGTATCCACACACAAGGCGTAATAAAAGGTCGCTGGCTTGAGTAACGTGAGATAACTGTTAGCTGTATCGAAAGTAAATTCTGAAAGTTCACCTGCATCGGTTACTACTGCGGCTACTTCGTATCCCTCCGCTAATGCACCTCGTAAATCGTAGACAACGGGGTCCATAATGGAACGTTCTGCGCTGAGAGAAAACGGCGCAATAAAAAGGGCAACGAGTGCGAGGCGGGTCAAATGTTTCATGCTTCAATATAAAAAAAGCCCCGGAATGACTCCGGGGCTTAAAAATAAGTATCCAGTGCTCAAATTGGATTAGAACATGTCCATATCCATTCCTCCACGGCTTCCGCGATCCATCTGACGACGACGGCGTTGCACTTCACCAAAGTTATAGGTAAGGCCCGCCTCAACTATGCGATTGCTCCAACGGTATTGACCCTCTTGGTAGAAATTGGGTCCCATAGATTCATAATTCCAGCCCATGGTATTGAAGAGATCTCTACAATTGATGGATAGGTTTAATCGGTCATTTAAGAAACCTTGCTTGAAACCACCACCCATGAAATAGAACGGTCGTCCTATGCCCTGCGCCATGACTCGTTTACTACGATAATTACCCATAATTTGAAGACTCGCGCCTTTCCAAAGTGGTGTACTCACCATGGTATTTAAACCAAATCCGTAACCGCTATTTATCCAACCACGTCCGTCGACATCACCACTGACTTGGCTGTAAAAGTAGTTTCCTCCTATGCTCGCGAATCCGCCCTTACTGCCAAGACGGCCACGAAAGCTAAAGTCCATTCCTACATCTTCGCCGCTGTTTAAGTTTTTAAACGTCGTCGTATTGATTCCGGTCGTATCGACCTGACTGAACCAAGTAATAAGATTACTCTTATCACGGAAATACACGTTCACATTAAACGTTTTTCCTTTCTTTAAAATATGGGTGTACCCGACTTCATAAGAACCCGTGAACTCAGGAAGGAGGTAAGGGTTTCCCTGACGGAGATTGAATGGGTCACTGTAATCGATAAACGGATTAAGTTGTCGACCACCGGGACGTTGAACGCGACGGCTATAGCTGAAATTTAGTTCACGACCGCGTGCGATTTCATACGTCATGAAAGCGCTTGGATATACCTGAAAGTAGTCATTGACAAAGGTCGAATCCTGCGTGATTTGTTTAGCTTCTATGTTAGCCTGTTCAGCGCGTAAGCCCAGCTGGAAACCCCATGGGCCTTTTTTAAAGCCATAGTTAGCGTAGGCGGCAAAGATATCTTCAGAGTATAGGAATTCGTTTATGGAAAGTGGATCTAAAGTGGGAATGCCTGTGTTTATATCGGTGTTTGTTCTGTTAAACCCGTCTAAATCATCACGAACAATCATTTTTACGCCGACCTCGAATTTTTTATCGTCGTTCCACTTCTTCACGTAATCCACTAGAGCATTGAATTCCCATTGATCTCCAAAACTTTCTGTGGCATAGCGCAGCGATGGCAGTTTTACATTATTTGTACTAAGCGTGTCCTGCTCAAAGTTCATCGTGTCTAGACGGTTTCCTTCGGTATAGCTGAACCGTACATTAAGCTCCTCACCTTTCTTAGGCTTATAATCATAGATGAGGTCCGCACTATTATTCCAGCGAATTCCATTTTGCGCATTCCGCTGAACGATGGTGTAGATGCTCGCTGGTGTGGTCCAATCCGTTATTTTATCCTCTGAACGCGGACGCAAACCCTGGTTGATGGTACCTTGAAGGGTTAGGGTATGTTTATCATTCGGGGTCCAGTCGATCCCGGTTTTAATATTGTTACCATTGCGCCCACCAAGCCCATCTGTTTCCTGCTCAAAACTGTACGTTCCGTCACTAAGAAAGTTATCACGATCGGCCCACGAACTGCGCGGGGTAAACCCTGAGCTATGTCCAGCATTAAAGAAGAAATTAACCTGATCCACTTTATAGTTTAAATTCAATCCACCGCGTACACGATCCGCGCCAGAATACGACGCGTTGACAGAACCATTTAAACCTTGCAAGGCAGATTTCTTTAGTACAATATTGATCATTCCTGCTGTTCCATCCGGGTCGTATTTCGCGCTTGGATTGGTCATAACTTCAATCTTCTCGACGCTATTCCCGGGTAGACTTTGGAGCAGTGCAGCAAGATCTTCACCGGTGAAACGCGAAGGACGTCCATCAATCATTATGCGCACAGCACTAGAGCCACGAAGGGTGATATTTCCATCGATGTCTAATTCTACCGAGGGAATGTTTTCAAGGATGTCTGTTGCAGATCCTGTTTTACTTAAAATAAGCTTCGACGGATCATATACTCTACGATCTATCTCATTGGTCATAAACTGACCATCAGCTTCAACTACAACTTCATCAAGTTCTACTCCGGAAGACTGAAGACTTATTTCCCCCAAATTTTGCTCCACACCTTCGCGGCCAAACCGCACTTCTTGCGTCATCGTTTTGTAACCGACATAGGCAAATTCAACGACGTTTGGGCCTAGAGTAATACCCTCGATTTTAAATAGACCTCGCTCGTTTGTCATCCCTCCAGTTACAAGCGTTTCGCTCATTTTGTGGGTGATCTTTACAGCTGCAAACGCAAGCGGTTGCTTCGTTTCGGCATCAACTAATTTTCCAGTTAAAACCCCAATTTTCGGGAGCTTAGAAGGGTCGAAATTCCCTCCTCTTTGACCGCCCGGTTGTTGGGCATGTAGTGTTCCGGTCAAGAACACCGCGAGGATGAGTTGTAGGGTTGTGTTTAGGTTCTTCATGTCTAATAGACGCCTTACGGGGTGAAAAGGTTTAAAGTGAAATTATTTTCTCATTTAGAAACGCGAATATAAGACACTTCTATCGCCTAAAGTGTTGGAGATGTGTTAACGCCCTAAACGGTACGGTAACCCAAGCTGTTTTTAACGTGAATGCGACTCAAGAGCAATTGGATCAACCAAAAATTCAATGCTGCGAATACCTCGAAGAATACCACATGGAGGTAGGCAAAATTTTCACTGGTAATGATGAGCGGGTTATCTGCAATCGGAGGTTCCATGAGGTACATGTAATTTCCGCCGGTCAGCAGATTTACACCTAGTGCAATAAGCGCCATGAGTTGTATACGACCGAAGCTGCGGAGCCAAGCCCTTTTTTTAAGACGTCGGTGCTGCACAACAATAATATAGAACCCTACCCCTATGATTGAAGCGTGATTGACATAGTAATCAAAGGCATACACAAAATTAATTCCATGAGTAAATTCCGGAGTGAGCAAACTTTGCAATCCACCTGCAATTCCAGTGAAGGTGACCAGTTCTCCCATCCAGCGTTTGCCGGTGAAAAAATAACCAATAAGCAGGAGTCGCGAAAAGCCGCACATGTGAAAGAGCAAGGAACTGCCCCAACTGAATTCTCCCCTAGCAATGGTAAGTCCCGTCATTGCGAGATACGCACCTACTAATACAAGCGCCCAACCGCGTTCAAATTTTCTACGGGCAACTAAACCTAATTTACTACCGATCCAAAGCGGAAAAAGTAGTACAAACAATGCCGCAGCCCAGCCAAACCAGTACAATAAATCTCCTGGATAAAGTGCTACATGTAAATCCATCCGTTAAAGCAGTTCGTTCGTTCGTATGATTAATGAGTTTTAAGTTAGCGGGTTTTCGAATATAAAAAAAAGGCGGCCATTTGGCCGCCTTTCTATCTCAAATTTAATCATTTGTACCAATTAGTTGTTGCCTAAAATTAATGGTAATCCATCGCTTCCGCCTACAACAATCACTTTACTGTTAGGACTCTCTGCTAATTTTAGAGTAGCATCAATCCCTTTGTCGCGCAGAATTTTGTCCGTAAGTGATTGGCTCAACAAACGGTTCGCTACTGCTTTACCCTCTGCCTCAATACGCTGACGTTCTGCTTCTTTTTGAGCACGGGTCAGACGGAATTCATATTCTAAAGAAACCTGCTCTTGCTCCAGCTTGCGCTCGATCGCTTGCTTCAATTTATCCGGTAAACCTACGTCACGAATCAAAACAGCATCAAGCTCGATATACTTGCCCTTGATGCGTTCTGCAGCAAGCACAAAAATCTCAGTCTGAATGCTATCGCGCTTCGAACTGTACAGCTCTTCCGGTAAATATTTACCTATGATTTCGCGCGTTGCAGAACGAATTTCCGGAATGATAATGCGCTCGTGGTAATTCTCACCTACTTCATTGTGCAAATAGCCAATTTTGTCCTGGAACGGACGGTAACGGTAGGAAAGTTCCGCACGAATGGTCAAACCGTTCGCACTAAGTACCTCCATTACAGAGCGGTCTTCTTGTATACGTGTGCTGTAAATAAACATACGGTTCCACGGTGCGATGATTTTCAAACCTTGGTCGTATACACGATCTACTTTAAGACCGGCTACCAGATCGTACTGAACGCCGGCCTCACCAGATTCAATTTTGACAAACAATCGTGAAGAAAACACGAGGACAAATAGGAAGGCTGCAAAGGCAGGAATCAACCATTTGGGAAAAGATGTATTCATAAGTTTCTATTAGTATTAGTTACAATGGTAAAATAGCAAATATCCTACCAACCGCGGATACGTGTCATAGTGTCGGTTCGTTTTACGGTTTTTGTCCGTTTTTGCTGATTTTTCATTGATTTTGCGTCATTTTTCGCTGTTTTTGCGCAAAAAAGAGCCGTTTTTATGAAAATTTGGCTTTTACGCAAACAGCTCTTTAAGTACGTCTAAACTTTTAAAGGTGCCGAATCCATCGAGGTGGATGTTCATGTAACTGCTCAATCCCTCCATTAAATCTGATCGACCCTGCTTCGATATACCCAGCGGCCCATCAAAATTCCACTCCAAAGCAATCCGCAGGTTTTCGCTCGCTTCTGGCTGAAGATAGGCATGCAACAGAGGCGGTTCCGGGACGAAGTTGCCGTTGTGTAGGTCAAAATAATTGGTCCCGTTGGACGCGTTGAGGTTGGGAGCGAACCCCAGGTAGGTGGTTAATCGGGCCCAGATGGACAGATGAAAAGCCGGCGGAATGGGATCGATAGTATCCAGCGCAAGGCAAGCGGAGCGTACAAAGTCAAACTTTTCTGTATTCGACTCCCCCGTTTGTAGCACTTTTTGAAAGAGCTCCGAAAGAAACAGCGCCAGCGCATTGCGCACAGGATCGTACGGAATGCTCGTGTAGGTTAGGTCCATCTTCGCCTCTTTAATACGGTCTAGTTTTCCCTCCCCTTTATTCGTATGGACCAATTCTACTAACGACAGTGGCAACAACATCGAACTGCGAACCACACCGCGCTTGCTCCCCACGCTATTCACGAGAAAACTCAATAGACCAAACTCCTCTGTATACACACGCATAATTCTGCCGCTTTCGCCGTACTTCAGCGCGCTTAAAACAATGCCTTTACTGTGGTGGTATTGGGCCATGTGGTAAATGTACGTTTCTCACAAAAAAACCCGGCGCCCTCCGGCGCCGGGTTTTAAGATAGATTGCTATAGTTTTTTCTTATTCACCCGATTCGCCAGCCGGTAGCTCTTTGATCTTTAAATTTCGGTACCACACATCATCGCCATGGTCTTGAAGGGCGATGCCTCCTTTAGTGTAGGCGCCATAACCAGGGAATTGGTGGAATTTAGATGCCGCTACATCGGAACGCCATTGGTCGTCGAAGAGATCACGGTCTACTGTTACAACGCCATTGAGGATTTGTGTGAGGTGGCCATCTTGAACGATGATTTCAAACTGATTCCACTCGGCCGCAAGCCTGGCAGCATCTTCTGGAGCTGCATTAATATCATACAAATCTCCTGCACGGTGTTTGTGGATCGCGGCATCGGGGTGGCCTTCCGTGGAATCAGTCCCGTTATCTAGCACCTGCATCTCTAATCCCGTCATCCAGCAGTGCGAATACTGCTCCGTGTCCTCGTGAACCAGGTAAATGATCCCTGAATTTCCACGCTCGGCAATTTTCCATTCGCCTTTGAAGTTGAAGTTTTCGAACTCGCGGATCGCGCCGTCGAAATCTTGGTAGACGATATCGCCGCCGCCACTGGTTTGCCAATCTTCTTTATTACTCGCGTCCAAATGGAGTGCATCGTCTTCTATGACCCATGCTTTACCTATCACCGTATCTCCATACTTACGGAAGTTACCGGTACACTGGCCGTCGAACAGGAGCTCCCAGCCGTCTATAATTTCTGCTTCCGTGATGGTATTGTGCAACTTTTCTGGAGCAGCCTTAGTTTCTGCGGCAAGTGATTCAGCGGGTGCAGTGCATCCTACAGCAAAAAAGGCCGTGGCACTAAGAATTATGCTTTTCATGGTTAGTTGATCGAGATAAATTAACGAAGTATTTGAGCTTCAAATTCGTCCAAACGCTCTTTGTAGCGAGGCAAAGGATCTAGTAAAATCGCTTTTTTCATGCATTCTGCCGCCGCGGGATAGGCTTGGGTAGCTTCATGAAAATCGGCCATAGAATCATAGGCGTTCGCACTGTGGGGATAATGCTCTAGCGCTGCTGTAAAATACATTTCTGATTTCTCAAGATCGCCCATATCCATTTGCATGTAGCCAGACATGTTGAGCAATTCCTCAGGATACGGGGGCACCGCATAGCCGAAGTTGCGTTCCAATTTCGCCGCTCTATGATTGATAATCTTCGAAAGTGTTGCAACCGAAGTCCCTGGATCATTGATTTTGTGCGTGCCTTCCATTTGATACCAATCGAACAAGGCGATGATTCCCTCCATTAATGAAGGAAGCGGAACGGTGCCGTGGAGATCCCTTTCAAAGAATTGGTGACCTACACGAAGACCATTGGGCTCTAATTCTTCCAAGTGGTCGATGGTCTTGAGGATGGCGCGAGGAAATTCGGTTGGCCAAGAATCGTCTTCACGCACATTCGCGATTGTTACGGTGCTGTCTTGGAAGTGCAACTGACCACTCATGGTGATGTATACCGACCGGCCTTCGAGGGATGTCGCGCTCAATTTGTCAGGGAGTACCCGATGGTAATGGCCGCCGCTCCAATTCATGCTTGGGTCGATCGCGAGGTAGTAGTTGAACAGTGTAGGGCGCTCTGCTAATGCATACATGGTGAAGAGTCCGCCGTACGAATGTCCGATCAGGGTTCTGAAATGGGTCACGGGATAATTGGCCTCCACATAAGGGACCAATTCTTTCTCTATAAAATCTAGAAAAACAGCCGCCCCACCTTCAGCAACTGCATTGGGCGTCATCGCCACCTCCATCTTATCTGCAGCCGCAGTCGCCTGCTCTTTTGCAACCTTTGGCGGCGTCAAATCCCGAGTTCTATATTCTGCATTTGAAATGCCAATGATGATCATATCCGGCGTAAATCCTCCGCTGTAGTAATCTTGCACCGTGCCTGCCGCCGGCAACAGCACATCGCCGTCCAGCAAAAATGCCACAGGGTACTTCTGCGCACTGCCCGGCGTATAGTCTAAAGGAAAGTCCACATAAATGAGCCGGTCCTCATTCAATAATTCAGAATGTACGGTGTCTGAAACGCCGCGCTGCTGTAAAAATTCTGGGGCCGATTGCGCAACGGCGCCCCGGAGTCCCAAAAGCATACTGCACATAAAAAGAAAGGCGAAGCGACACTGTGACACTGAGAATTTGTGACTCATTTATTTTTGTGGGTTTTATTCATCCAATCCTAAAGCCTTTCGGTTAGCTGCTTTGTCTACCCCTGTCGCAGCGAAATCGTCGAAGGCGCGCGAGGCCACGGGGATGATCCAGTCAGCGATGCGTTCTGCGCCCTCGCGCGCACCGGCAGCTGAATCTTTCAAACAGCACTCCCATTCTAATACGGCCCAACCTTCGTAATCGTATTGAGCGAGCTTCGCAAAGATGGATGGAAAGTCTATTTCACCGTCACCTACGGAACGGAACCTGCCTGCGCGTTCCACCCAAGGAAGGTAGCCGCCATATGCCCCCGTACGAGCATCTGGAGTGAACTCTGCATCCTTCACATGGAACGCTTTAATGCGCTCATGGTACAGATCGATGTAGCCTAAATAATCCATACCCTGCAAAACGAGGTGGGAAGGATCGTACAGCATATTTGCACGCTGGTGGCCATCTACAACATCGAGGAAGCGCTCGAAGGTGGCTCCGTCATGCAGGTCTTCACCCGGATGAATTTCATAGGCCAGATCTACGCCACAACTGTCGAAATGATTAAGAATTGGCAACCATCGACGGCCCAATTCCTCAAACGCCTCTTCCACCAATCCTGCCGGTCGTTGCGGCCAAGGGTAGAAATACGGCCAGGCTAATGCGCCTGAAAACGTCGGGTGGGCTGTAAGGCCTAGTCGTTGTGAAGCCGTTGCGGCAAGATTTAATTGGTCCACCGCCCACGCCGTGCGCGCTTTGGGATTTCCATGAACCTCAGCCGGCGCAAAGGCGTCGAACTGAGCGTCGAAGGCTGGGTGAACAGCCACGAGCTGGCCTTGTAAATGTGTACTTAGTTCTGTGATGGCAATGCCGTGTTCCGCAGCAATACCTGTTA
>CAJQHZ010000019.1 GCA_905478295.1 uncultured Flavobacteriales bacterium | reverse complement strand
GTACATGCAAGAGGTACGTACCCCTTGCGATGATTTGACTTTCTTTTGATAATAAATCCCAGGCATGTTCTCCGCCTGAAAAAGTATTTTGATCAGGATTCTCAGATCCAAAGGTTCTGAACCAGCGAATATCAGTGCCGTTGTAGTTAGGGGTATGCTCGAAGGTATCGATCAAGTCACCCGCAGCTGTCGTAATAGTGATTTGACAGTGTGCAGGCAGATTGGCAAAAATGATTTTACGACTTTCCTCTTGAAAATTACTCTGTCCTTCCCATCCGGCACTAAGGTAATACGGGTTAGGATAAGCATACGGCCGATCTTCTTCGTTTGCAGCTTCTGTACCCGGGAAGACGCGCGTAACATTTGCAAGCGCAGAGCTTTCAAGGCTTTCTAACCCTGAGTTTAGATCGCCTTTATCAAAAGCTGTAACGGCCATTGCCGTTTGCCATCCATTGGGTAAAGGAGAAAGTGTATAGGCGTAATCATAAACCACCGTATCGTTATCGAATTCTTTAGGAGTTGGAAGTAATACCGGTGTAAACCCGTTATTCATTCCATAATCATTACCAGTGCTATCAAACGATGCGACTAAGCTTAAATCTTCAGCAAGATTTGGGGTACCGAACACATCAAATCCCGTACTAGTGGCGTAGATGTTGAATCCTTCAAAATCTTGTTTTTTGGAAATGGGGTCAACGCTTGCGACACTATTGCTGGCCCAGTAAATGGTAGCGCTGTTTTCACCAGCTTCCACTCGCGAATATGGAATGGTGGGTGGTGTAGGAAGGATGAAGCGTGTAATTTCCCCGTCGCCATCTTTATCTTCTCCCGGATCCAGGATCCCGTTGAAGTTACCGTCTTCACCATTGTAAGTGGTTTGTGCCCAATTCGCTGCGCTGAGTAATCCACTGCGCTGAACCGCATTATTTTGGGCATTCGGATTACCGTCTTCCATTTTTTTTGCCACAACAAAGGCAAAAGCAATATTAATAGTATCTCCGGGTCCAAAAGTACTGAATGGACCGGCTGATATGAGGTCAGAACGGTTTCCGCTCTTGTTCAGTTCGTCTTGAAGATCAACATCTAAGGTGCTCACACAACCTGCAGATGTGGGGTTCGTCCAACATGGATTTTGGTTGAAGCCGTCAGTCATTTTCTGATAGCGCTGTTGATCTGTGGTCGGAAAAAAGAACGTGCTCTGACCGCTGTTGTTAAAGACCCATGCGTTGTAGTTTACTCTGAAACTAGAATCGGTTCTTGGGTGACGGAAGCCTTGCTTGTCTTCACCGCCTAAAAATACCTGACCTACATAACTGTCTGTAAAACCTTCATCTCCGGTAGCATCGTAACAATACGCTAGATTCAAACTATCTACAAAACCATTACCGCCTTGAGAATAAAAAGTAGCGCCTCCGGCGCCTGCAGGAGTGATATTTACGTTTCTTACCACCGTGTTGTTCCATAAACCTATATAGAGGTCGTCGAAGCTTTGGTCTCCCGTATTGTAGATGGTTAATGAACACATGGCCATGAAATCCGAAAAGCTGTAGTTCCAATTCAAAATGCGCATTTCTGCAACGATGTCCATCGGGTTGATGTGATTGTTGATCGGGATAGACGTTCCTGGTACTAATAAGGTAGAGTCAGAAAAATTGGCAATAAAATCTTGATGAGAAATAGCAGTGGAATTAAACTTTGGTGAAGTTTTAAGACTGCTCATTTCCTTAACCGGCATCCCTGGCACTGGGTTAAATTCGAATCCACCGCGCCCAGGTGCATACCCTTGCGGTGAATCATATGCGGAGGTACTGACACGAATGACACCGTTTGCTGTTCCGCCTATCCAAATGCCGCCTTCAAATAAATGCTCAATACCCGATCCAGCTGGATATTCTAATGAAGGTGTACCCGATCCATCTTTATAGCCTCTAAATGCATTACCAAATGTCCCCGCATTCGTTGCCGATAGTCGAACATTTGCCTGAGTCGTTTGGAACTCTTCGAAGTTCTGTGCTTGTGTAAAAAGGCTACACAAAAGGGCGAGAAGAAGGAGGGTTCTGTGCTGCATTAAAAAATGATTTTACGCGTAGTGTGACCGTTCATAGTCTCTAAACGAAGTAGGTAAGTGCCCATTGGCAGTAAGGGAACAGTAAAGGTAGTTTCGGAGGTTTCGAACAATTCTTGTCCTGTGAGCGTGCTAATGTATAAATGACTTTGCTCCGGTAGCGTCAGAGTTGCCCCCGCGGGCATAGGATTAGGTAACTTCCAATTCCCTTCATGAGAGGCTATCGCTAATTGTTGCCCTTCAATTTCAATATCTACAATCACAGGGAGATGGTCGCTCAAAGCATAAAGAGCGCTCAATACGGCACTACTTACGCTGTAATTTGTGCCGGAATTAATAGCATTGTTAAAATGGTTGCCGTCGTTTCCTATTGCAAAATAACTATTCGGCGCATAGGTGATTTGCGCGTCGCCTTCAATCACTTCCTCTGAACAGAGAATATGGTCAAAGCGATCGTCTAAGCCGCCTCCCGAATGGCAATTCCCTGAAGTACGGGTGCTCTGTGTATGTATGGAAGCGAAGTTGCTATTGTTGTGCCAATTTCCATTGGAAGTAATGGGGTCCTCAAACCGAAAGGTATTTCCTCCAATAAGGCTTTGAAAAGAAGATTCGTTGCTAGAATAGGTATTGAGATCGCCCAATAAGAAAACGTTCTCAAAATTGTGCGCGTCAATCCAGTCAACTATCGCTGTGGCCGCTTGATTTCGTTGCGCAGCGTCGGACGAAGAGTTACCTGCTTTAAAGTGTGCGCCAATAACTACGAAAGTTGCGGTATCACTATTGCCTTGGAGTAAAGCGTCTTTATAATAGAAGCGAACAATATCAAT
Organism: uncultured Flavobacteriales bacterium; assembly: GCA_905478295.1. Classification (GTDB taxonomy): domain Bacteria; phylum Bacteroidota; class Bacteroidia; order Flavobacteriales; family Schleiferiaceae; genus UBA10364. The sequence continues at coordinate 24,410 of CAJQHZ010000019.1, read as the reverse complement.
TGCTCGAACTAAAGAATTATTATCGGCATCTTTAGTGATCGCCCACTGGTTCGTAATCCCCAAAATATCGCTGCGGTACGCGACACCATTGACTAGAGATGAAAAACCGTTGTGCACATGGTTTGCCATGGCCCAGTTCGTGGCTGAACCGGTATTGAAGGCATTATTAAGAAGGTAGGTCAGGTTGTTTGGGTTGCTGCCTATTTCGTTCATTACCACTACATGCGGTTCTATTTCGCTAATGATGGTTTCTAAATGTCCTTCTTTGTTGCTGGAGCTATTGTTAGAACTCGTGCAATACGAAGTGGTGTTGCGGTAGTTCAGAATATTATAAGTCATGAGACGAACGGTACGATCTTGCGCAACACTGTTCAGTGTTAAAATGCTCAATACCAAAAGAAAAGATAGTCGCACAACTTTAGTTTTTGATGGACACAAATTTAACGAAAAAAGCCCGGCAAAAGCCGGGCTTATCATATTAAGTGAAGATGAATTTAAGCGAGGTGTTTGCGCACAAATCCACTGATCACTTTACCGTCAGCTTTACCTGCCATCGCAGCGGATGCCTGGCCCATAACTTTGCCCATATCCGCCATGGATGTTGCGCCTACAGCTGCAATTATTTCCTCAACTTTCGCTTCAATCTCTGCCTCGGAGAGCATTTCGGGTAAATAACGTTCGATAATCGCCAACTGAGCCTCTTCTGGTTCAGCAAGATCCGCGCGGTTTTGTTCTCTAAAAATGGTGGCGCTTTCTATACGTTGCTTTCTTAGTTTTGTCAACAGCTTCATTTCATCGGCTTCCGACATTTCTCCCGCTCCGACTGAAGTTTTTTCATTAAGGATGGCAGTTTTTATAGCGCGAAGGGCTTCAAGAGCGACGCGGTCTTTCGCTTTCATTGCCGATTTTAAATCGGTCATGATGAGTGCTTCTAAGGACATGATTAATCTACGTTATCGTGTAAGAATGAATTATTTGTTCTAATGTTTCCATCGTTATCAACGCCAATATTAGAGGGTTGTTCACTGCTTTTATGATCTAAATCGACCTCCATGCCCTGGCGCAAATATGCGGGAACTCTTTCTGCGTCACTCAGGTTTTGAAGATTCGCTTTGAACTGGTATTGGAACGATTGTAAGCGAGACATACGGTCTTGAATTTTAGGAGGTAAATCGCTGAGTGCGCGCTTTGGCATTTGACTCAACGGTTGGTCCATATCAAAATCAGTTCCTTCCTCACTTGCTTCTTTAAACGCGGGCACCTCACTTTCTTTTATTTGAAAATTCAGGGTCGGATCTTCCGAACCCAGCGTATCTACTTCCGCGGTTGGATTATTGATTTGAGGTTCTAATTCAAACTCATTGCTAACCAATGTAAAACTGCCCTCCACGCTTTCTTGTTCTGCTTTTTGCTTGAGTTCAGGCATTTCACTCAAGCTTAAATCAAAAGGGTCGTATTCCGTGTCTTCAATTCCTTCGTTCGAATCTTGATGCGCTTGCGGTGACTCTAAGTCTTCCATTTCAAGCGTAAAACCATCACCGTCAATATCTTCTAGGGTAAACTTGCGCTCTTCGCCAATTGCGTGAACGTCTTCGAAAGAAGAATTGGCACTCGTAGGGCTTTCTAGAGCTACGTCATGCACGACTTCTTCGGTTAGTTTCTCTTCGGAATCCACAATAGTACGCTCCATTTTTGGTGGAGCAGGTGCGTCAAATTCTTCTTCTGTATGCGCTTCTATAGTTGTTTCTTCCTGTGCAAGAAGTTCTTCAGGTTCATCCTCATCAACAAAGGACAATTCCATTTCTTCTTCAACCGATTCATCTTGAGAGAATAAATCCCAACCTCCTGCCAGTGTTGGCGTTTCCTCAGTTTCCGACGACTCTCCATCTGTGAATTCAGCTTCGTCTACCACTACTTCTTCCTTCACTAATACGGCTTCATCAGAATCGTCTTCCATATCCCATTCTAAGACATGGACTGTCGGCGCTTCCTCCTCGATCGTTTGAGCATCTTTCTCTAGTGTCTCCTCAAAGGTAGCGTCGATATCTTCATCTGGCTGTTGCGGGAACCCCTGTGTTTCTACCTCAATAGCATCCTCAATCTCATTGGGTGCTGCAACAGGCTCTAAATGAGCCTCAACTTCCGGTGTCACTGGTGTATCTAAGGCTTGTACCTCTTCTTCAACCGCCCCGAGATCCATGATAACGCGTTCTGATTTTTGCGAATCAGGTATTGTTTCATCGGTTGGCTGTGCTGCAACAGCAACCTCGTCTATTTCCTGCGTATCTAACTTATACTTTACCACTTCCGGCTTGTCTGAAGGGAGTACTTGGGTACCTGTTGGGAATCCGGTTGCGATGATGGTACATGTAATGCGGCTGCCTGTTTCTTCACTGGAGCCAATTCCCATAATCACATTCGCCTTACCTCCTGCCTCACGTTGAATATGGTCTGTGATTTCACCTATTTCATCAATAGTAACTTCTTGTTCGCTATCTCCTGAAGTCAACAATAACAGGACGTTTTTAGCGCCCTTAATATGGTTGTCATTTAATAGTGGCGAGTCTAAAGCTGCGCCTACAGCTGCTGCTGCTCGTTCAGGACCTTCACCTTCACCGGTTCCAAACAAAGCGGATCCGCTGTTTTCAAGAACGGTTTTTGCATCGCGCAGGTCAATGTTCTGTGTGTAGTGGTTTGTGATGACTTCGGCTATTCCTTTAGCTGCCCCAGCCAAAACCTCATCGGCTTTGCTAAACGCATTCCTAAATCCTAAATCACCATATACTTGGCGCAGTTTGTCGTTGTTGATGACAATGAGGCTGTCCACTGCATCACGCATGGCTTTTATCCCAATCGCTGCTTGATCTGCTCTCATTTTCCCTTCGAAAGAGAAGGGCACGGTTACAATTCCTACAGTGAGTATACCCATTTCACGCGCGGCTTTGGCGATGATGGGTGCCGCTCCTGTACCTGTACCACCGCCCATTCCGGCCGTGATGAAACACATCTTAGTTCCAGTTTCAAGAATGTTCTGAATCTCTTGAATACTTTCTTCCGCTGCACTGCGACCTATCTCAGGATCTGCTCCAGCACCAAGCCCTTCCGTAAGTGAAGCGCCTAATTGGACCTTATTTGCGACAGGACTGTGGTAAAGTGCCTGCGCATCCGTGTTACAGATAATGAAGTCCACGCCGTTCACGCCCACATTCTTCATGTGATTGACTGCGTTGGAACCTCCACCTCCGACACCAATTACCTTGATGACTGAGCTTCTGTTTTTAGGAAGGTTGAATTGAATTCCGTCTTCTATCATGGTTGTTCGGTTATTCTATGTCTTCGTCGTTTTCTAGCCATTCTTTGAGGTTGTTCATAAAGCCCTTCCAGAAAGGATCTTTACGAGGCGCAGCTTGTGTACTGCCCGTTTGGTCAGGTGCACCTTCAACTTCTTCGATGGGTTCTTCTTCTTTTTCCTCAGGAGTTTCAAGAGCGATTGGCTGTTCGGTTTCTCTAGGGTCGTATGCCATAGGATGGTCTTGCGATTCTAGCGCCATACTTAGTAAACCAATAGAAGTTGCATAAACGGGTGAGGCCAATTCCTTGACGTAACCACTTGCTAAATGCTCGTTTGGGTAACCAATGCGCGTCGGCATACCGGTAAGGTATTCGACCAATTGGCTCATGTGTTTCAGTTGCGAACCTCCTCCGGTGAGTACAATACCACCGATAAGTCGCTTTCGCGGATCGTTTTGCTGGTAATTGCGGATTTCTGCAATGACGCTTTCCATGATTTCACGAACGCGTGCATTGATAATCTTCGACAATGTTTTTAGGCTGATTTCTTTTGGCGGCCTTCCGCGCAGTCCAGGAATGCTGACAATCTCATTGTCTTTGTTCTCTCCAGGCCATGCAGAGCCAAACTTCACTTTCAATGTCTCCGCTTGTTTCTCTATAATTTCGCAGCCTTCTTTGATGTCTTCCGTAATCACTTTACCACCAAAAGGTATAACTGCGGTATGGCGAATGATATGGTCTTTGAAAATGGCAATATCTGTAGTTCCGCCGCCGATATCGACAAGGACCACACCTGCATCTTTTTCTTCTTCTGCAAGAACTGCGGCGGCCGAAGCCAATGGTTCTAGCGTAATATCTCCCACTTTGAGCTCGCTCTGCTCTACACAACGCGCGATATTTTTAATAGAAGCAATCTGACCAACAACGATGTGAAAATTTGCTTCCAATCGTGATCCGTACATTCCCTGTGGATTCACGATGTTGGCATCGCCATCCACCTTGTATTCTTGTGGGAGTGCATGCAAGATTTGCTCCCCGGGCATCATCACTAGATTGTGCACGTTTTTTTGCAAGGAAGCGAGATCCTCCACATTGATAATGGCTTCAGCATCTTCGCGCATGATGTAGTCGGAATGCTGCATTGAACGTATGTGTTGTCCGGCAATACCTACCATGACCTCAGTGATTTTCAGGCCAGAATTCTCTTCGGCCACTTTTACTGCGGCTTGAATGCTTTCAATGGTGAGCGTAATATTCGCTACCACCCCGCGTTGGACACCGAGGCTTTTACTTTTTCCAATACCCAAGACTTCAATCTTACGGTGCTCGTTTAATCGGCCCACTACGGCTACAATTTTAGTGGTTCCGATGTCCAGACCTACTGCTAAAGGGGCGTTCTGTGTCATCTCGTTTTGCTTACTACTTGGTTTTTATATCGCAAGTCAATGCTTTTTATTTCTTCAAGTTCTTGCGTCGGTTTAGCGGCATAGAAGGCGCTCAACTTTCGCAGGTCACCAGCCAATTCATTGCCGATATTTGCTTTGATGTGGTGCGCATATCCTTGAGGAATGAGCACTACATACGACGCGTTTACCTCCATTTGTGCTAGGCCGTCAAAAGTGAATGCAGGGCTGGCAATCACTTCGTCTAATAGTAGACCGGCTCTAGCGGCATTTGCACTGTCTTTCACCCCTGTAATAATGGGCAAGTCCAGTGGTGTTTGTCTCGGTGCTGGTAGAAGCTCGTGCGCTTCTGTAAGCAAAAACGGTTCATCGTTCATGAAGACTTTCGCCTTCGCTTGCTTTGAAACCACGTTTACGACCAAAGACTGATTTAAATTCCAATATACCTGTGCATCGGCCACGTACGGCAAGGCTTCCAAAGAGGTTTCTAACAAAAATGTAGGAGTCTTCAGCGCACTAGAATCGGGCTGTGCGCTTAAAAAAGCATCGATCAGCGGCAATACTTCGGGTCGAACAACAAGCGCCTGATTATCAGGGTGTTGAAACGATATTTCGATTGTATCAAAGGCTGCATTTTTCCAATGTTGCATGCTCAGCACAGCGCTGAAAATCAGTCCTGCACCGAAGATGATACTTAAAGCGGTATATAAAAGCCGTTTCTTTTTCATCGTAAAACAGCTTTTAATTGGGGTACGGTGTCGCCAATATCACCGGCGCCCACGACCAGAACCACATCGTACTTTTCTTTACGTACTGCCTGAGGGAGTGCCTCTAAATTGCAGGTTTTGGCACCAGGGATTTGCGCTGCTAGAGCAGTAGAATGTATACCTTCAATGGGGTGCTCCCGAGCGGCGTAAATAGGTAAAAGAATGCAACGATGTACGCGTTTAAGTTGCGTTACAAATCCGTTAAAGAAATCGCGAGTGCGAGTGTATAAATGGGGTTGAAAGCACAGCAGTATGTTCTTTTCAGGGTACATTTCGTTTAGGCTATCGATCAGTGCTTTGAGCTCCGTGGGATGGTGGGCGTAGTCTTCGATGAGCGTAGTATTTCCCTTCAGGTGGTATTCAAATCTGCGTTGTATTCCTTCAAAGGTTGGGAGCGCTGCTGCGATCTGTTCTAAAGAAACTCCTGCATGATGCGCAAGTGCTGCAGCAAGGACCGCATTGTAGACGTTGTGTTTGCCAGGCATGAAGAGCTTTGTTTCAAAGTGGTCATTTCCGAGATGAAGTGTAAACGTGTAGGAGCCCTGATTGGCGTGAATATTCGTAGCAAAGGAGTGGTTGCCTGTGCTGCCGACAGCCGTAGTTTTCTTTAAGCCTGTCCCGGTAAACGTTGGCCCTTCGACCTGTTTTATGAAGGCATCAAAGGTGTTGTTTAGATCAGTTTCGTCGTCGTAAATATCCAGATGATCTGCATCGGTAGTCGTTATAGCCGCAGCGTTTGGATGAAGGTGAAGGAAGGACCTGTCAAATTCATCGGCCTCCACAATCATCCACGGGCCATCGCCCAACCTGTAGTTGGTACCGGACGCGCTTAAGATTCCCCCAATAAACGCAGTCGGGTTTAGTCCGGCCGACGTTAAAAGGTGCGTGAGTATTGCGCTGGTACTGGTTTTTCCGTGTGTTCCAGCGACAGCAAGCGTTTTGTATCCCTTAGTGAGTTGTCCTAATGCAGCCGCGCGTTTGATGGGTTTATACGCCTCAAAAAACAAGCGCCATGGATGTGTCGATGCAATTGCGGGAGTGTAAATAACCGTAGTTTCTGCTTCGGACCAACCCGGATACGCAGATACATCTTCGGTGTAGCAAAGTAGTGCACCTTCCTTTTCCAATGCCTCGGTAAGGGGTGTTTTTATGCGGTCAAAACCGAAAACGGGAATGTTTTGATGCAGAAAATGACGCGCCAAAGCGCTCATGCCGATCCCGCCAATCCCAATGAAAACGATATGTGAGTGTTTTTTTATCACGCAATCAATTCGCTAATCAGGGTGCATATATCTTGGGTCGCTTTGGGGAGGGCAAGTTTCTTAATATTCTCGCCTAATCGGTCCCTGCGCTCGGTGTTTTGATACAGCGATTCAAGTTCAATAGTGAAGCGCTCGTCCAATTCTATTTCCGGAATGAGCACTGCCGCTCCTATTTCACTCAATGCACGCGCATTATGCGTTTGATGGTCTTCCGCGACATTCGGGCTTGGAATGAGCACTGCACCTTTACCGATCAAACAGAGTTCGCTTAACGTACCTGCTCCTGCGCGACTTACGATCGCATCTGCCGCGGAATAAGCTGTAGCCATGTCATCAATAAACGCATGCACTTTCACCGTCTCAGAAGTAAGCGACACGTATTCGTCTTCATACAGTTTCCCGCACTGCCAAAAGATCTGCCAGCCTTGTTGCAGTAGTGTTGGAAGACTCTTTTCCATTTGTTGGTTGATGGCTCGCGCACCTAAACTCCCGCCTAAAATGAGTAGTGTTTGCCTCTTAGCGTCAAGTCCTAATTTCTTTTTACACTCACTTTGTATCGGGAGTGGATTCGTAAATACTTCGCGCACGGGATTGCCTGTGAGGTGCACTTTATCAGAGGGAAAGAACCGTTCTGCATTTTTATAGGCAGTGCAAATGGCTTTTGCCTTCGCACCCAATTTAATATTCGTTACCCCGGCGAAGCTGTTTTGCTCTTGAACAATAGTAGGAATGCCCATGCGTTGTGCCATAAACAATGCCGGCCCACTCGCATAGCCGCCTGTACCAATGACAGCGTGGGGTTTACGGGTCTTTAAAATCTTGCGACACAGCCATAGTGCGTATACTAGTTTGAACGGAACATTCCAGCTTTTCCAAGGTTTTTGACGGTTAATTCCCGCGATGGGTACACCGGTAATTTTAAATCCAGCTGCCGGTACTCTGGTCATTTCCATTTTGCCTTTAGCGCCTATAAAATGAATTTCAGCATCTGGATACTTTGCTCTTAGGCCATTGGCAATACTTAACGCCGGGAAAATGTGTCCTCCGGTTCCGCCACCGCTAATGATAAAACTTTTAGACATGGGCTTCAGCATTTTCGTGTTCTTCCTGGCTTTGTGCGCTTTTGCCGACTACCTTTTTGACATCAGTATGGCTAACGCTCAGTATGATGCCCAGTGCGATACAGGTCATCCATATGGAGGATCCTCCAGCACTTAAGAAAGGAAGCGTTTGTCCTGTGACAGGCATGAGGTTGGTAGCTACCCCCATATTCACGAGGGTTTGTAAGATCATACCAGAGGCCGCCGCTAAGACAAGTAAGGTGCCAAATTTGGTGTGGGCGCGTCGCGCAATTCGTACAAAGCGTCGAAAAAGTGCCATGTACAGTAGTACTACACCGCTTGCGCCAATAAGGCCATATTCTTCTGTTATGACGGCAAAAACAAAGTCCGAATTCGATTGGGGTAGGAAGTTTTTCTGTACACTTTTCCCCGGCCCTTTGCCAAAGAGTTGTCCCTCCGCAATGGCCATTTTTGCAAGGTCGGTTTGGTAAGAGGCATCGGAATCCGTTGCACCGAAGTTTACGATCCGTGATTGCCAGGTGTCGACCCGGTTTGAAATTCCCGGGAAGGCAAGAACTATTAAGATGAAAAGAGTCAGTACTGCCGCTCCTATACCGACGATTTTGCCTAAATGTCTCCAAGGTACACCGGCGGCAATCATTAGAATGAAGGTCATCCCGAAGATGATGGCGGTTGTAGAGAAATCGGCCGGTAAAATAAAAATAAGCGTCAGGGTAATAGCGCCTAGCGGGTAATACAAGCTTTTAAACAAGGCGAAGTCTCGGGGTTTTGCCAACCACCGGGCGAGCCAAACCAGCAGCGCTAACGAAGCAAAAGCTGAGGTTTGAAAGCTCATGTTTATAACCGGAATACGTACCCAACGCGCGGCATTTGCGCCACCCATTGTAGTCCCTTGGAATAAGGTCACCATGAGTAGGACGATGGCTGCGGGCAGTATGATGATTGAAAATTTACCGATGATTCTGAAGTTTAATCGGTGTACGCTGTACAGAAAGAAGCCGCCCAAGACCAAATGAATAAGGTGTTTGGTCAAAAATCTAAATGTGTTTCCACCGCCATGTTTGTATGCAAGGGAGCTACTCGCACTATAGATAGGCAAGAAGCTCACTAGCATGAGCAGTAAAATGAGGCCCCAAAGGAATTGGTCCCCTTTTAGATATTTCTGGACTGTATTCACCGTATTCTGTCTTAGAGCATGCGTACTGCGTTTTTGAATTGGCGTCCGCGGTCTTCATAGTTTTCGAAGAGATCGAATGAGGCGCAGCACGGGCTGAGCAACACTACATCCCCTTTATCTGCCATTTTCGAAGCTGCGCGAACCGCATCTTTCATCGTTTCTGCTTCAGCGAAGGCTGGAACTTCTCCAAAAGCTGCTTTGATTTTCTCATTATCTAAACCCAAGGCAACGATACCCTTTACTTTTCCTTCAACGAGCTGGAGTAATTCCGCATAGTCATTTCCCTTGTCCACACCGCCAACGATCCAGACCACAGGCTTGCTTTGGCATTCTAAGGCATAATACGCGGCGTTCACATTAGTCGCTTTGCTGTCGTTGATGTATTCCACACCGCTGATGTTCAAAATGCTTTCCAGACGATGCTCTAGCGAATCGAAAGTCGATAGTTGTTTGCGCACGGTTTCTTTTCTAATGTTCATCAAGCGGCTGCTTAATCCAGCAGCCATGCTGTTGTACATGTTGTGCTTCCCTTGTAATGCGAGTTCTTCAATAGTCATTGCTTCGTTATTTAATTGAATGGTTATTGTGTTGTTTTCTTTCGTTGTTATTCTGTGTGGCCCTGCTGGTGTGTCAGTTCCATAGGCTAATAGCGTTGGAGGGTTGAGATGCTGTTGCAGCCATTGCTCTAATGCTGTATTCGAAATGGGGTCATCGTCGCAGTAGATGAATTGCCCGGTGGTATAGGTGGCTAATTGCATTTTACTGGCCGAATATTTTTTCAAGTCGTATTCGTAGCGGTCGAGGTGGTCGGGGGTGATGTTTGTTAGTATGCCTTGGTCCAATTTTAGTTCGAAGACATCGTCCAATTGGAAACTGCTCAACTCCAAAACCACTGCTTCAGGATCTGGCTCAGCGTTCAGCATTCGATTCGCCAGTACACCGGCCAAACTCTGACCAATATTTCCCGCCAAAACGGCATCCATTTCAGCTGCCATAATGTGGTGACACAAGGTTGCAGTTGTGGTTTTACCATTACTTCCTGTGATCCCTATTAGTTTTGCCGCAGTGTAGTGGGCTGCCCAGTCTACTTCGCCTAAAACGACCGATCCATCAGCTTTCAGTGCTTTTATGATTGGTGCGGTGTGCGGAATACCAGGACTTTTAATGACGGCTGCTGCTGCTTTTAATCGGTCCGTGTCGTGACCATTTTCCTCATAGTCGATTCCCCACTGATCCAACTGCAGTTTGTCTTTCTCAGAAAGCACTTTTGCGTCGCTGAGAAATGCAGGAATACCCAGTGCATAAGCTAATTGCGCTGCGCCCATGCCGCTGATGCCGGCACCAAGTATGGCGATATTTGGGTAGGGGTGATTCAACTTATCTCAGCTTCAAGGTTGCGATTGCTAATACTGCGAGCATGATGCCTACAATCCAGAATCGAGTCACGATTTTAGTTTCCGGGTATCCCTTCTTTTGGTAGTGGTGGTGCAGTGGACTCATCAAGAAAATCCGGCGGCCTTCACCGTATTTTTTCTTCGTGTATTTGAAGTAACTCACTTGTAAAATGACACTGACATTCTCTGCTAAGAATACTCCGGCTATGATGGGCAATAAGAACTCTTTACGAACGGCTAATGCGATTACAGCTACGATAGCCCCAATAGCTAATGATCCTGTATCGCCCATGAAGACTTGCGCTGGGAAGCTATTGTACCATAGGAACCCTATAGCCGCTCCGATAAATGCTGCGGTGAAAATCACAAGTTCCCCTGAATTAGGGATGTACATAATGTTGAGGTAGCTTGAGAAAACGATAGAACCACTAACGTAGGCTAGAACCAGTAGGGCTGTTCCTGCAATCGCTGTGGTGCCCGTAGCTAACCCGTCCAATCCGTCGGTCAAATTGGCTCCGTTTGAAACCGCCGTAATGATAAAGATGACTGCAAAAATGTACACCAACCAGGTCCAATTCGATCCCGTAGGTCCCAACCATCGGGTGAAGATTTCGTAGTCAAATTCGTTGTCTTTTAAAAAGGGAATGGTGGTTTTCGAACTCTTTACCGCATCACCATAAGTCGCTGCAGGCGCCTCTTCACCAGCCTCCCATGAGGCAGTTTCTACTACAGGTAGCTTTTCTTTGATGGTGACTTCAGTGTGGAAATACAACGTACTCCCTACAACAACACCAAGCACAATTTGACCGATGACCTTGAAAATTCCACGCAGTCCTTTTTTATCCTTTTTGAAGACCTTAATGTAGTCATCCAGAAAGCCAATAGCCCCCATCCAAAGGGTGGAAATGAGCATCAATAAGATATAGATATTGTCCAATTTTGCCCAGAGCAGCGTGGGAACTACAATTGCCAAAATGATAATCACTCCTCCCATTGTTGGTGTACCCGCTTTTTGATTTTGACCTTCTAGGCCAAGGTCGCGAACGGTTTCGCCGACTTGTAAGCGTTGTAGTCTGTCTATCAGGCGTTTCCCGAACAACATTGAAATGATTAATGAGGTAATCACCGCCATTGCGGCTCGGAAAGTGATGTACTGAAACACACCTGCTCCTGGGATGTCGTAGGCTTGGTCTAAATACGTAAATAGGTAGTACAGCATAATTAGTTGTTTAGGAAGTTTTGTACCTCTTCGACATCATCGAAGTGCGTGCGTTCTCCTTTGATCTCTTGGTATTTTTCATGCCCTTTACCTGCGATAAGAACGATGTCTCCCGCTTGGGCCAGCATTAGTGCACTTTTTATGGCTTGCGCGCGGTCCTCTATAGTCAAGACCCGAGCTTTTTGATCGGGACTTAATCCAGCCTCCATTTCAGCGAGTATGGTGTCGGGTTCTTCGTTGCGCGGATTATCGCTGGTGAGTATGACCTTATTGCTTTCTTTTGCTGCAATTGCCGCCATTTGAGGGCGTTTTCCTTTGTCCCTATTTCCACCGCAACCCACTACGGTTATGACTTTTCCTTGCCCTTGATTAAGGTCATTGATTGTTCCTAGCACGTTTTGAAGTGCATCTGGAGTGTGCGCGTAATCCACCACTGCAGTGATGTCTTTTCCTTGTAGGGTTTGGAAACGACCGTCCACCGGTTTGAGTAAACTAATAGCAGTAAGGAGTTGTAGCGGATCTTTGCCCATTTCTATTCCAACTGCATACAACGCACACAAATTATAAGCGTTGAAATCGCCTAAAATGTGCGACCAACATTCCTGGTCGTTCAGGGTCAAGAGCATTCCGTCAAACCGACGTTCTAAGATTTTGACTTTATAATCTGCAGGGAATTTCAAAGCATAGCTCTTCACCTTAGCTTTCGTCGCGCTAATCATCGTTGGTCCGTGTTTCGTATCCTCGTTGTAAAGAGCAATAGCGTCCGATTTCAGTCCGTCAAAAAGCAGTTTCTTCGCCGCTATATAGCCGTTCATGTCCCCGTGGTAGTCCAAATGGTCGCGCGTGATATTCGTGAATACGGCTACGTCGAAATCAATGTGGGAAGTCCTGTGCTGCACGAGCGCATGTGAGCTGACTTCCATAAAGCAGTATTTTACCCCTGCATCGACCATTGCGCGCATGTGCTCTTGAACAGCCAATGCATCAGGTGTGGTATGCGTCGCTGGTAAGGTCGTTCTTCCGATACGTACTGAAATGGTGCTTAATAGTCCACAAAGCTCACCTTCAAGTGCGCTGAACAGATCAAAAAGAAGGGTAGCGACCGTGGTTTTACCGTTGGTACCGGTAACGCCTATAACTTTCATTTCCTCACTTGGATTACCAAACCAATTCGAAGCAACAGCACTTAATGCATAGGCACTGTCTTTGGTCTGTATGTAATGAATGCCTTCTCGTGTTTTTGCCGGTATCTTTTCACACAATACTGCAATAGCCCCAAGGTCTATGGCGGTTTCTATAAAATCATGACCATCTACTTGTGTTCCAGATATTGCCACAAACAAGGCATTTTTACTAGACTTTCTACTGTCATAGCAAATGCTTTCTATGGCGATTTGGGTGTTCCCTATAATTTCTTGAATGCGAACGCCGTAAAGCAGGTCTTTAAGTAGTTTCATCGCAGTACTAGTTTTACGGTGGAACATTTGTGGAGCGGGGTGCCTAGAGCAGGTTCTTGTCGTACTACGCGGCCTGTACCTACAAGCGTAACGGTAAGGCCTTGACCTTCTAAAATTCGTGTAGCTGTGCGCGCATCCAGTCCATTAAAGCTGGGTAGGAAGTTCTTTTGAAATGCTTGTTCGAAGCGTTCTTCTCCTACAGTGATAGTACGAGCGGCTATGAGTTCTTTACTGTTTAAAGTGCTAGGGGTTTCAGGCAATTGGCTGTACACCTCATCAGCGATAGCCTTAAATACTGGGCCTGCGACGATGTTCCCATAGTAGCCCTTATAGTAGTCGGGCTTGTTGATGACTACAATACAGCTGTATTTTGGATCATTCGCTGGAAAATAGCCTGCAAATGAGCTTTGGTAGTCTTTTCCTCCGCGCCAGTAGTTCAACTGACAGGTTCCGGTTTTGCCAGCAACGGGTATACGTTCGTCGTAAATATTTTTCGCAGTTCCCAACTCCACTGCGCCTTTCAGCAAAGCTTGAAGCTTTTTAACCACGTCTTGCGAGCAAATGGCAGGGTTAAGAATAGCAGTTTCAAAGTCCTCAACGATGCGACCGTGATCCATGATGCGTTCCACGATCTGAGGCTTAACCATGGTGCCGTTGTTTGCAACAGCATTATAGATTGTCAACAGTTGAAGTGGAGTGAATTCTACACCGTAACCGTATGCCATCCAAGGAAGCGAAATTTTAGACCATCGATCGTCTTTAGGTTTGGGGATGTTTGGCGCGCTTTCACCTTTAATGGTAATGCCAGTAGTTTCGTGAAATCCACGGGTGTAAAGAAAATCGACATAGTCTTCAGGGTTCTTTTCAAAATGTTGTTGAACCAGTTTCACAATCCCAGTATTCGAGCTGACCTCAAAAGCCTTGCGCAATGAAATAGTGCCGTAACCGCCCTTACGCGAGTCCCTAACCTTCTCGCCGTAAATGGTAATCACCCCATTTTCGGTATTGACTTTATCGCTAGTATCGGCCACCCCGGTTTCGAGTAGTGCCATAGCGCTGAGCAGTTTAATGGTTGAGCCGGGTTCCGTGCGTTCCCAGACTGCGTAGTTGCGTAGCTCACTGTAAACACTGTCTGCATTGCGCCCGAGGTTTGCCATTGCTACGATGCGCCCTGTTGCGACTTCCATGACCACCGCTGTCCCATGATCCGCATCGTATTTTTTTAATTGGGTTAGAAGACTCTGTTGCGCAACATCCTGAATACGCGTATCAATGGTGGTAAATAGATCGAATCCGTCCACAGGCTCTATGGCTTGCGGGTCATCAAGCGGCTTCCAGTCGTTACCGGTGATTCTTTGCATCAATCGATTCCCTGGTTTGCCTTGTAGGTAGTTACTGTAGTAACCCTCAAGACCTGCTTGTGCACCATCTTTATCGCGACCTATAGTTCTCGATCGAACATCCGTGGCCATTTGAATGCGCTCGAGCTTTTCTTGAATAATCAGGCCGCCTTGAAACGTACCGCGAGAGAGAATTGGGTACGTTTTGATCCGTTGCAATTGGCTGTAATTCAAATCTGCCGCCAACGGAATATAGCGGTGTTTTTTATCCCGCTCGCTGCGGAGATAGCGTTCCCATTGTGCTGCGTTCCGCTTAGGATTAAGGATGGCTAATTTTTCGCTAAGCTCCGCTACCTCTCCATTAAAGACAGTCGGGTCTACGGTTAGGGCGTCAAAATGGATGTTATATACGGGTTTGGTGGTAGCGAGCGTTTTGCCGTCGGCGCTGTAGATATCCCCTCTTTTTGCTTCAATAGGTCTGCGTTCGATAACCCGCTCTTGACTCTGTGCGCGAAGTTCGGGTCCCATTACTAGAGCGACATAGAATAATCGGGCGAGGATGATCAGGAAGAACGCATATACTACTGCGCTGATCCATGTGATCCTTTTCTTTATTTGCCCAATTTCTATACTCATTCTTCCACAACTATTTTATCTGGGCGCTCCGACGGTGCGGTAAGCCCTAGCTCTTTTGCCTTGCGCAATACTTTGCTTTCCAGCGAGAGGTCAGTCAATTTTTCTTTCGTTTCCGTGTATTCAGCTTCTAATTCCTGACGGGCCTCGCTTAATTTTTCAATCTCATGCACCTTACGATCGGCGCTGTGGCTGGTATAAATAGAAATCAATGCCAAAAAACTTAACCATGCGGCAAAAGGAAGGGCGCGCAAAATGCCTTCATCGCTAATTCGCAGCGTTGCCCCAATTTTTGACGATATGCTGTTCCACTTACTCATCGCGGTTCCATTCGTGCTCTGAGCGCTCTGCGATACGCAGTTTTGCGCTCGTAGCTCTTGGATTTTTAGCGTTTTCTTCTGCGGTTGCCACTACGGGTTTTCTAGTGATGGCTTTAAACGGGAGGCGTTTCACACCAAAAAAGTCTGATTCCGTTTGTCCTGCAGCCTTACCCTCTTTGATAAAGTTTTTGACCATTCGGTCTTCAAGGCTGTGGTAACTCATCATGACAAGCCTTCCTCCGGGCGTTAATACATCTATACAGCCGTTTAACAGGTCTTCTAATACTTCAAGCTCTTTATTGACCTCCATGCGCAAGCCTTGAAAAACCTGAGCTATGTATTTGTGCCATCCACCACGAGGTGCAAGCGGTTCACATAATTCACGTAATTCAGCCGTTGTTTTTAGTGGCGATTGAACACGCGCGAGTAGTAACCCGTGAACGAGCGGCTTAAGGCTTTTTAAGTCCGTATGTTTTCTGAATAAATCGTAGAGTGCTTGTTCTTCGTAAGTGGCTAAAACCTCTTCTACTGAAATGCCAATTGCAGGATTCATCCGCATATCTAACGGACCGTCGAAGCGAATCGAAAATCCACGAGATCCTTCATCGAATTGGTGTGAGCTGACCCCGAGATCTGCAAGGATACCGTCTACTTTTTTAGCCCCGTGTAGGCGGAGGTGGTTCTTTATGTAGCGGAAATTCGCTGCGATAAAGACCAGATTTGGGTGGTCGGGAAGGTTGTTTTTAGCATCGGGATCCTGGTCGAAGGCAAATAGAGTACCGGTCGTTAATTGGTCTAAAATGGCTTTGCTGTGACCACCACCGCCAAAGGTTACATCTACATACGATCCGGTGGGATCGATGCGCAAACCGTCAAGGCATTCCGTTAAGAGAACTGGATCATGATAGCTCATTCTGACTTGGATTTTTTTCGCCCATTACTTCTTCAGCGAGCAATCCAAAGTCATCACTATCTACATTTACGGCGTTTTCGTACGCGTCCTTATCCCAAATCTCGATGATGCCGCTGTGGGCGCTCAGTACGATTTGACTACTAAGGTTGGCAAATGCCTTTAGGTCGGGACTGATTCCCACCCTAGACGCACCGTCCAATTCTACAAGCTTTACGCCTGCCGTAAAAAGTCGAATAAAATCATTGTGTTTCTTGACAAAACGGTTCAAGGTATTGACCTTGTTCATGACCGCATTCCACTCCTGCATAGGATACAACTCCAAACAACTGTTAAATACACTCCTTTTAAGTACAAATGCATCATGCATCTCCGGCGCCAGCTGCTTCTTCAGCGCTGCCGGGAGACTGATGCGACCCTTCGCATCCATCTTGCATTCGTGTACTCCAATGAGGTTTAACATGTGTTTTTGACTGCTCTCTTACAAAAGTAGAATTCTTGTCCCACGATTTCCCACAAACATACACATTGTGAATAACTTTTGGCGGTAAAAATTTAAAACTCGCATATAGCCCTTGTATAGAGCGGTGGGAGGAAGTGGGAAGAAGTGAAAACAGAGTGTGAATAAGATTGTGAATAGCGATTTTTGAGGTACCTCAAGAAATTGGCCTAACTTTGCGCCAATCCTAGGAACTATGAAGATTAACAGTGCCGAATTCATAAAATCATCCACAGAACTCAAAGAGTGCCCTGCACCAAACAAAAACGAGTTCGCCTTCATCGGGAGGTCGAATGTTGGGAAGAGCTCGTTGATCAACATGTTGATGCAACGGAAGGATCTAGCAAAGACTTCTGGTCGTCCAGGAAAAACCCAATTAATCAATCACTTTGAAGTGAATGAAAATTGGTACCTCGTTGATTTACCGGGTTATGGTTACGCGAAAACTTCAAAGAAGAACCGCGCCATTTTCCAGGAAATGATAACAAACTACATTAAGAAGCGCGACAACTTAATCAACACCTTCGTCTTGATCGATTGTCGTCACGATCCACAGAAAATAGATCTAGAATTTATGGAGTGGTGTGGTATGGAGGGAATACCCTTTTCGATTGTCTTCACGAAAATTGATAAGCTAGGCTCATCATCCTTAATGAAGCAGGTCGCCCAGTACAAGAAAAAACTTTTATTGCAATGGGAAGCCTTGCCACCAGTATTCATGACTTCGGCTGAAGGTAGATCCGGTCGTGAGGAGGTCTTGCGCTACATTGATGAGGTAAATAATAGCATTACCGCGGAGATGTACCGCAAACTTTAAGACGTCTTATTTCTCCGGCGAAATCAAACCTGATTTTTCACCAAAGTAACGTGCGAAGTCACGCATACCTGCTGCTAACGCTGTATCCTCTGTGGCACGCTCATATCCGTCTGCCATTGAAATAAAGGTCTGGTGGTACATGCGTTTCATATCGTCCATAAGCATGTCCTTTGTCCATAAATCAATACGGAGACATTCGGAATTTTTATCGTCCCAGACACCCATCATCAGGGCTTTTGCCTGCTCATTCGATACGCCGCCGTCTGTGGCATCCCATGTAATAGTTTCAGGGATTTTATTTTCATCTAATCCGACGGTGATTCTGATTTCACTTTCTTTCTGTACAGCCATTACGGTTTGTATTGTGCGTCGCGCAAAAATTTCTGAGCGTCGCGAATTTTAATGATTTCTTTTAAACTCAGTTCGCGGTGATTCTCCGCATAACTCTTGACCAATTTATACCCAATATATCGAGCAACTCTTCCCGGTATATCCCCGTCCATTGCGGTTCCAAGTTTAGAAAACGGCGCCGGTTCTGACAGCCGTTGCCGCACCATCATATCCGTAGAAAATAGTAGCTTTTCACGCACCATTACTTCCCAAATATTCGATTCATTGGATTCTAAAAAGTTCCATTCTTCGGGTCCGTATCCTAAAACTTCACCTGTGGCTATGCTATACCCAGTCAGGGCTTCGGTGGCCAGTGCAATTTTTCCATGATAGACCATTTGGCCAACTAAGGTAGGGTCGTTGAAGTTTTCTAAGGAGAGAGTTGCTAATAACGCATGGGCATAGTTAATGGGTAATTGGCTTTGACGTAATAATACGCTTTGGTAAGCTGGAATTCCGTCGTATCCGGGGTAGCCAGCGCCTAAGAAATTATCTAAACCTACAAATGCATACTTTGTATCGTCTTCAGTCGTTCCTGGAAAATAGATACAGGGCGATTCTAGATCGATCCCGCTGATGTAAAAGAACAGTTGGTTCGGTAGCGGCAGTCCTAAATGACGATTTGCACGTACACTTATTGCGTTCAGATCATTGGCGATTGCGCCCCTATCCATAAGACTTTGGACGTTTGTAAAATGATCCCGTAGGATTGGGTTATTGCGCTCTTGTTCCCAAAAATTAGGAAGCGGGTTGGATTCAAAAAAGGGATGAAAGTGCGTGGTCAATTCTGTCATGATGAGCGAATCACCTCCAAAAAGCACTTCATCAAAACTACGTACATCCCAAGGGTGATGTTCAACATTTTCTATGGGATACAATGAACCCGAACCGTTAAAACTCCGTTGAATAAAGAAGCCGATAGCGACAACTAAGGTTAGCGCGAAGAGGTATATTTGGTAGGTGCCTTTCATGGGTCCAAAATTAAGGGGAAAGCGATGAAATTACAGGAAACAGCAGATCATATTATAAATTGGTTAAAAAACTACGCTGAGAACGCAGGTGTCAGAGGTTTTGTTGTGGGTGTCAGCGGTGGAATAGATTCGGCGCTCACCTCCACACTTTGTGCCCGAACAGGACTTGAAGTACTCACTCTAGAAATGCCCATCCATCAGCATCCCGACCAAGCCTCGCGCGGTCAGGAGCATCAAAATTGGCTTGCTTCTAATTTTTCTAACACTAGGCACACTCAAGTAGACCTTACCCCCGTATACGACCACTTTGTTGCTGCTATGCAACCGGGAGGCGCGGACCACGAACTTTCCCTTGCCAACTCCCGTGCGCGCTTGCGCATGTCCACACTTTACTACCACGGTCAGGCGAATGGACTTTTAGTTGCCGGTACGGGAAACAAAGTCGAAGATTTCGGAGTGGGATTCTATACGAAATACGGTGATGGCGGGGTTGACCTTAGCCCAATTGCTGATCTGTACAAAACTGAAGTTTTTGCACTGGCACGTCATTTAGGAATTATTGAAAGCATACTTACCGCGCAACCTACAGACGGTTTGTGGGGCGATGATAGAACGGACGAAGACCAGCTCGGCGCATCGTATCCTGAACTTGAATGGGCGATGGAGCAGCAAGAGGCCGGAAAATCTCCAAAAGATTTCTCAGGCCGAGAAGCCGAAGTAATGACCATTTATAACCGATTCAATACTGCGAATAAGCATAAAATGTTGCCGATTCCGGTGTGTGAGATTCCGGTCGATTTAAAATATTAGTCAATCAATCTGATCTCATCGGTGAAAAAGTAACTGGGGTAACCTGCTCCAGGATGCCAGGGCATTAATTCACCTGCGTTTTCATAGTAGACTCTAATTTTTGAAATAGGAGTTTCGCTGCCGGTTTTGAAGGGCAATGAAAGTCGTATAGGTTCTTCTGCAAAAAGTGCTCGATATTCGAAATTCTTTGTACCAAGTGTTGTCCAATTTTCACCACCTTGAAAAAGTACTTTCACGATCACACTATTAGGAAGGGCAATCCAAGCTCGAATGTCTTTTAATACCCCCACTGAAATAGAGTCTGCCGATTTAGGTTCTTTTTGGGAAATCTCTAAAATGGCATCTTCTCCTTGAATGCCGATCCAGTGGCCTTTGCGCCAATCTGTATCACCCTCAATACCATCTACAGCTGCTCCTGCACCACCCGCAGTGTATTGAGCCGTCGGGGTTCCTTGAATCCACTCCGCAGTGTAGTTGTCATCTCTTTTAGTGAACAAAGCCTTTGCGATGTGATTGCCGTACCCAAAATGTGGGGTGATTGCCGTAACAAAACCATTGTCATAGGCCGTGCCTATGCGTTCTCGGCCCTTGCGGTCCTTTTTCCATTTCACGTTTTCATAGCGGTCATAGCGCCACAATCCATAGCTGCCCGTGGGTATAATTTCCACCGGTGTATTCCCAGAGAAGGTTCTGTTTACACGAATGATAGGTGCCGGAGGCGTAGGGTTGTTCAGACTTGTAGTATAGCGTTGCGTAGTTTTCCATAGCCCTTCGACTGTGCCACGTTCCACTTTCCATGTACCGCCTTCTATTAGCTGGTCATGGGTGACATAGCGTTTCTGTTGGTCAGGTATGAGCTCTCCTGCGAGAGTATAGCTTGTTATGTATGAACCGCTTCCTTTGGTTGATATTTTCAATGATTTTCCACCGGCCAATTCCAGCTGAATGGCGTCCCATTTTGGGGTGCTCAGCTGGTAATGCGGCTTTCCGGGTACCAATGGATAGAGTCCCATGGAGGCCATCACATACCAAGCACTCATTTGTCCACAATCTTCATTACCGCTCAATCCGTCTGGGGCATTTTGATATTGCGAGTTCAGAATTTTAGCGACCCAATAGCTGGTTTTGCCGGGGTTATTGGTGGCATTGTAGAGGTAGGCGATGTGGTGTGAAGGTTCATTCCCGTGTGCATATTGACCGACCAGCCCTGTAATGTCGGCCTGCTCCCTGCCCGTAGTTACGCTCGGTGCGGTGAATAGCTCGTCAAGCAAATCCTCAAGCACATCGTGCCTGCTTTTAACGACCATCGCTTGCTTTTTGCGCGGCAGTGAATTCCATTCTTCGCGGGCCGCTCTAAAATTGGTCAATACTTCCATCCAACCCTCTATATCATGCACTGGGGAAAAACTGTATTGGTAGGCGTTGGCCTCGGTAAAATGGTTGTTTACCTCCTGCGGTGCGTAGGGCGATAAGAAATCCCCATTGGTCCGCGGACGCACAAAGCCGCTTTCAGGATCAATGAGCGAGCGGTAAGCGGAAGCACGTTGCTTATAGCTGCTCATCATTCCGAGGTTCCCTAGGCGCTCGGCCGTCCATGCAATACACGCATCGTCATAAGCATATTCCAATGTTTTTGAGACCGATTCGCTTTCGTCCTCAATACTCAAAAACCCAGATTCCTGATAAGCGCCCAGTCCGAAGACATCCATCTCAGCTGTGGCGCGCATGGCCTCGAGGGTCAGGGCAGTATCGGTATGGTAGCCTTTTGCAATGGCATCGGCGAGTACACTAACGCTGTGGTAGCCGATCATACAATCGGTTTCATTACCGGCCAATTCCCATATGGGCAATCGCCCGCGCTGCTTGTACATATCGAGCATCCCGTACACAAACTCCTGTGTGCGCTCGGGTTGGGTAATGGTGTATAAGGGATGTGCTGTTCTATAGGTGTCCCAAAGCGAATAGACCGTGTAATGTGCATGCTCGGTATCGGTGTAAATTTTACCGTCTGCACCGCGATAAGCGCCATCTACATCGCTCCATAAATTGGGCACAGAATAGGCGTGATAAAGGGCTGTAGCAAAAATAGCGCGGTCATCAGCTGAGGAGCTTTTAACGGTGCTCTTGGCCAATTCCTTAGCCCATTTCCCTTGTGTTTCGTCAAATACCTCTTCAAAGTTTTTGTTGGTCAATTCTGCAACAAAATTTCTCCACGCACCTTGCTCAGAGGTTCCGCTCATTCCCATGCGAACCGTGGTTTCCCGAGTTCCCTCTGGCATAGGAATCCAATAAACTCCGTCGCTGACCTCTATGGCGGTATCAGGCCGTGCTGTGATTTCGAGTCCAAAGTAGAAATGCTGTTCCCTCGCCCATCCTTCCGAAATCCGACTTCCTTGCCATTCTCCAATCCCTGTGGCTTCGAACGATTTTTTGAGGACTCGGTCTCGAAAATTCAGATCTATCATAATCCCAGGTTCGCCACCTTCACCAAATCGGATTCTTAAGATTCCCGTACGATCTCCAGCCGTGGCTTCAATTCGGGTTCCGTCGTCTAGGATACAGGCGTAATAACCGGCCTGTGCGTGTTCGTCTTCTTTGAAGAATTTAATATGATCCCCTTCTTTGGTCGGTGAGGAATAAGGCAGCATCAACAAATCGCCATAATCGCTTACTCCCGTGCCGCTGAGGTGAGTACACGAAAATCCATACATCGCACTGTCTGTATAATGATAGCCTCCACAGCCGTCCCACCCTTCGTAACGGGTATTCGGGCCTAATTGGATCATCCCAAAAGGTGCCTGCGCACTGGGGTGTGTGTGGCCATGGCCGCCGGTTCCGATAAATGGATTGATGTCTTTAATCGATGTCCATTCCGCATCTTGAGCGGAAAGTTGTAGCCCGATGAATAAGGCAAGTAATTGGGTCCAATTTCGCATGTCTACAAATTAGGAATAATGCGTAAGTTTAAAGAAACACAGAAGCATGTTTAGACGAAGATTTTTAAAAAATCTCAGCTTGGCAGGCGCGGGCCTTGCTATAAACCCTTTGAAATCAGCCGCGCAACCTTTAATACTTGCTCCCTCCATTAAGGATAATCCGTTAGTGATTAGTACATGGATTCACGGTATGGAAGCAAATCAAGGCGCGTGGTCAATCATAGAATCCGGAGGGGATGCACTAGATGCGGTTCAAAAAGGCGTTGCGGTTACTGAAAATGATTTGAATAACAGAAGTGTAGGTCTGGGTGGTCGGCCCGATCGCGACGGCCACGTCACTCTAGATGCGTGTATTATGGATCACGACAGTCGATGTGGTTCTGTAGCCTTTTTAGAAGATATCATTCACCCCATTGATGTGGCTCGAGCGGTCATGGAAAAAACACCCCACGTCATGCTTGTTGGTGAGGGTGCACAGAAATGGGCGCTTGAGAACGGATTCTCCAAAGCAACATTCGACGTGCCCGTTCCACCGGTGCAAAAAGACTATGAAGAGTGGCTCATTAAATCGGAGTATAAAACCGGCGTAAACGTTGAAAATCACGATACTATCGGCATGTTGGCCTTGGATGCCAGTGGACGTATGGCAGGGGCATGTACCACCTCCGGAATGGCCTATAAAATCAGAGGTCGAGTAGGAGACAGTCCCATTATTGGCGCTGGACTTTTCATTGATGGTGATGTCGGAGGAGCTACTGCGACGGGTGTGGGTGAAGCCATGATCAGAACAGCGGGTTGTGCGTCCGTAGTTGAATCTATGCGTCGCGGCGCCTCACCTGAGGAAGCGTGCTACGATATTGTCCAGCGTATCCTGAAAAAGCATCCAGGCGTAAAGGGCATGCAGGTGGGATTCCTAGCGATGAACATGCAAGGGGAATACGGCGGATATAGTGTTTACAATGGATTTAACTATGCCTTGCGCACCAAAGACCGCAATGAAATGGTCGATGCGAAATACATGAGAACATGGGAGTAAAAAAGAGAGATGCGCAGCGCAGATGGTGGCGTATTTCTATCGTTACTGGAATTATCATATTAATTGCGGCTTTACTCACTTCTAAAACGAACTCCTTGAGTGGTGTTCAAGATTGTCGTGACTGGGCACCTGTAGAATCGTTGATACCGCCTGTTGAATCCTACGAATTTGATAGCACAGAGTGGAATACGTTGGACGTTGTAGCGTTCGAATTGGATTCAAATCTATCTAAAGAAGCCTACCGTATTGTTTCAGACGAGGATGGTATCAAAGTCTATCATGGTTTAGAAGGAGATCACCGTGCACAAAGTACATTGGGTCAATTGGGCTTGATGGGCTCTGAGGTTGCACTTCCTTGGGGTGAGATTACCGACGAACCAGTTTTTAGTCACCGCGGTGTGTTATTAGATGTATGTCGACATTTTTTCACTGTTGATGAGGTTAAACGGCACCTCGATATTATGGCGCTGTATAAATTCAACGTATTGCATTGGCACTTGACTGAAGACCAGGGTTGGCGTATTGCAATGGATCAGTACCCGAAATTAGCAGAGGTTGCGGCTTTTCGAATGTATGGGGACAGCACTTATGGCGGGTCGTACAATCGAGAGGATCTAGAAGAAGTGGTAAGCTATGCGGCAGGTTATGGCATTGAAGTCATTCCTGAAATTGAAATGCCGGGGCACAGTCAAGCGG
>CAJQHZ010000018.1 GCA_905478295.1 uncultured Flavobacteriales bacterium | reverse complement strand
AGGTAATTACGCTGAATTGGTGTCGGATCACCAAAAAAACGCTTTACACCTTTAGCATTCAACCAGGGGTACTCTACTGCTTTTAGGTCCCATAAATGGTGATGTGAATCAATCATATTCATTTTAAATAAGCCTCAATATTATCTAAAATATCAATATTTTGTTGTTTAAAAAAGTGAAGTATATCAATAAATACCCAATTCTCCTTTAGTTTGTTGCCTTCACGTCGATAGATATCAATAACACGGAACTCACAAAGTTTTTCACTTGGAGAGAGCCCCATAAAACCACCTGTAGGCTTTGCTATAAAGTTAGGCCAACCAAAAAAACCAGAATAGTGTCCTTCAGCTATACGGGCAATGTGTCCCGTCCCAGACCGATCACTAAACGCAGCACGAAAAGGGCCCGAATGCTGTTTAGCATACCGCTCAATTGTATAGGTAGCCCCAATGCCCGCTGGCCCCCACCAGGTCATATCATCATGCCAAGTTCTTGCGAGCTCTTCCTCTAATGGTAACCCCAATTGCCATGTACCTAGATCATTAATCATTGCCTGCATGGCATTCATTGTTTCCTTTCCTTCAGCCTCGGGAGCATCATTATATAATAAAGCATCATGAGTGGCTGGACCCGGTTGCACCAAATGCATGGCCGTTGGATCTTTAAAAGGGTGATACCCAGCTTGGATCATAAGATGTGGAATATCAAAATAGAACGCTGTTTCAGAAATTTTGCCATTTTCAATTTTGTGAAACTCGGCGTAACGCAACATAATAATTTTTCCAGTCGGTTTTATTCCAATCCACGGCTCATCAAACAATCCCATTAAATGCCCCATTGAACACACCCAAACCGACGTCTCATCATCTATAAAGTTTTTTCCAGCAAAAAATATATCCATGCGACGTTGCATATGTCGAATAGATTTTCGAAAAGGTTGCCAGAAAATCTCACTAACAACCTTTGCGTCTGTTTGTAGATTAAAAGGGTGAAAAGCACGCCATGTATAATTTTGCGCAGAAAACTCAACTAAAACATCTGTGATTTTATCAATTTCGGAAGAATCAAGTGCTTCGTAGTAATTTCTAACAAGGCGTTTTTCGTTTCTGAAGTCTGTCAATTAACATTTCCTTTACCATAAATTACTACATTACACCTATTTTTTAATCAAAATGAACTCATTTTTATGTAAAGAACAGTAAATGCTTGACCTTATAGTAGTCTTTTTGCAAACGTATGCAATCTTGAAATATTTTTGTTTAGGTGCCACCAATGGCTGAAATCAAACTTCGAAACTTATCTAAACGATGGGGTTCATTCGTAGGAGTAGAAAACTTAAACCTAACAATTGCAGATGAAGAGTTTCTTGTACTTTTAGGGCCGTCTGGTTGTGGGAAGACAACCACTATGCGTATGATTGCTGGACTTGAAGAGGTATCTGGTGGAGATATTATTATTGATAATGTGCGAGTAAATGATCTCGACCCCAAAGATCGAAATGTCTCAATGGTTTTCCAATCTTACGCCCTTTATCCAAATATGAATGTTTATGAGAATATTCGATTTCCACTAAAAGTAAGAAAAATTCCTGAGTCTGAACATAAAGAACGTGTAATGAGAGCTTCTGCTATGGTTGAGTTAGATGATTTTTTACATAGAAAACCTGCTGAACTTTCAGGAGGTCAAAGACAACGTGTTGCGCTTGCACGTGCTATCGTTCGCGAACCTAACGTCTTTTTAATGGATGAACCTCTTTCAAATTTAGATGCTAAGCTTCGCGTATCCACAAGGGCTCAAATTAAAAATCTTAGTCATGAACTGAAAGTCACAACAATATATGTGACCCATGATCAGATCGAAGCTATGACCCTTGCCGACCGCGTAGTGGTTATGAAAGATGGGATTGTGCAACAGGTTGGTAGCCCAACTGAAATTTATGATCGACCAGCAAACGCATTTGTAGCAAGCTTCATTGGAGCACCTGCCATGAACTTAGTGAGTGGAGATTTATTTAATAATACCTTTACAGGCGGCGACCTAAAAGTCGAAGGGCTTAATGCTCAAAATCAGCCTGCTCAATTGGGATTCCGTGCTGAAGATGCAAGCACCGTGACTGAGGGCGGTGATATCCACGCCGCAGTCTACACAATGGAATTATTAGGTGACGCCACAATGATTACAGTACGTGTTAATGATGAACTTGTTTCTATCAAGGCTCATAAAGATTATCGGGTAAAAATTGGTGACATGGTTCACATTTCAGTACCCAAAGAGATTTGCCATTTGTTTGACACCAAAACAGGTGCGCGAATTGGGGATTGATCCCCTTTAGACGACCCCCATAATGGGGATTAACGGAGAAATGGTCATTTTGGTCATTTCTCATGATAACAAGGAGAAAAAGATGTTTCTAAAAAAAGTAATGGTAGCCGGAGCATTCATCATGCTGGGTAATACAGCAATGGCGGGGTGTGGAATTTCTTCTGGTAACGTCAATGTTCTTTCAAATGACTTTCCAGCAATCCAAGCTGTGACAGCTGGAGCAAGTACTTGTGCTGGCGACGGTGTAACGGTAAAAACAAACCTCACTAAAGATCACAAAGATATTATGGTAGCGGCTCTTACAGCTAACCCAGCTGAGTATACCTCAGTAATTACTAGTAACTCTACATTAGTAACCCTTATGAACGATGGTCTAGTACGTTCTTTGGATGACTTAGTTGCAAAGCATGGTGGGGGCTTAAACCCAAGCCAAATGGTTACAGTAGACGGTAAAATTATGGCTGTTGCATTTATGGCAAACGCGCAGCATTTATTTTCCCGGTCTGACATCCTAGAAAAAGCAGGCGTAAGCAGTATTCCTGCAACCTATGAAGACGTTCTAGCTGCAGCAAAAGCAATCAAATCTGCTGGTTTAATGGATTATCCTGTAGCTTTAAATACAAAAGCTGGTTGGAACCTTGGAGAAGAATTTGTCAATATGTACATGGGTACTGGCGGTGATTTCTTTAAACCCGGAACTGCAGAAGTTGCTGTAAATAATGCACACGGTGTTGCAACACTAAACATGCTAAAATCATTAGTTGCATACTCTCATCCAGATTTCATGACCTTCGACTCAAATGCTACGCAAGCAGAATGGGAAGCAGGTAATCTAGCACTAGCTACAATGTGGGGTTCCCGTGGTGGAGCAGTGATGGATGGTGAAGGTTCAAGTGAGGCTGTAGAGTCATCAACTGTTCTTTCTAGCGCACCAACCTGGGGTGGAAAATCGCGTCCAGCGTCAACTCTTTGGTGGGATGGTATATCTATTTCAGCAAACATATCTGATGAGGATGCAGAGGCAACATTTGTAGCTTTAATGCATGGTATTTCACCTGAAGTAATAGCAGCAAATAATGCTGCTGCTGTTTGGTTGGGCAAAGGTTATACACCAAGTAAAGCGTCCGCTGGTGTTTCTGCCACAGCAGCCGGTGGAGCAGCACCATATCCAATGTTACCATTCATGGGTACATTACACTCCGCACTAGGTTCTGAAATCTCAGACTTCTTGCAGGGATCTGAAAGTGCTGAACAGGCTTTATCAGATGTCGAGGCTGCATATACTGCTGCAGCTACAGAAAAAGGTTTCTTAAAATAAGATACCTATGGGAAGGGGGGACACCCCTTCCCTAAATAAGAATCTTTAATAGGCATTAAAAATGAAAAACCGTACCTTCTTTTGGTTTATTCTTCCGTCACTTGTGGCGATGGTGCTTTTTATTGCACTACCAATTGGTTCCGTGTTCATTCAATCATTATATATTGAGCACGGCGCAGTACTAAAGGAAGTGAAAAGCTGTGGGCCCTTTGGATGTAAAGACGAAGTACAAATTGATGTTGCTGCAACTTCACAATTAAAGGAAGAGAAACCTTTAGGGAAGTTCAACGGCTTTGGCACATACACAAACCGCAATCATCTTGCCGTCACTGAATTAAAGTCTGCTTGGAATGACAGTGCTAATTGGAGTATTTATTTTAGTAAAGTCTACAACTTACCTTTTTATCGTGCTCTCGCTTTTACCCTCACTTATACGTTTATAGTAACGCCTCTAGTTCTACTGCTCGGTTTCTTTATCGCTCTTGGTGTGAATAGTTTACCAAAAAAACTAAAGGGTCCCACTATTTTTGTTTCACTTTTACCTATGATCGTAACACCATTAATTGGATCTTTAATTTTATTTTGGATGATTGACTCTAAAGGTATTCTCGGAGCTAGCTTACAGTGGCTTCTTGATGATCCAAATTTATCTTTGAAAGCCTCACCAGCTTTAACTTGGATAATGTTAATTATTTACGGTGTTTGGCACTCTGCGCCCTTTGCTTTCATTGTCTTTTACGCAGGCCTGCAAACTGTTCCGTCCGAAACAATTGAAGCAGCAATGATAGATGGTGCTTCACGTTGGGAACGCACCCGCTATGTCGTTTTACCACACCTAGTGCCGCTTATAGTTTTTATTTCTTTAATTCAATTAATGGATAATTTTAGGGTTTTTGAACCTATTGTTGGATTCTCTGCTCAAGCTAGCGCAACTTCCCTTTCATGGATTATTTACAATGATCTAGCTGGTGGAGAAGGTACGTTCTTTGGGTCTGCTGGTGCTACATCAGTGTTAACAATCTTGGGCGTCGCAGTTTTACTTATCCCAGTTTTAATTAGAACGTGGAATGATTTTAATAGGAAAGCTGTCTAATGTCTGAGCTTATTCACCGACGTTCAAAATCGTTTACTGCTCTAATTTGGGTTTTTGTTTTGTTTTGGATTATACTGGCCGGTTTCCCCTTTTTGTGGACTATGTGGGGCTCCTTTAAAGTCCAAGGCGACTTCTTCTCAAAGGCAGACTGGGCATATGCAATAAGTGGGTTACGCACACAAATCGAAACTGGTTCATCCTTTACAGGTGATGGTTATCATGGTGCTTGGATTACTAAGTCTTTTTGGCAAGCAGCATTAAATACCATGATTGTTGTGGTTTCAGTAGTCATAATTTCACTCACATTAGGGACTCTGGGCGGCTATGCATTGGCCCGCTCAGGCAAGAAATACGCGTTCTACCTTTTGATGTTAGCCTTAGTATTTCGAGCAATGCCACACATTACGTTAGTATCAGGTTACTTACTACCTTTTTTCGAATGGAACCTATGGGGGCATTTACCAACTGCCATAATCGTTATGGTTGCCATCAATCAACCGTTTACATTATGGATGTTGCATAGTTTCTTTCTTAATATTCCTAAAGATCTAGATGAGAGTGCAATGGTTGATGGGTGCACTAGATTTCAAGCATTTAGACGCGTTATCGTGCCAGTAATGTGGCCAGGTGTAATTACTACAGGGCTCTTTTCATTTTTACTTGCTTATAATGATTTCACCGTAACAGCTACATTGTTGAACAATAGTAATCAAACAATGGTTCCAAAAATTGCTAGCTTTTTAGGCACCACACAAGTTGAAGGTAATGTTATGTTCGCTGTCGCGGCAGTAGTCTCTGCAACTGCACCATTATTTATTTTAGTAATGTTTTTTCAACGTCAGATTGTAAGCGGTCT
The DNA here is from genome assembly GCA_905478295.1 of uncultured Flavobacteriales bacterium. GTDB lineage: Bacteria > Bacteroidota > Bacteroidia > Flavobacteriales > Schleiferiaceae > UBA10364. The sequence goes on along the minus strand of CAJQHZ010000018.1, from coordinate 4,645 downwards.
TACAGCAGGAGCAGTAAAAGGATGAGTGGAGCAAGACCAGAGCAAGCATATCTGAGTAAAGATACGGATATGTCAAAAACAGAGGAGACACGCGCGGTAATCGAAAATATGGTTGACGGCCTGAATGATCACCGAATTGTTGATATTGGCGAGTTTTTTAATGAAAGTTTCCGTTGGATGGGTAACACGGGTTGTGGCACAAAAGATGGAATACGGGCATTTCAGGACAACTGGCAAAAGCCATTTCAAGCAGCGTTTTCAGAAAAAGTTTGTATTGATGAGGCACGGCTCTATATGGGTGAATGGGCCGCCGCTTTTGGAAGACAAGAAGCTATTCATAGTGGTGTTTTTATGGGTGTAAAACCTACCAATAAAAAAATTCAAATCCGATACATGGATTTTTGGAAAGTAGAAAATGGAAAAATTATTGATAATTGGGTAATGGTGGATTTTCCCCATGTACTCATGCAACTCGGCGTAGATGTCTTCAATGGTCACGGCTGGGAAGCGTTTGACTCAAAAGAAAAAATATCATCTAAAATTAGGAGAGAGTAATGGCTATAACCTACTTGAAGCGTGGAAAACCAGACGAAGAACGTGCACAAGATGATGCCAAGACAAAATCTATTGTTGAAGAGATATTATTAGATATAGAAACACGAGGTGACAGAGCGGTGCGGGATCTTTCTGTCAAATTTGACAGTTATAACCCTCAAAACTTTAAACTTACCAATCAAGAAATTTTAGATCTTATGGCAACACTTTCTGACCGAGAGCTAGCTGATATAAAATTTGCACAAGAGCAGGTACGAAACTTTGCGCAAGCCCAACGAGAAAGTATGCTAGATATTGAAATCGAAACGCTGCCAGGTGTTATTTTGGGTCATAAAAATATTCCCGTACAATCAGTTGGTTGTTATGTGCCAGGCGGAAAATTCCCAATGGTTGCTTCAGCGCATATGTCTGTATTAACAGCTTCTGTTGCAGGTGTACCGAGGATTATTGCTTGCACTCCTCCTTTCAACGGCAAACCAAACCCTGCAGCTATAACTGCAATGCATCTTGGGGGTGCGCATGAAATTTATGTAATGGGTGGCATTCAAGCTGTTGGTGCAATGGCAATTGGGACTGAAACAATTGAACCTGTACACATGCTCGTCGGTCCTGGTAATGCTTTTGTGGCTGAGGCAAAACGTCAATTATTTGGTCGCGTTGGCATTGATTTATTCGCTGGCCCAACAGAAACTATGGTAATTGCTGATGATACGGTTGATGCTGAACTATGTGCTACTGATCTTCTGGGGCAAGCAGAACATGGCTACAACTCACCTGCCGTACTAGTTACCAACTCAGAGAAATTGGCAAATGCTACTATCGTGGAAATTAATCGCCTTTTAAAAATTATCCCTACAGCTGACACTGCCGGAAAATCTTGGGAGGATTATGGCGAAGTGATCCTCTGTGATACCTATGAAGAAATGCTAAGGATTGCTGATGATATCGCGTCAGAGCACGTCCAAGTAATGACTGATCGGGATGATTGGTTTTTAGAGCACATGACTTGTTACGGGGCATTATTTCTAGGTGCACGGACGAATGTTTCCAATGGTGATAAAGTTATCGGCACAAACCATACGTTGCCAACAAAAAAGGCTGGACGATATACTGGTGGACTCTGGGTAGGGAAATTTCTCAAAACCCATAGTTACCAGAAAATTACGACTGATAAGGCCGCTGCTGAAATTGGAGCTTATGGCTCTCGGTTATGCCTTCTAGAAGGATTTGTGGGGCATGCAGAACAATGTAATCTGCGGGTGCGTCGCTATGGTGGCGTAAATATTCCATATGGTGGGTCAGCACCTCATAAGGAAACTATCAAATGACGGATTTATCCGACCTTCGGACCCTTACTGCAGGATTGAACGCTGCAATGTATAACTGGTCAGAGGAAGGTGTACGCAAAGAGCTAAATGCCATCATGGCAAAAGATATGGTTGTCCATATGTGTCATCCATTTGGAGATATGCCAGGTGATCAATATTATGAATCCGTTCTAGCGAAATTGCACTTTTCATTACCAGATGTTGAAAAACGACCTTGGATCATAATGGCAGGAACTGATGATCATGAGGATGATTGGGTTGGGATTGCAGGTACTTATATTGGAACTTTCGTTAAGCCTTTCCTTGACATTCAACCCACAGGCCATTTAGCCCATATGAGGTTCCACGAGTATTACAAAATTAAAAATGAAAAAATTATTGAAATACAGGCAATTTGGGATATCCCTGAGCTGATGATGCAAGCAGGTGCTTGGCCAATGGCCCCAAGTCTTGGTCGAGAAGGCTTAATACCAGGGCCTGCAACATGTGATGGGTTGCAGACAGGGGATTATCAACACGATGTATCAACTAAGTCTAAAACACTTGTGATTGACATGCTAACAGCTATGAGTAAGCATCCTGAAGAACCTCAGGAAGCAATGGAAATGCCTCGCTATTGGCATCCAAAAATGAACTGGTATGGACCCGCTGGAATTGGAACCGGCCGTGGCATTTCAGGTTTTCGCCATTGGCATCAAATACCATTTCTTATGGGCATGCCAGATCGTGGTAGTTTCCGAGATGAGTTAACCTATCATTTTTTTGCAGATGGGCCTTATGTAGCTGTTACTGGTTGGCCGAATATGAAGCAAACCCTTAGTCACGATGGATGGATGGGTATCGCACCGAGTGGCCGTATGATAACACTGCGAAGTCTAGATTTTTGGCGTATTGAGCGCGGTCAAATTCGTGAGAACTGGGTATTGGTAGATTTATTAGATGTATATCGGCAATTGGGAGTAGATGTCCTTGGAAGAATGCGGACTTTTAATAAAGCACGAGCAACTGGCTCTATTCCAATCATGAGTGAGGTAGCATCATGACAGTACTACAGATCAATGAATAAAGTTACAGCTCTAAAAGTCGCAAAACGCGCCGGTGTAAGCCAGTCAGCTGTGAGTAGAGTTTTTACTCCTGGTGCCTCAGCAAGCAATAAAACTGTCTTAAAAGTTCGAGAAGCTGCCCAAGAGTTGGGCTATCGGCCAAATGTTCTTGCGCGTTCTCTGATCACTGGGAAAAGTCGCATAATCGGGCTTGTTGTTGCTTATCTGGACAATTATTTCTATCCAGCAGCCCTGGAAAAATTATCTAACTCTCTCAAAGCGCAAGGTTATCATGTCCTAGTTTTCATGGCATCAAATGATGATCAATCCACAGAACAAGTAATTGAAGAACTTCTCGACTACCAAGTTGATGGGATTATAACTGCAAGTGTTGGTATTTCAAATGATATAACCGCGCGTTGTGAGATGGCAGGTGTCCCTGTTGTGTTATTTAACCGTACTCAAGACAGAGTTTCTCATAGTGCCGTAACATCAGATAATTTTCTAGGTGGGGAGACTGCGGCAAGGTTTTTGTGCGAAGCAAAACACGAACGTATTTCCTATATCGGTGGTTGGGCAGGAGCTTCCACTCAACGTGATCGAGAAGCCGGTTTTCGTGCTGGTTTAAAAAAGGCAGGCATAAGTCTCTTTTCACATGCCTTAGGTAACTTTTCAACAGACACTGCTAAACGAGTTACTCGTGAAATGTTTGTTGGACCGGCAAAGCCAGATGCAATATTTGTAGCGACCGATCATATGGCGTTCTCTGTGATGGATGTTCTACGTTCAGAGCTAGCCCTAAGTATTCCAAATGATGTAAGTGTTATTGGGTATGATGATGTTCCACCAGCATCATGGGCCGCTTACAACTTAACGACTCTACGGCAGAGATCAAATTTGATGGTAGACCAAACTGTGCGTTTAATGTTAGAAAAAATTCGTGATCCTAAAGTTACCTCAAAACATATAAAAATACCTAGTCCATTAATTATTCGAGGATCAGCAAAAGTTCCGAAAGGATGGAGCATATGAAAGGTTTTTCAAACCGTTTTTCTAATTTCCCTGACTATATACTAGGGATTACTAAAGAGATTTGGGAAGACCGTGGAATAGGGACACTACATGCATATTATTCTAATGATATTATTGTAAGATCTCCAGGATCTCTTGTTATTGGTAATGCGAACGTAATTGGTGCGACCATGGCAACTCTCGCCGAATTCCCAGATCGACGTCTGCTGGGTGAAGACGTTATCTGGTCTGGGACTCCAGAAGACGGAATGTTATCGTCACATCGAATTTTGTCAACAGCCACTCATCTTGGTGATGGTGTATACGGAAAAGCAACAGGAAAGGTTATAAAATATCGGATAGTAGCAGATTGTCATGCAATAAATAATCAAATCAATGATGAATGGTTGATCCGTGATCAAGGAGCAATTGTACGCCAGATGGGTTGGGACCCATACCAATATGCACTTAAACAGATTGAAGATGAGGGTGGGCCAGCAGAATGTGTTAAGCCATTTCATCCATCAATTGATAAAGTAGGCCCATATACTGGTCGTGGTAACAATAATGCATGGGGTGCCAAATATTCTGAAATTTTAACTAAAATCATGTCAGCAAATTTCAACGTAATACCCAAGAAATATGATCGCGCGATCACTGGCTATTACCCTGGTGGGAAAGAACTCGTATCAACTGATGGAGTTGATG
>CAJQHZ010000017.1 GCA_905478295.1 uncultured Flavobacteriales bacterium | reverse complement strand
GGGCAGGGATATGCAAATTTCGTTTACACAGACGGCGACTTTTCCGGAGGATTACGTTATGAAAATTATCAGAATGTGATGCTCGGTTTCCCAGAGGGATATCGCGGCGAAGGCATTACTTATCGCTACTTACAATTCAAACAAGACAATCTCGATGTCACTGTAGGAAGTTTTTACGAGCAGTTCGGATCTGGCATGGTCTTCCGCTCCTACGAGGAGCGAGGATTAGGCTATGATAATGCAATGGACGGTGTGCGCGTTAAAGCGAATCTTGCGAAAGGTGTTTACCTTAAGGGGGTGCTGGGAAGGCAACGTTTCTATTTTGAAAAAAGCCCAGGTCTTTTAAGAGGTGTAGATGCTGAAATTAACTTAAGCGAACGTTGGCATGTGCTCGACTCGCTGGGTCTTCGTTGGACCATCGGAGCCAGCTACATGAGTAAATACCAACGCGCAAACGATCCATTTTTAGTTTTACCCGAAAATGTTGCTGCTGGAGGTGTTCGTTCCCAATTAATGAAGGGTCCGTGGGTTTTAAATACCGAATTCGCCTATAAAGCCAACGATCCTAGTGCCGATAATGGTTACATCTATAAAGATGGTAACGGTTTTATAGCCAATCTTAGTTACAGTAAAAATGGACTTGGGGTGATTGCCGGTATGAAGCGCATAGATAACATGAGTTTTAGAAGCGACCGAAATGGAAGTACCATCGACATGTTGGTAAACTACCTAAGCCCGACAACCGAGGTTCATACCTATGCTTTGCCAGCATTGTACCAGTATGCGACGCAAATTAATGGCGAAGAAGGCATCCAATTGGAAGCCAATTATAGATTCAAACGCAAATCTAAACTCGGCGGAAAATATGGGATGCTTGTAAGCATTAATTACAGCGCCGTTCAAAGCATTGACAAAGACTACGTGGCAACTTCAAATGATACTCTTCGAACTTTACAAGGCTACTACAGTGATCCCATGGAGCGCGGAACCATTCCCTATTTTCACGACTTAAACTTCAAAATCAGTAAGAAAGTCAATAGCTCTTTCAAGTACAACCTCACCTATTTAAACTTGCACTACAACCGCAGTGTGCTTGAGGATGGATTGGGCGACGAACCCATGCTTTCAAACCCGGAAAACATCAAAACTATGGATGCAGATGTGATCGTTTTAGAAACCTTATTCAAGGTGAAATCGAAACACTACCTGCGCAATGAATTCCAGTTGCTCTCCACACAAGACGATCGAGGCAGTATGGCCATGGCGCTGATTGAATACAGCATAGCACCGCATTGGTTTTTTAGCGTTCAAGACATCTACAATTATGGCAACCCAGATCCTGATCAAAAGCTCCACTATCCGTTAGCAAGTGTGGTCTACACCGAAGGTACGAGCCGATTCCAACTTTCCTACGGACGCCAACAGCGCGGAATCTTCTGTGTAGGAGGGGTGTGTCGTGTCGTTCCACCCTCGAATGGTGTGAGTTTCTCCTTAACTACAAGTTTCTAAGACATGAAGCAACTCCTACTTTCACTTGGTATTTTCACTTTGCTCTTCATGACGCCTTCGTGCGATGTTATTGACCAACCGTTCAAAGGGAACGTTCAGGATACGACCAGTACCCTGCAGCAACGCAATGTGCTCATCGAAGATTTTACGGGCCACCGTTGTAAGAATTGTCCCAAAGCCTCAAAAGCTATCGAAGCGTTAGTAGATGCCTATGGTTCGAGAATCATTGGACTAGCAATACACGCGGGACCAGGAAACTTCACCAATACGAATACAGATTACCCTGCTGACTTTACTACACCTGAAGGAAAAGCCATCCAGAATTTTTTTGGAACCAATTTTCTTCCTGTAGGTATGGTGAATCGTGAGAATTGGACCGCATCCGGGAATGGACACTGGTCCGCGTACACTAACTGGCCTACATTGAGTTCAGAAGCGATTGACTCGACATTGAACATCGCGCTTGAGGCTTCAGCCAGTGTGAATAGTGGTAACCTCGAAGTTAGTGCCAAAGGATTTCCTCAAATGGGACTCCTCCATGATCTGAACATTGCTGTTCTTATCAAGGAGAGTAATATCGTAAGCCCGCAGCTTATGCCAGATGACACCCGTGACTCGAATTATGTGCACATGAACGTTTTGCGCGATTATGTGACCGATACTTGGGGAGAAAGTTTTGGCACGAGCCCCATGCTTCCTGGTGATACTTTATCCGGTAACTATACTATTGCATGGAATTCAGATTGGGTCCAATCTAATGCAGCCGTTGTCGTTTACGTATTCAATCCTACCAATTACCGCATCCTTCAAGTGATTGAAATTCCCGTAAACTAAGATTTCTTCGCAAATTTAAGATTGCGTTTAAATCCTTCGTAGCCCGTTCTTCGGATGGCAGAACCTTTCATGATTTCATCCCACAGTTCGTGGGTGACCTCTTCCCATTCCTCCCAACCTTTAGTCGCAACAGCGTCTCTTATTTTGAAATCCGGTTCAGATGTAGGTTTCGAGAACCGATTCCAGGGACATACATCCTGACAAACATCGCAACCGTATACCCACTCCTCCATCTTCTCTTGATACGCATTGGGCAAGGCCTTCTTATACTCAATGGTTAGATAGCTGATACACTTATTACTATCCACTACCGTTGGTGCTACTATCGCTTGCGTAGGGCACGCATCTATACACGCCGTGCAAGTCCCGCAATGGTCCGTACTGGGTCCATCAGGAGACAATTCTAGATCAAGTATTAGCTCTCCAATAAAAAAGAAACTTCCCTCCTTCTTACTCAACAATAAACTGTGCTTACCTATCCAACCCAAACCACTTCTGCGCGCCCAAGCACGGTCCATTACCGGGGCACTATCCACGAATCCTCTGCCTTCGACTTCACCTATTTCTGCACGCACACCTTCCAGCATACGCTTGAGCTTTCCACGAATTACCTTGTGGTAGTCGCGACCGTACGCATACTTTGAAATTTTCGGAGTTCCGGCTTCCTGTTCTTGTTCTGGATAATAATTTAGAAGAACACTAACCACGGATTTTGCCCCTGGCATCAACTTTCGTGGATCTAAACGCGCATCAAAGTGATTTTCCATCCATGACATTTCGCCATGATATCCGGCGTTCAACCAACGTTCTAATCCCGTGGCTTCTTCCTCAAGGAAATCTGCTTTGGCTATACCACAAGCGAAAAATCCCTGCTCGTTTGCAAGTCGTTTTATAATCCTTGAAGCCGCCTCGGGTGACATTAAAACAATGACCCGCTTGCGCCTGAATCTTTACGCGCCTTACCCAAATGTTGATAGGCCTTTTCTGTAACCATACGTCCTCTAGGCGTACGAAGAATAAAACCTTCCTTAATCAAATAGGGCTCGTAAACTTCCTCAATGGTTTCCGCTTGCTCACCGATAGCAGTACTTAATGTACTAAGGCCTACAGGACCGCCAGCGAAATTATCAATGAGTACGGAAATGATTTTATTATCCATTTCATCTAAACCGCGGCTGTCTACATTCAATGCATTTAATCCGTATTCTGCAATGGCAACATCGATGGATCCATTTCCTTTGACCATAGCAAAATCGCGTACACGTCGTAATAACGCATTTGCAATACGCGGCGTACCTCTTGAGCGACTTGCGATTCGAATTGATGCTTCATATTCGGTCGATACATTCAGTATTTCAGCACTGCGATCGACTATGGTACTGAGTAATTCAACATCGTAATATTCTAATCGAGAGTTTATGCCAAATCGGGCGCGTAACGGTGCGGTTAGCAATCCTGAACGCGTGGTTGCGCCGACAAGAGTAAATGGGTTTAATGCAATTTGAACACTTCGAGCGCTGGGCCCGGAGTCAATCATAATATCTATCTTAAAATCCTCCATGGCACTATAGAGGTATTCCTCTATTACAGGCGAAAGACGGTGGATTTCATCAATAAATAAGACGTCGTTCTCTTGAAGGTTCGTTAGAAGACCCGCTAAATCCGACGGCTTATCTAAAACCGGGCCTGAAGTGATTTTTATTCCCACTCCCAGCTCATTGGCTAGAATATGACTGAGGGTAGTTTTTCCTAATCCAGGAGGTCCATGAAGTAAAACATGATCCATAGCCTCATCGCGCATTTTAGCCGCCTCCACAAAGATTTTAAGATTTTCCAATACGGGTGCCTGCCCCGTGAAATCATCAAAGGATAATGGGCGAAGCTTGCGTTCTATTTCACGCTCCGTATTTGAAAAATTTTCCCCCGTGGGGTCTAGATGCTCGTTCATAGGTTGTACAAAATACCACAAAAAATCCCCTTACCTAAAGGCAAGGGGATTTGAATTTTTAAAAAAGCGTTTCGAGTCTAATGACCGCTCTCCTCGCCTTCTGCCAACGGCACATTCTGAGGTACGAAATCTTCATCGTAACCCGGCTTAGAGTAATCGTAGGCCCAACGATGAACCACAGGAATATCTCCTGGCCAGTTACCGTGTAGGTGCTCGACAGGAGTCGTCCACTCTAGTGAATTTGCTCTCCATGGATTTTGCGATGCCTTAGGACCTCTCCAAATACTGTAGAAGAAATTGAAAATAAAGATCAATTGAGCGATACCTCCAATGATTGCGAAATAGGTAATCAATACATTGATATCCGCCAAATTATCGAACATTGGGAATGCGGTGTTGCTGTAATAACGACGAGGCAAACCTGCCATCCCTAAGAAGTGCATTGGAAAGAACACACCATAGGCAGTAATAAAAGTCAACCAGAAGTGCGCATAGCCCATAGATTTATTCATCATACGCCCGTACATCTTAGGGAACCAGTGGTAAACTCCAGCAAACATTCCAAAAATAGCACTAAGTCCCATAACGATGTGGAAGTGCGCTACTACAAAATAAGTATCGTGAACGTTGATATCCAAAGCTGAATCACCGAGAATAACACCAGTCAAACCACCGGTAACGAACGTACTTACCAAACCGATAGAGAACAACATCGCAGGAGTGTACTGTATGTTTCCTTTCCACAATGTTGTAATGTAGTTGAAGGCTTTTACGGCTGACGGAATGGCAATCAATAATGTCGTAAACGTAAAGACCGAACCTAAGAATGGGTTCATTCCGGTTACGAACATGTGGTGACCCCAAACGATAAAACTTAAGAATGCAATAGCAAGGATAGAACCTACCATCGCGCGGTAACCGAAGATTGGCTTACGCGAATTGGTCGCAATCACTTCAGAAGAAATACCTAAAGCAGGTAATAAGATAATGTATACTTCAGGGTGACCTAAGAACCAAAACAAGTGCTGGTACAATACAGGCGATCCACCGCTGTAGCTTAAAACTTCACCACCAATAAAGATATCGCTAAGGTAGAACGACGTACCTAAAAGACGGTCGAGCATGAGCAGCAATGCAGCGCTCAACAAAACAGGGAATGAAAGGACTCCTAGAATTGCAGTTACAAAGAATGCCCAAATAGTCAACGGAAGACGCGTCATGCTCATTCCTTTAGTACGCATGTTAACTACAGTGACGATGTAGTTCAATGAGCCAAGCAGTGAACCTACAATAAATAGGGTCATTGAGATAAGCCAAAGAGTCATACCTGCTCCTGACCCAGGCATTGCTTGTGGTAATGCTGAAAGTGGCGGATATACCGTCCATCCACCTGATGCAGGACCTGACTCAACAAATAATGATGCAATCATTACTACAGAACTCAAGAAAAAGAACCAGTAGGATAATGCATTCAAAAAACCAGATGCCATATCGCGTGCACCAATCTGCAATGGAATCAGTAGATTCGAGAACGTACCCGAAAGACCCGCAGTCAATACGAAGAATACCATGATGGTACCGTGAATGGTTACAAGAGCCAGATACATATTAGGGTCCATAACTCCATCCGGTGCCCACTTTCCTAAAAAGAATTCAAGAATTGGGAAACTTTGCTCAGGATATGCAAGCTCTAAACGAAAGAGCATTGACATCATCACACCCACAATACCCATAAACATACCGGTAATCAAAAATTGCTTACCAATCATTTTGTGATCCATGGTAAAGATATACTTCGTAAAGAAGTTCTCTTTGTGATGGTGTTCCATCAAATGATCCTGAAAGTGCTCGTTTTTTGTCGAAGTATTTGACATAACTTTTTTAATAACGTCTTAATTACAAAGTCTCAGCGACCGTTTTTTGTTCCTTTAACCATGCGTTGTATTCCTCTTCGGTTTCAACGATGATTTCCATCTGCATATTGTAGTGCGCCGCTCCACAGATTTTGTTACATAACAAAACATAGTCGAACTCCCAAAGGTCTTCTCCCTTTGCAGCACGAATGCCATTGACCTCTTCAACATGATTTTTTACGTCTTTGTTCTGACGAATTTCGGCGGTTGTGACGGTAGGCGTAAACTGGAAATATGTCTTTGAACCGGGCACACAATTCATTTGTGCTCGGAAGTGTGGGAAATAGGCCGAATGAATGACATCCTGAGCACGGAATTCAAATTTTATCGGCTTACCCACTGGAAGGTGCAACGACTTTGTAACGATATCATCAGAAGAGTAAATATCTTCCATATCAACCCCTACTATATTTGCTCCACCAATCTCATGCACAGTAGCATAACCCAATTGGTTATCGCCACCGCTGTAACGCGCTGTCCAGTTAAACTGTTGCGCATAAAGCTCGATCACGATAGGCTCCTCTTCGTTTTCTGGCATCATTAAGCCGCTCCAAACGTTCAGACCCCAAATGATCAATACGGCTAAAGCCAATGCAGGAACCATGGTCCAGAACAACTCTAATTTGTTATTGTGCTCGTAGTATACCGCCTTCGTGCCTTTCTTACCTCTGTATTTGTATCCGAAGTAGAAAAGAATAGGCTGCACTATGAAGAACACAACGTTGATGATCAACATACTGAGGTTCCATAAGCTGTCTATTTCAGCACCATGCTCCGATGAAGGCGCTGGTAAGCTGTGGTAGCCCCAAGCCCAGTACATTACAAGTACACTGATAACGAAACCCATTCCTACGAGAAGAAGCAACTTACCTTGTGTGTCATTGTCTTTTTCGCTTACCTGATTGTCCTTACCCCCTTGGATGGATGAAGAAATCTCAGAGATGCGCATAACCTGAACAATAGTCAGGATCGCGAGTACGATTAATACGATGATTGAAACTGTATTCATTATCTAAGTCTCTTTTTCGAATTATTGTTGGAAGTGCTTTGACTCCGTAATCATTGGGTGATTCTTGTGCAATAACGGTGCCTTCGCTAGGCTGCTCAATACAACGTAAATGAACATTCCTGCAAAGAATAAAATGGCGCCCAATTCTAGTAAACCAAATCCATAATGATCACCTACTGTACCCGGCATGATCATCACATAGTGATCCATATAGTGTCCCACGAGTACGAAGAAGGCTGCCATTATCACGGTTCCAGGAACGCGCTTCGCCGGACGGCTCAACACTGCCAAAACAGGTAGGAGAAAGTTCAATACTAACATCACGAAGAACGGCACTTTATACTGGTCAAAACGCTGCATGTAGTACGTGACTTCTTCTGGGATATCAGCATACCATATCAACATAAACTGTGAGAACCATAGGTAGGTCCAGAACACAGAGAATGCAAACATAAATTTACCTAGATCGTGAAGGTGATTCTCATTTACCCATTCCATATGCCCCTTACCCTTTAGGTAAAGCGTGATAAGGATCAACGCTGCGAAAGAGCTAACAAACATACCTGCGAAAGTGTACCAACCGAACAGTGTAGAGAACCAGTGCGTATCAATACTCATAATAAAATCCCATGCTGAAGTCGAAGACGTCACCGCATAGAATACTGTAAATGCTGCAGCTACACCACGATTCTTCTTCCACATCGCGACACCATCTCCAGTATCCGACAATAAAGAATTTTTACGAAGCATCTTTGCTGCCCAAATCCAACCTACCATGTAGATTATTGCACGAATGCTAAAGAACAATGGGCTTAAGAAGCCTGTCTTTTCAGCAATAATTGGATCGTAATTCGGGTGTCCTACTACATCAATACCTTCTACCATCCAGTGGAACATGTGATGTATGTGTCCAAAACCTAAAAAGGAAATAACCAAGATGAAGATTAATGGGATGACAATCGCGAATGCCTGCGCTTCCATAACACGCAACAAACCGGCAGACCAACCTGCTTGTGCTACATATTGAATACCCAAGAA